>DATJTT010000025.1:0-58447 GCA_035503075.1 Solirubrobacteraceae bacterium
CCGACCGCGCTCGGGCGCTGGGGCAGCCCCATCGTGCGCATCCCCCGCGCGATCGCGCCGCTGGTGACGATGATCGCCTCGTCGCCTGCTGCGTGCGCCTGCGCCACCGCGTCGCACACACGCGCGAGCGCATCCTCGCGCAGCTCGCCGTCGGAGTCGGCGACGACGCTCGAGCCGAGCTTGATCACTACGCGTTTCATTGTGGAACGCAGCGTAGACGGTCGTTATTGTTTTGATTTGGCACGCGTGCGCCGACGGGCAATTTCCAGTGATTCGATATCGACGATGTCCTGCGGGCGACCGGCGGCCCGCTTCATTGCGATCAGGTCGTCGATCGAGGCCACGCGCACCTCAATCCCATCAATGTCAGCCTCGCTCGCCCGCCGCCGAAGCTCAGCATAGCCCGGGGAGCCGTCAGGGTCGACGAGCAGATCGATGCCTCCGTCAGGTGTGGTGAGAGTCAAGATCTGTGTCCGCCGGAGCGTACGCCCATCCGGCACGAACGGTAGATCCTCGTCGGCATGGCGCAGCTTCGCCCCGAGTTCGACCAGTACCGCACCAAGCCGATCTAGATTCTCCTGCTCGGGTGCGTAGCAGATGTCGAGATCCTTGGTGAATCGAGGGCTCGCCTGCATGATCACCGCCACGCCACCAATAACGACGAAGTCGACCTTCCCCTCGGTTAGCTTCTGCAACAGAGCGTACAGCCGCAGCTCGGGGTAGGCCGACCAAAGCTCAGACGCGTTCACCGCGACTCCGTGCACCGGCCAGCGACAGCATGCGCGCTTGGACAAACATGGTTTCGATACCACGGAGCCGCTCGGCGGGCGACAGTTCCAAGTGCTGACGGATCAGGCTCTCATCCACACCAGGGCGTCGTGGCGGCGCGTCCAGCATCAGACGATGCCCGGTCGCCCACAGCGCGTCGTCGAGAGTGTTCACGGTTGGGTTCGCGCCTGGCCGCTCGAGCTTGGCCACAGCCGCCTGACTCACCCCCATCCGGCGGGCGAGCTCTGCCTGGGTCAGGCCCGCTCGACGGCGGGCGTCTTTCAGCAGGGTGGCCGACTCAGACATTCCCATATTATAACCCATAGGTTGTATTTTAATGGCGATTTCTTTCCGCGTCTGATGCATCCCTTTGTATTCAATCAGACCAAGCGGATGCCTCCGGGTCCAGCTCGAACGCCACCCCCGCGATCTGAACCTCATCGCCCGCGACGAACCCCTCCCGCGCCAGCGCGTCGAGCACGCCGATCTTGCGCAGTCGACCCTCCAGGTAGGCGAGCGCGTCCTCGTTGTCGATGTCATACCGCGCCAGCAGCCGTTCGATCCCGCGCCCATCGACCGCGAACGAACCCTCGCCGAGGCGCTGCACCGTATATCCGCGTCCGCCGTCGCGGGCACCGGGGCGGAAGACCATGTGCTCGACCAGGTGGTGTTCGTGTTCGTGTTCGCCCCCCACGCCTGCCGTACCTCCGGCGCCCACCGCACCCGCCGCACCCCCAGTGCCCGCCGCGCCTGCCGCACCCACCGTGCCCGCCATTACGCCCGCATCCACCGCCGCACGCCCCGGCGCGTGTGTAAGCTCGGGCACGACCCGCAACAGCAGCTCGCCCAGCTCGCGCACCCCCGCACGGGTTGCACTGGAGGTCGCGATCACCGGTACATCGGGCCCGAGCCGGCGTTGCCACTCGGCGACCGCCTCCCGGGCGCGCTCGGGTGGGACGAGATCGACCTTCGACAGCGCCAGCACGCGCGGCAGCCGCGCCAGACGCTCGTCGTAGGCGACCAGCTCGTGCTCGATCGCGGCGTGATTGGCCACCGCATCGGCGTCCGCCTCGCCGGATAGCTCGGGCGCGACGTCGAGGATGTGCACGAGCAACCGTGTGCGCTCGACATGCGCGAGAAACTCGTGCCCGAGACCGGCCCCCTCGCTGGCGCCCGCGATCAGCCCGGGTATGTCGGCAACCACGAGCTGACGGCGCTCGAGCTCGTCTTCGAGTACGCCCAGCACAGGTGAGAGCGTCGTGAACGGATAGTCGGCGATCTTCGGCGCCGCGCGCGTCATGCGCGAGAGCAGCGAGGACTTGCCGGCGTTCGGCATCCCGACGAGGCCGACGTCGGCCAGCAGCCGCAGTTGCAGCTCGATCCAGCCCTCCTCGCCGGGCAGTCCGCGCTCGGCAAACCGCGGCGCCTGGCGGGTGGAGGTGGCAAACCGCTTGTTTCCGCGCCCCCCAATCCCACCGCGAGCGATCGTGGCGCGCTGACCGTGGGCCAACAGCTCCCAGCGGCGACCCTGCAGATCCTCGGCGCCCGTGCTCCCCTCGGCGCTCCCGCCAGCGCCAGCGCCGCCGCCGGTCTCCTCGCCGCCGATACCCAGGGCTTCGGTTCCGGGCGGCACCCTGATCACGAGCGTCTGTCCGTCTGCGCCGTGCTTGAGCGCGCCTTCGCCGTGACCGCCGCGCCCGGCGTGGTACTGGACCCGGCGCCTGAAGGAGTGCAGGTCGCGCAGCGAGGAGTCGCATACGAGCACCACCTCACCGCCGCGCCCGCCGTCGCCGCCATCGGGCCCACCGCGCGGGACCTTCGCTTCGCGGCGAAAGCTCATGCACCCGTCGCCGCCGGCGCCGGCCCTGACATGGATCTTCGCGCGGTCGTGCAGCATCGTCGAGCAATCGTGACAGCCCCGGCGGGCCGGCCGTCACGCCCCACGCCACAGCCGGGCGGCGCCGCGGTCTACGCGCCCTGGCCGTCTGCGCCCGGCAGCACGTTCACGACCCGCCCGCGCCGGCCGGTGGTGAACTGCACGGTGCCGGCGGCGCGCGCGTAGAGCGTGTCGTCCTTGCCGATACCCACGCCCGCGCCCGGCTTGAACCGCGTGCCGCGCTGGCGCACGATGATCTCACCGCCGGTGACCGTCTGGCCGGCGAACGTCTTTACGCCGAGGCGCTGGGCGTTGGAGTCGCGCCCGTTGCGGCTCGACCCGAGTCCCTTCTTATGCGCCATCTGCGGCCTCCTCTTTGCTCGCGCTGCTCGTTTTCGGTTTGGCCGGCGGTCTCTTGGCCGCGGCAGGCTTAGCGCTCGCTTTGGCCGGTTTGCTCGCTTTCGCGGCGTCCGTCTTGACGGGCGCTCCGTCTTTGGGCTGGGCCGCTTTTTTCGCCGCCGCGGGAGCGCTCAGCCCCAGCTCGGTGACCTCGATCCGGGTCAGCTCCTGGCGATGGCCGGTGCGCCGCTTGTAGCCACGCTTGGGCTTGAACTTGAATACGCGCAGCTTCTCGCCGCGCTCGTGGGCGAGCACACGGGCGGTGACGGTCACGCGCTCAAGGCCCGCCTTATCGAACACGGCCTCCTCGGAGCGATACAGGATCGGCTGGAGCGCAACGCTCTCGCCCTCGGCGACCGGGAGTCGCTCGACCAGCAGATGCTGGCCGCGCTGCACGCGGTACTGCTTGCCGCCTGTCTTTACGATCGCATACATGACTGTTCTGCCGTTTCCTGTTCCGCCGTTGTGTTTGTCCGTTTGCTGCCGGCCCCAGCAGCAGCCTATGACTCAGTGCCGGTCTCGGCCGCCGTTGCCTTGGCCTTGGCAGCCGAACGGCGTCGCCCGCCTCTGCGGCCACGACGCCGAGGCTTGGATTGTAGGCCATCCTCGCCCGCATCGGCCTCCCCGGCGGCTATGGCCGCGTCCGCGGGTATGGCGCCGTTGTTTTGCGCCGCCTGCTCGTCCGCGCTCGACACGGCCGCGGACGCAGGCTGCTCGGTCTTGCGCTCAGCCTCGGCCTCGGGCTCGGGCTTGGCGGGCGCAGCGGGCCGCCTTCGGGGCCGGCGCTTGGCCGGCGCCGGGGCCTGAGTGCGCGGCGCGGGCACGATGACCTCGCCGGACTCGTCCAGCAGCAGCGCGCTGGCGGCGGTCCGCCCGACCTGGTCGATCCGCACCATCCGCTTCTCGCCGACGTGCGGGGCGGCGCCGGCGATCGAGATGATGTAGCCGTCGATTTTGGCGACCGCGTCGTCGACGTCATACATGTGCGGCTCGACGATCTCGACCAGCACCTCATCGCCCTGGCGAAACGGCAGCGCGCGCTCCTCGACCTCCTCGCGGGTGCCGACGAACGTGATCGCGAAGTGATCGAGCGTCAATCCCTCGGAGCCCTCGAACAGGAACGACTTGCCCGTCTGGGCCTCCAGCGCGTGCAGCACGCGCGAGCCGTGCCCGGTGAACTGGGTGCTCACGCGCGGGTTCATCTGCACCAGGAACGCCTCGGCCTGAGGGTGCTCGACGGCGACGTCGCGCAACCGGCGCTCGAACTCGATCGCGATCGTTTCCTCGCTCTTGATCACGCCCTCGCCCTCGCACGTCGGGCAGGGCCGGCTCATGATCTCGCGCACGCCCTCGGTCACGTTCTGGCGGGTCATCTCCACGAGCCCAAGCTTGGAGATCTCGGCCGTGAACGTCTTCGTACGGTCCTCGTCGAGGGTCTTGCGCAGCGTCTTCATGACCGCGTCGCGGTTGCGCGCGCGGGCCATGTCGATGAAGTCGATCACGATGATCCCGCCGATGTCGCGCAGGCGCAGCTGGTTGACGACCTCGGCGGCGGCCTCGAGGTTGGTCTTGGTGATCGTGTCCTCCAGCGCCGCGCCTTTGCCGCGGCCGATGAACGAGCCGGAGTTGACGTCGATCACGGTCAGCGCCTCGGCGTAGTCGATGATCAGGTAGCCGCCGCTGGGCAGGTCCACGCGGCGCGAGAGCACGCCTTCGATCGCCTTGTCGACGTGGTATGCCTCGAACAGCGGCTCGCGCTCCTGCCACAGCTCGACGCGCTCGACGAGCTCGGGCGCGGTGCGCGTGAAGAACGACACCAGCCGGTGGTACTGCTGCTCGTCGTCGACGATCGCGCGCTCGAAGTGCGCGGAGAAGATGTCGCGCACGACGCGCACCGAGAGGTCGGCCTCCTGGAAGACGAGGCCCGGGGCGGTGGTCTCCTGGACGCGTTTGTCGAGCACCTCGTGCAGCTTGTGCAGGTACTTGAGCTCGCGTTCGAAGTCCTCGCGCTTGGCGCCGTGCGCGGCCGTGCGCACGATCACGCCGCCGCCGTCGAGCTTCAGGTTGGCGGTCTGGCGGCGCAGGCGTTCGCGCTCCTTGTCCTCCAGGCGCCGGGAGACGCCGATGCCCTCGCCGGTGGGGGCGTAGACCATGTAGCGGCCGGCGATCGTGAGCTCCATCGACAGGCGCGCGCCCTTGGTCTTCAGCGGGTCCTTCACGACCTGCACGACGATCTCCTGGCCGGGCTTGAGCAGGTCGGCGATCCTGCGCCCGCCGCCGCGCCCGCGCCGCGGCGTCTCGACGCCGGGGAGCACGATCTCATCGACGTGCAGGAAGCCGTTCTTCTCGAGGCCGATGTCCACGAACGCGGCCTCCAGGCCGGGCAGGACGTTGTCGACCTTGCCCTTGTAGATGTTGCCCACGATCGAGCGCCCGCCGCGGCGCTCTATGTAGAGCTCAGCGACGCGATATCCGGCCTGCGGGCCTTTCCCGGGACGTTTGGCGGTCCTCCGCGCAGCGGAGGAGCGTGAGGCGGCGGCGGGCGTTCCGCCCGCCTCGAGAAGCGCCACGCGCGTCTCCGCGCGGTCGACGCTGACAAGTACTTGCTTTTTCAATTTGATCCAGTCTTTCGATGTGGAAAGGGACCGAGCGACAGGCGCGGGCACGCCGGAGCGGCGGGGCCGCGCACGGGCTGGGCGCCCGCCGGTGTGAGCCTCGCGCGCTCCCGGCGCCGGCACGCCCCCGTCGGGAGCGCGGGCGCACCCCGAAGGGCATACGCGGGCCGCCGGACGTGCCGGCGGCCCGGCGGCGCGGGCGGTGTTGTGAGTGGCGCTCGGTGGACATTCAGGTCGGCTAACGCAGGATGCGGCCCTTCAGTGCGGCGGAGGCGCGCGCCTGGACGTAGATCGACTGCAGCAGGCCGACGCCGAGCAGGGTTGCGATCACCGACGAGCCGCCGTAGCTCATGAGCGGAAGCGTGACTCCGGTGATGGGCAAGATCCCAATTGTCATTCCTACGTTGACGAAGACCTGAAACATGAGCATAGCCGCTACGCCGGCGGCGATCAGCGAGCCGAACAGGTCCTTGGCCATCACGAGCACGCGCAGCGTGCGCGATATCAGCAGCGCATACAGCAGCAGCACCACGCCTGCGCCGACGAAGCCGTAGCGTTCGCCGAGCGCCGCGAAGATGAAGTCGGTGTCGCTCGCGGGCACGAAGCCGCGCGCGACCTCGCGGCTTTCCTTCGAGCCGCTCTTGCCGCCGGAGCCGATCGCGATCTTCGACTGCTCCAGCTGGTAGGAGGGGTCGGGTTCGCCTTCCTTGGTTTCGGCTTCCTTGAGCGTGTTCGAGGACGGGTGCAGGAAGGCCGTCAGGCGCTCGACCTGGTAGTGCTTGAGCACGTGCACGCCGGCCGCGGGGGCGGCTACGAGCACGAGCGCGATCGACACGCACACGAGCGCCGCGAGCGCCGCCAGGTGCCGCCAGGGGGTGCCGGCGACGAACAGCATCATGCAGACGATCGTCATGTACACCAGGCCGGAGCCGAGGTCGGGCTGGGCGATCACGAACATCGTCGGGATCAGCGCGGCGATCAGCACGCGCACGGTCGTGTCGCGCTCGCGCAGCCGCCGCGAGCGCTCGACGATGAACGCCGAGAGCGCGAGGATCAAGAGCACCTTGCCGAGCTCGGAGGCCTGGAAGGAGAACAGCGGGAAGTTGATCGCGCGCACGGCGCCGTTGGCCGAGTGCCCGAGGCCGAGCACCGCGAAGATGCTGAGCAGCAGCGCGCCGTAGATCACGTTTTTGCGCCGGCGCAGGCGCGAGTAGTCGAGGCGCGAGAGCGCGAGCATCAGCGCGAAGCCGACCCCCAGGTAGATCGCCTGGCGCTCGACGTAGTAATGCGGGGTGCCGGGCAGCGCCGGGTCGCGGGCGGCGACCCGCAGCGTGAGCACCGAGCACACGCCGAGGCCGACGACCGCGAGCGTCATCAGCGGGTCGAGCGGCAGGCGCAGCGCCCGCGGCGGGCTCGCCGGGGCCTCCTCCGGGGTCTTGATCGGGCTGAGCGGGCTCAAAAGGTCTTGGAGTTGCCGGCGATGAACTTCTTCGCCTTGCCGTAGTACTGCGAGGCGATCAGGCGCGCGATCGGGGCCGCGGTTTCGGCGCCGAAGCCGCCTTCCTCGACGGTCACGGCGATCACGATCGGGCGCCGGGCGTTGCCGATGTAGCACATGTACCAGGACTGTTCCACATGGCCCGCGCGTTCCGCCGTCCCGGTCTTCCCGAACGTCGGGTCTTCTTCCTCGTCCCAGCCCGCCCACACTTCGGTGGAGGTCCCACCGGGCGCGGTGGTCGCCTCGTGGATGCCTTCCATCACGAGGCTCAGGTCTTCGTAGTCGAGGTGCACGTGGCGGCTCGGGAAGCGCAGCGTCTGCACGAGGCTGCCGTTGGCTTCGTCGATCTGTTTGCCCAGGTGGGGGGTCACGACGGTGCCTTCGCCGTTGTCGCGGTAGGCGTTGGCGAGCGTCGAGTACGCGACGGCCATCTGCAGCGGGTCGGTGAGCAGCTCGCCCTGCCCGACCGCGAGGTCCATGTTGTAGCCGACGGTCCAGGGCGCGCCGGGTTCACCGACGATGTAGCACGGCTGGCCGTGGTGTTCGCGCTGGCATTTGTATTCGAGCTGGTTCTGTTCTGCGAGCCACTTCGGGCTGGGGATCACGCCGGGAAACTCGCTCGGCAGGTCGATCCCCGTGTCCTCCCCCACCCCCAGCTCTTTGGCCTTCTTCTGGATGATGTTCCCGCCGTGCTCGTTGGCGAGCTCGCCGACGGTGAAGAAGTAGGTGTCCGAGGACTCCTTCAGCGCTTCGACCAGGTCCGCCGCCCCGTAGTCGGTGAGCCCGGCGTTGCAGAACTGCTCGGCCCCCACTTCGATGCATTTGCCCGCGCCGAGCCCCTCGCTGGGGTTGATCACCCCGGCTTCCAGCGCGGCCATCGCGGTGATCGGCTTGAAGGTCGAGCCGGTCGGGTATTCGCCTTCGTCGGCGAGGTCGGTGAGCCGGCCGGGTTCGTCGCCGTTGCGCCCGGTGAGCGCTTCGTATTCGGCCTGGGTCAGGGGTTTGGCGAACTTGTTCGGATCGAAGCTCGGCGAGGAGCCCATCGCGAGCACTTCTCCGTTGAGCGGGTCGAGCGCCACGAACGCGCCGGCGATCGCCGGTTTGCCGCCGGCGCGCGCGCGTTCCATGCCTTCCAGCAGCGCCTTTTCGCCGGCGAGCTGCAGCGGCAAGTCGAGCGTCGTCTGCAGCGTGTGCCCGGCCTTGGGCGGGGTCGGCGCGAGCTTGGCGTCGAGGACGGGCTGGCCTTCGGCGTTGACGGCGACGCGCTTGACGCCGGGGACGCCGCGCAGGTAGTGGTCGTAGTAGTACTCGAGGCCCGCCTTGCCGACGATCGTGCCCTGCTTGACGCCGCGAAAGGCCGGTTCCTTGAGCTCTCCTACGGTGACCTGCCCGACGTAGCCGAGGATCTGCGCGGCCATTTCGCCGTAGGGATATTCGCGGATCGAAACCGGTTCCTGCACGACCCCGGGGAATTCGTCGGCCCGCTCGCCGAGCACCGTCAGCGCTCCCGGCCCGGCGTCCGTCTTGATCGTCACCTGCGCATACGGCGCCGCGAGCATGCCCTCGACGACGCGTTCGTCGATCGTGCGCGAGTGCACGCCGATCACGCGCGCGAGGCGCCTGAAGAGCTCTCTGAGCTTCACCGCCGTGCGCGGCAGCGGCGGCACCGCCACGTGCGGCGGGCCCGTGGCCGCCTGCAGCCGCGCGAGCTCCGCGTGCTGTGAGCCGCTCAGGCGCCGCACGTGGCCGAGCGCGGCCTCATAGCCCGACAGGCGCGCGACGGCCGCCTGGCGCGCGGCTTCGGCCTTGTCGAGGGCGCCCTGGTATTCGGCGACTTGCCCGGAGACGCTTTCGGGCAGTTCGTCGGGCGCGATCTGCACGGCGTTGGTCGTGGTGCTGCCGACGAGCGTCTGGCCTTCGCGGTCGAGGATGTCCCCGCGCGGCGCGGCGATCGGCAGTTCGCGCGCCTGGTTGGCGTTCGCCTGGGCGACGTACTGTTCGCTGGAGAGCACCTGCAGGTACCACAGGCGGAAGAAGATCACGCCGAATATCACCATCGCGACGCCGCCGATGATCGCCACGCGCAGCGCGAGCTGCGGCGAGACCGGCACGCGCGGGTCACGCCGCTTGACGGGCTCGATCGGCGTGCTCACTAGGCTTTGCTGAGGGGGCTGAGGCCCCCGGTCGTGTACGCCCGCCGGCGCCGGCGCCGGCGCGGATCCTCGGGCAGCGCGCCTTCGAGCACGCGCCGCGTGAGCGCCCACACGGGCAGCGCGATGATCGCGTTGACGACCACGCCGAGCACGATCACGCGCAGCAGCTCGAAGCTCACCGGGGCGTCGACGCCGAGCATGAACTCCATCAGCGAGTAGCCGACGAGCGCGAGCGCCGAGGCGGCGACGCCGACGAGCAGCGGCGTGAGCGCCGCCTGCGGGTCGCGCAGCTCGCGCAGGCGCCCGCACCAGTAGCCGATCAGCGTGAAGATCAGCGACGTGAGCCCGAGCGTCTGCAGGAGCGCGAGGTCGATGAACAGCCCGACCGCGAAGCCGCAGGCGGCTCCGACGGTCGAGCCGCACAGCAGCCCGGCGAACGCGACCAGCAGCGCGCACAGTTCGGCGTTGACGCCGAATACGGGCACCTCGGAGACGACGCCGATCTGAAAGAACACGACGACGAGCGCTAGCAGCGCGAGGCGCAAGGCCAGCTGACCCGGAGCGACGCCGCTCATCCGCCCACCTGCGCGGAGGCGAGCTGTTCGCCGCCGCCCGAGCCCGACTGGCCGGCGGGCAGGCTGGCGGCGACCTGGGCGAGGTTGGCCGCCGCCGTTCCCGCACCGGCGGTCAGCACCTGCACGATGTCGAGGTCGTGGAGGTTGGCGATCGGGTGCACGTTGACCGACTTGTAGGCGCTTTCTTCGTTGGTCGAGGTGACCTCGCCGATGATCAGCCCGGGCGGGTACAGCGACGGGAAGCCGGGCGCGACGGTGCCGGAGGTGACGACGTATTCGCCTGCGTTGGCCGGCGCGTTGCTGGGCAGGTACTGCATCAGCAGGTCGTTCGGTTCCCCGACCTTCGGCCGCACCAGGCCGGTCGCCTGGCCGGTGCCGATCCGCGCCATCACACCCATCGAGCTGCCGGTCAGCAGTTCGACGACAGCGCCGTCGGATGCGACCTGGGTGACCTTCCCGACGAGCCCTTCGGCGTTGATCACGGCGTCGTTGCGCCGCACGCCCGCCGCTTCGCCCTTGTTGATCGCGACCGTCTCGTACCACACGTTGGGGTCTTTGCCGATGACCGTCGCGGTCACGGGGCGGTAGTCGCCGACGCCGAGCTGGTCGAGGTGGGTCAGCGCGGCGAGCTCGTGATAAGAGCGTTTTTCTTCCTGGTCGGCGACGAGTTCGCGGCGCAGTTTCTCGGTCTGCTTGAGCGCCTGGCCGAGCTGGCTTTTGGCGTGCAGCGTGTTGCCGAACCAGCTGAACAGGTCGCGCACCGGCTTCAGCGCCTTGTTGGCGCCGTCCTGGATCGGCGAGACGATCGTCAGGAAGTCGCGCTGGACCCCGTGCAGGCGTCCGCTGGGCCCCTCGCCGAAGTAGGCGGTCAGCAGCAGCAGGGAGAGCACCACGAGCAGCGCGAGCACCGCTCGGCGACGCCGTACCGTCTTGTCATACACGGATGGTTACCTTCCGGGAGCGTTCGCTGGACAGGGTACCCACGGGGCAGGCGGGCTGTCACACTCGATCACCGCCGAGGGCGCTTGCCCGTCACCGGCGGCGGCGATTGTTCGAGGTGCGGTTGGAGCGGTGGATCGCCTCGAACTCCTCGAGCGAGCGCCCGGAGCCGACCGCCACGCACGTCAGCGGCGATTCCGCCAGGTGCGCGGGCATCTGCGTCTCCTCGCGCAGGCGCTCGTCGAGTCCCTGCAGCAGCGAGCCGCCGCCCGCGAGCATGATGCCGCGGTCCATGATGTCCGAGGCGAGCTCGGGCGGCGTGCGGTCGAGCGTCTCCTTGACGGCGTCGATGATCTGGTTGAGCGGTTCGGCGAGCGCCTGGCGGATCTCCTCGCTGGTCAGCACGACGGTCTTGGGCAGGCCGGCGACCATGTCGCGCCCGCGGATCTCCGCCTGCAGCTCCTCGGACATCGGGCACGCGGAGCCGATCTCGAGCTTGAGCTCCTCGGCCGTCTGCTGGCCGATCAGCAGCTTGTACTCCTTCTTGGCGTAGTTGATGATCGCCTCGTCCATCTCATCGCCGCCGACGCGGATCGACTGCGAGACGACGATCCCGCCGAGCGAGATGACCGCCACCTCGGAGGTGCCGCCGCCGATGTCCACGACCATCGAGCCGGTCGGCTCGCCTACCGGAAGGCCCGCTCCGATCGCGGCGGCCATCGGCTCCTCGATCAGGTAGGCGGTGCGCGCGCCCGCCGACAGGCACGCCTCCTCGACGGCGCGCTTCTCCACGCCGGTGACCCCGGAGGGCACGCACACGACCACGCGCGGATGCGCCCAGCGGTTCTGGTGGACCTTCTGGATGAAGTGCCTGAGCATCTGCTCGGTCACGTCGAAGTCGGCGATCACGCCGTCCTTGAGCGGGCGGATCGCCTGGATCGTGCCGGGCGTGCGCCCGAGCATGCGCTTGGCCTCGATCCCGACGGCGTGGACTTCGCCGCTGCGCGAGTCGATCGCCACGACGCTTGGCTCGGACAGCACGATCCCACGCCCGCGCACGTACACGAGCGTGTTGGCGGTTCCGAGGTCGACCGCCATGTCACGGCCGCCGAACCCTGTCAGATAGCTGAAGATGCCCATTTAGAGAGAGGGGGCACGCTCACATCCGGTCCGGCGCCGCTGCCTGAAGCGATGCCCACGGCGGCCCGCGCTCATCGGGCGCGTACCCGCGGCGCAGTCTAGCGGACTGGTTTCTGGGCGCCCTAGGGGTGCGAGTGGATTTGCACCAGCTCGGGGTAGAGCTCGAGCAGCGCGGCGAGCGGCAGCCCGACGACGTTCTCCGCTTCCCCCTCGAGCGCCAGCGCCAGGCGCGAGCCGGCGCCCTGGATCGCGTAGCCGCCGGAGCGCCCGCGCCACTCGCCGGTCTGCACATACCAGTCGAGCAGCCGCGCGTCGAGCGCCCTGAAGGTGACGAGCGTGCGCGCGACGGTCGTGCGCTGCTCGCCGGGGAGCAGCAGGGCGAGGCCGCTGAGCACTTCGTGGGTGCGCCCGCCGAGCGCGGCGAGCGTGCGCCGCGCCGCGCGCGCATCGGGCGGCTTGCCGTAGATCTCGCCGTCGAGCACGACGATCGTGTCGCAGCCGAGGACCACCTCGCGCGCGCCCGGGCGGCTGGCGCCGCGCGCCTTGCGCAGCGCGTTCTCGAGCGCGACCTGGGCGGGGTCCGGACCGTGTTCGAGCTCCTGCGCCCGCGGCACCCTGACCGTGAAGCTCACGTTGAGAGCCTCGAGCAGCGCCCTGCGCTGGGGCGAGGCCGAGGCGAGGACGAGAGCCGGATGCTCGGACAGCTAGGCCCGTCTCCGCGTCAGTCGAGCTCGCCGAAGAACAGCGCGGCCTCACGGGTCGCGGACTCGGGCGAGTCCGAGCCGTGGACCATGTTGGTGCCGAGCTCGATCGCGAAGTCGCCGCGGATCGAGCCGGTGCCCGCCTCGAGCGGGTTGGTCGCGCCGATCACCTGCCGCGCCGCCTTGACCGCCTCCGGGCCCTCGAGCACCATCGCGAGGATCGGCCCGGAGGTGATGAACGCGACGAGCTCGGCGAAGAACGGGCGCTCGGCGTGCTCGGCGTAGTGGCGCTCGGCGAGCTCGCGCGTGACGGTCATGTGGCGCAGCGCGACGATCCGCAGGCCCTTGCGCTCGAAGCGGGCGATGATCTCGCCGCTCAGGCCGCGCGCGAAGGCGTCGGGCTTGACAAGTATCAGCGTTCGTTGCATACGCTCGCTTTCGTGCTCGTGGTTGCAGAGGCGCGGTTCAGGAGCTCGGCCGCGGGCGCCCGCCCGGACGGCTCGCGCGTCCGGAGGGGTGCGGCCTGAGCGTCGGCTCGACGGCCAGCGCGGTCTCCGCGGGCGCCGTCTCGCTCAGCTCGTCGACGACGGTCGCGCCGGCGAGATCGGAGAGGTCATCCTCGAGCGCGGGCGCGCCGCGGCGCCGGCGCGAGCGCGTGGCTGCCATCGGCGGCACGTCCGCCTCGCAGTAGGGGCAGATCGTCCATGCCTGGTCGAGCGGACGCGAGCAGTTGGCGCAGCGCGCCTTGAGCTTGCGCAGGCAGCTCGGGCAGCGGATGAAGTCCGGCTCGATCCGGTAGCTGCAGTGCGGGCACAGCGCCTGTTCGTGCTGGCGCAGGCGCGCCTGGGCGGCCTGCGTCTCGAGCTCACGCTCGCGCACGTCCTCGAGGTACTCCGGCGGGCGCACGACCATGTACACGATCGGCCCGACGAACGGAAAGAACGAGACGGCCGTCGCGCATGTGATCAACCACGGGTCCTCGATTCTGCGCCGCGCATCGGCGTAGGTCCAGTAGATCAGCGCGAGGTACAGGACCACGACGAACAGAATCAGCAGATCGATCGCCAGATTCAGGCCGCTGCTTTCGATTCCGAAATATGCGAAGGGTGGCATCGGCCGGCTGAGTTTAGAGAAACAGGCGGCCAAAACCGTAGCCAGCGGCGAAGAATACGAGGATCACGAGCGCCACGAACAGCGCCACGCCGCCGATCATCGCGAGCACCGAGGGCCCCTGCTCGTTCACCTGGGCGAGCTCCCTCGGACTCTGGCCTCGCTGTCGGGATCGCGCGCGGCGTGGCGCGTGCGGGTGAGCGAGGCGAGCAGCTCTCCGACCAGGTACACCGAGCCGGTCACCAGCACGGCGCCCCCGCGTTGCGCCGCCCAGCGCCTGGCTTGCTCGAGCGCCGGCGCGGGCTGCGGCTCGCACGCGCTCGCGTCGAACCCGAGCTGGCGTGCGAGCGACTGCAGCGCCGCGGGCGAGAGAGCGCGCGCGCTCGGCGGCGCGGTGAACCACGCGCGCTCGGCGACCGGCAACAGCGCCGCGAGCATCTCCGCGGCGTCCTTGTCCTCGAGCACGCCGAGCACCAGCGCGAGCGGCGCGGGTGGGCGGGCGGCCAATACCTCCGGCAGCGAGGCGACGAGCGCGCGCACGGCGTGCGGATTGTGCGCGCCGTCGAGCACGATCGGCGGACGCGTGTCGAGCAGCTGCAGGCGACCGGCGAGGAGGGTGCGTGCGCCCGCGCGGGCGAAGGCCCGCTGATCGGGCGCGACGCCGGCGAGCCGCAGATATGACCCGGCGGCGGCGCGCGCGAGCGCGAAGTTGCGCCGCTGAAAGGCGCCGCGGGCGAGCAGCTCGCTCGCCTCGGGCAGCTCGCGCGCGCGCACGACCTGAGCTTCGCGCTCGGCGACCACGCGTTCGGCCACGGCGAGCGCCTGCGCCGCGAGGTCATCGCCGAGCACGAGCGTGGCGCGCGGGCGCAGCGCCGCGAGCTTCTCCTCGGCGATGTCCTTGACCGTCGGGCCCAGCCAGCGGGTGTGCTCGAGGCCGACGTTGGTCAGCACGGTCACGCGCGGCTCGATCACGCTGGTCGCGTCATAGCGCCCGCCGAGCCCGGCCTCTACGACCGCGACCTCGACCTCGCGGCGCGCGATCTCCCACAACGCGGCGGCGGTCAGGAGTTCGAACTGCGTCACGTGGTCGCCATCGGCGAGCGTGCGGTTGACGCGCGCGGCGGCCCAAGCAGCGCGGTCGACTGCGGCGGCGAACGCCTCGGCGTCGAGCTCCAGGCCGTCGATCAGCAGGCGCTCGCGGTAAGAGACAAGGTGGGGCGAGAGGTAGGCGCCGACGTGCAAGCCGTGCTCTTCGAGGATCGCCGCGGTCATCCGCGTGGTCGAGGACTTGCCGTTGGTGCCGAGCACGTGGATCGCCTCGAAGCTTTGCTCGGGGGAGCCGAGCGCGGTCATCATGCGGCGCATCCGGTCGAGGCCGAAGCGCATGCCGAACAGCTCGAGCGAGCGCAGCTGGCGCTCGGCCTGCGCCTCGGTCCAGATCGTGCGCTCGCTCACGCGCGCGAGCCGCGGCGGCGCGAGCGCCGGCGGCCGCCTCCGCGCCGTCCGGGCGCCAGCAGCTCACGGCCGACGCCGGCGAGGTCGAGCTTGCCGATCAGCGCGCGCAGCTCGGCGCGCTGCTTGGCGCTGAGGTTCGACGGGCGCCCTTGGGAATCGCGCGCGAGCCGTCCCAGGCGCGCGCGATCCTTGGCCGACAGCGCCCGCCAACGCCGGCCGAGCACGACCGCAACCTGTGCGATCGCCACCCACGGCAGCGCGCGCACGCGCTCGAGCTTTGACTTGCGCTCGGGCCTCTTGGACACAGCCGCGATGGTAGCGGCAGCGGGCGCGTCGCTGCTCGCTACGCGGACTCCTCGCGCAGCGAGCTCTCCTCGGCCTCCTCGGGCGCCGCTTCGGTGACGAGCGTCGGCGTCAGCCCCTTCTCGACGGTCTCCTTGGTCACGACGCACTTCTTGACGTCGCGCCGGGATGGCAGCTCGAACTGCACCTCGAGCAGGATCTCCTCGATGATCGAGCGCAGGCCGCGTGCGCCGGTTTCGCGCTCAAGACCGCGCTCGGCGACGGCCACGAGCGAGTCCTCGGAGAACACCAGCTCGATGCCGTCGAAGGCGAAGAAGCGTTGGAACTGCTTGACCAGCGCGTTGCGCGGCTCGACGAGGATCGAGACGAGGTCATCGCGCGTGAGCTGGTGCACCGCGGACATCACCGGCAGGCGCCCGATGAACTCGGGGATCAGCCCGTACTCGATCAGGTCCTCCGGCAGGCACTGCTCGAAGATCTCGCCTGTGTCGCGCTCGGCCTTCGGCTCGATCGCGGCGGCGAAGCCGACGCCTTTGTGCCCGATCCGGCGCTCGATCACCTTGTCGAGGTTCGCGAACGCGCCGCCGCAGATGAACAGCACGTTGGTGGTGTCGATCGTCAGGAACTCCTGGTGGGGGTGCTTGCGCCCGCCCTGCGGCGGCACCGAGGCCTGGGTGCCCTCGAGGATCTTCAAGAGCGCCTGCTGCACGCCCTCGCCGGAGACGTCGCGGGTGATCGACGGGTTGTCGGCCTTGCGCGCGATCTTGTCGACCTCGTCGATGTAGATGATCCCCGTTTCGGCCTTCTTGACGTCGTAGTCGGCGGCCTGGATCAGCTTGAGCAGGATGTTCTCGACGTCCTCGCCGACGTATCCCGCCTCCGTCAGCGCGGTCGCGTCGGCGATCGCGAACGGCACGTTGAGGATCCGCGCGAGCGTCTGCGCGAGCAGCGTCTTGCCGCAGCCGGTCGGGCCGAGCAGCAGGATGTTGGACTTCTGCAGCTCGATCTCCGAGTCGCCGGAGGTCATCATCTGCACGCGCTTGTAGTGGTTGTAGACGGCCACCGAGAGCGTGCGCTTGGAGGGGTCCTGGCCGACTACGTACTCATCGAGCACGTCGTAGATCTCACGCGGCTTCGGCAGGCTCTCGATGTCGAACGCCGGCGGCGCGGAGAGCTCCTCGTCGATGATCTCGTTGCAGAGGTCGATGCACTCGTCGCAGATGTACACGCCCGGACCGGCGATCAGCTTCTTCACCTGGCGCTGGGACTTCCCGCAGAAGCTGCATAGGAGCTGCTCGTTGGAATCTGTCGGTCTGGCCATTGTCGTCCTCCCTGCTGTTCTCCGGAGCTGCGCGAGAGGCGGGCTCGAGCGGGCGAGCGCGGACGCAGCGAGCGCGACGTGCTCCGCACGAAAGCGAGCGAGGAGCAAGCCCCGCGCCGCTCGGCGCGCCTCTCCTAGTGTTCCGAGATCACCCGATCGATGATGCCATACTCCTTCGCCTCCTCCGAGCTCATGAAGTAGTCGCGCTCGGTGTCCTTGCGCACCTGCTCGAGGTCTTTGTGGGCGTGCTTGGCGATGATCTCGTCCAGGCGCCTGCGCACGTCGATGATCTCTTTGGCGTGGATCTCGATGTCGGTCGCCTGGCCCTGGAAGCTCGAGGAGACCTGGTGGATGAGGATCTTGGCGTTCGGCAGCGCCATCCGCTTGCCCTGCGCGCCGCCCGCGAGCAGCAGCGCTCCCATCGACATCGCGATGCCCACGCAGATCGTCTGCACGTCGGGCTTGATGAACTGCATCGTGTCGTAGATCGCAAGACCCGCGTACACCGACCCCCCGGGCGAGTTGATGTACAGCGAGATGTCCTTCTCGGGGTCCTCTGACTCCAGGTGCAACAGCTGCGCGACGATCAGATTGGCGATCTGGTCGTCGACGGGCGTGCCCAGGAAGATGATGCGCTCGTTGAGCAGCCGGCTGTAGATGTCGAACGCGCGCTCGCCGCGCGAGGTCTGCTCGACGACCATCGGTACAAGTGGGCTCATCGTCCTCGCTTCCGGGGCATGGTCTCGCCTTTGTTTCGCCTCGCCGCTGTAAATCCTCTAGAAGGCTAGCTGGCCGAGCTCGGGTCGGTGGGGGTCCACAGGCGCGCGGGCGCCGCCGGAGCGTGCGCGCCGGCGGCGATCGCCTCCTGCTCGGCCTTCGCGGGCGTCCACAGCTGCTCGCGCGCCTGCGCCTGCGCGAGCGGGATCGGCTTGGCGGCGGCCGCGATCAGGTCGATCGCCTGGCGCGCGGCGAGGTCCTCCCGCGCCTCCTCCAGGCGCCCGGCGGAGCGCAGCCGCTCGAGCAGCTCATTCGCGTCCAGGCCTTCGCGACCCGGCCCTTCGGGCTGTGCGCCCGCGCTCGGCGCGAGCGCCGCCACCAGCTCCTGCTCGGAGGGCTCGATTCGCTCGGCGGCGACGACGGCCGTGAGGACGGCCTCGCGGCGCAGCGCGAGCTCTGCCTCGCGCCGCATCTCCTCGAGCACCTCCGCCTCCTCGCGAGCGACGATTCGCAGGTAGGTCTCGCGCGCGATGCCGCGGTGCTCGAGCGAGTGCAGCATCCGCTCCCACATCTCGCGCGCGCGCGCCTGGATCAGCTCGGGCGTGAGCGCCACGCTCGCGCCCGCGACGGCGGCGTCGAGCGCGGCCTGACGGAACTCCGCCTCGACACGCCGCTCGTCCAGCTCGATCAGGCGCCGGCGGATGTCGTCGCGCAGCTCCTGCATGTCGTCGAAGCCGGCGTCGATCGCGAAGTCCTCGTCGAGCTCGGGGAGCTCCTTGAGCTTGACCTCCTTGACGGTGATCTCGAAGGACGCCTCGCGCCCGGCGAGCGAACCGGGAGACCCTCGCTTCGCTCGCGTCCCCGAACCGGCCAGCTCACTGGCGTAATCCTCGGGGAAGCGCAGGGTGACCGTGCGCGTCTCGCCCGCGCTTGCGCCGAGCAGGCCCTCCTCGAAGCCGGGGATAAGGTTGCCGGCGCCGAGCTCGACGAGCTGGTCGCGGCCCTCGCCGCCCGCAAACGGCTCGCCGCGGCGCCCGTTCGGCGCCTTTTCCCCGCGGCCTTCGCGCCCGGCCGGATCCTCGCTTCCGGCGTCGGGGCGCGGCTCGGCGAGCAGCGTGCCGACGTAGTCGACAACCAGGTAGTCGCCCGCCGCGGCGGGGCGCTCGGCGGTGTGCAGCCGCGCGAGGCGCTCGCGCATCGCCGCGATCTCGCGCTGCACGTCCTCCTCGGCCGCCTCCGGCTCGCGGCGTCCGACCTCCAGCCCCTTGTAGTCGCCGAGCTCGGCCTTGGGCAGCACGCCGATCTCGATCGAGAACTCGAGCGCCTGACCCTGCGCGGGCAGCTCGCCGAGCGCGAGCTGGGGATCGCCGACGGGCACCAGACCGGCGCTCTCGACCGCATCCGAGTACCAGCTCGAGAGCGTGCCGCGCACGGCCTCCTCGAGCACCGCCTCGCGTCCGACGCGCCTGATCACAAGCGCCGGCGGCACCTTGCCCCGGCGAAAGCCAGGGAGCTTCAGCTCGCGTCCGAGCTGGCGCGCCTTGCGCTCCACGCGCTCCTCGACCTCCTCCGCCGGCACCTGCACCTGCAGGCGTACGCGCGAGTCCCCCAGCTCGGTGACCGTCGTCTTCAGGGCGCTGGGCACGCCCGCCACGATACCGTGCCGCCGATGGCGCGTCGCTACGAGCGCGGGCTGCTTGGCCGCGCCGAGAGCTGGCTGTTGACCGGCCCGGCGGCGCACCTGGCGGGCGGCGCGCTGGACTTCCTGGAAGCGCTCGCGCGCTACGGCTGCGCGCGTGCGCGCCAGCGGGTGCGCGACTGCAACCGCTTGCGCCAGGCGCGGCGCGCGGCGCCCACGCGGCTGAGCGCGGGCGCCGGGCGCTCCGATGAGGGTTCGCTCAGGCGGCTGCTGCAGCGGCGGCGCCGCTGAAGGACAGCTGCACGCCGCGCGCGAGCACGAGCACCGGGCAGGTCGCGGTCTCGATCAGGTGCGAGGCCGACGAGCTCAGCGATACGCGACCGGGCTGCGCCGAGGAGCGCGAGTCGACGACCAGCAGGCCGGTCTGCTCGCCGACGACCGGCGCGATGCTCGCACCGAACACGCGCGCGAGCGACTCGGCGGTCTGGCGGGCGCCGCCGTCGGCGTCGCTTACGGCGACGATGTTGTCGATCGATCGCTCGCCGATGCGCTCGGCGACGTCGACCGGGGCGATCGCGATCGCGGTCGCCCCGCCCTCGAGCAGACGCTCCGCGGAGTTCCCGATCGAGACGTGGCCCTTGGCGGTGTGCGAGTCAGAGCAGAACGCGATCACGTCCGCGCGCTCCGCCTGCGCGAGCCTGCCGAGCCCCTCGGGGGTCGAGCGGTCGGTGACGACGTGCAGCTGCGCGTGGGGGTCGCCGAGCAGCTCGAGGCCGCCCTCGAGCAGGCCGTGGGCCTGCGCTTCGACCGCGTGCTCGCGGCTCGCGTCCGCCTCGTGCGCGTGGCGCACGTAGGCTAGTGAGACCTCCGCCCCGGCGCGGCCGAACAGCCGACCGAGCGCGATCGCGTCGTCCTCGTTGGCGGTTCCGTCATAAGAGACGATCACCTTGACTGACATGGAAGCTCCTCCTGTTGGGTGACGGCCGCCGATCGGCCGGCTGTGTGTGTTTGTCGAACGCTTTCCGGCCGATCTTGACACCTTCCTGCCATCAGCCCCAATGATTCTTATGATATTTGAGATAAGCTTTACTTATGTTGAACGTGGCTCGGTTGAGGATCCTCACGGAGGTCGCGTATCGCGGCTCGTTCTCGGCGGCCGCCGCGGCGCTGTCCTATACGCAGTCGGCCGTCTCCCAGCAGATCGCCTCGCTGGAGAGCGAAGCCGGGATGGCGCTGCTCGAGCGCCATCCGCGCGGCGTCAGCCTGACCGCCGCCGGGCAGACCCTGGTCGCGCACGCCGAGGGCATCCTCGCGCGCCTGGAGGGCGCCGAGGCGGCGCTCGCCGCGATCGCGGGGCTGCGCGGAGGCAGGCTGCGGATGGCGTCGTTCCCGACCGCCGGGGCGACGCTGATGCCGCTCGCGATCGCCACGTTCCGCGCCTCGTACCCGGACGTCCGGCTGACCCTCGCCGAGGGCGAGCCGGAGGCGATCGTCCCGCGCCTGCGTGCCGGCGAGCTCGATCTGGCGCTGCTGTTCGAGTTCGCCGAGGAGCCGCTGCCCCAGGAGGAGCTCACCTACACCGGCCTGCTCGATGACCCCTTGCACCTCGCGCTACCGCGCGCGCACCCGCTCGCGGCCAAGCCACGCCTGCGCCTCGTGGACCTCGCCGGCGAGGCGTGGGTTCAGACCTCGAGCTCGAGCCCTGGCGCGCGCCACGTCGTGCGCAGCTGCATCGCCGCCGGCTTCGAGCCGAACGTCGCCTTCGAAAGCGACGACTTCCAGACGGTCCAGGGCCTGGTGGCGGCGGGCGTGGGCGTCGCGCTGATCCCCGAGCTCGCGCTCTCGGCGGTGCGCGATGAGATCGCCATCCGCTCGCTCTCCCCCGTCCCTCCCGCACGCCGCGTGATCGCCGCCGTGCCCGCCGGCGCGCGCCTGGTGCCCTCGGCGCCGGCGATGCTCGGGATCCTCGAAACGGCTGCGCGCAGCTACGAGCGCTCGCGCGCGTAAAGGCGTGACCTCAACGACAGGGGCCCCCGGCCGCTCGGCCGGGGGCCCCTGGACGTCTGCGATACGGATCAGACGCGCTCGTGATCGGTCAAGCGATCAGGCGATTTCCTTGTACGCCTTGTTGACGAGTTTGCCGAGCTCTTCATAGCCCAGCGGCGAGGGGTGGATGTCCCCGTCGTCTTCACTCCCGCCCGGGTCGTTCGGGTTGCACATTTCGGTGTACTTGCAGATCGCTTTGAGCTCCTTTTTGGCGTCGACGCCCGATTCCCTGTTGAATATCGGGAACGGGTTGGCGTAGGCGACGTTGATGCCCTCGCTCCTGAGCTCCGGCAGCAGCTCGCCTTCGACCGCTTCGTTCGTGCCTTTCTGCAGGGCGTCGCTGCCCGGAAGGATGAACGCGTCCGGGTTGTAGAAGCCGAGCAGCACGATCGGGCCGGTGTAACCGACGTCGTGGATCACGGTCAGGATGTCGCCGATGTTGTGCAGGATGTGCGGCACCGTGACGTGTTCAGAGGTTTCTTTGATGCACTCGAGGATCGCGTACTCGCCTTCGGCGCCGTGTTCGTCCTCGCACTGCGTGATCGCCGCGAGCTCGTCGTTGGAGCCGATGTTCAGGGTGATCGCCTTGACCGGGCTGGTTTTGCTCTCGATCGACGAGACCGCCTCTTCGAGCTGCGAGACTTCTTTGCCTTCGTTGACGTAGCCCCCGTTGTGCAGCGGCAGGTGGTCCTCGAAGGCGTATTTGCACGGGTGCCAGTCGCCGAGGCCCTGGTATCCGCCCGCCGGGAACCTTTCGGCCGGCTTGCCTTCGACTTCTTCGATCGTCTCGGTCGACGCTTCACCGCCGAGTTCGGTGTTTTCCCCGATCAGCCCGTTCGAGGTCTCGCCGGGACAGGCGTCGTTCACGAGCCTGATGGATTTGCCGACCTCGGATTTCAGGGCTAGGTCTTTGACGAAGTCGTTGGTGAAGCCTTCTTCGAAGTACGACGGCGACTCCGTCGGGTAGTGAAGGTTGAATCGTTCCTCCGAGTATCCGAACGAGATCGAATCACCGAGAGCGAGATAAGTGGTCGTGGGCGGCGCCTGCGCGTGCGCGGCGGCGGGCGCGAAAACAAACGCCGACAGCGCAAACGCGAGCGCCGCAAAGCATCCGATCGCGCGCCGGTTCGGTCGCAGCGCGACGGCAGAGCCATTCATGGCTGACATCTCACATCCTCCAATACGTACGTGCGGGCCAAGCCCGCAGGCGCAGCCCCTCAATGAATACATCCCTCAATGCAGTACTCCCCGAGCCCGTAGCTCAGGGAGATTGCCACGAGCATAGCCAGCGGTGAGCGACGTGTCAACCCGGTTGTGTAAGGGTCGAGTAAGGGATCGGTCGCGTCCGAGGCGCGCGCCATCCTTGTCGTTTCGGCGTTCGATCCTTCTCGGAGGGACAAACATGGACATCCTGCTGCTGGCCGTCGGAGCGCTGCTGGGCGCCGGCTGCGTCGCATTGCTGGTACGCGGCGGCCGCGCGCGGCTGCGCGACGAGCTGAAGGCGATCTCGGTCGACGTGCTCGCCCAGACCGGCGACTCGCTGGCACGGCGTGTTGCCGAGGCGCGCCGGGCCGAGGAGGAGCGCGCCGCGGCTGAGATGGCCCGCCGGGCGCAGGAGATCAAGGGCGTCGTCGCTCCCGTGCAGGAGAAGCTCGGGCGCATGGAGGGCGAGATCGCGCGTCTGGAGCGCGAGCGCAGGCAGGCGCAGGGCGAGCTCGCGCAGATGATCCGTCACCTGGGCGAGGGCGTGGGGACGCTGCGCCGGGAGACGGGCAACCTCGTATCGGCGCTCAAGCGCCCGGCGACGCGCGGCTCCTGGGGCGAGATCCAGCTTCGCAACGTGGTCGAGATGGCGGGAATGGTCTCGCACTGCGACTTCCTCGAGCAGCGCACGATCCAGACCGGCGAGGGCGGGCTGCGACCGGACATGCTCGTGCGCCTGCCCGGCGGCAAGCTCGTGGTCGTCGACTCCAAGGTGCCGCTCGACGCGTACCTGTCGGCCCTGGAGGCGGCAGGCGAGGACGAGCGCGAGCTGCACCTCGCGCGTCACGCGCGCCAGACGCGCGAGCACATCGCCAAGCTCGCCTCCAAGGGCTACCAGCGTCAGCTGGACTGCACGCCGGAGTTCGTGGTCATGTTCGTGCCCTCCGACGGCATTTACCAGGCGGCGCTGGCCCAGGACCCCGCGCTGATCGAGTACGGCGTCCAGCAGCAGGTGCTGATGGCGACGCCGACGACGCTGATCGGGCTGCTGTGGGCCGTGCACTACGGTTGGCGTCAAGAGCTGATCGCGCAGTCCGCACGCGAGATCGCCGCGTCCGCGCGGGAGCTGCACGGCCGTCTCGGGCGCTTCGTCGCGCCGTTCTCGAAGGTCGGCCGGCAGCTGGACTCCGCGGTGTCGGCCTACAACGAGGCGGTCGGCTCTTTCGAGCACCGGGTGCTGCCGCAGGTGCGCCGCATCGAGCAGGCTGGCGCGGCGTCCGAGCGCGCGGTGCAGGCTCCTCCCGCCGTGGAGATCACCGCTCGCGCGCTCACGGCGCGGCCGGGGCCCGAGGCTGCCCGGACCCCCGCCGCCGACGGGCACGAGCCCGCCGAGGAGCTCGTGGGGCTTGCGGCGCAGCGGAGAATCGCAGGCGCCCGGTGATGATCGCCGCGACGAGCGCGAGCGCCACCGGCACGGTCGCCGGCAGCTCGTTGACGACGAAGAACAGCAGGTCGAAGCAGAGCGCCAGACACGCTGTCAGCGCCGCCGCATGGAGCTGCTGCGGGCGCCCGCAGCTGGCGGCGAGCAGGCCCCCGAGCGCGCCGGCGATGAACAGGTCGCCGTAGCCCATGACCGCCGAGCCGAACACCGCGCTTTGCAGCTGCGGCAGGCCGGCCACGGGGCGGGCGGCGTTGAGCGCGTTGTTGGGACGCTGCAGCAGGTTGGAGACCACGAGCGTCGTGTCGGCGACGGCCATCGCGACGATCCCGGCCGCGAGCCACCGCGGCGGCGTGACGGTCGCGATCAGCACGCCGAGCGCGGCGCAGCTGAGCGCCGAGAGCGCGAGCGCGGCGCCCTCGCCCGCAAGGCCGGTGCGGTCGGCCCACGCGAGCGCGAACAGGGGTAGAACGAGCAGCGCCCGCGCCGAGCGCGGGGGGCCCGCGTTCCACACCAACCAGCCAAGGGCGAGCGCTGCGAGCAGCGGCACGCCGACGAGCGCGAGGTAGGTCAGGCCTTCGGCGCTTGCGTGTTCGGCCGCGCGCGCGCCGAACACGAACGCGACGATCGACAGCGGCGGGATGATCGCCCAGCGGCGCCCTCGCAGACGCGCTGGCAGCGCGTCCACGAGCGCGCCGGGCACGGCCACGAGCGCCCCCTGGGCGAGCGACAGCAGCGCGATCGAGATCCAGAAGGGGAGCACCGGCTCCACCATAGATTCTCCCGTCCGCGCACCGGCTGCGATAGCGCCGCCGCACCCGCGACGCTGATCGCTCGGGAAGTCGCGCCGGCGATCTCCGATGGGTCCTACGATGTGCCCCGTGAGCACGTCGCTCGCACAGGCGCCTCCGATCCTGCACCTCTCCGCGCTCGTTGGCAGTCCGCTGCGCGATGCCGATCACGGACGCCTGGGCAAGGTCGAGGACGTGATCGTGCGACTCGGGGGCGCGGGCTATCCGCCGATCACCGGCTTCTTGGTCGATGTCGCCGGCCGGCTGTCGTTCCTCGGCGCCGGACGCGTCTCGGAGATCGGCATCCATGGTGTGGTGATGCGCAAGGCCAAGCTCGACCTGCGTCCATTTGAGCGCCGGCCCGATGAGGTGCTGCTCAAGCGTGACCTGCTCGACAGGCAGCTCATCAACGTGCAGGGCGCACGACTGGTGCGCGCGAACGAGATCGAGCTCGCGTTCGTCGCCGGCGCATGGCGCGTCGTCGGTGTCGACACCGGCCCGCGCGGTGGCCTGCGCCGGCTGCTGCCGAAGACGCTCGGGTCGCACATCGCGACCGGGGAGTTCCTCGACTGGGCGGGCGTCGAGCCGTTCGTCGGGCACGTGCCGACGGTGCGTCTGCGCGTCCCGCATCCAAAGCTCGCCAAGCTGCACCCCGCGCAGATAGCCGACCTCGTCGAGGCCGCCTCGCGCCGCGAGGGCGAGGAGATCATCCGGGCCGTCGGTGACGACGACCGCGAGCTCGAGGCGGATGTCTTCGAGGAGCTCGACGACCAGCACCAGCGCGAGTTCCTCGAGCACCGTCCCGACTCCCAGGTCGCAGAGATCGTCTCGCGGATGGCGCCCGACGACGCGGCCGACATCATCGGCGAGCTCGACGAGGACCGCCGCGAGCCGGTGCTCGCAATGCTGCCGGTCGGTCATCGCGTAAAGGTGCGCGCGCTGCTCGGCTATGACCCAGCCGAGGCTGGCGGACTGATGAGCCCAGACTTTCTGCTGTTGCGCGGCTCGACGTCGGCCGGCGACGCGCTGCAAGCCGTCCGCGTCAGCAAGATCGCGGCCGAGCTCCTCAGCACCGTGTTCATCAGCTCGCCCGAGGGCGCGCTCGAAGGCAGCGTGCCGGTGACGGCGCTGCTGCGCGTCGAGCCCGGTCGCCGGCTCTCGACGGTCGTCAAGCACGAGACCCCGTGGCTCGCGCCGGACACCTCCTTCGAGGAGATCGCCCGGCAGATGGCCGACTACAACCTCACGGCGATCCCGGTCGTGGACGAGCATAAGCGGATGGTGGGAGTCGTGACCGTCGACGATGTGCTCGAGGCGATGCTCCCCCGTGGCTGGCGGCGTCGCTTCGGGCTGCTCGGCGAGGACTGAATAGACTGCGTCGCGTGAAGCCTGCGAGCGGAAAGTTCGATGGCGGTCCGAGTACCGTCCGTCATGCGTCGCGTCCGGTTGGCCAGTCTTGGCCGACCGCGCCTGCCTGCCCGGCTTAGCTCCCGCCGCAACCGGATCCTCGCCGTGCTCGGGCTGCTCGGCCCGGGCCTGATCGCGGCCAACGCAGGAAATGACGCCGGCGGGATCGCCACCTACTCGTCGGTGGGCGCCAAGTACGGGTACGAGCTGCTCTGGACGATGGTGCTGATCACCGTCTCGCTCGGGCTGGTGCAGATGCTCGCCGCGCGCATGGGCGTCGTCACCGGCAAGGGCCTGGCCGAGCTCGTGCGCGAGGAGTACGGCATCCGCTGGTCGGTTTTCGCCACGAGCGCTGTGATCATCGCCAACACCGGCATCTGCATCTCGGACTTCGTCGGTATCGGCGCCGCACTCGGGCTCGCCGGCATCCCGGCGCAGGCGTCGGTTCCGCTCGCCGCGGTCGGGATATGGCTGATCATCGTGCGTGGCTCCTACCGCTCGGCGGAGCGCATCTTCATCTGGTTCACGATTCCGTTCTTCGCCTACCCGGTCGCGGCCGTGCTCGCACACCCTCACTGGGGGGCGGTCGGCAAGGCGCTGGTCGTCCCCCAGATCCACACGAACTCGGCGTTCCTCGTGCTGTTGGTCGCGACCACCGGCACGACAATCACCCCTTATATGCAGCTGTACCTGCAGTCGGCGGTGGTCGAGCGCGGCGTGCGAGAGGAGGAGCTGCCACGCGAGGAACGCGAGGCAGTTGCCGGCGCGGTCTTCGCCAACGTCGTCGCGTCGTTCATCATCATCGCGACCGGCGCGACGCTGTACACACACGGCGTGCACAACATCTCCTCTGCCGCAGAAGCCGCTCGCGCGCTGAACCCGTTCGCCGGGCGCTACGCCGAGGTGCTGTTCGGCATCGGGCTGCTCGGCGCGAGCCTGCTGGCAGCGGCGATCCTGCCGATCGCGACCTCGTACGTGATCTCCGAGTCGCTCGGTTATGAGAAGGGCGTCGGCAGGCGCCGCGAGGAGGCGCCGGTGTTCGTGAACATCATCACCGGCATGATCATGCTGAGCGCGTTCGTCGCGATCATCCCCGGCGTCCCGGTGATCGCGCTGCTCGTCGGCGTGCAGGTAGTCAACGGCTTCCTGCTGCCGATCAACCTGTTCTTCATCTGGCGCCTCGCGCGCTCGTCGCACGTGATGGGCGAGCGACGCAGTCGTGGTTTGCTCGACGGCGCAGCCGCCATCACCGTCGTTGTCACCTCGGCGCTGTCAATCACTCTCGTGGCGATTACGCTCACGAGTCTGTAGCCCACGGAGCGCCAGCGTCGCTCCGATCGCCCCGCCGAGGTCGCCGAGCGCGGCGACGTGCACATGCGGGGGACGCGAGTCGGCGAACAAGTGCGGCAGCATCGCGTCGGATATCAGCTTCGCATACGGGTGGCCAAGCCTGATCCCCAGGCCGCCGCCGATGATCACGCCCTCGACGTCGAGCACGTTGACCGCCGAGGCGATCCCCGCGCCGAGCGCCCTGACCGCGCGCTCGAGCATCTGCACCGCGAGCTTGTCGCCGTGCTCGAGCGCACGCGCCCAGATCCCGCTCGTCAGGCGCGTGCGACCACGCTCCTGCATCAGCTCGAACAGGTCGGTCTTGCGACCCTTCTGCTCGTGCAGGTGGCGCACGCGGGCTTCCATCGCCGCGCGACCCGCATACGCCTCCATGCATCCGCGCCGCCCGCACGTGCACGGCGCCCCGTCGATCTCGACGACGACGTGTCCGATCTCCCCGGCCCCGCCGCGCCCGGTCCACGGCTTGCCGTCGAGGATCAGGCCGCCGCCTACGCCCGTTCCCCAGAAGACCCCCAGCAGCGAGTCGTACAGCCGCCCGGCGCCGAGCTTGAACTCGGCATCGGTCGCCACCTGCACGTCGTTGCCCACCAGCACGCGACATCCGAGCGCCCGCGAGAGCGTCGCCGCCAGCGCGAACGTGCCCGTCCAGCCGGGCAGGTTACGCGCGCTGCTGACATTGCCCGCCTCGTCGATCGTGCCCGGCGAACCCACGCCGACGCCGGCCAGCGACGCCGGCTCGAGCTCGGCGGCCATCGCCGCGTCCCGCAGCGCGGTCTCCATCTCCGCCGCGACGTCCTGCGGGCCGCCCGCGGTCGGCGTCGCGCGACGGGCCGAGCCGAGCACGTTGCTGTCGTCATCGACGATCACCGCCTGGATCTTGGTTCCACCGAGATCGATCCCGCCACACGCCGGCATGTGCGGCCATGATCGCAGAGCGTCAGCCGCCGCCGGAACGCACGGCGGCCGCTGGGGCGATTCCCGGACGGGTTGCCGCGGGCCCTTTGCTAAAGATGAGCGGCCGCGCGCTTTAGGCGAAATTAATGCGCGCTTGCAGCCTTTCTTCGTCCCTTCTTACAGCCCCCGCCGACTATCTGAGGAGGACCGAAGATGACCGAGCGCAGCCGAGCATCCTGGCTCATCTACGCACTTGGAGCGCTCTGCGCCGGGGCGATCGCGGCGGCGATCCTCGTCGTCGGCCCCGCGTCCGGGAGCACGGCGAGCGTCACCCGCACGGCGACCGTCGCGCAGGGGGTGGTGCAGTCGACCGTCTCCGGCAGCGGCAACCTCCAGGCCATCAGCCAGCTGAACCTCGGTTTCAAGACGAGCGGCACGGTGACCAACATCTACGTCAAGCAGGGACAGCAGGTCACGCAGGGCCAGCTGCTCGCGACGCTCGACCCGCAGAGCGCCGAAGTGACGCTCGAACAGGCCAAGGCGAGCCTCCAGTCGGCCGAAGCGAACCTCGCCAAGGAGGAAGAAACCGACGGCGAAGGCTCCACCGGAGACGATTCAGCCGCCGCCGACGCGACGACCGCCTCCGTGAGCTACACGCCCGCATCGCCCCTC
This sequence comes from Solirubrobacteraceae bacterium, assembly GCA_035503075.1. Taxonomy (GTDB): domain Bacteria; phylum Actinomycetota; class Thermoleophilia; order Solirubrobacterales; family Solirubrobacteraceae; genus Palsa-744. The sequence goes on from DATJTT010000025.1 coordinate 29,011, forward strand.
GCCACGGCCGCCGACGCGACCACCTACGCCTACCCCAGCGGCTCCCCGAGCGCCCCGACGACGCCCACGAGCAGCGCGCCCGCCACGACTACGCCCGCCACGACCACGCCCGCCACGACCACCACGCCCGCCACGACCACCACGCCCGCCGCCACCACCACGCCCGCCGCGACTACGCCGTCGCACAACAGCCCGGCGACCGCGTCACCGCGCAAGAGGACCGCGCCCAGCACGAGCACACCGAGCACGAGCACCACCACGCCGACGGCCACCAAAGGCGGTGACCCGGAACAGGCGCCGAGCAAGGAAAAGGAAAAGGAAAAGGAAAAGGAAAAGGAAAAAATCAGCACGGCCACCCGCGAAGCGAACCTGGCCTCCGCGAAGGCTGCCGTCAAGAGCGACAAGCTGACCGTCCAAAACGACGAACAGGCGGTGCAGGACACCAAGCTGTACGCGCCCGAGACCGGCACGATCGTCTCGCTGTCCGGCCAGGTCGGGGAAGTCGTCTCGGGTAGCGGCACGACCAAGGCATCGAGCTCGAGCAGCTCATCGGACGCCTCCGCGAGCGACGCCGGCGGGGCCGACGCGAGCGCCACGGCCGGCAAAGCTGGCACCGGCGCCTCGAGCAGCTCCGACTCGAGCGGCTCGTCGAATTCCTCGAGCTCCTCGTTCGCGGTGCTCAGCGACCTCAGCTCGATGCAGCTCGTGGTGCCGCTCAGCGAATCGGAAATCGGCAACGTCAAGGACGGCCAGATCGCGACCGTGACCGTCGAAGCGCTCGAAGGGCGCAAGCTCGCCGCGCACGTGAGCGAAGTCGCGCTGACCTCGACCAGCAGCAGCGGCGCGGTCAGCTACGACGTCACCTTCCTGCTCGACCAGCTGGAACCAGGATTGAAGCTCGGGATGAGCGCGACCGCGGAAGTCGTCGTCAAGCAGGCCGAAGGCCTGAACGTGCCGACCAGCGCGATCACCGCCGACGCCGTCACCGTCCTGCAAGACGGCAAGCGCGTCAGCCGGCGCGTGGTCACCGGGCTGGCCGGGAACAGCTCGACGATCATCCTCAGCGGCCTGAAGGCCGGGGAAACGGTCGTCCTGCCCGCCGCGAGCGCCGCCAGCTCGAGCACCAGCGTCACCTCCAAATTCGCCAGCCGCGCAGGCGACCTGGGCGGCGGCGCGGGCGGTCTCGCCGGCGCAGCCGGCGGCTTGCCGGGCGGCGGCGCGGCGTTCTTCAGGGGCGGCGGCTGATGCGCCGTCCCATGCAATCGCGCCAGCGCCCGCAGGTTCGCGTCCCGCGCAGCCAGCCTCTGGTCGGGCGCGTGCCGTCCGCCGGCGAGCAGGCGGACGGTCTCGGTCCTCGCGGCACGGACGGACACGCTGCCCGGCACCCGGTGATCGAGGTGCGCGCCGTCACCAAGGTCTTCGATCTCGGCCAGATCCGTGTGCGCGCGCTGCGCAACGTCTCGATGAGCGTCGAGGCAGGTGACCTGGTGGCGATCATGGGCAGCTCGGGCAGCGGCAAGAGCACGCTGATGAACATCCTCGGCTGCCTCGACCTGCCGAGCAGCGGCCGCTACCTGATCGACGGAGTCGACGTGCGCGACATGGACGAGGACGACCTGGCCGACCTGCGCAACCGCAAGATCGGCTTCGTGTTCCAGAGCTTCAACCTGGTAGCGCGCACGAGCGCGCTCGTCAACGTCGAGCTGCCGCTCGCTTACGCCGGACTGCGCGGCGCCGCCAGGCGTAAGCGAGCCGAGGCCGCGCTGCGCTCCGTCGGCATGGGCCACCGCCTGCGCCACCAACCCTCCGAGCTCTCCGGCGGCCAGCAGCAGCGCGTGGCCGTCGCACGCGCGCTCGTCACCAATCCTTCCCTGATTCTCGCGGACGAGCCCACCGGCAACCTCGACTCGCACTCGACCGAAGACGTGCTGCGCATCTTCGCGCGCCTGAACGAAGAAGGACGAACGGTGGTGCTGATCACCCACGAGCCGGACGTCGCGGAACAGAGCAAGCGGATAATCCGGCTGAGCGACGGCGAAATCGTGGAGGATCGCCGCTCGCTCGCCGTGCGCGACCGCCCGCCGGCGCCGCACCCGATGAAGTCGGCCCACCACGCAATCGACTCGAGCGTCGCGCAGGTGCGGCCGTGATCGGCACCGAGATGCTGCGCATCGCGTGGAGTGGGATCGCCGCCAACAAGCTGCGCTCCGGCCTGACGATCCTCGGCATGACGATCGGAGTCGCATCGGTGATCGTGCTGATCGCCGTCGGCAACGGCTCCTCCAAGGCCGTCCAGTCGACGATCCAGAGCCTCGGCACCAACGTGCTCGTGGTGCAGGCCAGCGGCGCATTTCGCGGCGGCGCGCGGGCGAGCGCCGCCGGGACCGTGTCGCTGACCAAGGCCGACGCCGAAGCGCTCCAGAACCACGACCTGGCGCCGGACGTCAAGAGCGCCTCCCCGGTCGTCGACGCCAGCGATGTGACGCTCGCCTACAACGGCACGACCTTCGAACCGTCCTCGTTCGTGGGCACGACCCCCTCCTACCTGACGGCCCACACGTACAAGATCGCCGAAGGCTCGGCGTTCACCTCCGAAGACGTGAGCAAGCACAGGCGGGTGGCGGTCATCGGCCAGGAAGTCGTGCAGGAACTGTTCGCCGGCGCGAGCGCCGTCGGCGCGAACATGAAGGTCAACGGAATCAACTACGAAGTCGTCGGCGTGCTGGCGAAAAAGGGGACCAACGGCACGACCAACGAGGACGACGTGGTGATGGCGCCGATCACAACCGTGCAGGACTCGCTGACGGGCGCGGGGCCGATCGACTCGATCACCGTGCAGGCGAAGTCCGAATCCTCGCTGAACGCCGCCGAAGCCGAGGTCACGACGATCCTCGAGGAACGTCACAAGATAAAGGACACCGCCGAACCGGGCTTCAGCGTGCTCAACCAGGGATCGTTGCTCGAAACCTCGAGCTCGACCAGCAGCGTGTTCACGACGCTGCTCGGCGAGGTGGCCGCGATCTCGCTGCTCGTCGGCGGCATCGGCGTGATGAACATCATGCTCGTGAGCGTCACCGAGCGCACACGCGAGATCGGCATCCGCAAGGCCGTCGGGGCCAGGCGCAGCGACATCCTCACCCAGTTTCTAACCGAGGCGGTGCTCGTGTCGCTGTTCGGCGGCATCTGTGGCGTGGCCGTCGGCGTGATCGGCAGCCAGTTCGAGATCGCCGGCGTGCATCCGCAGATCGCCACGTACTCGATCTTTCTCGCCTTCGGCGCGGCGCTCGCCTCGGGCCTGTTCTTCGGCACCTATCCAGCGGCGCGTGCCGCCCATCTGCGACCGATCGAGGCGCTGCGCTTTGAGTGACCCGACCTCACCCCATCAGGAGCCCGTCATGCCCACCGAGCAACCCACCCCGCAGCCTGCCACCGAGGAGAGTGCGGTCCACACACAGGCGCCGCCTGCGTACGAGCGGCGCGCGGCGGCCGCCTATGAGGAACCCGCGTACGAACCGCTCGACGAGTCCGACGCGTGGCTCGAGCAGGATCTGCCTCGCCGCCCGCGCCGGCGGCTGCTCACCCCCGTCCCGCTCGCCCTGCTCGGCGTGCTGCTGTGCGCCTGCGGGTTCATCGGCGGCGTGCTCGTGGAGAAGGGACAGGGGAGCTCCGGCTCATCCACCGGCGGCGCCGCGTCGAGCCTGGCCTCGCGCTTTGCCTCGCTGCGCGGCGGCAGCGCGGCGTCTCGCGCTGGCGGTGCCGGTGCTTCGGGCACCGACGCCAGCGGCCTCTTCGGTGCAAGCGGCGCGCGTCCGACCGCCGGCACCGTCGCCTACCTGGAAGGAAGCACCCTGTATGTGACGAACAGCGAAGGCAACACCGTCAAGGTCACGACCTCGCCCGCGACGAGCGTGAACAAGACAGTCAAATCGAGCGTCAGCGCCGTGCACCCGGGCGAAACCGTCACCATCACCGGCTCGAGCGGCGCAAACGGCGCGGTGAGCGCCGAATCGATCAGCGTCGGCTCTGCAGGCGGCGGCCTCGCGGCGCTGTTCGGGCGCGGCGGCTCCTCCGCCGCCGGCAGCAGCAGCTCCAGCAAGGAACCCTCGCTCTTCGGCGGTGGGTAGAGATCTGGATCGCTGCAGTCGAGGTGCGATCAGCGACGGGCAGCGACTCAAACAACGAGACCCCAACAAAGGAAGTCAATGCCTCACATTCACAGCAAAAGCCGCAAGCCGGCGATCGCCGTGCTCCTTCTCGCGCTCGCCGCGCTCGCCCTGGCCGCATGCGGGAGCTCCTCGACGAACTCGTCCTCGACTGCCGCCACGAGCGCCGACGCGAGCTCCTCGACCGCGCCCGGCAGCTCCACGACCGGCGCACCGGCGGGCCGCAGCGGACGCTTCGCCGCGGTGCGCGAATGCCTGAAGAAGAACGGCATCACGCTGCCCGAACACAAACCCGGACAACGGCCGGGAGCCGGCGGCTTCTACGGCGGCGCCGGCTCCTCGCGCCTGCCGGCGGGCGTCTCGCGCAGTCAGTTCGAAGCGGCGATGAAGAAGTGCGGCGGCGGCTTCAAACCGGGTCGCTATCCAGGAGCCGGCAACCGCTACGAGAGCCCGGCAGCCAAGCAGGCGCTTGCGAAGTTCGCCTCGTGCATGCGCGAAAACGGCGTGAACGTGCCCGCGGCGAACACGTCGGGCAAGGGCCCGATCTTCAGCACCAAGGGGCTGAACACGAATAGCGCGACGTTCAAGAGCGCCTTGAGCAAGTGCCGCAGCGACCTGACCGGCGCCTTTCGCGCCCGCCCGGACGCCGCAGGCGAACCGGAAGTTCCGTCGAGCACAACAACCACGGGCTGAGGGCTGAACCGAGCCGCGCCGCCCTGGCTCGGAGCGCCTACGGGCGCTTCGGGTCGGGGATCGCCGCGGAGCTCGGCTTGGTCGGAACCGTCGGCATCGGCAGCGCGCCGACGCGCTCCATCAGCTGGTCCCACTGAGCGGCGCTCAGCGCGTTTGTGCTGGCGACATTCGGGGCCGGGGCGGTCGGCCCGGCCCCGGCCGAATGCGCGGCGGTCGCGGCCGCCGCGGGCGTCGGCGTCGCGGGCGTCGGCGGGCGGAACTCGAGGTGGATGCGGTTCCAGTCGGCGGCGTTCGCGTGCGTGGCGGGCGCGCCCGGGAAGCGCATCAGGCTCACGATCTCGTGTGGCACGAACTTGGCCGGCAGGTTCAGCAGCGTGCGGATCGTGAGCTCGGTTATCGTTTCGGGGCCCTGGTGACCGGCGATCGGGGTGCCGTTGACCGCGGTGATGTCTACCTCTTCGGCCGTATAGCCGGCGGCCGGCGAAGCGGCGGGAGCGTACTGGCGCCGGTTGCAGCGCAGCGCGCCGACCGTCGGCTCGAGACCGCTGCGCGAGAGGAACGCGAGCACCGCGAGGACGCGGTCGTCGACCGCGCCGGCGGCGACTTCGCGGCGGGCGCACGCGTCGAGCACGATCCCCGGGTCCGACAGCACCGCGCGCTCGAGCTGTGCCTTGGAGAGCAGGAACACATCGCTCGCGGTGGCGCCGAGCAGCGGGTCTGCGGCCTTCGCGCCGTGCGGGTGCAGCGCCTTCTGCAGCTGGGCCCAGTTGGCGAGCACCGGTCCGGGATCGACCGTGTCGGGGTCACCGGCGGGGCGGATCGCGAAGCGCATGTGACCGTCGCGGGCGCCAGGCGGCATGCTCACGCGGCCGAGCACGGTGCCAGTCGCGACGACCGCCCCCGGGCGCAGCGGTTGCGCCCGGCCGGCGTTGCTGATCCTGGCCTTGCGCGCCGCGTCGGCGGCGGCGGCCGCGTGCGCGTCCGGGTTGCCGGGGTGTGCGTACACGCGCGGCTGGTCCATGCCCGCGGGCATGGCTTCCTGCTGGGAAGACTGGATCGAGACCTGACCGGCGCTCGCGGCGTTGGGCGTCGGCGTCTTGACCTGCAGCGTGAGCGGCGGCTGGGTGCCGGCGCTCGCCGCTTGCGAGGGCGCGGGACCGGGGGTGCTCGCCGCTTCCACGACCGGGGACTTCACCTGGACGGCTTGCGCCTTGGGCAGGACGTACGTCGGCGCGATGCTGCCCAGCCCAGCGTAGGTGAAAACGTCGCCGTAGACGTCGCGCAACACCAGGTACTTGCCGAGCTTGCGCGACTCGCCGATCCGCATCACCCGACCATCCTGGACCGCGACAACCGAGGCGTTGGGGGCGCTCAGCAGTTCGACCAGCTGCAGCGGATGGGCGTGCGCGGCCTTGGCGGTCGCCGCGGCCGCCGCGGCCGCCGGGGACAGCGGCGGGGTCGGGTCGGGGCTCGTCGCGGGGGCGCTCGCGCCCGCCGTCGCGCTCGAGCTCGATCGGGGCGTAGGCACGGGGGTCCACGCGAGCTGCTTGCCGGTGACGGGCAAGCGGCCGTCGATCAGGCCGGTGAGCGTCGCGATCACATCCTTGGGGTAGCTGGAGATCAGCCTGGCCCGCAGCAGCACCGATTCGACGTATTCTTCGGAGTGGTTGTACGAGAAGATCGCCGCGCGCAGGTTGGTGGCGGCGCCGGCGGCGCGCAAGTAGCGGGCGGCGGCAAAGACCGCGTCGACGGGGTTGTACGGGTCGGCGTAACCGGCGTTCAAGGCGTCCACGCCGTACTGCAGCCAGGTGCTCGGCATGAACTGCATCCAGCCGACCGCGCCGGCCGTCGAGACGGACAGGTCGTTGCCGTAGTCGGTCTCGATTTCGTTGATCGCGGCCAGGATCTGCCACGGCACTCCGTACTGGACGGCTGCCGCCTTGTAGATCGGCAGCAGGAACAGAGGAATGCGATAGAAGCTCAGCGCCTCCGTCGATGCTTCCGAGGAGGCGAGCATCGCCGCCAGCAGCCCCGCCTCGGCGGCGATGCTCTGCGGCGAGGCCGCGACGTTGTCGGGGCCCGAAGCCCGCTTGGCGGACTTCTTCGACGGCGCCCGCTTGCCGCCCGTTGTGCTGGTGGTCTTCTTGCTCGAGCGCGGCGATGCGCCGGAGGTGGTCCGCTGTTTGCGCTTGAGCACGACGGTCGGCGCTTCGGCGGACGGCGGCGCCGGAGCGCTCGCGTGGGGGCTCGTCGTCGTCGGAGCCGCGCCGCCGCTGCTCGGCGTGCCCTGGGCGGCGCTGCCGGGCGCGGTCGTGCTCGGCGTGGTCGCGGTGGGCGTGGTCGCGCTCGGCGTGGTGCTTGGCGTGCTCGTCGTTTCGGTGGGGGTGGTGGCGGGCGTGGTCGTCGTTTGGGTAGGCGTCGTGCTCGGCGTCGTCGAGGTGCCGGTCTGCTGAGAGCCTTCGCTCTGCGAGGAGCCCGCGGTTTCCGCGGCGGTCGTCGTAGCGGTCGTTTCGGTGCCGCCGAGCGCGCTGCTCGCCAGCGGCCCGCCGAGGCCGGCGGCGGTCAGGCCACCGCCGGCCAGCGCCGACAGGATCGCGCGCACCGCCCGCCGGCGGCCGCAGTTCAGGGTTGGCATACGCGGATGTCGATCATCTCGGGGACGTCCCATTGTCGGTGGCTGGCGCAGCTGGCCCACGAACGCGGGGTACGCCCACCGGGATTCTTATCGGCAGCCAACCACGAATCCGTAAAGGATTCGTAATCGCGATGAGAAATCTCGGCGCGGTCAGTTTCCATGGCGGGCGGCAGCCTGGCACCGTAGCGACACACGCCCGCGCGCGTCGCGCCCAGCCGCTGCTCCCGGTCTTCGAGGCGGGCGCCTGACACTCCTGCCCGGACGGGCTCGCCGGGCTCGCGCGTGGCCCGCCGGGACGCGATACCCTGTGCCGGTGGAAACGATCCTCTCGGTCCTCGAGGTCGTGATCGCGGTCGTCCTGGTGCTGCTCGTGTTGATGCATTCGGGCAAGGACTCCGGCCTGTCGGGCGCGTTCGGGGTGGGCAGCGGCACGGGGCCGCTCGGCGGCGGCTCGATGGTGGAGCGCAATCTCAACCGCTGGACGGTCTTCTTCGCGGTCCTGTTCTTCGTCGTCGCATTCGTGCTGCTCAAGCGTCCCTGGGCTTGAGCCGCTCCAGGCGGTTGAGGATCTCGATCGCCTCGGTGCGCAGGTCCGCGTCGATCGCCCGATAGTCCTCGGCCGAGAGCTTGCCGGTGCGGTAGTCCAGCTCCGCATCGCGGATCTCCCTGTACTTGGCCTCGCGTGCGGCCTCGAGCTCCTCGCGAACGCGTGCCGCCTGCAGGGCAGCGGGCGCGCCGGCGGGGGTGACGCTCGCCCCCGCGCCCGCGGGCGCCCGGAGGTCCCGCGCAGGCTCGGAGGACGATGAGGCCCGCGCGCGGCGCAGCGGCGCGCTGACGATCGCGAGCACGAGCCCGACGAGCACGAGCGTGAGCAGCGCGATCAGGAGACCCACGCGGCCATCGCTTAGACGTTCGCCCGGCCGGCACGCCGCTCAGGCGCGCGCAAGGCCGCCTACGGAGCGTGCACGCGAACGCGCCGCCACCCGCCGGCGGACCGCGCTCGGGGCGGGCCAGATCGCGATCAGCGCGCCCCCCACCACGATCAGGCCGCCGACCCAGATCCACATCACGAGCGGCGAGACGAGCAGGTTGAACTCCGCCGGCGGCGGGTGTTTGAGGTATTCGCGCGCCAGGTAGGCGACCGCGACGATTCCGTCTTCGGGCGGCAGCGTCTTGTCGCCGACGGTCACGATCCGCTTCAGGGCAGGAGTTTCGATGTCGGGCTCGATCGCCGTCCAGACGTTGCGGGTGACCCCCACGTTCATCGCGATGTGGCTCACGGGCTGCCCTCCGATCAGGCTGCCGACGCTGCCCTGGCTGGCTTCATCGGATGAGTAGAAGCCCTCGCTCGGTTCGAGTGTGGCTACGTGACGGGCGGGCGCGCGGGATTCCGTCACCTCGAGCACCGCGCCGAGGCTGAGCGTAGAGCCGGTGTGGGCGGTGTCGAACTTCGGCGTGAGCGTAGCCGTCGGGCGCACGTAGCGGACCTCATAGGAGCCGACGCGCGCGGACTGCCCCGGCGAGAGCTGCAGCTCCTTGGTGTGCTGGAAGGACGAGGACGCGGCCACGCCGATGAACAGCACGGCCATGCCGACGTGGACGATGTAGCCGCCGTAGCGCCTGCGGTTGCGACGCACGAGCGCGACCAGCGCCAGCGGCGCCGGCTCGGCCGCCATCGCGCGCCGCGCGCGCGTGCCGCGGAAGAACTCCTGTCCGATGCTCGCTATCGCGAACGCCGCGCAGCAGAACATCGCGAGCGCCAGCGGCTTGGAGGTGACGCCGGGCGGGAATCCGCTCAGCAGCAGCACGAGCGTGAGCAGCGCGCACGCGATCGGCACGAGGAAGTTTCGCCGGGCGTTCGCGAGCGTCGCGCGCCGCCAGGCGATCACCGGCCCGATGCCGCTGAGCAGCACCAGCACGAGCGCCAGCGGCACCGTGTAGCGGTCGAACCACGGCGGCCCGACGGACGCTTCCCGGCCGGTCAGCGCCTCGGAGATCAGCGGGAAGTAGGTGCCCCAGATGATCACGAACACCAGGCCGACGAGCACCAGGTTGTTGAGCAGGAACATCGACTCGCGCGAGAGCAGCGAGTCCAGGCGATGCTCGGAGCGCAGCATCTCCCGGCGCGAGACGACGAGGTAGATCGAGCCGCCGATCAGCGCGCCGATCAGGATCACGAACGGGACACCGAGCGTGTGGCCCCCGAACGCGTGGATCGAGTCGAGGATGCCGCTGCGCACGAGAAACGTGCCCATGATCGCGAGCGTGCCGGTGGCCAGCACCAGCGAGACGTTCCAGACCTTCAGCATCCCCCGCTTCTCCTGGATCATCAGCGAGTGCAGGAACGCGGTGCCCGTCAGCCACGGCAGCAGCGCGGCGTTCTCGACCGCGTCCCAGCCCCAGTAGCCGCCCCAGCCGAGCTCGGAGTAGGACCACAGCGCGCCGAGCATGATCCCGGCCCCAAGGAACAGCCAGGCGGCGAACGCGAAGCGGCGGATCGCCCTGATCCATTCGGCGTCGACCCTGCGCGCCAGCAGCGCGCCCATCCCGAACGCCAGCGGGATCGTGCACAACGTGTAGCCCGAATAGAGCATCGGCGGGTGGATCATCATCGTCGGGAAGCGCAACAGCGGATCGAGCCCGACGCCTTCCGGGGGAGCCGGGTCGGTGGTCGCGAAAGGGTTGGCGTAGGCGACCATCAGGAACACGAAGAACGCGCCGAAGCCGAGCATGATCGCGGTCGCGTACGCGGCGACGTCGCGGATCCGCTTGCGCGTCAGGAACAGCGCGAGGCTCGACCACAGCGACATCAGCCACGCCCACACCAGCAGCGAGCCTTCCTGCGAGGACCAGATCGCGGCGGCCTTGTACAGGCCCGGGGTCGTGCGGCTGGAGGTGTCGGCGACGGTGTTGAACGCGAAGTCGTTGCCCAGGAAGGCGATCTCGAGCACCAGCACCGCCACGCTGATGACGCCCGCGAACGCGTACACCGAGCGCCGCCCGGAGTCCGCGTACTCCATGCGCCCGCTGCGCACCCCGTACAGCGACGCCCAGATGCCGTACGCGCATACGACGAGCGCGAGCACCAGGCATGCGAAGCCGAAGCCCGCCATCAGCGCCTATGTCCCTGCCGCCCGGTACGCGCCATCGGCAACCGCACTCAGGAGTTCTGATTCTCGCTCGGCGGAGCGGTCTTGTACTTGGAGGGGCACTTGGTGATCAGCGAGTTCTGTTCGCCGACGTAGCGGTCGCCCTGCTTCTGGACAGTCACGATCACCTCACGGCCTTCGCGGAAGGGGTCGGGCACCGTACCCGTGTAGGACAGCGCCACGGCCGTGCTCCCGGTGCGATCCGCGACGGCGAAGTCGAGCACCGCGCCTTCGCGGTGCACCGAGCCCTTGACGACCGTCCCCGTCAGCTGGTAGGCGCGCCCGGGCTGGGCTTCGCGCAGCAGCTGGCTGGGCGTCAGAGCAGGGCTGGCGGCGCTGAAGCTCGTGTAGATCAGCGCGCTGGCAAGGACGACCGCGGCGCCGAGCGCGACGACCAGCCGCACCGTTCGCTTGCGCGAGGGGTTCATCGCCGCGAAGTATCGCAAACGCCCGCTCGCGCCCGCGCAGCCCGCGCCCACGCCGGCGAGCCGGCGCACGCGCGTGCCGGCGAGGAAACCGCGCTTGCACGGCGAAACCTTTTCGCGTGGATGACGTTGTAGGAGGTAAGCCATGAGCAGACCGAGCCTTCTGCGCCCCCGTGGCGAGCCCCGCCACTCCCGCCGGCGCTCTCGCCGTCGCGCCGCGGCGAGCGGCGATCCGACGATCCGGCGCGGCGCGGCGCATGGGGCGTGCGACCCGGACGTGCAGCGCGTGCGAGAGGCGGGCGGGCCCCTCGATCGCGCCTCCTACGCGTGCGCCTGCGGCTATCTGTTCGACGCGTCGGTCTCGACGAGCGTCGTGTGCCCGCACTGCGGCGCCGACCAGGCCTGGTAGGCGTTCGACGCGTCGGCCTCGACGGCGTCGTGCGCACCCGCGCTGCGGCGCCGACCACGCCTGCTCGAGGCACACCGGCGGCGACGGCCGCCAGCCGGTTCCGGAGGGACGCTTGTCAAGCCCGGCGAGGGCCCTCAGCTGATCCGGAGGGACGCTTGTCAAGCCCGGCGAGGGCCCTCAGCTGATGTGCATCCCTGAGATCGCGCGCGCGATCACCAGCTGCTGGATCTCGGCGGTGCCCTCGAAGATGTCGTAGATCTTGGCGTCCCGGTGCCAGCGCTCGACGGGGAACTCGCGGGTGTAGCCGTTGCCGCCGAGGATCTGGATCGCGCGCTCGGTCACCCACACCGCGACCTCGCCGGCCTTGAGCTTGCTCATCGAGCCCTCTGCGTTCTCGAAGTGCACCTGGTTTTTGCCCATCCACGAAGCGCGCCAGACGAGCAGCCGGGCGGCGTCGACCTCGAGCTTCATGCGCGCCAGCGTGAAGGCGACCGCCTGGTTCTCGATGATCTTCCGGCCGAACTGCTCGCGCTCCTTGGCGTACTCCAGCGCGTACTCGTATGCCGCGCGAGCGATCCCGAGCGCCTGCGCGCCGACCGTCGGGCGCGAGGACTCGAACGTCTGCATCGCCGCCTGGGAGTGGGCTTTCTTGCCCTCGCGCACGCGCGCGAGCCGTTCGTCGAGCTTCTCCTTGCCGCCGAGCACGTTCGCGCCAGGCACCCGGCAGTCGTCGAGGAACACGTCGGCGGTATGCGAGGCGCGCAGGCCGTGCTTGGAGACCTTCGAGCCCTGAGAGATCCCCTTGGCTTCGCTCATCGGCACGACGAACGCGGCGTGCCCGCGGGCGCCGAGCTCGCGATCGACCGACGCGATCACCACGTGCACGTCGGCGATCCCGCCGTTCGTCGCCCACGCCTTCTGCCCGTTCAGCACCCACTCGCCGGCGGCCTCGTCGAACTTCGCGCTCGTGCGAACCGCCGAGACGTCCGAGCCGGCGTTCGGCTCCGAGGCGCAGAACGCCGCAACCTTGACGTCCTCGGCGGTGCCGAAGCAGCGCGGGATCCACTGCCCGATCTGCTCACCCGAGCCCTGGCCGAAGATCGCGGCGACCGCCAGCGCGGTGCCCATGATCGACATGCCGATGCCGGCGTCGCCCCAGAACAGCTCTTCGTTGACGATCGGGAGCGTCAGCCCGGTGGGGTCGGCGAAGAACTGCGCGAGCCCTTCAAAGCCGTACAGCCCGATCTTCGCCGCCTCCTGGATGATCGGCCACGGCGTCTGCTCCTTCTCGTCCCACTCATGCGCCGCCGGGCGGATGACCTCGGCGGCGAAGCCGTGCACCCAGTCGCGGATGTCCTTCTGGTCTTGGGTCAGCGCCAGCGAGAACGTCGCCTCCTGCTCGGCGGCGGCGCCCGCGGCGGGCGCAGCGTCGCCGGCCTCGGTGGCGTCGGGCGCCTCGACGGCGCCAGGGCCGGGGGCGGAGGATGTTGGCGGGGCTGACATCGGTCGAAGCTCTCCTGACTATGCCCGGAACTCTGTCAGCGTAACCAACCGACGGCCGCCGCGCACCCGGTGTTTTTCGCTCCGCCCGGGGCGGCGGTCAGCGGGTCTGCCAGGCTTCCTCGTGGCGCGTCAACGCGAGCACCTCTTTGGGCAGCTTGCCGGCGGCGACGTCCGCCACGGTGACATGCTCGAGCACTTTGCGCAGGTTCGCGCGCAGCGCGATCCACACCTGCTTGAGACTCTCGGCCGACCCTGCGTACTCGACCTCCTCGGGGCGCTGGCCGCGCACTCCCACGAGCGGGCCCTCGACCGCACGGATGATCTGGGCGAGGTTGACCTCCTCGGGGGGCTTGGCCAGCCAGTAGCCGCCCTCCGGTCCGCGCTGGCTGCGCACAATGCCCGAGGAGCGCAGCTGCGTGAGGATGTTCTCGAGGAACGAGACCGGGATGCCCTGCGCCTGTGCGACTTCGTCGACCTTGCGTGGCGCGTCCTGGCCGCTGCCGGCGAGCTCGATCACCGCGCGCACGGCGTAATCGGCCTTGGCAGTGACGTGCATGCGGTGATTCTCACGTATTCGGCGGCGTCCCGGCTTCGTCCCCGACGCCCGCAGCGCCCGTCGAGCATCGACTTAGGCAACCCTAACCGTGTGCTACGGTGCCTGCAGCATCCCGACCTGGAAGATCGGATTTGCGAGCTACGAGCCATTACGAGCCTTGCGTGCGCGGCACCCCGTTGGTCGCGGCGTCGCTGTCTGCGGGCTGCCGCTCGAGCCGCTCTGCGCCCTGCTCCCATGACGCCGCGATCCCCGCACTGGAGCGAGCAGGATGAGCTCCCTGACGGTCAGCGGAGTGTGGAAGGGGTACCCGGCGACGCCGGTGCTGCAGGGCATAGACATCGAGGTGGAGCCGGGGTCGCTGACCGCCGTGCTCGGACTTTCGGGCTGCGGCAAGACCACGCTGCTGCGGGTGCTCGCCGGCTTCGAGCGCCCCGAACGGGGCGAGGTCTCGCTCGCCGGCAGGACACTCGACGACCGGCGCGCGCACGTACCGCCAGAGCGGCGCAGCGTCGGCTACGTGCCCCAGGAGGGAGCGCTGTTCCCGCACCTCAGCGTGCGCGAGAACGTCGGCTTCGGCCTCTCGCGTCGCGAGCGCCGCGGCGAGGCCGTGGACAACCTGCTCGAGATGGTCGGGATCGCGCCGCTCGCACGCCGGCTTCCACACGAGCTCTCCGGGGGCGAGCAGCAGCGCGTCGCGCTCGCGCGAGCGCTGGCGCGCCGCCCGCAGGCGCTGCTGCTCGACGAGCCGTTCTCCTCGCTGGACGCATCGCTGCGCGGGCGCGTGCGCGAGGAGGTTCAAGCGCTGCTGCGCGAGCAGGGGGTGACGACCGTGCTCGTCACCCACGATCAGGAGGAGGCGCTGTCGCTCGCCGACGTCGTGGCCGTCCTGCGGGACGGGCGCATCGTCCAGCGTGCCGCACCCGCGGAGCTCTACGAGCGCCCGGCGGACGAGCGCCTGGCGCGCTTCCTCGGGGCAGTCAACGTGATCGACGCTCGGTTCGAGCGCGGTTGGGCGCTGACCGGCCTCGGCATGCTCGAGCTGCGCCTCGCACCCGACGCCGGTGGCGCGCACGCGAGCTTTGCCCAGCATGCGGGGACCGTGATGGTCCGTCCCGAGCAGCTGGATGTGCGCCGCCGCGATCAAGCTGGGCCGGACGAGCGCGCCGCGCCGGGCGTCCGTGGGCGGATCGAGCAGTGCCGCTACTACGGCCACGACGCGCTCCTGCACATCCGCCCGGAGTCGCCGGGCGACGGCGAGCTGCTGCTCGCGCGGGTCCACGGCGAGCACGCGCTGCCGGTCGGCGCGCCGGTGACCGTCGCTGCCCACGGCCCGGTCACGGAGCTCCGGTGAGCAACGTGCCCGGTCGCGGTATTAGGGTGCCCTAAGCAATGTTCCGCTCCGCGGTCCCAGTGCTCGCGATGGTGCTCACCCCGGCGCTGCTCGGAGCCTGCGGATCGTCCTCCTCGGCACCGTCGAGCGCCGACGTCAAGCAGGTCTGCAAGCAGATCGAAGCGGTGCTCAGCGACGGCCCTGAACCCGCCGCTGACCCGGTGGGCTACGCGCAGGCCCAAGTCCTGCCCCTGCGCCAGATCCGCACGCCGGATCGAAAGCTGCAAGCGGCCATCGACAGCCTGGCGGGCGCCTACCAGGCGGTCTCCGCCGCCGGCCGGGTCGACCACGCCGGCGAAGCCGCCGTGAAGGGCGCAGCCCACAGGGTGAATGCCATCTGCCCAGGAGCGGCATCGTGATCGCCAGGCTCAAGGCGCGCGGCGCGGGCTTGCGGATGGCGGCGCTGACGCTCGTGGCGCTCACGCTGCTCAGCGGCTGCGGGAGCTCCGGCGGCAGCTCGATCACGCTCTACAACGGTCAGCACGAGCAGACGACCGACGCGCTCGTTGCCGGCTTTGAAAAGGCGACGGGCATCGCGGTGAACGTGCGCAGCGACGACGAGGACACCCTTACGGATGAGATCGTGACCGAGGGCCCCAACTCCCCCGCCGACGTCATCTACACCGAGAACTCGCCCGCCCTCGAGTATCTGCAGGGCAAGGGTCTGCTCGCTCCGGTCGAGCCGTCGACGCTCGCGCACACGCCCAGCAAGTACGACTCGCCGCAGGGCGACTGGGTGGGCGTCTCGGCTCGGGTCAGCGTGCTCATCTACAACCCCAGCCTGATCAGCGCGAGCCAGCTTCCGCGCACGGTGCTGGCGCTGGCCAGCCCCGAGTACAGGGGCAAGCTCGCGTTCGCTGCCGGCGAGACGGACTTCCAGCCGATCGTCACCTCGGTGGTGCGCTCCTACGGTGAAGCAACCGCGCTGAAATGGCTGCGCGGCATCGGCGAAAACGCGGGCAGTCACATCTATCCCGACAACGAGACGATCGCGGACGAGGTGAACCGCGGGGCGGTGGCCTTCGGCGTCGTCAACCAGTACTACTGGTATCGGATGCGCGCCGAGCTGGGCGCGTCGAACGTGCACTCGCGGATCGCGTACTTCGCGGCGGGCGACCCCGGCTACGTGATCGACGTATCCGGGGCGGGGATCCTCAAGTCCTCCGCGCACAAGGCCGCGGCCCAGAAGTTCCTCGCATACCTTGTCAGCAAGCAGGGCCAGGAGATCATCGCCCACTCGATCAGCTTTGAGTATCCGATTGCATCCGGGGTCAGCACCGCGGCGCCGGAGACTCCGTTTGCGCGGCTGCGGCCGAGCCCGATCACGATTCCCGAGCTCGGCGACGGGTCGACGGCGATCGCGCTCCTGCGCAAGGCCGGACTGCTATGACACGCGGCCGGTGAGCTGAGCGCTGGGGATGGCGAGCTCGGCGCCGAGGACCGCCGCAGCGCGGCACGACCGGGCCGGATCGGCGCGGGTGCGCCGCGCCCGTCGACCATGGGAGCTGATCACGCTGAGCGCGGCCGTGAGCGCGGTGCTGGCGCTGCCGCTCGTGTTTTTGCTGATCGAGGCGCACGGCGAAGGGACCTCGACGATCGTCCACCTCGTCTTCCGCCCGCTGACGGCGCGGCTGCTGTGGAACACGGTCCGTCTGACCGTCGTCGTGACCGCGCTGTGCGCCGTGATCGGCACCGCCGCCGCATGGTTCATCGAGCGCACCGACCTGCCGGGCCGGCGAGTGTGGGCGGTGCTCGTGGTCGTGCCGCTCGCGATCCCCGACTTCGTGGTGAGCTTCGGCTGGGCCTCGCTCAGCACCTGGGTCGAGGGCTTCCGCGGCGCGGTGCTCGTGATGACGCTCGCGGTCTACCCACTCGTGTACCTGCCCGTCGCCGCCAGCTTCCGCCGCGCTGACCCCGGCCAGGAGGAGGCGGCGCGCAGCCTCGGTGTCGGTCGCGTGCGAACGTTCTGGCGGATCACGCTCGGGCAGGCCCGGGTTGCGATCCTCGGCGGCTGCCTGCTCGTCACGCTCGTGCTCCTCGCCGAGTACGGCGCGTTCGAGATCCTCGGCTATCAGACGTTCACGACCGAGATATTCACCGAGTTCAACGTCTCGTTCAACGTGCTCGCGGCCTGCGCGCTCGCGCTCGTGCTCGTGCTCGTCAGCCTGGCGGTGCTCTTCGGTGAGAGGCTCGCCCGGGGGAGGGGTCGGGTCAGCAGGTCGGGGCCGCTGGCCCAGCGGGTCGCGTACCCGCAGCGGCTGGGACGCGCCAAGCCGGTCGTGCTCGCCGGCTTCGCAGCGCTCGTCGGGCTGGCGCTCGGCGTCCCGGTCGGCGCCTGCGTCTACTGGATGCTCGAGGCCGGACACGCTTTCCTCACGGGGGTCTCGCTCGCGGACGCGGCCTGGCACACCGCTCTGTACAGCGGGCTCGCCGCCGCGCTGGCCACGGTCATGGCGCTGCCGGTGGCGCTGCTGAGCGTCCGTCACGAAGGGCGGGTCTACCAGTTGCTCGAGCGCAGCACATACCTCGTGCTCGCGATGCCCGGCGTGGTGATCGCGCTCGCGTTCTCCTACTTCACCGAGCGCTACGCCGACGGCTTCCTATACCAGAGCGCTCCGCTGCTCGTGATCGCGTACGCCGTCCTGTTCTTCCCGCTCGCGCTCGTCGGCGTGAAGGCGTCCGTCGCGCAGGCGCCGGTGCGCCTCGACGAGGTCGCGCGCTCGCTCGGCGAGCGACGGTTGGCGGTCCTGCGGCGGGTGACGCTGCCGCTCGTCGGCCCAGGCCTGGCGGCCGCCTTCTGCCTGGTGTTCCTCTCGGCGGTGACCGAGCTCACGGCCACGCTGATCCTGATCCCGACCGGCGTGCAAACGCTCGCGACCCAGTTTTGGGCCTACCAGCAAAACCTCGCCTACGGACAGGCCGCGCCGTTCGCGCTCGCGATCATCGCCGTGGCCGCCGTGCCGAGCTATGTGCTCGGCCGCTTCTTCGACCGGCTGCCGGCACGGGCTCGCTGATCCTCGGCGATGCCACGGCCGTCAGTTGATCTGCACGGCGAACGAGCCGCGCAGCGGGCGTCCGGCGCCGTCAGCGCCACTGATGTCGAAGTCCCACACGCCGCGCGTGAGCCGGACTTCGGCGATGTCGTGGCCGGTGCCGGCGACGTAGACGTTGACCTTGGCGCGCGCGCCGGTCGCGGAGATCGCCCGCATCGAGATCGAGCGATACGGCACCCGGGCGCTCGTCGCGCCCTCCAGGTAGAGATGCACGTTCACGATGCCCGGCCGCAGCGGCACGGCGTAGACCTCGAGCGTCTCGCCCGCCGGCTCGGCCAGGGTCATCGAGGCGCTGCGCGGCACCGCGAAGGAGTCGGGGGCTGCGAGCACTAGGCCGCCGAGCAGCGCGGCCGGGACGGTGGCGGCCGCGGCGATGCTCGCCAGCCGCCGGGCGCGGCTGCGCACGGGGGTTGGGCGCCCGGGTGCGCCGAAGCGCCGCAGACGCAGGCTGTTGCTGACGACGGTGATGCTGGAGACGCCCATTGCCACGGCGGCCAACGCGGGGCTGAGCAGCCCGGTCATGGCCAGCGGCAGTGCGATCAGGTTGTAGCCGAACGCCCAGCCGAGGTTCTGCAGGACGATCGTGTAGGTCTCGCGCGCGAGCCGCAGGGCCCGCGCCACGCCGCGCAGGTCGCCGGAGAGCACGCTGATGTCGGCCGCCTCGATCGCAGCGCCCACGCCCGTGCCCATCGCGATCCCCAGGTCGGCCTGGGCGAGCGCGGCCGCGTCGTTGACGCCGTCGCCGACCATCCCCACCTTGTGGCCCTCGCGCTGCAGGCGCGCGATCTCCGCGAGCTTCGCTTCGGGGGTGACTTCCGCGAGCACGCGCTCGATCCCGACCTGCGCGGCGACGGCCCTGGCGGCGCGGGCGTTGTCGCCCGTCAGCAGCTCGACCTCGAGGTCCATGCGGCGCAGTCCCGCGATCGCCGCGGACGCCTCCGGCTTGACGCTGTCCGACAGGGCGATCGCGCCGATCACCCGCCCATGAGCTCCCCGTGCGAGGTCGCGCTCGATCACGACCGCGGTGCGCCCCTGCGCCTCCCAGCTGTCGAGCACGCGAGCCAGCAGCGGAGAGTCCTCGGGCGCGCTCGCGCGCCCGACCCACACGCGCGCGCCCTGCACCAGCGCGTGCACGCCGCGGCCGGAGATCGAGCGGAACTCTGCCGCGCGCGCGAGCTCCAGACCGCGCTCACGTGCGGCGTCGACGATCGCGAGCGCGACCGGGTGCTCGGAGCCGGCCTCCGCGCTCGCGGCGAGCGCGAGCACGCGCTCGCGATCCTCGCCCGGGGCCGCCCACACCTCGGCGAGCGCCAGCTCGCCGGTGGTGATCGTGCCGGTCTTGTCGAGCACGATCGTGTCGAGGTCCTGGCTGCGCTCGAGGATCTCCGCGCTGCGGATCAGCAGCCCCAGGCTGGCGCCGCGGCCGGTGCCGACGAGGATCGCCACTGGCGTCGCCAGGCCGAGCGCACACGGGCACGCGACGATCAGCACGGCGATCGTCGCGTCCACGCCGCGCTGCAGGTGCATCGAGGCGAACATGCCCTCGAGCCCCGTTCCCGTGAGGACCCACGCGAGCGCGGTGAGCGCCGCGAGCACGATCACCGCCGGCACGAACACGCGCGCGATGTCGTCGGCGAGCCGCTGGACCCTGGGCTTGGACGCCTGGGCCCGCTCTACGAGCGCGACCAGCTGCGAGAGCGCGGTGTCGGCGCCGACCGCCGTTGCGCGCGCGAGCAGCACCCCGTCGAGGTTCACCGTCGCGCCCGTCACGAGGGCGCCCGCCTGCTTCTCGACCGGCAGCGACTCGCCCGTGAGCATCGACTCGTCGACGGCGGAGGCGCCGTCGATCACGATCCCGTCGACCGGCACGCGGTCGCCGGGGCGCACGCGGAACACGTCGCCTCGGCGCAGCTCCTCGACCGCGACCATGCGCTCGGGCGCCCGCGGGTCGATCTCCGATCGGTCTTCGCAGTCGACCAGCCGCGCCTGCTTGGCGCCGAGCTGCGCGAGCTCGCGCACCGCGCGCCCCGAGCGGCTGCGCGCCTTCGCCTCGCACCAGCGCGCGATCAGCAGCGCGGCGATGATGATCGCGCCCATCTCGTAATCGAGCGGCATGTCGAACTTGGCGACGGGCACGCCGTGCTCGTACACGGCGTCGGCGCTCAGCAGCGTCACGCTGGAGTACACGAAGCTCGCGAGCGTGCTGAGCGCGATCAGCGTGTCCATGTTCGTCGAGCGGGCGCGGGCGCGCGTCCAGGCCGAGCGCAGAAACGGCGCGGCGCACCAGAACTGGACCGGGACGGCGAGCGCCGCGGTGATCCAGCGCGCGGCGATGTCGTGGGGCTGGGCGTAGCTGAGGACGGCGATCGCGCCGGCCAGCGGCACCGCGAGCGCGATCCGTCGCAGCAGGTCGGCCTGTTCGCGCGCCTCCTCGCGTTCAAGCTGGGCGAGCAGGCGGGCCTGCTCGCGTGCGCTCAGTGGCGAGGCGTCGTAGCCGGCGCGGCGCACCGCGGCGATCAGCCGCGCGGTGTCCGGCGCCCCCGGCTCGAGCTCGACCGTAGCGCGCCCCGTGGCGAGGTTGACCAGCGCCTCGCTCACCCCCGGCTCGGCGCCCAAGGCCCGCTGCACCCGCGCGGCGCACGAGCTGCAGCTCATTCCCGCGACTTCCAGCTCCACCCGCTCGCCTGCGGCGGCTGGCTCCACCGGAACGGCCGGCTCTGCGATTTGGCTGGTGTTCATTGCGTTCAGACCCAGCCTCAAGATAGCGGCGAGGCGCGCGCCGGGAGTCCGGAAGAATGGTGCGATGTCCGCCGAGCAGACGCTCCCGCGCCCGTACCGGCGCTCGCTCGCGCCCGCGGCGCTCGTCTGCGCATCGGCGCTTGCGCTCTCGGGCTGCGGCGCGAGCAGCGCGCCGCAGGTGACCGCGCCGAGCGACGGCTCGTCGAGCACGAGCGTGCCGGCCTACGTCGAGCAGCCGTTCAGCCACGAGCAGCAGCTCGTCGAGCGGGGCGCCCATCTGATCGTGACCGACGGATGCTCGGCGTGTCACCTTGGCGCCGGCGCACGCCGCGAGGCCCCGAGCTTCCTGAGCTTCGCCGGCCACCGCGTGCGGCTCAACGACGGGCGCAGCGTGCTGGTGAACGAACGCTTCATGCGCGAAGGCCTGCTCGACCCGACGGCCAACGAGATCGCCGGCTATGACTCGGCTCCGATGCTCGCTGCCGTCGCCCGCCTTCAGCTTGCGAGCCATCCCGCGCAACTCGCCGCGCTGGCGGCGTTCATCGAGCAGATCGGTCCCGAAACCGAATAGCGCTCGCGCGCGGCGCGGCGCGATCAGCGGCGCTCGTGCCCGGGCCGGAATCAGCCGCGCGGCCCCCCGGCCCGGGCCGCCGCCGCAATCGCTACCGTCGAGCGCGAGTGCTGAGCGATGGATCTCCAGTCCGTGCACGCACGCGGTGAGCAGCGCCGGCGGGCGGTCCGCCGTCGTCGTCGTCGCGTCGCCGTCGCGTCGCTGGGCGCGCTCGCGCTGGTGGTCGTGGCGGCGGTCGTGCTGGGCGACCGCGGCCCGGGCTCCGGCACGCACGCCCGCTCGAACGGGGCGCGCGCGGGCGCCGACAGAGCACGCGCTTCGAGCGCCGCGAGCCAGGGCACGGGAACGGGCGCACAGGCGAGCGCGAGAGTCGGTCCGCCCGGCACGGAACCCGTGCCGATCCTCATGTACCACGTGATCGCCGCGCCGCCCGCCGGCGCTCCGTTCCCGGGGCTGTATGTCGAACCGCCGGAGTTCGCGGAACAGATGCAGGCGCTGAAGGGCGCGGGCTGGCATGCGGTGACGCTCGATCAGGTCGAGGCGTACTGGCGCCGCGGGGTGCCGCTCGGCGCCGGCAAACCGGTGGTGATCAGCTTCGATAACGGCTACAACTCGCAGTACACACATGCGCTGCCGGTGCTGCGCCGGCTGGGCTGGGTGGGCGTTGAGAACCTGCAGCTGACCGGGCTCCCGCCCTCGCAGGGCGGCCTCGGCGAAGGCCAGATCAGGGGGCTGCTCGCGGCGGGCTGGGAGCTCGACACGCAGGGCATCAGCCACGCTGCGCTGATCACGCTCGACGCCGAACAGCTGCACTACCAGGTGGCCGTCGCGCGCGCGAGCCTCCAGCGGCGCTACCACGTGCCCGTGAACTGGTTCTGCTACCCCTCCGGGCAGTATGACCCCACGGTCGAAGCCGCGGTCAGGGCGGCCGGCTTCACCGGATCGACGACCGTCGTGCCCGGCTGGGCGCATCCGGGCGAAGACCCCTATCGCCTGCACCGCGTGCGCGTGCTCGGCGGCACGAGCGGCCAGCAGCTGCTCGAACTGCTGGCCGGCACCCGCGAAGACCCGCCCGCCGCGGCCTCCTACACCGCCTAGAGGAAACCGCCGGCAGACGCCGCGGCCCTGCTTCGTGCGACGCCGCCGCGCGGCCGGGACGCCGTGGCGCGCTCAGCGCGCACGTCAGATCATGCGCGGGTCGACGAACACGTCGTCGATGCGCGAGCCGCCGCCGAGCGCGGTGAAGCGCAGCGCGACCTGGGCGGTGCCGCCGGAGAGCGCACCGGTGACGATCGAGCCGGTGAGCATCGGCGGCGTCGGTTGCCACTGACTGCTGCCCGCGATGACTCCCAGCGGCAGCACGACGGTCCCGAGCGCCGTCTGGGAGACGACCTGCACGATCACGCTCGACAGCAGGCCTTCGTTGCGCGCGAACAGGCGGAACGTCGGGTAGGCGGCGGTCACGCACGTGAAGGGCGACTGCGCGGAGGCGCCGGCGGGAAGCTCCAGCGAGTGGGCGCCTACCGAGCCGTCCACTTCGTAGGGCTCGCCGCCGGCGACGCGCTGGGCGCCGCCGCTCAAGCTCCAGCCCGCGAGCGAGCCTTCGAAGTCGCCGCCGGGCACGAGCTCGTAGCTGTTGGAATCCCCCCACCTGAGGAACGGCTGGGTGAGCGTCGCGTCGTTGCAGGTCGCGGTGGAGATCAGAGCGGCCTGCGCCGAGCTGGCGAGCGCCGCGGCGGGCAGGATCGCGATCAGCGCGAGTGCCGCGGTCAGCGTCAGCCCTCGCCGCACGCGTAGCGGGAGCCTGAGCGGGACCGTGGATGTGAGCGACGGGAGCATTTCAGCCTCCAAGCGGTTTGCCGGCGGCTGAGCCGTCTCGTCGGTGCGAGACCTCTGGCTTTGCGTCCCCCCCTCGCGGAGGGTTTGCCTTTTTCAGACGGGTCGGGGTCACTGGCAGCATCGGAGGCCGTCACGCAAACGGCAAGTCGAGCGGACGGCTGTATTAGAGCGAGGGTCGCGCTACCGCGGGTAAGTTCCAAAGATTTGACTTCGTCCCGCCAAAGGCATGATACTTGCGTAAAATCCTTGGCTGCCTGCGGATTCGTGACGATACGCGAGCGAGAGCCTGTGTCCGCTCACGCCTTCACCGAATCCGAACGCGTGCGCGCATCCTTCGCCGACCGCAAACAGCGGGTGGCCGATGCGAAGCGTCGCAACGCGCTGCTCGTCGGCGGCGGCTTCCTCGTGGCGGCGCTCGCGCTCGGGCTGTTCGCCAGCCCCGAGCGAGGGCTGTCCTTGCCGCTCGCCGTGATGTACGTGCTCGCGCTCGCGCTGAGCTGTCACGTGCGCATCGACATCGGAGCCGGCTTCACGCTGCCGACCCAGGCGTTGTTCGTGCCGATGTTGTTCGCGCTGCCGCTGACGCTCGTGGCGCCGCTGCTCGCGCTGTCGCTTGCGCTCGCCGCGATGCCCGCGGTCATCGCCGGACGCGTGCCGCCCAGCCGCCTGCTCGTGATCCCGGGCAACAGCTGGTTCGCGCTCGGGCCGGCGCTCGTGCTGGCGCTCGCGCACGACAGCCGCCCGGATGGCGATTGGGGCGTGCTCGCGCTCGCGCTCAGCGCCCAGCTGACACTCGACTTCGCGGTGAACGCCGTGCGTGAGCGTACACGCAAGCTCGCCTCGATCCGCGAGCTGGCGCTCGAGATGCGCGAGGTGTACCTGATCGACCTGGCGCTCACGGCGCTCGGGCTGACGGCAGCGATCGCGAGCATCGGGCGACCGTGGGCGGTGCTGCTGATCGTGCCGCTGTTCGGTGTGCTGCGCTGGTTCTCGAAGGAGCGTCACGCGCGCCTCGAGCAGCTGATCGAGCTGAACGACGCATATCGGGGCACGGCGCTGCTGCTCGGCGACGTCGTCGAGGCAGACGACACGTACACGGGCGCGCACTGCAAGGACGTCGTGCGCCTGGCGCTCGATGTCGCGCGCGAGCTGGAGTTCGACCTGGAGGAGCAGCGCGTGGTCGAGTTCGGGGCGCTGCTGCACGACATCGGCAAGATCGCGGTGCCCAAGGCGATCGTCAACAAGCCCGGCAAGCTCGACCCCCGTGAGTGGGAGATCATCAAGACCCACACCGTCGAGGGCCAGCGAATGCTCGAGCGGGTCGGCGGCTTCATGGGCAACGTCGGGCAGATCGTGCGCTGCCACCACGAGCGCTGGGACGGCAGCGGCTACCCCGACGGCCTGCGCGAGCACGAGATCCCGCTGGCGGCACGGATCGTCTCGTGCTGCGACGCGTTCAATGCGATGACGACCGACCGCCCCTACCGGCGTGCGATGCCGGACTCGGCGGCGCTCGCCGAGCTGCTCGCGCATGCAGGCACGCAGTTCGATCCGCTGGTGGTCGCGGCGCTGCGGCGCGTGATCCTCGGCCGCCACGGAGGCGGTGACGACGGCGGTCACAGTGTGGGCGCGCCGGCTGGCGCGAGCCCGCTCGGTGGCCTCGCGGCCTGAGGCGTCGGCTTTTGCGGATGCGGGTGGCCGGCCACTCGCGCGGTCAAGCGACCGAACCTCGCCGAGCGCCGATGACGGCGCGCGGCGGTCATAGACACCCGCTGACTATCGTCTGCGGATGCTCTAGCGTGCTCCCCGCCGTACAGGCTTGGTGCGCCGCAGTGGTCGGTAGCCGTGCGGGCGTGCCAGGGCCTGGCCGGCGATACGACGCGCGGGGTTCCCCGAGTAGGTAGCAGTGCCCCGCGTGCCGTGCGTGAGGACCCGGAGCTGGTCGAGCCGGGTCCTCATTGCACCGGCGGCTCGCATCGCGGGCTCGCCCCGGCTCACGGGCTCCAGCGAACCATCTCCAGCAGGACCTCGAAGGCATCCGGGTCTTTGGGCAGGTCGGCGAGCGCGGCCGCGACCTCGACCGCCCGCGCGACCGTCGCCGCCGGCGTCTCGCTGATCCACCGAGCCAGCCAGCGCAGCGCGTAGGCGTCGTACTCGACGGCGCTCTCGCCGGCCACGAGCGGCAGCAGCCTGAGCGCGACGCCGAGTGGGATCGGATGGCCTTTTTCGCGGGCGTAGTCCTTGCTGAGCGCGACGGCCATCCGCAAATCGCCGCGGCCGGCCTCGTGTTCGATCTCGCGCAGTGGCCGGAAGGGAGGGTTGCCCATGGCGAACATATGTTCGCATAGACCTCCACGGGCCGCCGGCGCAGGCGCGCTGCGCCCGCGCCGCCAAGGCTCTAGACGGTGCGCAGGAGGGCGGGGCGAGAGCTCGGCTGGGGAGCCGCGCGGCGCAGGCGCGAGCTGTTCCAGACGACGAAGCTCGATGACAGCGCCATCGCCCCCCCGGCGATCAGCGGGTCGAGCAGGCCGAGGGCGGCGAGCGGCAGGGCGACGACGTTGTACAGGAAGGCCCACGCGAGGTTGCCGCGGATCGTTCCCAACGTCCTGCGCGCGAGGCCGATCGCGGTCGCCACCACGCACAGGTCATCGCGCATGATGATCAGCTCGGCGGCGTTGATCGCGACGTCCGTGCCGGAGCCGACGGCCAGGCCGAGGTCGGCCGCCGCGAGCGCCGGGGCGTCGTTCACGCCGTCCCCGACCATCGCCACGCGATGGCCCTCGCGTTGCAGGCGCCGGATGATCTCGACCTTGCTCGCGGGCAGCGCGGCGGCGATCACCCCGTCGATCCCGAGCGACGCGGCGACGGCGCTCGCGGTCGTCTCGTTGTCGCCGGTCACGAGCAGGCAGCGCAGACCGAGTCCTTGCAGCTGGCGGACCGCCGGCGCGGCCGACGGACGGATCGCGTCGGCGAGCGCGAGCGCGCCGATCACCCGCCGCTCCCGGCAGACCATGACGACCGTGCGCCCGCTCGCCTCCCACGCGGCGCAGCGCGCCGCAAGCTCGGGAGCGGGCGCGGCCAGCGGCCCGGCGCGATCGGGAAGGCCCGCAACCGGGGCGCCACCGGCGCCGAAGCGTCCGACGTAGACCTCTTGCCCTTCGACGATCCCCCGCGCGCCGATGCCCGGGAGCGCGCGGAACGACTCGACCCCTGGCAGATCGCCGTACCAGTGCTCGGCGACCTGCGCGATCGCGTGCGCGATCGGGTGCTCGGAAGCGCGCTCGACGGCCCCGGCCAGCCGCAGCAGCGTGCGCTGCTCGACGCCCGCGACCGTCTCGCAGTCGGCGAGCGTCATGCGGCCCTCGGTGAGCGTGCCGGTCTTGTCGAGCACGACGACGTCGACCTGGCGCGAGGCCTCGAGCGCGCGGTAGCCCTTGAAGAAGATCCCCAGGCGCGCGCCCGCCCAGGAGGCGACGAGCAAGGCGGCGGGGGTTGCCAGGCCGAGCGCGCACGGACACGCGATGATCAGCACCGAGAGGGCGGCGCTGAACGCGACCGCGTCGGGGTTGCCGCTGAGCCGCCATGCCAGCAGCGTGCCGAGGGCGATCACCAGCACGGCGGGGACGAATACGCTCGAGATCCGGTCGGCCAGCCGCTGGACGGCCGCCTTCTCGTTCTGCGCACGCTCGACCAGCCGCATCATCTGGCCGAGCTGCGTGTGCGCGCCTACGCTGCTCGCCTGCACCACCAGGCGCCCGCTCAGCGAGACCGTGCCACCGAGCACCGTCTCGCCGGGGCCGACGTCGACGGGCTGGGACTCGCCGGTCATCACGCTGCGGTCGATCGCCGAGCGTCCCGCGAGCACGCGCCCGTCGGCGGCGAGCGTCTCGCCCGGGCGCACGACGAAGCGATCGCCGACCAGCAGCTCGGCGATCGGGCGGCGCTGCTCGCCGCCGGCGGCGTCGAGCACGCTGACCTCGCGGGCGGTCAGGGCGGCGAGCGCGCGCAGCGCGTTGCCGGAGCGCCGCTTGGACCATGCCTCGAAGTAGCGCCCGGCGAGCAGGAAGGTCGTCACGCCGGCGGGCACGTCCAGGTAGATGCCCCCGCCGGAGCGGTGCGCGAGCCCGAGCAGGGCCGCGCTGTGGGCGCCGGCGTCGAGCACGAACATCGAGTACAGCGACCAGCCGGTCGAGGCGAGGATCCCGAGCGAGACGAGCGTGTCCATCGTGGTCGCGCGGTGCCGCGCGCTGCGGATCGCCGCCTCGTAGAACGGCCATGCGGCCCACGTGACGACAGGGGCGGCGAGCCCGACCATCAGCCACTGCCAGCCGTCGAAGCGCAGCGACGGATAGATCGAGAAGAAGATCGACGCGTCGCACAAGGGCATGAACAGCGTGGCCGCCAGCAGCAGCCGCCGGCGCAGCGAGCGCACGCGCCGCTCCAGCTGCGCGGCGCCCGGCTGCGAGTCGGCGCCGAGCAGCTCGGCGGTGTAGCCGGCGGAGGCGACCTGGTCGAGCAGCCGGCGCAGCGACACATCGCGATCGAGCACGACCGTGGCGCGCTCGGCCGCATAGTTGACGTGCGCCTCCACGCCCTCGAGCGCGTTCAGGCTGCGCTCGACGCGCGCGGCGCAGGCGCCGCAGGTCATGCCGGCGATACCCAGCGAGAGCTCCTCCGCGGTGGCCAGCGGCGGCGGCGTGTCGAGGGTCGAGGGCGTCGTGACGGTCAGCGGAGCGATGGCGGGTCGGTGCGTGGTCGGCGCGAGGCCGCTGCCGGGGCTGCGGTCGCGCGTATGACGCGCATGATACGGTCAGCGGCGATCAAGTCGGCGACCCGAGCAGAGAGGTAATGCGCGATGAGCAGCGCTCCCGGTTGGGGTAGTTGGAGCATCGTCCCGCTGTTGTGGCTGGGGCTGGCGGCGGCTGGCGTCTGGTATGTCTCGGCGCTGCGCCGTGTGCGGCGCGTGACCGGCAAGCCGGTCGGCCCGGGCCACTGGCTGTTCTACTTCAGCGGTCTCGGGGTGATCCTGATCGCGCTCGGCTCGCCGCTGAACACGATCGCCGTGCACTGGCTGCTCTCGGCGCACATGATCCAGCACGTGCTGCTCGCGGACATCGCGCCGCCGCTCGTGATCCTCGGCCTGCGCGCGCCGGTTTTGCCGCTTGGCGTTCCCGCCCCGCTGCTCAAGCGGCTCGCCCACCGCGGCGTCCTCGGCCGCGTCTGGGGCGTGGTCACGAAACCATGGGTCGCGCTGCCCGTGTGGTCGGCGACGCTGATCACGTGGTCGCTGCCGCCGGTCTTCGACTACACCGCCCAGCACCAGCTGCTGCACAATTTCGAGCACTTCACGCTGTTCTACACCGGCTTTGCCCTGTGGTGGCTGATCATCACGCCGCTGCCCAGCGAGCGTCGCAACCCGGGCTTCGCGCGCCTGGCCTACATCGGCTTCACGCGCTGCGCGAGCGCCGTGATCTGCGTGCCGCTCACGTTCATGACGACGACGCTGTACCCGCTGTACGTGAGCTTCCCGCGCGGCTACGGAATCTCGGCGATCAACGATCAACAGATCGCGGGCGCATCCGTGTGCCTGCTCGAGTTCCTCGTGTTTGGCATCGCGATGGCCGTCGTGTTCGTCGACAGCCTCAACCGCGAGGAACGCGCGCAGGCGCTGGCCGAGATGGCCGTTTCCCCGCGCTACTAGCCGTACGCGCCGATCGGCGGGCCTTCGTAGGTCAGGCCGGCGGGGCTCACCCAGCGCACCCGCCAACTGACGCCTGGCACACTCGAGCCAAAGCTCCAGTAGCCCAGGCCGTTGGTCTGCGCGGTGCGCAGGACGCGGTAACGCTTGGACCCCCTCGCGCGCACGAGCACCGTCAGTTTCGTGCTTTCCTCGGCGGGGCGCACGAGGCCCCACAAGGAGTAGCCGCGAGCCCGCCTCGTTACCGTCAGCGGCACGGGAAAGCCGTAGAACAGCGGCTTGCGTCGACCGCTCGCCGTTTCGAGACCCGTCTGAAAGCCGGTCCAACCGCCGGGCTTGGACCGCGGGATCGGATCGTCGCGCAGCTCATATTGAGAGAACGCCGCCACCGCCGGGTCTTCCCAGGCGATCCGCTCCGCGATCGCGTCGTACTCGGGCTGCAGCGCGAGCGACACGCCGAGCTGACTGGGCTTAGAAACCGTCCGAAAACTCTTCACGTCGCTTGTAGTCGGTGGTGGCGTCTGCGGTACCAGAGTAGGGCGCAGGCGAGTTGGATGAGTCCCTTGTAGTTGGTGGGGTTCTTGTCGTAGCGGATCAGGAGTGCGCGGCAGCGT
>DATJTT010000026.1:0-2163 GCA_035503075.1 Solirubrobacteraceae bacterium
TCCTCGCGTCTCGCGACGGCGACTTCGACGCGCTCCTCGCGGTGCTCGACCCAGACGTTGAACTGCGGATCGACGGGGGCGTGCTGCGAGCGGAGGCGTCGCTTGCCATCCGCGGCGCCGCAGCCGTCGCGGCCCACTCGAGCACCTACTCGAGGCTCTACCCGTTTGTGCGGCCGGCGTTCGTCAACGGCACGGCGGGAGCCGTCGTCGTACCGGGGGGCCAGCCTTTCTCCGTCATGGCCTTCACTGTAACCAACGCGAAGATCGCGGCGATAGACGCGCTCGTCGACCCCGAGCGGCTCGCGCAGCTCGATCTCACGCCGCTTCCCCCCGCCAACGCTAACGACGCATAGCCGCTGGTCAGGTCCTTCGGCCCTCGCTTGCTGCGCGGCGCCCAGGCGCAGGGATGCGTCAGCGCTGGAGGTAGGCGAGCACGGCGAGCACGCGCCGGTGGTCGCCGGTGGACTGGAGCAGGTCGAGCTTGCCCATGATGCTCTGGACGTGCTTCTCCACCGCGCCGACGGTGAGCACGAGGATCTCCGCAATACCCGCGTTGGAGCGGCCCTCCGCGACGAGCGCGAGCACCTCGCGCTCGCGAGGGGTGAGTCGCTCGAGGGGGTCATCGACACGGCGCCGGGCGAACAGCTGCGAGACCACCTCGGGGTCGAGCGCCGTGCCGCCGTCCGCGACCCTGCGCACAGCTTCGACGAACTCACCGACGTGCAGGATCCTGTCCTTGAGCAGGTAGCCGATGCCGCCGCCGCGATCGGCGAGCAGTTCTGTCGCGTAGTCGTGCTCGACGTATTGGGAGACGATCAGGATCGCTGTGCCGGGCGCCTGCTCGCGTGCACGTAGCGCCGCGCGCAGGCCCTCGTCGCGAAAGTCTGGAGGTAGGCGGATGTCGACGACGGCGATGTCGGGGCGCTCGCGTATGACTGCTTGCACCAGTGCCTCGCCGTCGCCGACGGCGGCAACGACCTCGAAGTCGTTGTCGCGCAACAGTCGTGTCAGCCCGTCGCGCAGCAGGGCATGGTCCTCGGCGATCACGACGCGCATGGCAGCTCCACGCTCAGCACCGTCGGGCCGCCGGGCGGACTGGCGAGGCGCAGGTTTCCGTCAAGCGCCTGCACCCGCTGTCGCAGGCCGTCCAGACCACTGCCCAGGGGGTCGGCGTTGCCGGCGCCGTCGTCGATCACCTCGAGCACCAGCGAGCGCTCGCGGAGCTCGATGCGAATGTCAACGCGGCTGGCATGCGCGTGCTTGATCGCGTTCGCGAGTCCCTCGGCGGCCACGAAGTAGGCCGCGCTCTCGACCGCCGGCGCAGGGCGTGTCGGCAGGTCGACCGATACTGCGACCGTAGTCGGGCTGAGGTCCGCCAGCGACCGCACCGCGGCCTCCAGACCGCGGTCTGCCAGGACGGGCGGATGGATGCCGCGAGCGAGGTCGCGCAACTCACGCAGCGCGTGCTCGGCTCCAGCGCGCGCCTCGGCGAGGTACTCGCGTGCGGCGCCAGGGTCCGCCGCGTCGAGCTTTTGCTCTGCCATTCCGAGGCTCATCCCGAGCGCAACCAGACGCGCCTGCGCGCCATCGTGCAGGTCACGCTCGATACTGCGCAGCTGCGCGTCCTGTGCGGCTACTGCTCCGCGGCGCGTGCTTGTCAGCACATCGATCCGCTCGTTCAGGTCCCGCTGTGCTTCCGAGGTGAAGAACACGACGCTTGCGTGCGCTGCCAGCAGCACGGCCAGCCCCAGGATCGGCCATACCGGCCAGAAGGCGCCTGCTCCCGATGCGAGCCAGAGCCCGATGAAGAACAGCGTGAGACAGAGCCACGTGCCCGTGTGCACGGCCAGCGCGAAGCTCATATGCGTGCGCCGCCACAATCCGGGACGCCGGCGCATCAGCGCGACCCACGCGTGCACGGCCAGCGGAAGCGCAAGCGCCAGGATCACCCACATCGGCCAGAAGTAGCCGGCGCCCGCGAGCGCCCATACGAGCACGATCACCGTCACCGCCAGCGCCGAGGCCCAGGTGTGCACCGCCAGCGGACGTGCTCTGCTGGGCACCGGTCCCGCGCTGTCGCCGAACGAGCTGCCGGACGTGCTTTCGCTGGCAGGCATCGCCCTAACACGGTAGTCCGGCCAGCGTGAGGCGGGACGTCGCGAG
>DATJTT010000027.1:0-33592 GCA_035503075.1 Solirubrobacteraceae bacterium
CTCGAACTGCTCCACTCTGCTCACTCCTTCCGACCTTTCGCGTAGCGCTCAACAGAGCGCCCAGCGTCCGGCTCAGATCGGACAGAGGTGGGGCCACTTCAAACGTCGACAGTGGGGCCAGATCAGACGTCGACTCTCAGCCGGCGCGCGAGGCGATCCTCGATCCGCTCCTGACGCTCCGAGAGCCAGTCCAAAGCGCCATAGAGCTCATCCTCATCGGCGCCCTGCACGCCAAGCTCATCGGCGAGCGTCGAGAGCGACAGCGAGCGCGCCGTGGCGAGCTTCGAGGATGGGGCGATCACCCGCTGACAGATCATCGCCATCACCAGATCGCGCTCGCGGCAGGGCGAGCGATCGATCAGCCGCGCAAGCTCAAGCCGCCTGGCCATCGCGAGCGCCGCCTGCACGTGCCCCGCGGGCAGCGAGCGCTCGATCACAAACGCCTCACCAGCCGGCAGGTAGCGCACGCCACGCAAGGCGCCCCGCACCAGCTCGATCACCTCCGGCGGCAGATGAGAGAGATTCGCGAGCGTCTGCTTCTTGACCTTGCCGCCCTCCCGATAGGAACGGCGCAGCAGCGTCGAGGTGTACTCGCGCTCACCATGACGCACACGATTCGTGACCACGTGCATCCCGCCCACAGCTCCCACCTTTCTCTGCATGCCAGCAAACTACCAGCCACACCAGACAGATATCTAGTGACTACACAATCCAGCCACGAAAAGCTGGCTAGCCCGCAAACCCAGGACCCAGGGCCGCGATCAGACGTGACTACACAGGGAACTTCGGCTAGCTGGGATTTGCCCACGAGGGTGTGTAGCGGAGGAACTGAGCGGCGTTCGTCGGTCGCGATCAGTATCCAGCGCGGGTAGGCGGGCTGAGCCGCATCAGTCGCGGCCGCGCCGCTCGTTCAGGCTGGCCTACGGCGCGGCTAGCAGCCGCCGCAGGGGGTCAATTCTCCACCGGCCTGGACACCGCTACCCGATTGTCGATGGCCTCGGCTAATCCGGTCACGGTGAGGATCAGGATCGCCCATCGCGTTCGCGTCGCTCGCGCTCTCGCTGCCATGCATCGTCGTCTGCTTCAACTGGGGCCGGTTCGCCGATAGCGCGCTGGGCGCTGCCGTCGGGCTCGCCAAGAAGAATATTCGCCAACTCTTCTCCCCGGCGGAGGTCAGGGTCAGCCGAGCGCGCGATCGTTTCGCCAGAAGGCTCTCGGAAGAGCCGAGGTAGTCGAAGCTTGCGCACCCGAGAAGTATTGCACAGCAAACTAGAGGCGCTTTCGGAGGAATTACTGCTTCTGCCCCAGTAAACGTCCGACGGGCCCGGTAGGTTTGGTGTGTGAGGACTCGGGATGCGAGGTGGCTGGGGCAGGCGGCGCAGGAGGAGCTTCGCTGGCGTGCCGTTGCGCTGGTCGGGGAGCGTCGCTCCCAGACTGAGGTCGTGGGGCTGCTTGATGTTTCGCGTCAGTCGGTGAGCGAGTGGGTGCGTGCTCAGCGTCTTGGTGGGGACGAGGCGCTCGCAGCTGGCAAGCGTGGCCGTTGGCCTGGCGAGAAGACGGCGCTTACAGCTTCCCAGCAGGCGCAGATCGCGAAGGCGAGCCGGGAGAAGAATCCCGACCAGCTCAAGTTGCCGGGGTTTCTGTGGACCCGGGCGCTGGTGTCCGCGCTGATTGTCAAGGCGCTTCGGTATCCGTGTCGCGGAGAAGACCGCCGGGCGGTATCTACCGGCGTCGGGGTTCAGCCCGCAGAAGTCCGCGAGACGGGCGTTTGAGCGCAACCCCGAGACCGTCAAGCGGTGGCTCGAGGAGCGCTACCCCGCGATCAAAGAGCGCGCCCACCGCGAAAAATCGTTGATCTTGTGGGCGGATGACACGGGGTTGCGCTCTGAACCACAAGGCCGTGCTCGACGGGGCGCTCGCCCAGATACCCCAGGAGCACATCGAGAGCATCCAGGTCCTCGTGCGCAGCGACTCCGCCGGCGTCACGCACGAGCTTGCCGACTACTGCCGCGAGCACCGGATGCGCTACTCGGTCGGCTATGAGTTGACCGAGGCGGTGAGAGCAGCGATCCTCGAGATCCCCGAGGATTCCTGGGCGCCCGCGCTTGATGCGGACGGCTCTGAGCGCGAGAACGGGCAGGTCGCCGAGATCATCGGCGGAGTCGATCTCGCATCATGGCCGGAGGGCTCCAGGCTGATCGTGCGCCGCGAGCGCCCGCACCCCGGCGCGGCAGCTCTCCTTCACCGACCACGACGGCCACCGCTTCCAGCCGATCCTCACAGACCAAGACGAGAAGGACATCGCCCTCATCGAGTGCCGCCACCGCCAACGCGCCCACGTCGAGGACCGCATCCGCGACGACAAGGACACCGGGCTATCGAAGTTCCCCTTCAAAAGAGCTCGCGCTGAATGAGATATGGATCGAGATCGTGCTGCTCGCCCACGACCTCATTGTCTGGACCCAGGACCTATTGCTCGACGGGGCGCTCGCCAAGGCGCAACCCAAGCGCCTTCGCTACCGCCTGCTGCACATCGCCGCTCGCCTCGCCTTCTCCGGACTGCGCGCGAAGCTTCACCTGCAGGGCACCTGGCCCTGGACGAACGAGCTCCCGGCCGCATTCACGAAGCTGAAGGCACACGCCGCAGCAGGCGGCTGACGCCGCCCGCTGGCAGAACCGAAGCCACACCCCCGAGCAACTCCACCGCGATCGCCGCCGCCCAAAAAGACCCCGACGGCCGACCCACGCGCCACGCAAAAGCCGACCGTCATCGCCACCGCGCCAGCACACACCCGCGGACAGCACCGCGAGGATCCCATCACCGTCACCTCCCAGCCGTTACTGCACGCGTCGGGCAAATGCGACTTCTTCGCATCCCTAGGGGCCCGGCCTGCGTGGGCTTCTTCGTGCCCACAGGAGCGGCGTCACAATACCGTTAAGCACGACGACGCCGACAAGAACGGCGAGTCCGAGAACGGCGTGGTTAGTCGAGAATGCCCACACCACCGCTGCTCCCAGCGCGGTCCCCACGATAGTGACTACGAGAAACCCGGTCCGTATGCGGTGGCGTCCGGCCGGTTGCAGTACGCGCAACCGCGCTGAGGATCTCTGTAGCTCACCAGACCTGAAGAGAGCCCAGCAGACGAGTACTGCGGGGATGATCAGCAGGATGACCAGGATCCATTCATCGGCAGCCATACTGCTAGGGTACAACAGCGCGGTCGGCACGGTCATACACCGCCAACCAACCACTGGCGCAACCACACCAGTAAGGCCCGAAGACCGGCGTCTACCCCTAAAATGCCGACGCAGAATCCGCTGACCCGACTCTTGCATGTCTCCCAAGAGCTCGAGGCTCTCGCTGGGGCGCTGGAGAAGGAGACAGGAAGCGATCCTACCAACATCCGATATTGGAGCCGCGAGCTAGCGGATATACACCAGGAGATAGAAAGGCTCTACCAGACTAGGCAGAGTCGCTCGTGTCGGGATCTCGTGCAGCGCCCCGCTCCTAGTCGCATCGTCTCATCGCGTATAAACGGGGCGAGCCGCTTCTCTCAGCGGAACACTCGCTGCGTGCGGGCTTGGGTGGGCGCGAGACCTCGAAGGAGTAGACCTTGGCGCCACGGCACGCGAGCATCACGGTCGTCGAGCTCGCTCCCCCGTGCGGCCACGGTCTATCGTTCCGTATGTAGGTCGAGCAGACAGAACACGACTGGCTTGCGGTAAGCACATGACCGGATGGGCGTTCCTCGGATGCGGGGTATTGACGCTGGTTCAAGTTGGTGGTATGAGCCGCGTGGTATGGGGCGTACGCGAGCCCGCGTCGCGCGGCACGGTGGTATCGACTGGGCAGGTGGGCGCGACTAGCTGCTGGAGCGGTCGCAGCGGTCCTCGGCCTTTTGCTGGCTCGGAACGACTGGCCTGGAAGTCGAATTCCACTAAGATCAACCTCTACCGATTTCAATGTCTAGCCGAGTCTGAATATGAGCTGAGTTTGTCGTTCAAAGAGGGTAGGGAACGCTGCCATACCGGGTATGGCCGCCATGAAGAATGCGATCCAGATGGAGCAGAAGCGAAAGAAATAGTGGAATTGGATACGAAGTTGCTTGAACTAGGACTGCAAGGAGTGTAAGTGACACCGGCAGGCCGACGACATAACGGCACATCGTTGCTCTTGGGCATTGCCTGCCTGCTCTCAGCACTTAGTCTGGCGTCTTGCGGTCACGCGTCGGCTCAGCGAGTGGCCGGGCTCACAAAACACCAAATACTACAGATAGCTCAGGAACACCTACATGACTATACCGAATGTATGAAGGCTCACGGTATCTCTTTTCCTAACCAATCCGACATCAGCGGATGGATAAGAGGAGGCGTACCGCTTCCTCGAGGTGTTACGCGTACGCTCGCCGAGCGCGCTTTGAAGGAATGCCACGCGGGCAGGAGAAGGGTCGTAGGTTCGATAGTTACAGAGCCTACGGCCGTGGCCGAAAGTGCTAGGTTCGCAGAATGTTTGAGAGAGCGGCGAGTTGTTGTAAAGGGACCGAACTTCTCCGGTCACGGTCCAGCACTTACTATTGCCAATAATCCGCAAATAGTGCTTACCAGTATTGAGCGTAGTTGTGCGCGACGGCTACTCCACGCCTCGAGCCGGCACAGGAGCGTTATTGAAGCGGGCAACGCGCCGTAGAGTGCCAAGGTACGTGTGGCGCCGCCGCGCAAGAACGCGACCGCCTCCGGGGCGACCGCGAGTCATCGCCGCTACGAGATGTCTTGCCTCTGACCCGTATCTACGTTTAGGCGTAATGTGTGAGAAAGAAGAACGAGAACTCTATCTACGCGAACGGTATGAGGAAACTTCGGGGCGTGAAGAGGCTGAGAATGTGCGCCACTAGACATAACCCCTCGGGATAGCTACGCTAGGCGGCAATGTTTTCACCGGAGAAGAATGCGCGTGTCATGTTGGTGGCGTTTCTTGCGATCATAGGACTGTGCGGAATGGTTGCTGATCGTTTGGGCCCGCAACGCATACAATTGGAGTCGCTGGCAGCGCATGCTGCGATCATAGGTGGGCGGCCCGCGTACGGGCCTAGGTTCGCATCCCTCGCCTTCATTCAAGATGAACGCGGCGATGTCGTCGGCGAGTGCACGGGCACCGTGGTGGCGCCTAACGCTGTGCTGACTGCGGCACACTGTGTGCAGAGCCTGTTGACAGGCAACGGCTACCCATCGTCTGGGTTTAGCGTAGCGACTGATGCCGTCGATCTCGCGAAGCCGACCGTGCAAGAATCACGAGTCTCCGAAGTACATAGTGACCCTGCGTTCGATGACGTGACCGGCGCCGACGATGCTGCGCTGCTCGTGTTGGCGACGCCAACGCCCGCTCCACCTATCGCGCTTGATGCGAAACGCGCTCCGGTGCGCGGCACGACAGGGTATATCGCTGGCTGGGGAGTAACAAGTCCCGCGAGTCATCGCTTGCCGTCGCAGCTACGCAGAGCTGCCACAATAGTGCAGGGCGCCACCTGGTGCGAGATGCATGTCCCGCGATATTCGCCCCGCAGCGAGATATGTGCGATCGATCCGCCGCGGTATGCGACGGGACCGTGCCGCGGAGATAGCGGCGGACCTCTGCTTGTCAGTCGTGCGCATGGCACAGGCGCTGTCGAGGTCGGCATCGTGAGCCGTGGTTCGCCGACCTGTTCCACCGAACACGCCGCGGTGTTTACGAGTGTACGTGCCGTCGATACGTGGATCACGAGGACTCTGGCAGCGATAAGAACCGTGCGACCGAATGGCTAGGAGGTCTCTAGTTGTGGAAGGATGGCAGATTGTCAGGCAGGGGTAGGAGCATTCATATGGTTACGCCCGTGGGGACGCCGCAACAACGCAACAAGCGCGCGCCCACAAAGGCAAGTGATTGCGCGGTAGTCAGCGTGCGTTTCGGTGAGCATTCGCACCGTCCTATCCGGATACGCCGGTGCGACGCTGTGGAGTCTCAGCCCAGATATGGAGGATCGCGCCGATGGTAGAAGCGATAATTATTGGAGCAGTCGTCCTTCTGCTCATCGCCGGGTTTTGGTGGACGCGTGGTGCACCGAGTTACCTGCCCGGTGGCATCGATGATCCTGCTCGCCAGGACCTTGCGCGCTTCGATGAGCTCGGTGACCCATTGCCGCCGGCTGGTGAGGACCCTCCAAGGTGAGGAAGGAGTAGGCGTGCGCGGCCTGTTGTGGAGATCGGCGCGATATCTCGCCGAAGCGGCCGACAAGGCGCCGGTGTCGATGGCGTCTCGAAGTGGTGCGATTTTTCCCGGAAACGCATGGATAAACGAATCAGGCGCCGAAAAACCGTTGGGTCGGGTTCTGGTCCGCGGGCGGGTTACAAGCGCCGCAACCGGGAGACCCATCGGCGGGCTGTATGCAGCGGCAGACCGGGAAAACTCGATGGGAGAGGAAGGCGGGGAGTCTTATACATCCGCTTCGACGAGGGCTGCCGTCCTGGATTCGGGACCACCGGATACTGTGTCTATGAAGAAGCCGAAGATCCGCTCGAAGTCGAAGTCGGCGTCAACGAAGTCCGGTCGGGCGTGGACGCCAGCTTGAAGCCGATCGAAGAAGAAGGCGAAGACGATGCCAGCGATTTCAGCGAGCCGCTCGACCCCGGGCTCCCACTAGGACTTGGACGACGTGGCTAGATCCCGGCTCTACGCAGCCAGGACTTCGATCGGGGCATGCCGTGCCCGCTTGCCCTTCGGCTGCGGACGTACGCGCATCTCGATGTAGACGTCGAGCGCGTCGGCGACGTCGGCGACGGTGTCCAGCTGCACGTTGCGGCCCTTGCCGTCGAGCAGCCGTGAGATCACGGAGGGCTTGACGCCAACTCGACGCGCCAGCTCGGCCTTGGAGATCTTGCTGCCCGCGCGAACCTCGTCCAGGGCGATCAGCAGCTCGGCGAACGCGACCAGCTTTGCGACCTCGCGCTCGTGAGCGGCGCGGGCCTCGACGGTCGGGAAGCTCTCGGCGAGCAGTTCGGCGAAGACGGCGCTTTCCTTGGACTTGTGCATAGCTCGGTCACCTCACTTTGGGGAGAGTAGATCGTAGCATAGAAGCTATGACGTATCGGGGCCGACATCCGGCCACCACTCGGCACCACCGCGTCCGAGCGCGACGCCGTGAGTCGCCTGGTAGTCCTTGCGGTAGCGGTCGATCCTCCGGTACTCCGACTGCGGCGCCTCTGTTCGTGCGGGCTTGACCACGCCGCCGAGCCAACCTGAAACACGGCCCTCACGGTCGTCAGCAGCTCGATCCGAACATCAATAGGCGTCTTCTCACCGGTGAGTAAGCCCCATGCCGGACGCTACCCGCGAGCCGTCTCGTAGAAGACGGGCTGCCAGCGATCCTCCTGCGTGCGCTTGGTGTTTGCCACCGACCAATCATCGCCCACGAAGCGGCAGGAAAGACCTACGCTCCGACATCCAGCGCCCAACCCTCAAACTCGGCGCCATCCGCCCGGGATCTACACCAGCAGTAGGGGTCACGACGGCGGGCGTGCCGCGATTATCTTCGGTCATCGGCCGAGCACCTCTCCTCAGTGATGCGACTGCTTCACGCCAGTGGTCACATGCAAGCTGCGTCCGCGGTCGAGGTTTCGGGATATCTGGCGCATCAGTTGCGCGATAACCGGTGCGATCCGCGCTTGCTCCTCGTGGATCGCCGTGCGGAGGATGGCTCCGCGAGCAGTTGGGACGAGGAGGATCACTGCAGCAATTGCGCCGGTCACGAACCTCCTAAGCGTCCGAATCCTTCGCCCCCCAAGCACAGCCTCAAGAACCAGCATTAGCGTGCTTTCATCGTACGGAGCCAGTCGGATTGCGACAGCCAGAATCGATTGGCGAGCATACGCTCTACACGCGGCACCGTGAGTCTACGAGACTCTATAACGCCGGTGAGCTCGATGATCGGAGGCTCGTTGCGGTACGCTGAGCCCGTGGCTACATCGCTCGACAGGGACAAGCTGCACCACGCGCTCGATGAAGCAGTGATCGTGATCGACGAGGCCGAGTTGGAGGCCTCGCGCCGCGATCCGCGCGTGCATGCCCTGTTCGAGGAGGGCCGGGCGCTCGTGGCTGAGCTAGAGGCCGAAGGCGCGAATCTCTAGCTCTGGCGGGGGATCGCCGTCCATAGTCGTCGCAACCGGCGACTGCCGGGGACGCGCTGCTCTGAAGGGCGCAGGCCCCAGTGCTCCCGCCAGTAGGCTTCGGTTGCTTCATCGAACGGATCGACGACCAAGGCCGTCGCGCCGACGAACCACAAGGCTTCCTGTGCGGTTCGTGCTGCATGGGTAAGTAGCTCGGGGCCGATGCCCGACGCTTGCGCGGAGCGCGCGAATTGCGCGAGCAGGATCGCCGGCTGCGTGCGGTAGTGCACACCGCCAAGCTGAGCGCGCTCGTCGCTGCTAAGGCGTCACTCCTTTTCAAGTGATGGGATGATGGTGTAGTTCCACTCTGGGTGGAAGTGGTCGCCTTCGATTTGTACGGCGGCGAGTTGTTGGTCGGTGACTTTGAGTTTGGTGGGGTAGTTGTTCTCATCGAGGCGGGCGTAGACCTTCAGGCCGGTGCTTGTTGTGGTGGCGGCGATCAGGTCGATCACGACCTGTCGGCTGACCAGCGGCTTTGCGCGCCAGTTGATCGAGATGTAGCTGAACAGGCGGTGCTCGATCTTGTTCCACTTGGAGGTTCCGGGCGGGTAGTGCAACACGCGCAATCGCAGGCCCGTTTGGTCGGCCAGGTGTTGAAGCTCGGTCTTCCACAGGCGGGTGCGGTAGCTGTTGGAGCCGCCCGCGTCGGCGGTGATCGTCAGTGTCCTGGCGTTCGGATAGCGCTTTTTGCCGAGGTGCTTCCACCACGCCCGGATGCTCGCCGCCGAGAACTGCGCCGTGTCACCGGAGACGCCGACGCTCACGTAGCCCTCGTCGCGGGCGATGTCATAGACGCCGTAGGGGACGGCCTTGCCTTGCTCTTCGTCTGGGAAGTCGTGCGTGTTGACAAGAATCGGGCGGCCGCTGGATCGCAGCTCCTTGCCGGCGTTCTTGTAGTTGCCGATCAGCTCCTTCTTCTTGGTGTCTGATGCCGACCTTGTGGTTATGCCGATCTCGGTCTGATGCGTTCGCGGCTCGTTGTGATCGCGACGTTGGTGGTCGGCATGATCGCTCAGAGGCTTTGGAGGAACGCGAGCAGCTTGTCGGGTGGCTGGTAGCGGCCTGGGCGGCCGTTCGGCGCGTGGCGGATCATCGACCGTCGTGTATGACGACGCTCGCCTCGCTGATTTCGACGAGGGAGGCGTTCTCGAAGGCGTCAGCGATCAAGCTGAGGTTGGCCTCGAACAGGGCGAGCAGGTCGTCGTTGGCAATGTTGCCGGTGGCGACCACGAGGAGCTGGCGTGGCAGGTTTTGCAGCAGGTGGCTATCGCGGAAGTCGCGGTCCTTTGTGACCACCACGCGGTTCTCGCTGTCGTGATTGGCTTCGGCCAACAGGTCGGACAGCCGCAGCGGGAGTTGAGCATCGATCAGGAATTTCATGCTGCGGCGAGCGGCACGACCCGGTGCCCGCCAGCGGCCAGCGCCGCGAACTCCAGAGCGGCGAGCAGATCCTCGCGTTCGAGGTCTGGATGATCGGCGATAATCTGCTCGATCGTCATACCCGAAGCCAGGAGCTCCAGAAGGCTCTCGACCGGGTAGCGTAGACCACGGATCGTGGGCTGCCCGTGGCAGATGTTCGGGACAGTGGTGATGCGATCTAGCCGTGACATGCTCTCAGCGTACCGGCTCGGACGGTGACTGCGCTGCTACTCTGCCAGGCGAACTCCCCAGTGCGCCTCTCTCCCTCGGGATGACGCGGCTGGGGCTTTTTGCGTCGTCAGCCGCCCCCACGTGCGTCGCTAGCGACCGTATCGTCCGCGCCCGGAGCTGCGGCTCTCCGTGCCGGCGCTCTACCTCAAGCTCAGCGGCGCCGCCTGCACGACCACGGGGTTTGCGCAACGTACGGCCCTCTCCTACCCGCCTGTTGAGGTCTGCGCGCCGTCGCCGGCTCGACACATCATTCCAAGAGGCACCGGACCGGGCGGCCTGATCGCGCCAGCGGCAGTCCCGACAGCGTATTTGAATCCGAAGCTACGCGAGCGTCAGTGCGAGGGTGTCCTGCGCTGGCGCTCACGGACGAGCGCGGGCGCGATCAGCGACAGCGAGGACACTTCCCGCTGCTCGGCGCCAGCGGACGTGCGTCGGATAGTAGTTCGGCGGCCAGCTCGATCACGCCGAGCCACGCGTACTTGGCTGGGGTTTCGGTCGTTGTGCGAGCGTGCGAGTCGGTCCCTCAGCCTGTCTTGCAGCGCGCACCCCGGCCGTCAAGAAATCGCGCGCGCCGGTCGATAGGGAGACATGTCCGTAGGGGGTGGCGTGCGCCCGAACGGGGCGGCCGGGAGTGCCGAGGACGCCGCGGTGGCGGCCCTCACCGAGCTGCCGGGCGCGAGGATGCTCGTGTTCGATCGCGAGCTTCGCTTCATCCTGTCCGCCGGGCGAAAGCTCGAGCATGGGCCGGCGAGCGATCCGGCGGCTTGCAGGGAGGGCACGTTCATCGGCGACGCCTTCCCGGAGAGCCTGTGGCGGCTGATCGAGCCGCTGTGCCGCTCGGCGCTCGAGGGGGAGACGCGCTCGCGGGAGATCTGGAGCGCCGAGGACGGGCGCTTCCTGATGGTCGACGCGGGACCGCTGCGCGTGGACGGCGCGGACCGGTCCTCCGGGATCGCGTGCGGCGTGGCCGTGATCCTCGACGTGACCGCGCGCCGCGCCGGCGACGGGCTCGCGAGGCCCTCCGACGCGCACTTCGCGCAGGTCTTCGAGCGGGCGCCGATCGGCACGGGCTTGCTGAGCTTGGACGGTCGTTGGACGCTCGTCAATCGCGCCCTGTGTGAAATCACGGGCTACACCGCCGATGAGCTGATCGGCCGGCGTTTCGCCGAGATCACCCATCCCGATGACCTCGACAACGACACGGCGCAGTTCGGCGAGCTGCTGGCCGGCGTGATTCCCGCGTTTCAGGTCGAGAAGCGCTACTTCAACGCCGCCGGCGAAACCCTCTCGGCGATCCTCTCGATCTCGCTCGTGCGCGACCGCGAATCCAAGCCGCTGCATTTCATCGCACAGCTGCAGGACATCTCCGAGCGCAAGCGCATGGAGGAGCAGCTGCGACATCTCGCCGACCACGATCCGCTCACGGGGCTTCGCAACCGCAGGCTGTTCGAGCACGACCTCAAGCTGCAGGTGGCGCGCTCCCAACGCTATGGCGAGCAGGCGGCCGTGATGATGATCGACCTCGACTCCTTCAAGGCGATCAACGACGCGCACGGCCACAAGGTCGGCGACGACACGCTCAGGGCAGTCGCCACGGCGCTCACCCGGCGCCTGCGGGAAACGGACCTCGTGGCCCGGATCGGCGGCGATGAGTTCGCGGTGCTGCTGCCGCACGCCGACCGCCGCGGCATGAGCCTCGTCGCCGACGGCCTCGCGCGCGTGATCGCCGCGTGCAGCGTCGATCTGGGCGACGGCGTCGTCCATCCCTCGGGCAGCGTCGGCATGGCGATGATCGACCGCCTCACCGCGAGCCCCGAGCGGGCGCTCGAGGAGGCGGACCGCGCGATGTACGCTGTCAAGCGGGCCAAGAGCGCGGCCACGCCCAGCTGAGCTCGACCCGGCTGACATGAGGCTGTCGAACAGCGAGCACGAATCGCACGCCTGGCGGATCGGCGAGGTCGCACCCGACTTCCGGCTCGTGGATGCGTGGGCGCTGCCCGCGCAAGGCCGGCGCCAAGACTTCGCGACGCTGCTCGAGGTGATCGCCTCGCTCGATCCCGCTCACGCCCGGTCGCGTGCGACCCGCGCGCTGTTCGCCATCCGCTACCGCGTCGGCGGATGGCTCGGCTGGGATGAGCAGGCGCGGCCGCTGGCCATCCCGGACGACACCGACGCGACGCTCAGCGCGCGCCTGCCCCACGATCTGCGCGGTACCGCGGCCGGCCGGCAGCTCAACTCGTACGGCTTCCGGCCCCTCTACCAGACGGACGTCGAGGCGGCGGCCGAGGTGTCCAACCGAACCGTTCACGGCGTCATGCAGCTCGCCTGGGTGGAGCACGGCGGGGGCGTGTATCGAGGACGGATGGGGGTGTACGTAAAGCCGCGGGGGAGGCTGGGGCAGGCCTACATGGCCGCGATCGCTCCGTTCCGGCACCTGGTCGTCTACCCCGCAGCGTAGCCGGGCGGCACGGCGCACGCGACCGGGCGGGCGGGGGCGAGCTGCCAGTGCAGCGCCTGCAGCATGTGGCCGAAGGAGCTCGGGTGCCGCGGCGCGATCTCGGCGACGAGCGCGATCGCGCCGAGCGCGCGGCGCTCGTACTCCGCGTTGCCCGTCAGCTGCGCCAGGCGCAGCAGCCCGAGCGCCGCGCTGGATGACCCGGAGGGGGTCGGGGAGTCCTCGAGGTCCTTGCGCCGCGCGATCAGCGCTTCGGCGTCGGCGGCCGTCGAGAAGAAGCCGCCGTGCTCGGCGTCGGCGAAGCGCTCGATCGTTTCCCCGGCGAGCGTGACCGCCTGCGCGAGCCAGCGCTCCTCGCAAGTGGCTTCGAACAGCACGATCAGCGCCTCCAGCAGGTATGCGTGGTCCTCGAGGTACGCGTCGAGCTTCGCGTGCCCGTGGTTGTAGCTGCGCAGCAGCCGTCCGCGCCCGTCGCGCAGCTCGCGCTGCACGAACTCGGCGCACGCGATCGCCGCGTCCAGGTAGCGCGCGCCGTCCTCGCCCAGCGCCGCGCCGGTCTCGGCGAGCGCGCCGATCATCAGCGCGTTCCAGCTCGTCAGGCGCTTGTCGTCCAGGCCGGGGCGCACGCGCCGCTCGCGCGCGGCCAGCAGGCGCGCGCGGACGCGCTCGCGCACCTGCGCCCCCGGGTCGGGCCCGCGCGCCTGCAGCACGTTCGACCCCGGCGCCTCGCGCCGTGCGTCCGGGTCGTGGGGGTCGCTGAAGTTCCCGTGCTCGGTCGCGCCCAGCCACGCGAGCGCCGCGTCCGCGTCCTCGCCCAGGACCTCGCGCAGCTGCGCGACCGTCCAAACGTAGAAGCGTCCCTCGACCCCCTCGGAGTCGGCGTCGAGGGCCGAGTGGAAGCCGCCCTCCGGGCCGCGCATCTCGCGCAGCGCCCAGTCGAGCGTGTCGCGGCAGACCTCCAGCAGGCGCTCGTCGCGACTTGCCTGCCAGCCGTGCAGGTAGGCGCGCGCGAGCAGCGCGTTGTCGTAGAGCATCTTCTCGAAGTGCGGCACCGTCCAGGCGGCGTCGA
The DNA here is from genome assembly GCA_035503075.1 of Solirubrobacteraceae bacterium. Taxonomy (GTDB): domain Bacteria; phylum Actinomycetota; class Thermoleophilia; order Solirubrobacterales; family Solirubrobacteraceae; genus Palsa-744. The sequence goes on from DATJTT010000027.1 coordinate 13,371, forward strand.
CGCTGTAGCGGGCGAAGCCGCCGCCGATCTGGTCGTGGATGCCCCCGTCGGCCATCGCGTGCAGGCTCGCGAGCGCCATCGCGCGCTCGCCGCGCGCGAGCAGGAACTCGAGCACGGGCGCCTGCGGGAACTTGGGCGCCGTGCCGAAGCCCCCGTGGCGCGCGTCGAAGCTCCGCGCGAGCGTCCCCACCGCCTGCTCGAGCGGCGCCTCGCTCAGCGGCCGCTCGCTCGGCGTCAGCCGCGCGGCGCCCGAGAGGCGCTCGCGCACGCGCTCGCCGCCGGCGCGAATCTCGCCGCGATGCTGCTCCCAGGACTCGGCGATCGCGTTCAGGACCTGTGTCCACGCGGGCATCCCGTGGCGGGGCTCGGGCGGGAAGTAGGTGCCGCCGTAGAACGGCAGCTGCTCGGGCGTCAGGAACACGTTCAGCGGCCAGCCGCCCTGGCCGGTCATCCCCTGCACGGCGTCCATGTAGATCGCGTCGACGTCCGGGCGCTCCTCGCGGTCGACCTTGACGCACACGAAGGACTCGTTCATCACGCGCGCGGTCGCGGGGTCCTCGAAGGACTCGCGCTCCATCACGTGGCACCAGTGGCAGGCGGAGTAGCCGATCGAGACGAGCAGCGGCCGGTCCCGCTCGCGCGCGCGCGCAAACGCGTCCGGGCCCCACGGCAGCCAGTCGACGGGGTTCTCGGCGTGCTGGCGCAGGTAGGGAGAGGTCTCCTGCGCGAGCGCGTTGGCCACCGGCTCAGGGTAGCCGCGCGCCCGCGCCCGCGCCGGCGCCGGCGGCGAGGCGCAGGCGCGGAAGCCGCGCCGAGAGCTCCTGCAGCGAGGGCCATTGAGCGTCGCCGGCGCGCGCGAGCCTGACCTTGGCGACGTCGATGTCCAGGCGCCTGCCGCCGAGGCTGCCCGTCACGTGCGTGGATTCGCCGCCGATGCGCAGCGTCCCCGGGGAGGACTGCGCGCCGGAGACGCGGATGTCGGCCACTTGCAGCTCGCCGTCGCGCACGGGGAAGCTCGCGCTCAGCTGCACGCCGGGCACGAACGAGAAGTCCTTGAGGATCACGGCCGAGCGCGTCAGCTTGGCGTAGCCGCCGCACAGCCCGCCGAAGCTCGTCCCGCTCGGCAGTTCCTGATCGGCCTGCAGGGTCGCGGCGATCACCTGGCGGTTGAGGTCGACGAGCGTGTCGAGCGCCGCGACCAGCGTTTTGCCCGGCCTGCCGGGGAGCCCGGCCGGCGGGCGTATGTAGTCGAGCTTGGTGGGCGTCAGCGGCGTGGGCGCGAACTCGTCGGTAGTGTCGTTGCACGGTTGCACCTGCTCGCCCGCGAAGAACGCCTCGACGGCGAGCCCCGAGCAGTCGCTGAGGTCGCTGCCGAGGACCGAGTGGCCGGTGAACGGGACGACCAGCAGCTGTGCGTCGGGGATCTGCGCGGCGACCGCGCGCGCGTCGCTCGTCGGCGTCCGCAGGTCCTGCTCGCCGGAGAGGATCAGCGTGGGCACGTTCGGCAGCGCGCTCGGGGCGGGCGGCGGGGGCGAGGCGTCGGGCCAGTACGCGCATGCGGGGATCAGGCTGTCGTCGTATGCGGTCGCGGCGTTGAACGGATAGAAGTCGGCGGCCGGTTGCGCGTTCAGGAAGGCGCTCGCTTCGGCCAGGCGGGTGCCGGCGGGCGCGCTGCGCGACCACGGGAACGGGCTCTCCTCGCAGATCGTCGTCGCGAACAGCGCTTCGTCGACCTCCGCGCTCGCTTCGGCCGTGCGGTTTTCGATCGGGACGGACGGGACGAGCCCCTCGGCGAGCGCCTGCAGGCGCAGCAGCGGGTCGGGATAGCGCTCGAGCGCGGACTTGACCGCTGCGGGCAGCAGCGCGCGCAGCGCCGGGTTCAGGTCGCCGGCCTCGAGGATGTCGAACAGGCCGGGCTCGCCGAGCGTGGCCGCGTGGCGCCTTCCCGACCCGTCATACACGTATCCGCGCAGCGGGTGCTTGCCGAGCTGCGCCGCGAGCGTCGCGAGGTCGCGGACGGGGTTGGCGGTGATCCCCGCGCACGCGTCGTGCGAGCACAGCTCCTCGAGCACGCCGGCGATCGCCTGAAAGCTCGCGATGTGCAGCGGTTCCCAGCCGTTCGAGGGGACCACCGAGTCGAGCACCAGCGCCTGCACGTCCTGGGGGTAGCGTTCGGCGTACTCGAGCGCGACCTTGGTGCCGTAGGAGGTGCCGTACAGGACGAGCTTTTCATAGCCGCCCGCTTCGCGCAGCGCCTCGATGTCTTCGACCGATTCCTGCGTCGTGAACGCGCCCCGGGCCGGGCCCAGCTGCAGGGCGCACGCTTCGAAGAGCTTGCCCGCGGGTTCGTCGCTGGGGTCTTCGAGCGCCGGGCAGCTCAGCGGATCGGAGCTGCCGGTGCCGCGCTGGTCGAACACGAGCAGGTCGCGCGAGTCGAGCGCGGGAGCGATCGCCTTGGCGATGAATTCCGCGAGCGGCAGCGCCGCCTGGCCGGGGCCGCCGGCGAGCGCGACGACCGCGTCGCGGCTGGGAGACGGGCCGGCGAGCTTGCGCTCGACGCTCAGCGCGATCGTTCCGGGCACCGCTGCGCTGCGCGCGAGCGGCACGGCGAGCGAGCCGCATTCGAACTGGCTGGCGCGAGCGCAGGAGCTGAAGCTAAGGCCGGACGCCGCCGAGGAGCTCGGCGAGGCTGCGAGCAGCGCGAGCGCCAGCAGAGCCGCGAGCGCCAGGGTGGGTGCTCTCCCGCTCATCCTCAGCGACAATACCTGCACTCGCGAGCGCGCCCGCCGGCAGCACGACGTGCGTCCCCGCGAGCGTTCCGACGAGCGACTTCTGCGCCGTGCCGCGCAGCGTGCCGTGCGCGCCGCTCGAGCCGCCGATCCGGAGCTGCTCGAGTTCCGCCCTGATCGAGCCGGAGACGGTCACGCCGGGGACGTAGGAGTAGCCGTGCAGGACGATCGCGCTGTCGGTCAGCTGCGCCCAGCCGGCGCGCAGCCCGCCGATCCGCACACCCGCTGAGTCTTCGCCGGCGTCGCCGAGCGTCAGCGCCAGCACGAGCTGGCGGGCGAGGTCTTTGAGCGTGAGCGCGACCGCGTGCAGCGTGCGGCCGGTCAGCGCCGGGTAGCCGCGGGTGGGGGAGACGCGCGCGAGCTGCGTCGGCGCGAGCGGCGGCGGGCGCAGCGTCGCCGGGGGCGGGGCCGGCGGGCACGGCTCGATCGGCTTGTTCGCGAACAGCGCTTGCAGCGCTTCGCTGGCGCAGGAGGTGGGCTCGGTCGTGAGGACCGAGTGGCCGGTGTACGGCACGACGAGCAGGTGCGCGTCGGGGATCATCGCCGCGACTTCGCGGGCGTTCGCGGTCGGCGTGCGCAGGTCGTCGGCGCCGCTGATGATCAGGGTCGGGACGTTCGGCAGGGGCGCGTCGTCGGGTGGCGGCGCGGGGGTCGTGTACGGCCAGTGCGCGCAGGCGGGGACGTCGCTCACCGCCAGCGCCGTTTCAGCCGGGAACGGGGCGAAAGCGCTTCTCCCGAGCGCGCGTGCGGCCGCGCGGGCTTCGGCGAGGCGGGCTTGCGGTTCGGCGGCGCGGTTCCACGGGAAGTCCTGCTCTTCGCAGGTCGTCGCGTAGTACAGCGGGTCGTCGAAGTCTTCCTCGCCTTCGCCTTCGGCGGAGGAGGCGTCGTAGACCAGGCGCGCGAGCGGGGCGGTGTCGCCGCGCGCGGCGGCGGCGACGGCGGTCACGAATTCGGCCCGCAGCAGCGAGGAGAAGTCGCCGTCGAGCAGCAGGCCGGCGAGCTCGCCGGAGGAGAGGGTCAGGGTGTGCGCCGCGCCGTCCCCGGCGATCGCGCGGGCGCGCAGCGGCCGCCTGTCGATCCGCTTGACGACGCGCGCGAGGTCGGCGACGGGGTCGGCGCTGACGTGGGCGCACGCCTTGCGCGCGCACAGCTGGCGCAGGATCCGCGGTATCGCCGCGAACGTCGGACGCCCGAGCGGTTCCGGGCCGGTGGGCGTGACGACCGAGTCGAGCACCAGCGCTTCGACGTGGCTCGGGTACTCCTGGGCGTACTCCTCGGCGACCTTCGTGCCGTAGCTGGTGCCGTACAGGACGAGCTTTTCATAGCCCCCGGCGACGCGGATGGCCTCGATGTCCGCGACCGTGTCGGCGGTCGTGTAGAACACGCGGTCGGGCCCGAGGTCATCGCCGCAGGCTTCGATCAGCGCGCCGAACGAGTGGTACAGGTCGGGGCGTTCGAAGGCGTGGCAGGAGAGCGGGTCGGACAGCCCGATGCCGCGCTGGTCGAACACGATCAGGTCGCGCGTGGCGGCGATCGGGCCGAGCAGTTCGGCGAATTCTTCGGCGAACGGCAGCGCCGGCTGGCCCGGCCCGCCGGCGAGCGCGATGATCGCGCTGCGCGCTTCTCCGACCGCGGAGCGGTGGCGGCGAACGGCGAGCGTGATCGTGCCGGGCACCGCGCCGCTCGGGTCGAGCGGCACCACGAGATGCCCGCAGGCGAAGTCGTTGGTGTCGCCGCACGGCGTGAAGCTGATCTGGGCCTGGGCAGGCGCGATCGGCGCGAGGCCCGGCGGCGCGCCCAGCCACCACGCGCAAGCGGCGATCAGCGTCGCGACGAGCTTGCGTGCCGAGGGTCGCACCGATTGCAATGTATTGGCTGTGCCGGCGTCGTGTGGCGAGCGCCCGTGCCGGCGCGCTGTCGCCGGTTGTCTTCAGCGCGCCGGCCCGCGCGGCGGACGCTAGGGTCTGTGCGCATGAGCGAGGAGCGCGAGATCGTGGACGCGGCCGGCGCGCCGGCGGCGGTCGGCCCGTACAGCCACGCGGTGCGCGCGGGCGGGCTGTTGTTCTGCTCGGGGCAGATCCCGCTCGATCCGGACACCGGAGAGCTGGCCGGCGAGAGCGCCGCCGAGCAGGCGCGGCGCTGCCTGGAGAACCTGCAGGCGGTGTGCGCGGCGGCGGGCACGGAGCTCGGGCGCGCGGTGCGCATGACGATCTACATGACCGACCTGGCGGCGTTCGCGCAGGTCAACGAGGTGTACGGCGCGTTCTTCGGCGAGCGCCCGCCGGCGCGCGTGACGGTCGGCGTCGCGCAGCTGCCGCGCGGCGCCTACGTTGAGATCGACGCGACGGTCGCGTTGTAGGGTTCGCCGTCGGCCGGCTCGACGCCGCGCAGGGCGCGCAGCAGCAGCTCGCGCAACGTGCGGCGCTCCTGCGGGTCGAGCGCCGCGAGCACGTCGTCCTCGATCGCCCCCTGCGCGCGCTCGGCGCGGTCGAGCGCCTCGTGGCCGGGAGGCGTGAGCTCTACGACGTGCCGGCGGCGGTCGTGCGGGTCGCGCACGCGCGTGACATAGCCGAGCTGCTCGAGCTCGTTGAGCAGCAGCACGACGTTGTTGGCGTCCATGCAGAACGCGTCGGCGAGCTCCTGCTGCGGGCACGCGTCGTGGTCGAGCACGTAGCTGAGAGCGATCAGGTGGCGCAGCTGCATGCCGAGCAGCTCGTCGCTGCTGCGCCGGTAGACCTGCTTGGCAAGACGGCTCAGCAGCACCGCCGAGCCGGGAGCGAAATCCTGCTCTCCCCTCATGTCGTCCTCCAGTCTACACGTCATCGAAGCATCAATCATCACATTAGCAGCGATGATAAATATTTTATAGATGATCGATGTATCATGGATGATCCCTGCTATGGTGTGCCACTCGACGACGAGCGGAAGGAGCGGCAATGAGCACGATCACCCACAACGAGAACGCGAGCGCGACCGGGCGCGGCGAGCGCCGGCGCTGGATAGCGCTGGCGGTGCTGTGCCTGGGCCAGCTGATGATGGTCCTGGACGCGACGATCGTGAACGTCGCGCTGCCCTCGATCCAGCGCGACCTGCACTTCACGCAGAGCAACCTCACGTGGGTGCTCGACGGCTACCTGATCACCTTCGGCGGCTTCCTGCTGTTCGCGGGGCGGATGGGCGATTTGGTCGGGCGCAAGCGCGTGTTCCTGACCGGCCTCGTGCTGTTCACGAGCGCGTCGGTGGTGTGCGGGGTGTCCGCCGGCCAGGCGATGCTGATCGGAGCGCGCCTGCTGCAGGGGGTCGGCGGGGCGGTCGCCTCGAGCGTGATCCTCGCGATCATCGTCACCGAGTTCCCGCGGCGGGTCGAGCAGGCGAAGGCGATGGGCGTGTACGCGTTCGTGTCCGCGGGAGGCGGCTCGATCGGGCTGCTCGCCGGGGGCGCGCTGACGCAGTCGCTGAGCTGGCACTGGATCTTCTTCGTGAACGTCCCGATCGGCGTGATCGCGTTCGCGCTGGGGTCGATGTTGATCGAGGAGAACGAGGGCATCGGCCTGGCCGGCGGGGTGGACGTGCTCGGCTCGATCCTGGTGACGGCGGCGACGATGCTGGGCGCGTTCGCGATCGTGAAGTCCAGCGAATACGGGCTGACCTCGGCGCGCACGGTGGGCGCCGCGAGCGGCTCGCTGTTGCTGCTGGGAGCGTTCCTGACGCTGGAGGGGCGGCTCGCCAACCCGATCATGCCGCTGCGGATCCTGCGCCTGCGCACGCTGATGGGCTCGAGCCTCGTCCGCGGCCTGCTGATCACGGGGATGTTCTCGGCGTTCTTCCTCGGCTCGCTGTACCTCGAGCACGTGCTCGGCTACGACGCGATCGACACGGGCCTGGCGTTCATGCCGCTGACGGCGTCGATCGCGGCGATGTCGCTCGGGCTCGCCAGGCGCGCGACCGAACGCTTCGGCGCGCTCGGCACGCTGTGCGCGGGCCTGGCCGGGATCGTCGCCGGCCTGCTGCTGCTCGCGACCGCGGGCCTGCACGCGAGCTACTTCCCCGGGCTGTTCTTCGCGTTCCTGCTGCTCGGCCTCGGCGCGGGAGCGTCGTTCCTGCCGCTGCTCACGATCGGGATGGCCGACGCGCCCGCGCAGGACGCGGGCCTGGCCTCGGGGATCATCAACGTGTCGGTGCAGCTGTTCGGCGCGATCGGGCTGGCGGTGCTCGGCACCGTCGCGACGGACCACACGAAAGCGCTGAGCGCGAGCGGGCACACGCTGCCGAGCGCGCTGACCGGCGGCTACCACCTCGCGTACGTGGTCGCGGCGGTCCTCGTCGCGGCGGGCATCCTCGCGGCGTTGCTGATCCTGCGCACCCCCGGCGGCGCCCGGCCGCAGGAGGTCGTCGACGCCGCGACCCGCGAGGGCGTCGGCGCAGAGCTCGAGCCGGTGGCGCAGGCCGCATGAGCGCGCAAGCACGACCCGGCGATCAGGCCGCGCGGCGGCTGGCGGTGGCGCGCGTGCGCGCGGCGGGCCGTTCGCGGCGCGCGGGTGCGGGCGCCGTCACCGAGCTGGCGCGCTTGCTGCTGCGCGATGCGCGCGAGGCCGGCGGCGCCGCCGGATGTCGCCAGGGCCCCGGTGTGCGCGCGATGGCCGCGGTGCGGAGCGAGCTCGATCTGGCGCGCGGGCGCCTCAGCCCGCGCCCGCGCGCAGCTCGGCGCGCTTGACCTTGCCGCTGGCGGTCTTCGGCAGCTCGTCGGCGAAGTCGATGATCCGCGGGTACTTGTACGGCGCGGTCTGACGCTTGACGTGCTCCTGCAGCTCGCGCACGAGCTCGGGCGTGGGCTCGCGGCGGCGGTCGCGGAGCACGACCACCGCGCGCACGACCGCGCCGCGCTCCTCGTCGGGCGCGGACACGGCGGCGGCCTCGGCGACCGCCGGGTGGGCGACGAGCGCGGACTCGACCTCGAACGGGCCGATGCGATAGCCGGCCGAGACGATCACGTCGTCGCTGCGCCCCTGGAAGTGAAGCCAGCCCTCGTCGTCCTCGCTGACCCTGTCGCCCGTGCGCCAGCGCTCGCCGGCGCGCCGGTCGCGCACCCGCCAGCCGCCGTGCGCGCCGCGCAGCACGTGCTCGCCGAGGTAGCCGAGGAAGAAGGTCGGCACGCTCGCGGGCTCGACGGTCAGCTCGCCGTCCTCGATCGCGACGCGCACGCCCGGCAGCGCGCGGCCCATCGAGCCCGGGCGCGCCGGCTCCCGAAGCGGGGCGCCGGTCAGCTGGCCGGTCTCCGTCTGGCCGTAGCCGTCGCGGATCTGAAGGCCTGTCGCCTCGTGCCAGGCGCGCAGCACCTCCGGGTTGAGCGCCTCGCCCGCGGCGACCATGCCGCGCAGGCCGGGCAGGGGACGCAGGCTGGCGCGCTTGGCGATCACGCGGTACTCGGTGGGCGCCATGCACAGGACGCTCACGCGCTCGCGCCGCGCCAGCGCAAGGCGCTCCTCGGGGTCGAAGCGCGCGTCGTGCAGCAGCGCGGCGGCGCCCGACAGCCATGGCGCGATGAACACGTTGCGCGCCGACTTCGACCAGCCGCTGGCGGCCGTGCACCACACGAGCTCGCCGGCGCGCGCGCCGAGCCAGTGCTCGGCCTGCACGCGCTGTCCGTGCAGGTAGCGCTGCCCGTGCACGACCGCCTTGGGCTCGCCGGCGGTGCCGCTCGTGAACGTGATCAGGCACGGGTCCCGATCGCCCAGCTCGACCGCGGGCGCCGGCTCGGGCGCGAACAGACGCTCGTCGGGGACGTACACGACCGGGCACTCGGGGGCGGCGGCCTCGAGCTCGGCGCTGTTGCGCTCGTCGGCGAGGATCAGCGCCGGGCGCGTCACGTCGATGCGCAGGCGCAGGTCCTTGGCGCGCAGCTGCTCGGTGCACGCCAGCGCGACCGCGCCGATGCGAAAGCACGCGGTCATCGCCAGCACCCACTCCGGACGGTTGCCGATCAGCGTCATGACCACCTCGCCGCGGCCGGCTCCGAGCCGCTGCAGCGAGCCGGCCAGGCGCGCCGAGCGCTCGGCGAGCTCGCCGAAGCTCCACTCCCGCCGCGAGCCGTCGCGCGCGAGCTCGAGCAATGCGAGGTCCTTCGCGTCGCGCCGGTCGAGGATCTCGCGCGCGAAGTTCACGACGGTATTCTCCCTGACGCGAAACCAAATCAGCAAAAATAGCTGTGTTTCGCAAAACGCAGCCCTGCCAAGCCGAAGCGAGTCGCTGTTTCGCAAGACGCAGCCCTGCCAAGCCGAAGCGAGTTGCCGTTTCGCAAAACGCAGCCCTGCCACGCCAAAACGATCCCGGAGCGCCGAACAGATGGCCGTAGCCGCATCCCAGTACACCGAGAAGACCGACGAGCAGAAGGCGATCACCGAGATGGTGCGCCAGTTCGCCGACGAGCAGATCCTGCCGAACGCCGAGCACTACGACCACGAGGACCTGTTCCCGGAGCCGATCGTCGAGCAGATGAAGGAGCTCGGGCTGTTCGGCGTGACGATCCCCGAGGAGTACGGCGGCATGGGCCTGGACCTGACGACGTACGCGATGATCGTCGAGGAGCTCTCGCGCGGCTGGATCTCGATCTCGGGCGTGATCAACACGCACTTCATCGGCTCCTACCTGCTGATGAAGTTCGGCAACGAGGAGCAGAAGCACAAGTACCTGCCGCGCATGGCCACCGGCGAGATCCGCGCGGCGTTCTCGCTGTCCGAGCCCGAGCTCGGCTCCGACGTGCAGGCGATCAAGACCTCCGCCAAGAAGCTCGACGACGGCGGCTATGAGATCAACGGCCAGAAGATGTGGGTGACCAACGGGCTGCTTTCCTCGCTCGTGTTCGTGCTCGTCAAGACCGACCCCGAGGCCGAGCCGCGCCACCGCGGCTTCACGTGCTTCATCGCCGAGAAACAGCCCGGCGCGAGCGAGAACACCGGTCCGTACGCCGGTCTGAACGTCCCGCCGAAGATCAAGAAGCTCGGCTACAAGGGCGTCGAGTCCACGGAGCTCGTGTTCGACGGCTACCGCTGCCCGGCCGAGAACGTGCTCGGCGGCGAGCAGGAGGGCCTCAACCGAGGCTTCGCGCAGATGATGGACGCGCTGGAGGTCGGTCGCGTGAACGTCGCCGCGCGCGGCGTCGGCATCGCCCAGCGCGCGCTCGAGCTCGCGCTGCGCTACTCGCAGGAGCGCAAGACCTTCGGCCGCCCGATCGCCGAGCACCAGGCGATCCAGTTCAAGCTCGCGGACATGGCCACGCAGGTCGAGGCCGCGCGCCTGCTGACGCTGCGCGCCGCGCGCCTGAAGGACGCGGGCGAGCGCTCGGACCTGGAGGCGGGCATGGCCAAGCTGTTCGCCTCCGAGGCCGGCCGCTTCTGCGTCGAGGAGTCCTTCCGCATCCACGGCGGCTACGGCTACTCGAAGGAGTACGAGATCGAGCGCCTGTATCGCGACGCGCCGCTGCTGCTGATCGGCGAGGGCACCTCGGAGATCCAGCGCATGGTCATCGGCCGCAAGCTGCTGCAGCGTCATAAGATTTGACCCCGCAGAACATGCAGCGCTGAAGACGACCGACCGCCATGGACCGCACACGGTCCGCCGACCGCCATGGACCGCACACGGTCCGGAGGGGAGAGGACACATGGCCGATGACGCCAAGGCCCTGATCGAGCTCGCCGCCAGCCGGTTCGTCGGCGAAGTGCCCGCGCTCGAGCCGATGAAGCTGATCGTCGGCGTAGAACTGCGCGGCAGGGGCGACGTCCAGCACTTCCGTCTGGAGCTGCCCGGCGCGAAAGTCACCAAGGGCCCGGCCGCGGACGCGCGCGTGCGCGTGGACATGCGCCGCGAGTTCTTCAACGTGATGGCCCGCGAAGGCAAGATCGCGGACTGGATCGAGGCCTTCACCTACGGCCAGGCCAAGGCCTCGGGCCCCGACCAGATCATGCGCCTGATCGTCAACGTCGTCGAGCGCCAGCAGGAGCGCGAACGCACCCCCAAGGCGCGCCGCCGCGCCTGACTGATCGCTCGGGCAGGAGCGCGAACGCACGCGCGAGGCGCGCCGCCGCGCCTGACTGATCGCTCGGGCGGGAGCGCGAACGCACGCCCGAGGCGCCGAACGCACGCGCGAGGCGCGCCGCGACGGCACTTATGCATCGTTGCTGATGCGTTATCGCAGATATAGGCTATAAAGCATCGTTTTTGATGCTCATGATCCGGGTATACTAGACATCGTAAATGATGCGTTAGTGCCTATTTCCTGATTTACGCCTCAGATTCGATGCTTATTAGCGAGGTCCTCACCGATGATGCTGTACTGGCTGAGCTCGGTCGCAGGATCGAGCGCCACCGGCTGCAGAGAAACTGGACCCAGGAGCAGCTGGCGTTCAAGGCCCAGATCGGCAGGGCGACGGTGCAACGACTCGAGCGTGGCACCTCGGTGCAGGGTCTGTCGCTGATCAAGGTGCTGCGAGCGCTCGACCTGCTCGAAGGTCTGCAGGCCGCGATTCCCGCCGCGATCGAGCTTCCGATCGCCGAACTGGAACGCGAGCGGCGCGCCTTCCGGACACGGGCACGCAATCGAAATCGCGAAGCTGCGGACGAGCCCACGCACGAGCAGTGGCGATGGGCTGACCCCGGCGCATGACGGTTGCCGCGGTGAACCTATGGGGCAGGCGCATCGGGGCTGTCTCGATCGGCGCGAACGCGCGTTACGCAGCCTTCCAGTACGACCCCGCGTTCGCGCGCAGCGGCATCCAGGTCGCGCCGCTGCGCATGCCCTTGCGCGAGGGGCCATATCGGTTCCCCGGGCTGCCCCGGGACGCGTTCCACGGCCTGCCCGGAATGCTGGCGGACTCACTGCCCGATCGCTGGGGCACGGCCCTCGTCAACGCCTGGCTGGCGGCCCAGGGGCGCGACGAGTCCAGCTTCGACGTGGTCCAGCGCCTGTGCTACGTGGGGACCCGCGGCATGGGAGCGCTGGAATTCGAGCCCGCTCACGATCCCTTTCCGTCCGCCGACGCGGATTTGCGATTCGAGGCGCTCGTGCGCCTCGCCGGCGAGGTGCTGTGCGAACGAGAGCGCTTCGTGGCCGAGCTGGCCGCCAATCCCGAGGAGGACGCGATCAGGGCCATCATCGAGATCGGCACCTCAGCCGGAGGCGCACGCCCGAAGGCGATCATCGCCTACAACGAGCACACCGGCCAGGTGCGCTCGGGACAGGTGCAGGCTCGCCCTGGCTTTCGCCGCTGGCTGCTGAAGTTCGACGGCGTCGCGCAGGCCGGCGATCACGGGCTCACCGACCCCGAGGGATGGTGCGCGATCGAGTACGCGTACTCGATCCTGGCTGGCGCCGCCGGAGTGCAGATGAGCGAGTGCAGGCTGCTCGAGGAGCACGGCCGCAGGCATTTCATGACCCGTCGCTTCGATAGGCCCGACGACGGTGAGAAGCTGCACATGCAGACCGTCGCGGCGCTCGAGCACGTCAGCTACAACGAGCCGGCGTCATACAGCTACGAGCAGGCACTGTTGCTGGTCAGGCGTCTGTGCGCGGATCCCGGCGCCGTCGAGCAGCTCTTTCGCCGGATGGTGTTCAACGTCGTAGGGCGAAACCAGGACGATCACGTCAAGAACATCGCCCTGCTGATGGACCGCACCGGAGCCTGGTCGCTGTCGCCCGCGTACGACGTGACCTGGGCCTGGCGGCCCGGCAACCCGTGGCTGGACAGCCACCAGATGCTGATCAACGGCAAGCGCGACGGGTTCACCGTCGCCGACCTGCGCGCCGTGGCTCGGATAGCCGGCCTCAAGCGCGGACGCGCCGAGACGATTCTCGGCGAGGTTTATGACGCCGTCAGCCGCTGGCCGCAGATCGCGGCCGAGACGGCCATAGACGAGCAGATGGCCGAGCGGATCGCACGGTCGCACCGCCTCGAGCTCCCCCGGGAATGAGATCCGGCCGAGGCCGCACTCGTGGCGCTCATCAGTGATACGACGTGAGCTGCTCGGCCAGGAACGCGAGCGAGGCGAGCAGGAAGATGCACATGACGATCAGGGAGAAGTTTTCGTTCATCGTGCTCGGCTTCACGATAATGGACCGGGCGGCTCGCAGCGCGCGTCGAGGGCGCGGAGCGGGTGGGTGGCCCGCAGCCCGGCATGCGAGCGGCGCACGCCGTGGCCTGCGCGCCCGGCGGCGCACGCCGTGGCCTGCGCGCCCGGCGGCGCACGCCGTTGCCTGCGCGCCCGGCGGGGCGCGCGCCTTACAGCGCGGCGCCGTCCTCGTACAGCTTGAGCACGCGGACGCCTTGCGGAACCGCGTCCAGGCACAGCCGGCAGAGCACGCACTCGTCGAGGTTCTTCTCCACCAGCTCCACGCGCCCGCCCGCGTCGGCGAAGATGTCCACCGGGCAGACCTCCGCCAGCTTCGCGGCCGTCGCGGCGTCGCCCGCCAGCGCGTCGTCCACTTCCACGGCGATGAACGTCCCGTCGGCTCTCACGCGCTCCGCTCCCGCGATGCGGCGATCTTCGACTCGATCATCCCCGGGATGTCCTCGATCCGCTCGGCCACCGCGATGCCGGCCTGCGCGAGGCGCGCGATCTTCTCGGAGGCGGTGTCCTCTTTGCCTTCCACGATCGTGCCCGCGTGGCCGAAGCTCATGCCCGGCATCTCGTCCATGAAGCGCCCGGCCATGAACGCGACGATCGGCAGCCGCGAGCGATTGTCGGTGACCCAGCGCGCCAGCTCGGCCTCCATGCGCCCGCCCGGCTCGGTGTAGATGACGATGCCGCGGGTCTGCTCGTCGGCCTCGAACAACGGCATCAGCTCCGCGTAGGAGGAGCCGATGATCGCGTCGCCGCCGATCGACACCGCGGTGGACTGCCCGAGCCCGGCGGCGGACAGCGTGGAGGACATCTCCGTGGTCATGCCGCCAGAGCGCGAGATCACTCCGATCGGGCCGGGTTTGTAGGCCTGCGCGGCGTTTTTCGCGGGTCCGCCGATGCCGCCCATCTTGATCACGTCCGGCACGATGATTCCCAGGCAGTTCGGGCCGATGATGCGCGCGCCGCGCAGGCTCGCGAGCTCGACCATCTGCGCGACGTCGCGGCGGGGGATGCGCTCGGTCACTATCACGATCAGCTTTACGCCGTTCTCGACCGCCTCGAACACGGCGTCCTTGGTGAACGCCGGCGGCACCGTGACGACCGAGCCGTAGATCGGCGCGCCGTGAGCGGCCACCGCCTGGGCCACCGTGTCGAACACCGGCACGCCGTGCACTTCGCGGCCGAGCCTGCCCGGCGTGACGCCGCCAACGACTTTGGCGCCCTGGCCGTAGTCCAGGCACTCGCGCGTCAGGTTGACCGCCTCGCGGCCGGTGATCCCCTGGACGATGAACGTGGTGTCCGCGTCGATCAGGATCGACATCAGGCGGCCGCTCCTTCGATCTTCTCGACCGCGCGCCTTGCCGCCTCGTTGAGCGACACGCCGCGATCGGCGTAGTCGACGCCGTAGCGCTCGAGGATCTTGAAGCCCTCCTCCTCCCACGCGCCCGGGATCCGGAAGATCGCGATCTTCTCCGCCGGGTCATAGCCCATCTCCAGGCACGCTTTGATCACGCCGCGCGCGACGATGTCGACGCGCGTGTTCGACACGATCGACATCATCACCGCGATCCGCTCCACGCCCGGCTTGCCCAGCACCAGCTTGGCCAGGCCGCACGCCTTCGCCACCGACGGGTTGCCGCCGATCTCGCAGTAGTTCGCCGGCTTGCCGCCGTGCGCGCGCACCGCGTCGAACAGCGTCAACGAGCCGCCGCCCGCGCCGATCACCAGGCCGAGGTTGCCGTCGAACTCCGTCACGTTGCCGGCCACGCCGCGGTGGTCCTGGGCGTCGACCTCCTCGCCCGCGAGCTCGAACGGCGTCGCCTCGCGCGCCTGTCGCGTCTCCTCCTCGCCCACGCCCAGCTCCGAAAGCAGCTGCTTGTGGCGCCCGCGCGCCTCGTTCTCCATGTCCATGTGCGCGTCAAGCGCCACGAACGAGCCGTCCGCGAGGCGCCCCAGCGGGTTGATCTCCGCGAGGATCATGTCGTTCTCCACGAACAGCCTCGCCAGGCGCGTGACGATCGGCACGAGCTTGTTGAGCGCCGAGCCGGTCACGCCGGTCGAGGAGATCACCTCCTTCGCCTGGAACTCGCTGAACGGCAGGATGTTCGAGAAGTGCCGGCGGCCGACCGCCTCGGGCTGCTCCTCGGCGACCTGCTCGATGTCGATGCCGCCGACCGGCGAGAAGATCATCACCGGCTGCTTGCGCGTGCCGTCCCACACCACGCCCGCGTAGTACTCCTGCTCGACTTCCGCCCGCGGGTCCACGAGCACCCCGCGCGGCATGTGTCCGCCGATCTCCAGCGCCAGGACGTCGCGTGCGTCGCTCTCCGCCTGCTCGGGCGTGTCCGCGAACTTCACGCCGCCAGCCTTCATCCGCCCGCCCGTCAGGACCTGCGACTTGATCACCGTCGGGCCGCCGATCCGCTGCGCGATCTCGCGCGCCTCGCCAGGGTCGGTGGTGAAGCCGTAGCCGGTGACCGGGATGCCGGCGCGCTTGACGATCTCACGCGCCTCGTACTCGAAGAACCTCATGCGGCGCGGAAGCCTATACGCAGGGCGCGCCTTCGCGCGCGGACGCGCTCGGCGCCGGGTGCCGGCTCAGCAGTCGGCGAGCGCCCGCAGCGTCTCGCACAGCTCGTGGGCGCGGATGCCGAGCTCGCCGGCGCGCTCGGTGAGTGTCGAGCGCCGGATGCGCTGCAGGTTGTCGAATGACGCGACGCACTCGACCGCCAGTCCCTCATCGGGCCCAAGCGCGATCTCGGTTGCGATGCGGCGCACGGTGCGTGTGATCGGTGCGACCACGATCCCGGTCAACACCTCGACGGCCTCGGAGCGCGTCACCACGAGGATCGGGCGCCGCGTGTCTTCTGTCTGCGCCCACCAGATCTCCCCCTGCCGAGGGAAGCTCACCAGGGCTCCTCGGCGATCAACGCGCGTGTGGCGGCATCGAGGCCGGCGAGCTCTTCGTCGGTCTGGGGCTGGCGTTCGTACCCCGCGACGATTTCGGCTCCTATCCGGCGCCTTCGCTGTTCATCCACCAGCTTCTCGAGCGCCAGGCGCACGCCCTCCGAGCGACTGGCCACGAAGCCGTCAGCCACCAGCTCGTCGAGATCGGCGACGAGCTTGTCGTCAAGACGTGTCACCACTTGAGCCATGCATTGAGCATAGCAATCTGCTACGCGGAATGCTATGTGCGACGCTGCGACAGCACCGCGCTTGCGCTCCGTCGCCGTCTCGAACCGCTACGCCGTCGCCGGCGCGAACCCGTACGCCTCCGCCAGCTCGGGGTCCTTGCGGGCGAGCATTTCCGCGAGGTTGACCATCACCTTGCACTGCTTCCAGGTGGCGTCGTCCTGCATCTTGCCGTCGATCATGTGCACGCCGCGGCCGTCCGGGATCGCCTCGAGCACCTTCTTCGCGAACGCCACCTCCGCGGGGTCCGGCGAGTACACGCGCTTGGCGATCGCGATCTGGGCGGGATGCAGCGACCAAGCGCCCACGCAGCCGAGCAGGAACGACGCGCGGAACTGGGTTTCGCAGCCGAGCTCGTCGCCGATGTCCCCGTACGGCCCGTAGAACGGCAGCGCGCCGACCGCCGTGCACGCGTCGACCATGCGCGCGATCGAGTAGTGCCACGGGTCCTGCTGGTAGCTCGGGCGCGGCGCGTCCGGGTACTCGGGGTCGGGGTCCGCGATCGTGCGGTAGCCGGGGTGCCCGCCGCCGACGCGCGTCGTCTTCATGCGTCGCGAGGCCGCCAGGTCGGCCGGGCCGAAGCTCATGCCCTGGATGCGCGGAGACGCGGACGCGATCTCCTCGAGGTTGGCGACGCCCTGGGAGGTCTCGAGCACGCAGTGGACCAGGATCGGCCGCATGAGCCCCGCGCGCGCCTCGAGCTGGGCGAGCAGGCGATCGACGTAGTGGATGTCCCACGGCCCCTCGACCTTCGGGACCATGATCACCTCGAGCTTGTCGCCGATCTGCATCACCAGCTCGGTCAGGTCGTCGAGCACGAACGGCGAGGCCAGCTCGTTGACGCGCGTCCACAGCGCCGTCTCGCCGAGATCCATATCCCTGCCCACCTTGATCAGCCCCGCGCGCGCGGCCTGCTTCTTTTCGAGCGGGATCGCGTCCTCGAGGTTGCCGAGCAGGATGTCCACCTTGGGCGCGAGGTCCGGCGTCTTCTCGACCATTTTCGGGTTCGAGAAGTCCATGAAGTGGATCATCCGCGAGGGCTTGAAGGGGATCTCGCGCACCGGCTCCGGCGCGTCGATCGCGAGCGGCTTGAAGAAGTCTCGGGGGCTGCGCAAGGGCTCTCCTGGGGTCGAGTTCGATCGGCGACGCTACGATCGCCTAACAGGGAGTATCGATGATGCGCCGTCTCTTGACCACGCTGGCGCTGATCGCGTTGTGCGGCTCGCTCGCGCTGCTCGCCGCCGCGCTGCTCGCCGCGCGGGACGCCCGCAGCGCAAGCGAACGCTCGCGAGCGCGCCACGCCTCCGCGCCCGCCCGCGCGGCGACGCGCAGCTGGACCGTCACGCTCGCGCCCAGCCCCGATGACCTGTCGATCGCGCAGATCGGCTTCCCCGGCGCCCGCGCCCGCCGGCTCACCGCGGGCTCGCTGCGCGCCCGCGTCAGCGGTCCGTTCGGCGATGACTACATGGCGCTCGCCGCCGTCGCGCCGTCCGCCGGCGCGGGCGCGCCGCGCGCGCTGCTGCTCATCGTCAACCGACCGTCGCCGCTGCTCGATCCCGTGCGCGTGCGCGTGCGCCTGACCGCGCAGCGCTCGCTCGGGGGCTCGACGCTGCGCACCCGCGCCGACGTCTTCGCGCGGGCCACGCTCGCTCGCACGCCGGCGCTGTGCGACCTGTCGCTGCACGGGCGCGCCCTCGGCGGCTCGCAGCTGCGCGCGTTGGGCGCGCACGGCGCCGCGATCGCGGGGTTCGACGCCGCGAGCGCCGTCGCCCAGGCCTACGACGCCGCCTGCGGCCTGCCCTACGCGAGCACGTTCAGGCAGGCCGCCCAAACGGGCGGCGGCGGACCCGCCCCGCCCGCGCCGCAGCCCGCGCCCGAACCCGCCCCGCCCGCGCCTTCTCCCGGGCCGCCCGTCGGCAAACTGCCCGGCGAAGGCTGCAAACCGGCCCCCGGCTACGCCTGTCCGGGGGCGATCGCGGGCTGATCGACACGGCGCGCGTCGCGCTCGCGGGCTCCGCCGCGCGGCGGCCGGGCGCGGGCGCCCACTAGAGTTACGTCCATGAGCGTTTTCAGCGAGACAGACACCTTCGAGACCGACCAGGCGGCGCGCGAGGCCAGCGGCGCGCATCCGTACGGGCTCGAGACCGACCAGGCGGCGCGCGAGGCCAGCGGCGCGCATCCGTACGGGCGCTACCTCGAGGAGTTCGAGGTGGGCGCCGTCTACAAGCACTGGCCCGCAAAGACCATCACCGAGGGCGACCACCACCTGTTCTGCCTGCTCACCATGAACCACCACCCGCTGCACATCAACGACGTCTACGCGCACAAATCGCAGCAGGGGCGCAACGTGGTGGTCGGTCCGATGGTGTACTCGCTGGCGCTCGGGATGTCGGTGAGCGACGTCAGCGGCAAGGCGATCGCGAACCTCGCGACCGAAGAGCTCAAGCACCCCGCGCCCGTGTTCCACGGCGACACGCTGTTCTGCGAGTCCGAGGTGCTCGAGAAGAAGGAGTCCCAGTCAAAGCCCGACCGGGGCACCGTGAAGGTGCACACGCGCGTGCTCAACCAGGACGGGGTGCTGGTCGCGGAGTTCAAGCGCCTGGTGCTCGTGCCGCGCAGGAACCCCGGCGGGGATTCCGCTGAGGGGAATGTCGACTGACGCCCGGCGCGGCGGGCCGCCGACGCCAAGCCGAGAGATTCGGCTGAGCAGAATACAGACGAGCGGTTACGGCGCCTGCGCTGGCGGTCTTGAGCGGTGTTGTAGGCTTTAGTGCATCGTCCGCCCAAGGACGTTTTTCCGTTTCCGAGCAGGAGCGCTCGGGGACGTGCCGCCCGTGAGGCGCCCCAGACCGCGACGACACAAGGGAGCTGCACCGAGCTCATGAGCACAACCGCTTCTGCACCGACGACCAACGAGCGCCTGCTCGAATGGGTGGGCGAGGTCGCCTCCCTCACGGAACCGGATGAGATCTACTGGTGTGACGGCTCGGCCGAGGAGTACGACCGGCTGTGCCAGGTGCTCGTCGACGCCGGCACCTTCGAGCGCCTCTCCGACGCCAAGCGGCCCAACTCCTACCTGGCGCTGTCCGACCCCGGCGACGTGGCGCGCGTCGAGGACCGGACGTTCATCTGCTCGGCCACGCAGGCCGAGGCCGGCCCCACGAACAACTGGCGCGAGCCGGCGGAGATGCGCGAGGTGCTGAACGAGCTGTTCAGCGGCTGCATGCGCGGGCGCACGATGTACGTGGTGCCGTTCTCGATGGGCCCGATCGGCTCTGACAAGAGCCACGTGGGCGTGCAGCTGACCGACTCGACGTACGTGGCGGTGAGCATGCGGATCATGACGCGCATGGGCCAGGGCCCGCTCGACGCGCTCGGCAGCACCGGCGAGTTCGTACCGTGCCTGCACAGCGTCGGGATGCCGCTCGACGGGGATCCCGCCCGCCCCGAGGACGTGCCGTGGCCGTGCAACGCCGATAACAAGTACATCGTCCACTTCCCCGAGACGCGCGAGATCTGGTCGTTCGGCTCGGGCTACGGCGGCAATGCGCTGCTCGGCAAGAAGTGCTTCGCGCTGCGCATCGCCTCGGTGATGGCCCGCGACGAGGGCTGGCTCGCCGAGCACATGCTGATCCTCAAGCTGACCTCCCCCGAGGGCGAGGTCAAATACGTGGCCGGAGCCTTCCCCTCGGCGTGCGGCAAGACGAACCTCGCGATGCTGATCCCGACGATCCCGGGGTGGAAGGTCGAGACGATCGGCGACGACATCGCCTGGATGAAGTTCGGCGCCGACGGCCGGCTGTACGCGATCAACCCCGAGGCGGGCTTCTTCGGCGTCGCCCCCGGCACGAGCGTGCTCACCAATCCCAACGCGATCACCATGACGCACCGCAACACGGTCTTCACCAACTGTGCGCGAACCGACGAGGGCGACGTGTGGTGGGAGGGCATGACCGCGGAGCCGCCGGCGCACCTGATCGACTGGCGCGGCGAGGAGTGGACGCCCGACGCCGACCGCCCCGCCGCGCACCCGAACGCCCGCTTCACGGTCTCTGCCGCGCAGTGCCCCTCGATCGCCGACGACTGGGAGGCCCACGACGGCGTCCCGATCGACGCGATCATCTTCGG
>DATJTT010000028.1:0-32706 GCA_035503075.1 Solirubrobacteraceae bacterium
TTCTTCATAGCGGTTCTCCTGTCTTCGTGCCGGAGCGTCAACCCCGGCGAATGGACTTCAGTCGCCCTACACGCTGCCAACGGCAGCGGACGAGGGCGGGAGGACCGCCACCTCAATTTCTACGCCGCGCGGGACATGCTCACAGTTCACCCTGTACTGGGCGACCGGAACATGAAGATCGGGAAGAGCAACAAGCATTGGTTCTTCGATGTCAGGCCAACCAACTGGACGCCGGCGTGGATACTCGAATGCCTGCGGCGGGTCTCGGACGTCGAGATCGCAGTTCTGCCCGAGCTCTGCCTTCCAGCCGCCGATGCACTCGAGAGTGCGCTCGCAGCCGAGCCAGAGCTATACCCGCCGCTTGTCGTCGCCGGCAGCGCGCATGTCACGGAAGAGAACGGCGGAACGATCAAAGAGATCCGCGCCAACGAGTCACGCATCTATCTACGAGGCCGCCTGATTGCGCGGCACCGCAAGATACACCCGTTCCGAACGAAATATCTAGGAGGGCACGAACTTGCGCGCAAGCTGCCCGAGGGCATCACCTCCGAGCGCAAGACAATCACGGTACTCTCCGGCGAGCATTCTCGGCTAGCAAGCGTAATCTGCGCCGACCTCAATGACGACGTGATCTCGAGCCTCCTGCATGGTGCGCACGTCAACCTTCTGCTGGTCCCTGCGCTCACCGGCGGCGTTGGGGGATTCACCGGAGCCGTCGACGAGCTCGCCTCGAAATGCCAGGCTATCTCCGTCGTCGTGAACGGCTCTTTGGGCCGCAAGCCGGAAGATGGAAACGGCGCAGAGCTGCCGTTCCTCGTGATCGGTGCCGTTCCTCGCCCCGAACCCGACGAACAGTCGCAGAGCTTCCATATGCCCACTCAGGCACCGCGGCTTGGCGTGATCGACCCAAATCGGCCGCTCGGGCCGAGCTGGATCGACTGGAGCCGAGGGGACCCCAGCCCACCCAGCGAGGGCGGGCCTCGACCCGTGCCGATGGCGTCCTGATATACAGTATGGTCACTGACCGATCATTGATCTTCGAAGCGAAGGAGGTGCTTGCGTGAAGCCATCCGCAGGACGAAAGCACAGCCCCGCGCAGCCCAATCCAGCTGCAGAAGATCTGCTGGCCAAGGAGCGGGGCGCGCGGTTTGACCCGCGTGGCATCAGCGCTGCCGCAGCGCGTCTCGCAAGCAAGGACAACCAGGTCAAACACCTAGAGCGGAAGGAGCCGCTCCAGCGTCGGGTCCTTGAGGCGCTCGCCGATCGCAGCGGCACGCCGACCGAGCTCGCTCAGCGGATTTCGGCGCCGAAAGAATCGGTCACGCGCCAGCTTGGGCGCTTGCATCAACAGGGCTTTGTCAGCTACGGAGACGTGCCGGGCGACGCACGCAAGCGCCGCTACGCCATCACCATGAGCGGCGAAATCCAGCTCAGCCAACACCGCGCCTTCGGCGCCGAGACTGCCCGTCCAGACGAGGCTTCCTATGAAGAAGTCGTTGACTTCCTGCTAACGGCATTGCGGGCGGCGATCGTCCTGCGACGCAAGACAAAGGATCTCGACGACGTAATCGTACGTCTGGAACGAATCGTCCACCAGGCCCACGTGGCAAATGCGCACGAGGTAGCGCTTGAGGCGACCATCGAGCTTGTCACGACCCTGCGGCAAATCCAGCGTTTCAAACGGGCCCGAGAGGTTCTGTCCGGGGTCGAGCTGATCTCCCGTGGGCTGGTGGAGGAGGCCGGCACGGCAGTTGTGCCGGCCGCAATCGCGCATCGCGAATACACGCTCGGCCTTATCTCGAGCCAAGAACGAGAGCGAGCTACCGGAGCCAAACACCTTGTTGTCGCCGCGGAGCTCTACGACCAGTTCGTGGACCTACCACCCTACGGTACGCCAGCCGAGTGGCGCGAGCGTCATGCATGGAGCCTTATTGGACTGGCGAATAGCCTGCGAGCACAATCTCAGTTTGAGCAGGCAATGCGCACGTCAGGTGAGGCGTTGCGTTTGTTCGATGAGCTTGGCGATCACTACGGCCGCTCGCGATGCCTGTATACGTTCGGATTCTGTCTACGTCTGCTCGGTGACCACCCTAATGCATGGGTTTACCTCGACGGCTCGCATAGCCTCGCCGCCGAGCATGGCTTCGAGCGCTTCCAAGCGGATTCGCTGATGCAGATGGGTGAGATCCGACGATGCCAGGGACGGCTGGAGGAAGCAACCGATCTGCTAGGCGAGTCTCAACAGCGAGCAGCAAATCTCAAATTCTCAGTAACCCAGGCGTTTGCCCTCTCAGCGCTCGGTGCCGTCCACTACCAGCGCCGCGATCTGGAGCAGTCGGCGCTCGTGCTTGAACAGGCCCAGCACTTGTTCGAGCACAACAAGCACCCAGAGGGCGCCGCACTGAACGCTCGCCGCCATGCGACCGTCGTCCGCCGCATGTCTCGCATCGAGGCCGACCGTCGTGAGGCTGCTCGTCTCGCCGCGAACGCCTGCCGACTCTACATGGCCCTTCGCTGTCCCGCAGGCGTAGCCGCCGCCGAGATCGAGGAGGGATATCTCGAAATCACCGGGCGAGGGAATCCAAGCAAGGCGGCTTCGCGCCTCACTGCGCTACTCGCTGACCCCCGCCAGCGTGTACTGATTGAGTATGACTTTTGGGTGCCGCGTGTCCTTCGCTCGTTCGCAGGGCGGGTGGACGCTGATGGACCATTGTTCCAGCGTGCCTCGGAACTCGTCGAGTCCGCCCAGCGACGCGCGCAGGAGGCGCGGGCCGCAATTCGCGAGACAATCGCAGCTATTGGAGCGCCCGCACAGCAGTCCGAGGAGACCCCGCTCGCTGCCCCCGAACCGACGAGTGTGGACGAGATGGGCGGCGAGTCGCGCCACTACGTCGCTGATGTTGGCGCTTGCCAAACAGTCTGCTTTTAGCGCCCATTTTCGCGATATTCAAGCTGCACCGACAGCGCGGCGAGGAAGGGCGCGCAGGCCCGTCAAACGCTAGTTCAAGTCGAGGCCATCGACGAGTTCCTCGCCTGCGGCACAGCCAGCACAGGTCTCAGGGGACGTCGTCGGCAGCTCGACGCTCAGCAACCAGGCTGCGGGCACGCCCAGCTTCGCCTCTACATCCACCTCGGCACGGGACGCGAACCAGGCCGCACCGGCATTGTTTGCCCTGACAGCGCGGGCGACGGTGGCGAGGGCTTCCAATCCAACTCCGGTTGTGACGATGTCATTCACCAGGAGCACACGAGAGCCAGCGCGGGGCGGCCTGCCGATGATCCCGTCAGCTCGGCCGGTGGCATCGACGCTGGCGAGGTGCAAATCGAGGCCGAGCTGCCGTGCGCACTCGCGGGCGAGAGAGACGCCTGCGGTGCAGGGCGCGAGAACGCATTCTGCTTGCCACACAGCGACAGTAGGCACGAGGGCTGCGGCGACGCCGGCGAGGGCATCAGTATCACTGGCGATTCGCGAGAACCGAAGAAAACACTCGCTATGCGCACCGCTTAGAAGACGGAAGTGGCCGTGCTCGACGACCCCGGGGCGCCCGAGAAGCTCGGCAAGCATCCACTGATCGCCGAGGTGGGTGTCGAGCGCTGGAGCGTTCAGGGTCGCGGTCACACGGCAGAAGTGCTTCGGGGTCCGAGGCAACTACCCTAGCTGATCTGATCGGCCCCGGGCCGGGGGACTTTAGGTATCGGGGTAGAGTTCAGCGAGCACGCGAAGACGTCGCGTGGACCGGCAGAGGCACTCGCTGCCATCCCACCTAGGCACTGCGTGCACGATCGAGTCTTTGACCGACCCGTAAAGCAGCTCTTCATACCGGGTGCGGCCATCGGCCCATGGCCCGAGGCGATACGCGCGGTACGCGTCCATATCGGTGGCCTTCAAGGCCTCACCGGCAAGAATGAAGCCAGCGAGTGCCGTCACCCACGGCGCGGCGACTGCCGCGGCCCCGCCGTCGGCAAGCTCAAGCGCGAACTCGCCGTAGGCGAGCGCAACCCGATGGATCTCGTCGATGGTTCGGCCTGCATACGGTGCGAGCGCGCCCACAGACATGCCGCGGTTGCGCTCGATCTCGCGAAGTGCCGCATCCTGCACCGGCACGTGTTTCTCAAGCCACGCCTGTACCAGGCGCGGTGCCAGGCCGGTACTCTGCACGATCAGCTTGAACGTGATCTGCTCGGTGTCGAGCACGTTGGCAATGTGCAGGCAATACACGCAGGGACCGTCGCCCGTGACGTGGCCGGATACGGCGACATGATCGGCGCCGCATGCGGCGTTGATCACGTCTCGAGGCAGGCAATCCTGCAGCTCTCTACGTGACTCCACGGAATCGAATGCGCACATCACCAGCGGCAGCGGACCAGGGTCCCGCGAGCCCACCCACTGCTCGATACTGGACCTGTGCGACTTGACGCTGAGTTGCGAGAGGTGTCCGAGCACGTGCTTGGCGTGCGTAGCCTTGTCGATACCCTTTGCGGCTACGGCGTTGGTCGCAAGAAGTGCGCGGTCGGGGTTATCACGGGCGTACGCCTGAGAGTCGACTATCGAGAGCTCTCCGCCGAGCCGAGGTACGTGCGCGAACGCGTACGCGGTGGCGCCACCGATGCTGCCGGCTCCGGCGAGGACGGCTGAAAGCAGCCCAGGCGCTGGCACATCCACGGTCGAAAGCGGGTAGGCCCCAGCGTCGTACGTCAATGCACTCCAATACGTCGGACGCAGCTCGTTCACTGCGGGACCGCAACTTTGGAGTGCTGCCGCAAACGCGCGCGCCGCCGCGCGACATGCTGCCGTCAGTGGCCCGATCGGAATCAGCTCATCACCGCTGTCCCCCAGCGCCGACGGCTCTGGCCCCAGATATGCCTGCCAGCCGTCGCCGTCGCAGTAGATGACGCTGCCGCCGACCTCCTCTGCGGTTTCGCCCACCACGACCGTTACGGCCACTCCACTGCCGGCGTTCAGTGGACGCGGCCCGTGCGTGCGAGCCTCCTCAAGCCGCTCGCGCAGGAGGCGCTCACCAGGCGGCAGCAGTGGATGCGCCAGCTGCTCTCCGGCTCCTACTACCCGGATGCGCGGGAAGAGGCGGGCGAGTATGTCGACGAGCGTGATCGCCAACACCTGGCGACGCCACGGCACGTGCTCCGGCAATAGCACTCGGATCGTGGTGTCATCCAGCACGCCGAGAATCTGTTCTACGGTGTCGGATGATCCGGCGAGCAACCGGGCGCGTCGGTCACTCACGGCAGCACCTCGAAGCGTTCGCGCACTTCGGCGGCGGTGAGCTCGCGCCATCCCCGTCCGTACTCAAGCTCGTTGACGGAGCACTCCGTGAGCACGATCGGTGCTCGTGCAAAGAATGGGACAACGATCGAGATCGCGCGGGGGTGGCTGATTATCATGTTCGTGTCGTCCGTCTCAGAGTGGTACGCGTCCGTCGGGTGCGAGTGCACGCGGCACAGCACGAACACGCCAGTCGGCAGCGCGGAGATGAGATGGCTGAGACCAGCCTCGGTGACTTGGACGGCGACGCCTTCCTCGCTCTTGTAGGCCATCTATCGACAGACGCTGCGCCTGGAGGAGTACGACGACCCCAACCACCCCGTCATCGCCGCAGCCAAGCAGCGCATCGAGGAGCTGACCAGCCGCCACGCCACCGTGCAGAACGCAACCGCTCGCCTCAAGACACGCCATCCAGCCGGAGTGCGCCCCGAGGAGATCGTCGAGATGCTCGACGCCATACCCGACCTGCGGCACGCGCTCGCCAACGCCCACCCCACAGAACTCGCCGACATCTGCGACGCATTCCAAATCACAGCCGTCTACGACAAGGCCAACAGGACCGTCGAGCTATCCGCGACGATCACCCCCGAGCTGCTCCCAACAGACAAAACCCCGACCGATGAGCACGACCCGGTCGGGGGATTCGTATATAGCGGGGGAACGATTCGTCCTTATCGGCGACCCGTCGCTGGTGGTCGAACGGCTCGTTCCGTGGCCCGGGAGCTAGCGCGAATTCCATCCCAACCCAACGGTACAGTTGTGTTATGATACCGGAGTTCGATGAGCACGGGAACCTTCCGCCCGGCATCCACCACGCCACCTGGACCGAGATCGTGACTCGCTACGCGACAAGCACCCACCGACGAGACCTACTTGACGGGCTTCTCGACGCGCTGCGCTCGCTAAAGACCGCTGGCTGTTCCATCGCCTACCTGGACGGCAGCTTCGTCACGGCCAAGACGAACCCCGACGACTTCGACGCCTGCTGGGAGACAGCAGACGTAGTGCCCAACCGTCTCGACTCCGAGCTGAAGGAGTTCAGCAACGACCGCGCCGCCCAAAAGGCGCGCTACGGCGGCGAGATCTTCCCCGCCCAATGGCACGCACATCCAGACGGCACAACGTTCCTTGACTACTTCCAATACGACAGCGTCACCGAACGCCCGAAGGGCATCATCGCGATCGATCTGGCGGGCCTCCCGTGATCACCAACCAGCGCGAATACCGCATCACCAAAAGCTGGATCGCCCGCTTCGAAAAGGAGCTGGCTGCCAACGAGACACGGGAGCTTCGACCCCGCGAAGACCCTGATATGAGGAAGGTGGTACACGACGCGATCGCTAGCGAGATCGAAACACTGCAGCGGCAGATCGATCACTACGAGCGACTACGCGACGGACACATAACCAGCCGCGAGATCACCTCGCTACGGGACCTGCCGAGCGCCCTGATCGAAGCACGTATCGCCGCCCGGCTTACCCAGCGCCAGCTCGCCGAGCGCATCGGCGTCGCCGAGCAGCAGGTCCAGCGCTGGGAGACCAACGACTACAGCGGCGTGGGACTCGATCGGCTACAGGGCATCGCCGACGCGCTCGGCGTGCAGATCCACGAGACGATCACTTACAGCAGCGCGGCGTAGGATAGGCCAGGGCGTCAGCTTGCGCACCCGGTAGCGTGACGGTGGATTCTCGACAGACGCCGGCCGGCCGTGGCCGAGCAGCAGGCGGTAGAGCACGGCCGCGGGCTCAACCGCGGGCAGGCCCGCGGTGGCGGCGAGCGCGCTGGCGTGCACGGGGATGTCGAGACCGTCGATGTCGAGATCGCCGAAATAGAGGACGCGACGCGGCCGCGTCAGCAGGTCGGCCAGGTAGGTGACCGAACCCTTGAAGTGAGCGCCGGCGCCGTAGACGACGACGCCGACGTTGCCGTCGTGCGGCGGCACGCGGCACAGCAAGACAAAGGTGTGGTGATTCTCAACCACCAGCACGTCGGGTGACGGGCCAATGCTCTCGGACACGAACGGCGGGTGAACCTCCTCGCAGCGCAACTGCTCCAGCGTGAGTCGGCCGGGGAAGAAGAGCTGGCCGCCCATCAGCGTCTCCAGACGCTTCTCGTAGCCGAAGAGGTGCATTGAGCGCTCGCGCAGCGGGACGATCGGGCGCTCGCCGCCATGGTCGCGGAAGAACGCGGTATCCGCCGGTGACGAGTGTGGGGGCGAGCGCTCTGCGGCCGACCGGAAGCCCTGTGAGCCTCGGGAACCGCGGTTCTTCTCCAGCTACATCGCCTCGATCATCGGCCGAGACCTCGACGACATCGCCAACGTCCGCAACGTCGAAAACATCGAACGGCTGCTGTTCGTCATCGCCGCGAGATCGGGCGGCCTGACGAGCTTTCACGGCATCGGCAAGGACCTCGAGCTGGACGCCAACACCGTGCGCTCGCACACCAAGATCCTCGAGGACCTGTTCCTCGTCCGCGAGCTCAAGCCCTGGGGCGCGGCGGCTCACATCTCCCGCAGGGCCGCTCGGCAGTGCATCCGTAACAACTATGTGCGATACTTATAGTCATCTAGGCCCCGTGTGCGACACGGCATGAACCCCCAGCACAGCTCATCCGACAACCCTCTCGAAACGCCCGGCGCCCAGCAGATGGCGGCGTGGACGCTGCGCCTGGCGCAGAGCCCCGGCTTTGGCCGGCTGCTCGCCGCAGACCCGCATCTGTTCGCGCTGCTGTATGCGAGCTGCGCCGCGGCCGTACCTGCGCCCGAGCCGCTTGCAGGCGACGACCGCGAGGCGAGCGCAGCGGACGAGAAGCTGCTGCCGGCGCTGAAGGACCTCCAGCGTCAGTTCGGCGAGCGCACCAGCGGACGCTTCGTTCGTCTGTATCTGCGCGGAACGAGCGCGTTCGGACTGATCGAGCGAGATGAGGGTGCGTTTCGGAACGCGATGCGCGACTGGGCGCAGGCGGCGGAGGTGGAGGCGTCGCGGTTCATCACCGCTCTGGATGAGAACGTCGGACGCATTGCAGGGCTGCTGGATCTGACCACAGCGGAGCGCGATGTACTTGCGTTCCAGATAGGCCGCTCTCGGCCTGGGTTCTCGCAGTTGTTCGAGCTTCTGATGGACGCCGACCGGGCGACGAAGGCGGTGCTTGGAGCGGCGCTCGGCACCTCAGAGTCGGAGGTGGTCTCGGCGCTGTCGGAGCAGGGGACGCTGGCACGTTCCGGTCTGTTGAACGTCAAGGAGCGTCCGCTGCGGGTGACCGGCCCATCGCACCATCTGAGCGCAACGCTCGCGGAGCACGCCGAGGAGGATGCCGAGCTCGTCGAGCGGTTCGTCAAGCCGCTCCTCCCGTCGCCCTCGACGAGGTCGCTCGGGCGCCTGCACGAGCACGACAGGCGCATCCTCCTGGGCGTCCTTCGCAAGCCGCTGCTAGCCGACCGCGGCGTGCACACGCTCGTCTACGGACCGAAGTCGGTGGACAAGCGAGACATGATGGCGCGGCTGCTTGGAGACGAGGGGATCGGCGGGCACGCAGTCGTCACTCGGCACGTTCCAGCAGGAGACATGCCGACCTGGACGTATATCGCCCAGCGTCACATCGAGCGATCCGGTCCCGACGCGGTGCTGGTCGTCGATCGCGCTCACGAGGCGCTCGCGTCCCGGCCTCGCACCAGGTTTCACCTCTTTGACCTCGACGACGAACTTGTTCACGACGATGACCCCGAGCGCGCCTCCGACGAGGGCTTGACGGAAAGCCGCGTGCGCTGCGTGTGGATCACGGATCGCGCACGACAGCTCTCGGAGCGCAACTTGGGTGCGTTCCTGTTCCATTGCGAAGCGTTCCCCGGCTCACGTGCCGAGCGGCGGGCGCGCGTCGCGCAGGTGATCTCGGACTTCGGCCTCTCCTCACAGTTGGAGCGCGATCTCGCGAAGTACAGCCTGCTCGGCGAGCAGCAGGTCCGTCAGGCCGCCGAGCTCGCCCGTCTGATCGTGCTCGTGGACGACGAGTGCAGCGATGAGCCCGCCGCGCGCCGGGAGCGGCTGGGCCCGGAGCACGAGCGCGTGATCAAGCGCGCGGTCGCGCACAGTCAGAAGGTCCTCGGGCGCGACCGCACCGAGGGAATACGAGACTCGGTCACCAGCTACGACCTCGACCTGCTGAACATCGCCGGACGCTTCACGCCGCGGCAGATCATCGGTGCCCTGAGCGAGCGCCCAATGGGCTCGCTGTGCTTCTGGGGCATGCCGGGTGCGGGCAAGACGCAGCTGGCAGAGCACATCGCCGTCGAGCTCGACCTTCCGATTCTCATGCGCTCGGCTTCCGAGTTGCTGTCAATGTGGCTAGGCGAGACAGAGCAGCAGATCTCGAAGATGTTCGCCGAGGCCCAGAACGAGGGTGCGCTGCTGTTCCTCGACGAGGCGGACTCGTTTCTGCGCGATCGCACGCTCGCACGCGCCCACTGGGAGGTGACACAGGTCAACGAGCTGCTCCAACGAATGGAGCGATTCGAGGGGATCTTCATCGCGGCCACGAACCTGATGGACTCGATCGACGCCGCGGCGATGCGCCGCTTCACCTGGAAGCTCGAGTTCAAGGCCCTGCGGCGAGAGCAGGCGTGGTCGATGTTCTGCCGGGAGAGCGGGTTCGACCCAACCTCCGAGCCCGACCGCGCGGACGAGCTCGAGCAGGCGCTCAATGCCATCGACGATTTGGCGCCCGGGGACTTCGCCACGGTCAGGCGCCAAGCGCAGATACTCGGAGAAGAGCTCCCTCCCGAAGCCTGGATAGAGCAGCTTGCGGCCGAGGCCAAAGCGAAGATGCTGGGCTTGAGACGCCAGCAGGTTGGGTTTGGGAGTTAGGGCTCTGGAGCTGATCCACGAGAGCCCCGACGAGCAGCGGGTGAGAGGACTGATCGCCATGCCAGATCACAACCACACGGACGCCACCGCAGGCGAACATGCGACACTGCCCCCCGACGTACAAGCAGGGTGGAACGCGTTTGCGGATGCGACAAAGCAGCTCGCGTCGGTGACCGGCGGCGCCGAGAGCTTCCGCGCGGCATGGGACGCAATGGCTCAGGCCGCGAGCGGCCTCGACCACCAGCAGTTCATCAACGCCGTGCACATACCAACGGACGCTGGCCAGCATGCCGAGGCGCTCGGAGAGATGCTCGCCCGCATCCCTGACGGCTGGGGGCGCTGGATCTCCTGCGATCGCGGCTGGTACGCACTGCTCATCGAGCTCGACAGCCAGCTGCGTGAGCTGCTCCCCAGCTACGCGATCCACCAGGTCAAGGAGAAGTACGGTGGCCTCCGCTACTACTGGGAGGCGGGCGAGGCGATCCACGACCCGGACGACCCCGAGCCATCGATGCCGCGCAATGGGAGCAGCGACGCCGCGTGGGCAAGCTGGGAGACGACGCACACGGCCTGGAGCGAACGCCTGGACGCCTACCTGCAAACACCCGAGGGACGCCGGCGCGCCGCCCACCTCAAGCGACGTGTGGCACTCGCCGAGCAGCTCGTCGGTACCTTCGAGCAGCACGCGAGCGTCACCTGCGAGCGTTGCGGAATCGCCGGGCAGCTTCACCGCACACTCGGACGCGCACCCTGGTACAAAACGCTCTGCCCGGCCTGCGCCGAACAGCACGGCTACGTGCTCATCGGAGCATCAGACGCATCGTAGAAGGCGCTCAGCAGGCCGGCGATGCGGAAGGGCCCGGGGAACCTGGCCGGCGGAGATAGATGGCACCACCTACCTCGGCTTCTTCCAACGCGGTCGGTTGAAACAGTCGGCTGGCATCGCAATCCACCTGGCAGGACTGCCATGATCAAGAACGAGCGCGAATAGCGCATCACCGAGGCTCACCTTGCCGGCTTCGGAGGAGGCCTGATCGCCAACGACAACCGGGAGTTCCCCGCGAACGTCGATCCGGGCATGAAGAGTTGATGCACGACGCTATCGCGAGTCAGATCGAGACATTCCGTCACGAAATCGACCACTACGAGAAGCTGCGCGACGCACACATCACCAGCCGCGAGGTCACATTGCTGCATGAGTTCCCGACCGCACTGATCGAAGCCCGAATCGCAGCCAGGCCCCAACGCCAACTCGCAGAGCGAATCGGCGTAGCTGAGCAGCAGATCCAGCGCTGGGGGGCCAACGACTACAGCGGCGTGGGACTCGACGAGCTACAGAGTGTTGCCGACGCACTCGGCGTGCAGATCCACAAGACGATCACGTACAGCAGCGAGGCGTAGCGTGGATCTGAACCGCCCAGGGGGATGCGTATATATAGAGCGGGGGAGCGATTCGATCCTGACGGTAACTTGGTGGTGCTGGTTGAACGGGTCGTCCCGTGGCCCTAAAACCTAGCGCGGGTCCATCCCTTACCGCCGCAAGCGCGGGCTGGGCCGCCGGTCGCGGCTGGCCCTCCGGAGCGATGGGACAGTCGCAGGCCGGGCTACAATCGAGCGCGCTATGAATGCATCGACACTTGCCCCGCCGGAGGGAATCGCAGCCGAGGCGCGGCGACGATGAACGCGGTTGCAGCAGAGGCGATGATCGAGCGCGCCGGCCGCGCTCTGATCGACGCCGCGTCGACGCCGGCGAAGGTGATCTTGTTCGGCTCGCATGCCCGCTGACCGGACCGGTTATGATCTGCTGGCCGACTACGTGCGGAAGCTCGACAAGGATGGAGAGACCAAGCCGTAGCCCCCGAGAAGGATGCCGACAACTGCTCATAGCGGAGGCGGGATCGAAACGAGTACCCGCGACCGCAGCGTCCACCGATGCGGGGCCAAGCAAATCGTCGGCCGTGGCGCACCGGATCGAAGAGCGTTGGGGCCTGACGGCCCGACGGGCCGTTTCGGCCGCATGACGGCGGCGCGGCAACTCGCCGTCCCTTCGATGCGCCGCGGTAGTTCTGCTCCTTGTCCGCAGCAAACGTGCGAGGCGCATGTGTCATCACTGATGCTCACGCACTGATGGCGACAATGGCTCGTCGTCCCGACCGACAGCGTCGGGCTGGGCCGTCGACACGCCCGCTCTCAGTGGAAGGGAGCAGTCTCGCGTGGACCAGGACGGCACCGCTTATTGGGATGACCTGGCCTCGGTTGACCACGCCACGGGTCGGCTCAGGCCCAGAGTGATGAGGTGATGGGGGAGCCCTGGTTCGGCAATGAACCCATCGCCCACAACTGTGAATCCCAGGCGAGTGTAGAAACCGAGCGCTGTATCCCTGCCGTTGGCCCAGAGCATCCGGATATCCTTCTCCCTGAGTTCTCGGGCGACATGGTCAAGGAGCTCGCGCCCGATGCCCTGGCCTTGCATCGTCGGCTCCACCGCCATGAAGCGGAGCTGCACGGAGGGAACATCCACCGCCAACGGGCTTGCACGCGGATAGAAGCTTGCGACACCAGCGAGCGTGCCCGAGCACCGGGCTCCCAAATGCCACGCGCCGAGCAGGTCATCGTCACGGACATGCGCCGCGGCGAAGTCTCCATCACGGAGTACCCGCGCTCGGAGGTCATAGGTCTCAGCGACGGGGATATGCTGAATCTCGACGACGGACATGGGGCCATTCTGACGCGGTTCACGCCCCGTTCGATGCCCGGCGACAACCCGCCGCCAGTCGTGCACTCCGAGGAGCACCTGCAACAGCGAGTTCGCGAGGCGGTCCGACGCCGATCGCCGCGACGGGCCGGGCCGCTGCTCTGCCCGTCGAAAGCAGGGGTGTGACGAGCGTCACCTGGCGCTGTCGATTCGTCCGATCCGAGCATCAGCACGGCCCCTGTTCGGATCCTCGCCTGCCCCGAAACCGGCAGTGCCGGGATTGTCCATTCGGCCCTCGTGCCGATGAGTGCACCCTTCCAGAGGACCGAGCCGCCGGACTCCTTGAGAACTACATTACGATCTCTTGCTCGGGAGTCTTATCACGGGGGCCGCGGTGCCGGAGTCGGTCGAGCTTGCGACGATCATGTTTACCGACCTGGTCGGCTCGACGCAGCTGGCTACGTCGGTTGGCCCGGTGCGCGCAGATCAGCTTCGCGAGGAGCACTTCGAGCTGCTACGCGACGCGATTGCCAGCTCGGGCGGTCGGGAGGTAAAGAACACCGGCGATGGTCTGATGGTGGCGTTCGCCTCGGCGTCGGCCGCCGTGCGGTGCGCGGTGGCCATGCAGCAGCGTTTCGAGCGCCGCTACCGCCAGGCCGAGGAGGGTTTGCAGATACGCATCGGGCTGGGCGCGGGGGAGTCGACGGTCAAGGACGGAGACTACTTCGGGATGCCCTCGACCGAAGCGGCGCGGCTGTGTGCGCAGGCGCCGGCGGATGGCATCCTGGTCTCGGCGTTGGTGCAGACGCTCGCGGGCCGGTGTGACGGCATCGAGTTCTCCAGCGTCGGTGAGCTCGAGCTGAAGGGCTTTGAGAAGCCCGTGCAGACGCTCGCGGTCTCGTGGGCGCCGTTGGCTGAGGAGACGGAGGGTGCGAGCCGCTGGCCGTTGCCTGCGCTGTTGCGCTCGATGCCGGTCATCTCCTACGTGGGCCGAGCGGAGGAGCGCGCCGCGCTTGAGGAGGCGCTGAACCTGGCGCGCTCGGGCCAGCGCCAGGTCGTGTTGCTCTCGGGCGAGCCGGGGATCGGCAAGACGCGTCTTGCGAGCTACGCCGCGCACGACGCGCACGCGGATGGCTTCGCGGTGGCGTGGGGTGCGTGCACGGAGGAGCTGGCGGTGCCTTATGAGCCGTGGATCGGCGTCTGCACCCAGCTCCTCGAGAGCGCGCCTGACGAATTGCTTGCACGTCACGTCGAGCGCCACGGGGGCGAGCTGTCACGACTGACGCGCAACTTCGCCTCGCGCATCCGCGACCTCCCTGCGCCCCAGCCCTCTGATCCCGAGACCGAGCGCTACCTGCTTTTCAATGCCGTCGCCGGCCTCTTGTCAGAGGCCGCTGAGACCGTGCCGTTGTGCGTGGTGCTCGACGACCTGCACTGGGCTGACGCGCAGTCGCTTGCCCTCTTGAAGCACGTGCTGCGATCGACCGAGCAAGGGGCGCTCGAGGTGATCGCCGCCTTCCGCGACTCGGAGCTCGGCAAGGACCACCCAATGACCGCTGTGCTCGCCGACCTGCGCTCGCTGCAGGGAGTGCAGCGCATCGCCCTGCACGGCCTCGGTGTCGACGAGGTGGCCGAGATGATGGCGGCGATCGCAGGGCATGAGCTCGAAGCTGACGCGATCGAGCTCGCGGGTCAGATCGCGGCCGAGACCGCCGGTAACCCGTTCTTCGTGGGGGAGATCCTGCGGGGGCTGTCTGAGTCCGGTGCGCTGGTGTTCGACGAGGTCGCCGGACGTTGGAGCATCGATCACTCCGTCGGGATCGCGCTGCCCGAGAGCGTGCGCGAGGTGATCGAGCGCCGCGTCGAGCGCCTCGGCCGCGCGTCGCTAGAAGCGCTGCGGCTCGCCGCGGTAATCGGCCGTGAGTTCGACCTGCGGCTGCTCTCGGTGGCGCTTGCCGTCGAGGAGGCGGAGCTGCTGGACCGGGTAGAGGGCGCGATGGCCGCCTCCGTGCTCGCCGAGTCATCCGAGCAGATCGGTCGCTTTCGCTTCGTTCACGCGCTCATCAACCAGACCCTGTATGACGGGCTCAGCGCTACGCGCCGCGCGCGCATGCACCACAGCGTTGCCGAGGCGCTGGAGGAGCTCTACGGAGCCGATCCGGGCGAGCACCTGGCGGAGCTCGCCCTGCACTGGCGCTTGGCGGCCGTATCGGTCGACAAAGCCAAGGCGGCGGGCTACGCGATGAGGGCTGGGCGGCAGGCGCTCGAGAACCTCGCCCCGGCCGAGGCCATGCGGCTCTTTACCGACGCAATCGAGATCACCGGCGACATCAACAGCCGGGAGCGCTGCGAGGCGCTGATCGGGCTCGGCGAAGCACAGCTTCAGACAGGCGTCGCGGCATTCCGTGAGACCCTCCTGAAGGCATCGCGCATCGCCTCGGAGTTGCAAGACGGCGAGCTCGCGGCTCGGGCCTCATTGGCCAACAACCGAGGCTTCACCAGCACAATTGGCACAGTCGATCACGAGCGGATTGCCGCGATTGAGCGCGCGATCGAGCTCGACGATCCGCCGAATCCCGCTCGACGCGCCCGCTTGCTCGCACTGCAGGCGCAGGAGCTGGCCTGGGACTCCGACGTCGCACACCGCTGGGCGCTCGCAGAAGAAGCCATCGAGCTTGCGCGTCGTGCTGGAGACAAGCGGGCGCTGGCCTATGTGCTGTGGGCCGCGTGCGTCGCGCTCGAGGGCGTGCAGACGCTCAAGCTGCGAGCTAGCCTCGCAGATGAGCTGGTCAGGACCGCCGACGAGCTGGACGATCCTGCACTTCGTTGGGAGGGGGCCAACCGCGAGCTCATCGGCTGTGTCCAACGAGGGGAGCTCACACGCGTTCAAGCGCCGCTCGAGCGCTTGCAGCGGATCGCAGCAGAGCTAGGGCAGCCCACAGTCGTGTGGCAGACCGAGTGGCTGACCTCGGCGCTAGCGTTGCTGCGAGGCGACCTGGTTGCCGGCGAGCACCTCGTTGAGCGAGCGTTTCGGACCGGACAGGAGCTGCAGCAGCCTGACGCTCTCCTTCTATATGGGATACAGATGTTCTACATACGCGTCTTCCAAGGACGCGGCGAGGAGATCATCGCGATGCTCGAGCAGAGCGTGGAGGCCAATCCGGCTATCCCTGCCTTGCGCGCGTTCCTAGCATCCAGCCTGTGCTGGCTTGACCGTCGCGAGGACGCCGCGAGGATCCTCACGCGGGCTGCGAGCGACCGCTTCGCGGACATCCGGCCCGCAGCAGACGAGCTGACCGGGCTCGTACTCTACGCCGAGGCAGCGGCCCAGGCGGGCGACCGCGAGGCCGCCGCGATCCTCTGTGACCTCATCCAGCCGTGTGCTGACCAAGTCGACTGGAACACACTGTTCAGCGCTGGACACACGCGACTATACCTGGGCCTGCTCGCGTCGGTCCTCGCCGAGCACGAGCGGGTTGACGAGCACCTGGCGTTCGCGTGCGACTTTCACGAAGCCAACGACATGCCGCTGTGGAGCGCCCGCGGTCACCTCGGCTGGGCCGAAGCACTCGCCGATCGTGGCGACAGCGACCGCGCGAGGGAGCACGCCACACACGCGCTCGAGCTCTCGCGCGAGCACGGCTACGGCGCCTTCGAGCCGCGCGCGGCGGCGCTGGTGGAGACCGAGTCAGCGGCTGGCGCCTGACCCGGCGCCGGCCGCGTCCGCCGGGTCCCCCGGTTACCGCCTTGCGCGAAAGAAGCACTCTCGCGGGACGGCCGCACACGGCGCGCCGTCTCAGGCAACTGTCATAGCGGGGGCGGGATTGAAACACCTACCCGCGACCGCGTTCTCCGTGTCGAAGAGCCCTGGGATCTGTCGGATCGAAGGCGCAAGGGGGCGTAGATGTCCCAGCGGGCGGCGCAGTAGCCCGCTCTGGCGCTACTCGCCGCATGACCGCACGAGCCGCGCGCGCATGAGCGATTGCCTTGTTCAGCCCGCGACCTTCAGCCATTGCCGAGCACCGACGGCGCAAGCGTTTACTACTCGCCCAGCGCCGTCCGTTCCGCCGCCTGCGCCAGTGTCGCGTAGACATCCACAAGCAGGTCCGTGAGGTTGCGGTCTCCGACCTCAACTGGGGCGGGGCCGAGCTGACGCAGCAGCGCGTCGGGGGCCTCGCCGGCGAGCGGACTCACGTGGAAGGCATCCAACTCGGGACCGCAGAACCAGAACGAGTCGAGCACGGCGGTGGACAGTGACGTGCTTGGTTCGGGCACGCCAGCGGCCCCGGCCGAAGTCGTGCTCGTCTTGGCGCCGCGCCCGGCGCGCGCGCGCCGGGCGCGTAGGCTCTCCACAAGCTCGTCCTGGTCGCGCCCCCTCCAGGTGAAGATCAGGAACGGGTCCTCGTCGAAGCGCTCGGCGAGGATGTAGTAGGTGGCCGCGATGTGCTTGCACGGGTTCACCCCGTCCGGGCAGGTGCAGGTCGCGGCCAGCTCGTCTGCGGAGCGCGGGAACAGCGCCAGCTTGCACGATTCAAACAGCTTCTCGATGTCGTGTGGCATTTCGCCCGCGAGCAGCTTCGCGAGGGGCAGCGCCTGCGCCGCCATCCCCCTCTCCGCCCGGCGCCACTGATTCTCGGTGAGCGCTTTGAAGCGGATACGCACCCGATAGGGCGTATAGCGCGAGCCCTGCACCTTCGCCAGCACCACCCCGTGCTCGACATCGAGCTCTGTGACCTGGCCGGAGCGGGCGTAGTTGCGTCCGCGCTTCAGCCGCGAGCCGGCACCGAAAGACTCGAGCAGCTCGATGAACCGCCTCGACCACCACGTCTCGCCGATCTCCCCGCGCCGGCTGCGGGCCTCAATGCCGCCCTCCGCGGGCAGTGGCCGCGTCCATTCAAAGTCTGGGTAGTGATCGAACGAGGCCATCGTCAGTCCGCCACCGCGTCGGCCGAGAGCGTCACCAGCTCGCGCAGCTGGGACGTGTCGAGCTCGGTTATCCACGCCTCGCCCGTGCCGACGATGCGGTCGGCGAGGTCCTTCTTGCGGTTGATCAGGGTGTCAATGCGCTCCTCGAGCGTGCCCACACACGTCAGCTTGCGCACCTGCACGTTCTTCTGCTGTCCGATCCGAAACGCTCGGTCGGTCGCCTGATCCTCGACCGCGGGGTTCCACCAGCGGTCGAAGTGGACCACGTGGTTGGCGGCGGTGAGGTTGAGCCCGGTGCCGCCCGCCTTCAGCGACAGCACGAATACCGACGGTCCGTCCTCGGACTGGAACCGCCGCACCATCTCATCGCGCGCGCTCTTGGAGGTGCCGCCGTGCAGGAACATGACCTCACGCCCGAGGCGCTCCTGCAGATGGGTGCGCAGCATGTGCCCGAACTCGGTGAACTGGGTGAAGCAGAGCGCACGATCGCCCTCGGCGAGCGCTTCGGCGAGGATCTCCTCCAGGCGCGCGAGCTTGCCCGAGCGCCCGTCCAGATCGGAGCGATCCTTGAGCAGGTGCGCGGGGTGGTTGCAGACCTGCTTGAGCTTGATCAGCGCCGCAAGGATGATCCCGGAGCGTTCGATCCCCTCTACCTGCGCCGCCTTTGCGAGCATCTCCTCGACGACCGCCTCATAGAGGCTCGCCTGCTCCTTGGTGAGGTGGCAGTCCACACGCATCTCGATCTTCTCCGGCAGGTCGCCGATGA
This sequence comes from Solirubrobacteraceae bacterium, assembly GCA_035503075.1. Classification (GTDB taxonomy): domain Bacteria; phylum Actinomycetota; class Thermoleophilia; order Solirubrobacterales; family Solirubrobacteraceae; genus Palsa-744. Next base: position 18,531 of record DATJTT010000028.1, read on the forward strand.
TCTGCTTGTCGGTCTTCAGGCGGCGCAGGATGAACGGACCGGTCGCCTGGCGCAGCTGTGCGGTCGCGTGCTCGTCGCGGTAGCGTTCGATCGGCCTCGCGTAGCAGCGCTTGAACGTTGCCGCCGGACCCAGCAGGCCCGGGTTGAGGAAGTCCATGATCGAGTGCAGCTCCGTCAGCCGGTTCTCGACCGGGGTGCCCGTGAGCGCGACGCGGTGACGAGCGCCCAGCGAACGGATCGCGCGCGTCTGCTTGGTGTCGATCATCTTGATGTTCTGCGCCTCATCCACGGCAATCCGCTCCCACTTCACCGCGCCGAGCGTCTCGCGGTCGCGCGTCGCGAGCGCGTATGTCGTAATGACCAGATCGTTCGCGCGTGCCGCGCGCGCGAACTGCTTGTCGGCCAGCCGTTCGGAGCCGTGGTGCACATGCACGCGCAGACCCGGCGCAAACCTCTCGGCCTCGCGCTCCCAGTTGCCCACGACCGACATCGGACAGATCAGCAGCGTCGGCGCCAGACGCTTGCGCCGACACTTGCCGGCGCCGTTCTGGGTCTGGGTCTGAGTCGCAGTCGTTTGGGTTGATCCATTGGACCGGCCCCTGTTGCTCCGGTGCTCGGTGTGCTCGCGCTCGGCGAGCAACAGCGCCAGCAGCTGCACCGTCTTGCCGAGGCCCATGTCGTCCGCCAAGCATGCGCCGAGACCGAGGCTCGACAAGAAGGAGAGCCACGCAAGGCCGCGCTGCTGGTAGGGACGGAGCTCCCCGTCGAGCGTGGCCGGAGTCGGAATCTCCCGCAGCTTGCGCTCACCACCCGAGCCGAGCAGCTCCTTCAGCCACCCTCCGGCCTCGATCTCGACAGGCGGCGAGTCGGTCCTGTCCTCGGCGCCGGTGCCCAGCTCGAGGCTCTCGCGAATCAGCTCGCCCGCCTGCGCATGGCCCCGCTCGGCGCGACGCTCGAAGAAAGCCAGCGCCGCCTCGATGTCCTCGGGACGCAGCACGATCCAGCGCCCGCGCGCCATCACCAGCGGCAGCTTCAACGCCGTCAGCTCACGCAGCTCGGCCAGCGTAAGCGTCGCGTCGCCGACCGCGATCCTCCACTGATACGCGCACAGGCCCTCGAGGCCGAACAGTCCGCTGCCCTCCTCGATCTCATCGAACGGCTCCACCTTGAGACTAAGACGCAACCGCTTGTTCCACCACGGCGGCGCGAGCACGCCGAACCCGGCCTGCTCGAGCGCCGGAGCAGCGTCGCGCACGAACCCAATCGCCGCCTCCGGGGTCAGATCGACGCCGGTCGGGGCGGCCTCACGCAGCGCCGACTCCAAGCCGGGCCACAACCGCAGCGCATGGCCAAGCCCGCCAAGCAGGCGCTCCTGCGGGTCCGCCAACCGGTGACCGAGCGCCTTCAGCCCACCTCCGTTCGAGCTCCACACCTCCTCAGCCGGCACGAGCACGCTCGGATCGTCCTTCGCTTGGAGCATGAACTCGACACGCCAGCAATCGGCGGGCGAGCCCTCACCGTCAACGCCCATCGCGCCAAGCCGGCCATGCGACTCACCATCCCCGTCCGACCCAACCCCGCCGTCGGAGTCGGCATCGAACTCGCCATCAAGCCATTCTGCCGGCTCGTCCGGCTCGCACAGCCGGAAGCAGGTCCGGAACATGCGGTGCTCCGCATACCGCTCTCCCGCCTGGCGCCACTCGTCGATCTCCTCGGCGAGCACCGCCAGCTCCCGCTCATCCCCATCGATGGCCGGATCGGGGTCAGCCAACGCCGCGACCCACGCGTCGAGGACCGGCGGTCGGCGCTTGGAGCGCCGACGCGACCGCCGCCCGGTGAAACCGTCGGCGAGGAAATCTCGCGCGCACGCGTCGACGACCGTGCCCAGCAGATCGCCCACCACCGCCTCGGCCACGTTGCCCTCCTCGGAGCCCGATATCTCCGCCCGCAGGAGCGGCGGCATCGCCGCAACCAGCATCCGCACACGCTCAACGTCCTCGGGATCGCCAGGCATAGCGCGCCACCACGCGACCCACTCCTGCTCGCGCTGAGCCAGCGCGGGGAGCACCCGGCCACGGGCGACCAGCTCGAGTGCAAGCTTGCCCGCCTCGGCCAGAAACCGCAGCGAATCGCCGCACGCGACGCCCGCGGGTGGCTGGGCGCCGCCCGCGTGGTCGGCGGCCGGCAGAGCGAGCAGCAGCTCGAGCGCAGCCATCGGCCCCAACCCGACCGCCGGGACCACCCAGGGATCGAGCAGCTCCGGACTGCCGGGGAGCCGCTCCCCGCCTCCGCGCAACAGCTGCGGGGAGTGCTGCGGGCCCTCCTCGAAGGAAGGCAACATCAGGTGCAACTCACGCTCGAGGAATGCAGCTGATTCGCGTGAGACCCCCAACGCGTCCAATGCCCCAGCCAGATCCCTCGCGGGGCAGGCAAAGGGATGCTTGCGCGCCCGCGGTTTCGCCGGTCTGCCCCCACGACGCCGCAGAGCCCGCACGGGCAGGTCTGAGCCCTCTCCCCACACGCAAAGCCTCGAGTCCTTCGACCAGATGGCGTGCAGAGCGATCACGAGCGCATTCTGTCGTGGCGAGCGGACATCCCTGCCTATGTCACAACCGACACATCCGTCCGGTCTCCGCCCGCTGATCTCGACTTGAGATCACCAACGAGATCGGACAGCACCAGCTCCTCGGGTACGACGCGTCCCTGCTCGGCGAGCGCGGCAGCCAGGGGGTCGTCATCGGGAAACTTCGCGCGCTCGACTTCGAGCGCCGCCAGGCGATCCCCACGGCCCCGCACGGCCACCTCATAGCTGGGTCGATCGAAGCACCAGGACGTGACGCCGTAGTGCCGGCGCAGCCACCCGAAGATGTCGAGGCCAGCCCAGTCGAAATCCCCGTGATGACGAAGCGCCACCGACGAGGAGCGCAGCTGGTCGAACAGCGTGCACACCGCCCCGTTGGGCCAGCCACCCGTGCATACGAGCGGGGGCGAGGAGGCGCCGAGCTCGGATTCGATCCGCAAGAGAACGGTCGGATTCTCACACAGGAACGCCTCGGCGCAGCCGGCGAACCTCAGGGCAGTCCGCTGCAGCTGCCCGAGCGTAAGCGCCACGTGCTGCCCGTGCATCAGGCCGATCGCCTGCGCGAGCGGGGTTGACGGCACCGGCGCGAGATTGAGCGCGAGCACGGTCGCCGACGCCGAATCGCAGAGCACGCCGAAGCGCTGCCAGAGGACGCGCACCTCCGCAGCCGAGCGCGGCGTGGCCGTCAGCCCTGCGCGTACGGCGAGCTGGCCGATCAGCAGCCGAGCCACCGGCTGATCGTCGTCGAGCGCATGGGCATCGCCATTCAACAACTCAGCCGCGAGCGCACTGCGCTCGACAGGCGGGTGGCGGGGAAGCTCATATCCGACGGTCAGCGCGCCATCGAGGCGCCGCTCGGCATTGGACTCCCACGGTTGTGCGCCGAGCGGCCGGCCGGTATCTCGCAGACGGTCGATCCAAACGAGCACCGAGGGCTCACGCAGGCAAAGTGGATGCCGGCGCACATTCGACCAGAAGGCATCCTTACGCTGCTTCAGGCGTGACAGACGTTGCGGTCGAGGATCGAGCGCTCCTCCCGCCAGCTCGAGCGCCTCGCGCAGGTCGATGCCAAGCTCCGCGCGCAGGTGGGCATCCCAGCGCGCGAGGTCCAGGTCGAAGGGTCGCCCGGCGCGCGGGCGCCGGCGCGCACTCGCCGGCCACAGACGGTCGAGCGCGCGCGACTCCTCAGGTGCGAGCGCCTCCAGATGGGCCACTCCGCGAGCAGCCCCGTTTGCCTCGTAGCGAGCGCGTACCGCGCGCATCGCCTCGGCGAGCGCCGGGTCGCGCACCGCAACCCGCGCGTCCGCTCTCATACCCGGAACAGCTCGGCCTGCTCCTGCTCGCGCAGGAGCGCCCCATCCCACAGAAAGTGCTCGCACCCGACGCCGGGAGTGCCCTGCTCGCGATACAGCTGGTAGATCGACAGCGCGGGCACCGTTCGATAGGTGCCCCACATCTCGTGCGAGGTCATGACCAGATCGAGATCGAGGTCGACCGTCGCGCCGAGCACGCGTTCGCGCGTCTCATCGTCGATGCCCGAGAGCGCCTCGTCGAGCATCACCAGCCGCGGGGCGCAACGCTCGTGGCTTGTGTTGTAAAGGGCCGCCGCGGCCGCGAACAGCGGCAGGTGCACGAGCACCGCCTGCTCCCCACCTGAGCCGGTGGCGTGGCGACGTGCGGTGAGGCGCTGGCGCTCCTCACCGCGGCCCTCCCACAGCTCGAACTCGAACCAATCGCGGTAGTCGAAGGCTCCGCGCAGGCTATCGACGACCGATTCCGGCGTCGCTCCCTCGGCGGCCGCGCGACGTGCATGCTCGATGCGCGCTCGAAAGAAATCGAGCAGCGCCCCTCGATCGTCCTCCGAGCGCGCCGCCGGCGAGCGACGCAGCAGCGCGACGATCTGGCGCAGATCCACGCTGTCGTCCTCGCGCGGGACCCATCCAAGCTGCACGATCTTCCCCGCCGCCGTGCTCGCCCGGCGTAGCGTGGCGTTCATGTCCTCGACCTGCCCGCCCACGTCGTGGATGCAGTCGGCGAGATGAAGCGCGATCTCCTCGAGCAGCGCATCGCCCAGGACGCGCCGCTGCTCGGCGCTCAGGGCACGCTCTCGCTCACCGACTTCGCTGTCCAGCCGCTCCATCAGCTCCGCCAGCGGGCGCTCGGCCGCGCCGTCGCGCACGCGCACGAGCACGAGACCGTCGGCGTCGTGCTCCACGAGCACGCTCATATCGACGTGCTGCGCGAGCTCCCGGTCGAGCTGGGAGCTGGCATGGGTGACGCTGTTGGCCAGGCTGTTCAGCGATGAACGCACCCGCAGCCGCTCCGCCGGCATCGCGCGAAGCGCCTCCAGCGCGCGCGTGAGCGTCCAGCTCGTCGCATCGGCATGATCGGCCGGTGCGTGCTCCTCGAGCGCGAGCACGAACATGTCGGAACGCTCGAGGCGAGCGAACATCGCGAGCGCGCGCTCGCGCTGCTCGCGTGCCAGCTCCGCTTCTCGCCCCGCTGCCTCGCTCGCTGTGGCTGTGCTCGACGCGGCCACAGCGGCGTCCTTGTCCTCGTCGTGCAGCCTTTCCTGCGACTCGCGCGCAGCATCCCGCTGCTGCTCGACCGCACGCTTGCGCTCGCGGACCTGCTGCGCGCCGCGGCTCAGGTTCGCCTCCCGCTCACCGTGCTCGGCGAGCAGTCTGCGCGCCTCGCCCTCCTCCGCCACAGCGGCTCGCTCGAGCGCCCTGCTGCGATCGACGAGCTCGCGTGCACGCACCTCGAGAGCCTCCGCGTGAGCGCTCGCCTGCGCGAAACGGATCCATGTGCGCTCGAGCGCGCGCGCGCCGGCGGCATACTGGAGGACCGCGTCGCGCAAGCCCTGCAGCTCGCGCGCCTGCAGACCCGCCGGAAGGCCGGCCTCGCGAGCATGCCACTCGGCTTCGGTACGCGAGCTCTGCAGCGCGCCGGCGGCGGTCAGCGTCGCGGCCTCGCATGCGGCCTGCTCCTGAAGGAGCCGCTCGACATGCGTCTCGGCCGCTGCCTGCGCACGGCGAGCCGCGAGGAGTGCCGTCAGCGAGGGAAAGTCGCGCTGCTCGGCGGCCAGCCGCCCGCGACTTGCGGCCAGCGCCTCGCGTTGCGCGTCGCTCTCCTCGATGCGACGCTCAACGTCTCCCAGCTCGGCGGCGAGCTCGGCCAGGCGTGCGGCGCGTCGTGCCGCACGCGCCGCGGCGCCGATGTGCTCGGCCTGCGCCTTGCCATAGCGTCCACGCAGGGGACCGAGCGCGTAGCCGCCCTGGACGTCGATCGCCGGTCCGTCGGCGGCTGTCGCGTCGTCTGCAACCGCTACGCCAGACAGCATTCCCGTCAAGACAGAGGTCGGAACCGGAGCGTCGTCGCCGGGCAGCAGGAGATCGGCCAGTGTGGGGCCGTCGAGCTGGCCGACCCCCGATCGATCGCCCGATACGAGGACCGCGTCCCACACCTCCGGCTCCAGCACCTTGCCTGTCGGCATCACCCAGGCGTCGAGCAGCCCGGCGCCCTCGAGCGCCGCCTCGATGCCGGCGCGCTGCGTGGGGGTGAGCTCGGGGGTGAAGTCGACGAGGCGCCACAGGGGAGCGCCGGCGCGCCCGTCGCGCTCGGCCGGACGTGCCGCAACGGGCTGCGGCGGCATGTCGCGCTGCTGCTCCAGCGCATCGCGCTCGGCCCGCAGCTCACCGAGCCGCTCCGCGAGCGTGTCTAGCTCGATCCGCACGCGCGCTTCGCGATCGAGCAGCTCGCCCAGACGCTGAGCGGCTGCGCCAGCCCATGTCTCGGCGGGAGACGACGCATCGCCTTCCCCGGCCTGCAGCGCACGCGCGAGTACGAGCTCGCGTGCGGCCTCGTCCAGTACAAGCTCCCGCAGCTCGGCCATCCAGCTCTCGACCGCGCGGGCGATCCGCTCCTGGGTCTCGACGACCTCGTGATCGCGCAGCTGCTGCTGCTCGCGAGCGTCGCGCACCCGCAATCCGGCGCTGTCCTCGTGTTCGCGCGCGATCGCGAGATTCGCCTCGGCGCGCGCCAGCTCCTTCAACAGCCGCTCGTGCGCTTCGAGATGGGCACGCCAGCGGCCCAGCTCGTCCTCGGCCAGCCCGCGCCACAGCGCGAGCGGCTCGCCGTGACCCGGCAGCTCGCCCACCAAGCGCTTGTGGACACGCACAAAGCCGCCGCGATCGGCGAGAGCCGCCAGCTCGTCGAGGTCGCCTTGAACATCGCGCTCTGCCTCCTCACACGCCGCCTGTGCGGTGATCGCGTCGGCTTCCGCGCTCGTGGCGTCGCCGGCAGACTGCTCGGCGCGGCTGCGTGCCTCGGCAGCCGCGTGCTCCTGTCGCCGCGCCGACTCGCCGAGCGCTTCGAGCGTCTCGACCGAGCGCCACTCCTCCGAGCCGAGCAGCGCTCGCAGCTCGCCGTCGAGGCGCTGCTCGCTCTCGACGGCCGCACGCAATCGCCCGTGTGTCTCCTTTGCGACCAGCAAAGCTTGCGCCGCCGCGTCCTCGGCCTGCCGGCGAGCACGGGCGGCATTCTCATAGCCGGTCTCGGCGGAGCGCAGCGCGTCGCCGCGCTCCTTGACCGCGGCGCGCGCATATGCGCGATAGGTCTGCTCGTGAAAGTCGCCGAGGCGGGCGCTGGCGTCGCGCATGCGTTGCAACACGCTGCGCATCTCCTCCAGCTGGTCGAGCCCATCCCCCAGTCGGCGCATCAGCTCATGGTCGACCTCGGGCAGCGACGCCGACAGCAGCTGCGTCACCTCACGTGGATTGAGCGCCTTCGAGAGATGGGGCCTGCGCAGCTCGAGCATCAGCGTGATCATCGTCTTGTACTGCTCCTCGCCGGCGAAGCCGAAGACCATTCGGTTGAGCGCACGGCGGTACTCGCTTGGCGTGTCGAGCAGCGTCGCCTCATCGCCGAGCTCGACCGCCAGCTCGCGCTTGCTGAGCGGCAGGCTGTCGCGCACGAGCCGCAGATCGTCTCCCACGCGACGTTCCTCAGCCAGGAAATACCAGCGCGTCACCTCCTTCACGGAGGTGTTCGCCTTGAGGCCGATGCCGGCGGTGACACGCCGTGGACCCTCCCCGGCGAGGCGCTCGAACTCGAGCCAGACGTAGCCAATTCGCTGATCGGCCTCGACACAGCCGACGAGATTCCACTTCATCTCCTTGGCCGTCTTCGCGAACGGATCGAGCTTGCTGGGCGAGATGTCGCCGTCGAGGCAGAACGGCAGCAACAGCTCGAGCGCCTTCGTCTTGCCGGAGGTGTTGTGGCCGCGCAGCAGCAGCCTGCCGCCGGCCAGCTCAAACGTCTGGTCGGCATACTCGTACAGGTTGACGATCCCGCAGCGCGCCAGACGATAGCGATCGGCGGTGGTCACGGCGCCGCCTCCCCTTCCCCGCCGCTGCCGTCGACGGCAACCGGTTCGCGCAACTGCGGGTCACGGAAACGCGCGAGCAGGGGCCGCAGACGCAGGCATCCGAGAGCAGCGCTCGCGAGATCGAGCTCGATCAGCAACTGGCGCGCCTGCTCGACGACGCCCGCCAGCACAGCCGGGTCGTCGGCGTCGCGGTTCCAGCTTGCGCCGTGGCGCTGCAGCAGCGCGCGCACCTCGGCCCGCAGCTGATCGTCTCCCATGAGCTCCATTCCCTGCGCGTGGGCATCGGCCAGCGCGTCGCAGAGCAGCAGCGTGAGCTGCTTGATCGTGGACTGCGCCGGGAAGGGAACGTCGGTAAGCGTGCGGCCCGTCTCGATCGCGGCGCTGCCCTCGACGCGCCGCTCGACTTGCAGACCGACCCACTCGCTCACACGACGCTCCAACAGCGCACGCTGACCGAGGAAGTAAGCGCGCTCGTCGTCATCGAGCTCGTCGACGTACAGGACGGGATCCTCGATCAGCCGACGCGTCGCGCGATGGCGCAGCTGACGCGCCTGTCCCTCCGGCGTCGGCGCGTAGGAATCCGGCTGCTCTCGCAGGTCATCGATCGAAGTTGCCTTGACCGCCGTGAACGGGTCCCGCAGAAGGAAGGCGAGCCGCTTGCGATCGATGGTGAACAGGGCCTCGTCTTCGCCCGCGGCGAGGCGGGCGAAGCCCTCTCGGGCGCCGTGCACGAGGTTGAGCACGCCCCAGTGGCAGAGCAGCAACAGACCGTCGGCGAACGCGACTCGCTCGGGGCGCCTGTCGAAGTCGACCTCCAGTGGCGGCTCGCAGCGCGCAGCCGCGTCGCGCACCGCGTCGGCCAGCTCGCCGATGACGGTCTGCGTGCCGGCGCGCTCGAGGACCGCGAGCGTCAGCAGCAGCAGTACGGCGCCGCGGTCGCTGAGCGCGGCCCACTCGTCGCGTGGGCGCTCCCGCGCGGCGTCGCCGGCGGGCGGCACGCGCAACGGCCTGAGCACGGCTCGGTCGGTCGGGACCTTCACCAGTCTGGCGAAGCTCGCCGTGACTTCGAGCCTGTAGCCGAGCAGCCAGTTGCAGCGGCTCGCGAGCTCGGCCTCGTGCTCGCGCACGAGCGCGAACACCCGCTCCTCGGCGCCCACGAACGGCTCGACCAGCAGCGCTCGCAACGCCGCTTGGCGCTCCTCAGCCGCCTGCAGCTCCAGCGTGGTCGGCGCCAGGCTCATCCGCTGACCTGCAGCCGGTAGTCGGGGGAGTGAAACACGCCGGTCGGGGTCACGAGCGAGACGCGCGCCGCATCCGCCGCGGGTGGCTCCAGCCTGATGAGGACTCGTCCGTCGCTCGACTGGGCATGACGCGCGCCGTGACGGTCGCGCGCCGTCTCAAACGCTCGCGCGAGCCAACCGAGCAGATGCCGGAACTCGCCGTCGTCGAGCCGCGCGACGTCGCTGAGGTGCACCGGTGCTCCCGAGGGGAAGCGGCGCAGCAGCGCCACGAGCTCCGCGCGCTCATGCTCGCGGCGCTGCGCCGCTCGTTCGCGGGCGGGCGCAAGGTCGGGGATCGGTGCGCCCGAGCCGCCTCCCGGCCTACGGCTCCCAGGACGGCGAAGGTATGCCACTACCGGCGCCGGCGGAGCGGCCCACCAGCTCGTGGAGCCGGGCGCAGAGATCGCTTCTGGGTCGTGCTCCACAACGCCGACATGGCGGGGCATCCCGATTCCGAATGCGGCCACGATAACCCCGGGCGCCTGTCCCGGCTGCTGCCGCGAGGCGAGTGCGGCGAGATGCTCGTAGGCGCGCGCGCGATCGATGCGACCGCTGCGCCGTTCGGCGATCGCCTCGGCTATGTCGATGATCGACCTGATCGCCATGACGACTCGGTCCTTCAAGGACTGCCACGGTGACTGCGCCCGGCGATCTCCGCGAAACCACTTGCGCACGCCCGCCCACTGGCCGAGCAGCTCCTCGCGCCGCCGCTCGACTGCCGTGGCCCGCGCGACCCCGGGCAGCTCAGGCAGGTCTTCGAGCTCAACGATGACACCCACCATGCGCTCAGATCCCTGCGCCTCGACGCGCTCGAATGCTTGGAGGATGTCCTCGGCGTGCCGTTCAAAGTCGCGCCTGAAGCCCTGCAGGTGGTCGATCAACGATCGCTTGCACTGCTCGAACTGCAGCTCGTCCAGCGCTTCGCCCCGTGACACAACCGCGGTGAGGCTGCGCATGAAGTCCACGGCGCCGGCATGAAGCTGCTCGACCTCCAGCAGCACCCGCTCGAAGCGCGCGCGCACGGCCAGAGCATCCGGCTCATCGCAGGCCAGCAGATCGGCCAGCTTGTCGAGCGCGTCGCGGATACCCGGCAGCCGGCTGCCGTCAAGCGCGCCGGTGTGCTCCTGCAGGCGGTCGAGCTCGGACAGGAACTCCTCGGTGCGACGGCCGGCCGCGGTGACCTCATAGGTGAAGCGGTTGCGGCGGTACTCCTCCGGGGTGACGGCGAGGCTGGCGTCGTGCTCTCGATCGAGCGCGCCCCATCCCCCGAGCGCGTCGAGCGCTTCGACCGTCTTGTCGTTGTCGAGCACAAGGCCGAACTGCTCACGGGCGCGTTCGGCAACCTCCTCCGGGCGCAGGCGCAGTCCGAAGTTGCGGTGCTCTGCTAGGAGCACCTGCATGAGCTTGCGGTAGCGCTCTGCGTGCTCCACGACGGCGTAGGTGACGACGGGGTGGGCGCGAACGTCGATAGGGCGCCCCAGCTCGGACGGGGCGGTCGCCATCTCGGCAGCCGAGCGACTCGAGGAAGCGCCCTCGTATCGCGCGTGTAGCGCCTCCGTCGACCGCTCGGCGCGCACGCGGTCACTATCCGCGATGCCAGCGATCAGAGAATCGTCCGACTCGTCACTCACACCACGCCTCCTCGCATGGCGAATGCACCCGCCAACCTGTCGACGGGTGGCACTCCTTCGGGTGGAAGTGGGGTACGTAGATCCGCACGCGCGGCAGCTTTTCATGCGCCTCGGACGGAACCTCTTAAGCCGTTGCAGGGGACGCCTTTGCCGGCACCCCCGGAAGCAGTCCGACCGATCGCGCCAGTACTGTCGATGCCGTTCACTGCGATGGAGGAACCCATGGATCTGCGTATTCGCCTTGATGAGCTGCTGCCGAGCAAGACAGCGGCGCGCGAGCTCCCAGAAGCATTGGCCAGGCTCGAGCGCGGCGACGCCGAGCAGTTGGTCATCACACGCCGCAATCAGCCACGAGCGGTACTGATCACCGTCGAGCGATACCAGCAACTGCTGCACGCGTCGACCGATTCCACGGCTTGACACAAGGAGCAAGCTCCGTCCACACTCCGCCCAGCGCCCCGGCGGCCAAGCCTTAAAGGCAGCACTCAGGGGTGAGGGATCGCTGAGCTGTATGCCCAGCGCCGTGGCAGCCCGATCTGCGGCCCGCCCACTGGCAGATCAGTACCGCATAGCTATATAATGTGGTACGATCATGCCAGTGAGCCTCGATCCTCTACAGCCCCAGAGCGCTTCAGCGGTACTCGACGACATCCGTCGCACCGGCGGCGCGGCGACGCCGCGTGATCTGCGCCGGCGATTGGGTTGGACCGAGCGCACCCTATTTCGCCGCTTGGCGGAGCTGGTGGACAGCGGCCGGGTAGTCCGTCATGGCCACGGACAGTACGCGGTCGCCTCGACAGAGTCGCTACCGCTCCCCGACACGGGCCGGGAGATCGTCGGCCTGCTGGCAGGTGCCAGCGTCGAAGCGCACATCACGGCGTTCGACGTACTGGCTAGGTTCGCTCACCAGTTCGTTTACGCGTTCCCGCACGTCGTCTACGCGGAGCCCTACGCGGTGAGCGAGACAGCACGCGCGCTCGCCGACGCGAGCTTCGTCGTGGTGCGCGCCGGCCCACAGGCAGGCGTGGAGGTGGGAGACCTGTCCCGCATAGTGGTGCTGCGAGGACAGGGCGATGCGGCTCGGCGCTACGGCGTGATCGGCCATGTCGCCTCCCCCGAGAAGGCTTGGGTCGACCTGCTGCGCGAGACACGGCGCAGCGGCCTGCCAGTCGACCTCGGTGAGGTCGGGCGCATCCTGCGCGCCCTGCGGCAATCGGGCTGCGACGAGAGCCGCCTTCGCCGCTATGCGAAGCGGATGCGCTACGACGCCTGGCTCGACGGGATCGAGCAAGCCAGGTCAGTACAGGAGAATCCCGAGATCGCCGCCCTGCGCAGCGGCTACCGGACGCCATGAGCATCCCCGCCTCGCAACGACACCTTTTCAAGCTCGACTGGGTGCGCAACCCAGAGCTGCTCGCCGAGCAGCAGCGCGTGACCGGGGTCACGAGCCAGTACACCGCAGAGATCGCGGCATGGTGCGTCGAGCTGCACCAGCAGTTGCAGGAGCTCGCTCACGAGATGGGCTTGCACCACCAGGCCAGACGCGGCTGTGTCCCTGATCTCCTGCGGAAATCGCTACCCCTCGCGCTCGATCGCAGTGCCATTCGGCCTCTCCGCGAAGCTCGCCAACAGCGCCGCCTGGGTGCTGCGCCTGAACGGACTCGCGTTCGCACGGGGCGTGGCGGCCGCTGCCGGGTACGCACGCCCAGCCGCAGGCGGGCGCGCCAGCTGCACGACCAGCCATTCTTCGAGCATCACCCGCGTGAAGCGCAGATGACGCCCCACGCGCACGCACGGCAAATGCCCCAGCCGTGCCGCATCACGCACCCAAGAGACCCGCACGTTCAGCAGCGCCGCCGCAGCCACGCAATCGAGCAGCGGCTCGTCCAACGACACCACCTCACCGCCGCCAGCCCGGGCCTGTCCAGAAGTCTTGTTGAGCCTCGCCATCTGCCTTCCCTCCTGTTCACTCGCCGGAAAGCGGGACGCCACGCCCCATGCGAACTGGCGCAGTCGTGTCCCATCTATGTGTACTGACCACAACCGCCCTTGACCGGCCAAGCAATTTGCGGCGAGCGCCAACAGAGGCACGCCGGCCGTGTGTGCGACGAGCCCAACGCCGCGCCCACACCAGTTGCCGGGGACCTTTCATGCCGGCGCGGCAACACCACGCACGCACCCGAACCACCAACGCCGTCAACGGCTGCACCGAGGGGCGATGGATCGCCAACCGGCAAGCTCGGCACTCGTGGCAGCCCGAGCTGCAACCGCGACCCTCAGACAACGCTACGGATTGCGGCGCGGTGGCCGCCGCTACCTGCACCGGAGGCGTCGGGCTGCGCCCTCCTTGTTACGACTACCAGCAGGCGTGCGAGGACGAGGCCGAACGCTGCGGCCGCTGGGACTCCTCCTACGCGTGCGCCAGGTCGCGCTTCTCGCGCGGGACTACCCCGACGCGGGCACCCAGCGGCGCCAGTAGTGCCGCAAGCGTACTGGCGGTCGGGTTCGTCTGGCCGCGCTCGATCCGCGAAATCTCGGCCTGGTTGATGCCGGACGCGGCGGCGAGCTGCTTCTGTGTGAGATTGCGCTCCTTGCGCAGCTCGCGCACCTCACGAGCCATCGCGTAGTGAGCGTTGAAGGCATCCCAGCGGGCGATGGCCTCCGGGCCGCCAGCCTTCGCCCTCTCCTCAACCTCGCTGATGTAGTCGTCGAACTTAGTGGCCATCACAGAACTCCAGTAGTGGGGTCGTCCAACAGTATTTATGCAGCATACCGCATATTTTGTCAAGACCTCCGCTTGGCGCTGGCGCTCTGCTGAGCCTTCCAGCGCGTCAGGCGCTGCCTGGCCCGCTTGATCTCCGCATTCTGGCGCTTGGCGCTCGGCTCCTTGCCCTTGTCATAGCCAGCCGGATTTCCAGGGCTTTCGCTTTATAGCGGGGGAACGATTCGATCCTATTTGCGACCTCTGGCCGCTGGAGCAAATCGTCCCGTCCTGACCTGGATCGCGATTGTGTCCGTATAGCCTTCTGGTCTCGGGACGCGCTGCCGAACGGGTCTCGCGAGACCTCGGGACACCGGACCGGTGTTGAAGGTCCCGAACTGCACGGGGGCGTTGCTAGGAGACGTTCCCGCCTCTGCCAGCCGCTGGGCGCTGATGAGCGTCGCCACTTGCAGTGGCCCCAGCTTCGACGTTTGAAGTGGCCCCACCTCTGTGTGGTTTTTGTTGGTGTTGATGGTGCCTGATGTGTTTCGCGAGCGTCGTTGCGGAGCCGAGCCGTAGGCGAGGCGGAGCGGC
>DATJTT010000029.1:0-16875 GCA_035503075.1 Solirubrobacteraceae bacterium
CCACAGGCACTCCGGCTGCTCCGCCACGAGCGTCAGCATGCACACCCCTTTCGATCAGAAACCCGCTCACTTGCAGGGAATCCTGATCCTCAGGCCGGACGGAGAGCCAGGTTTAGCCGGTCACTTTTTCCGCGGGAAGTAACCTAGCATTCAAGTCGCGTCTCTCCTCGAGCGTTCCGGCGGGTCATCCGGCGCGTTCCGGCGGGTCATCCGGCACGCCACTGCTCGCTCCTGATCGCCCACCGCTCGTGATCGCGCCAGCGCCCTGCGACCTTCAGGTAACGCTCGGAGAAGCCCTCGTGCACGAAGCCGCATCTGCGCACGAGCGCGATCGAGCGGGCGTTGTCCGGCTGGATGTTCGCCTCGAGTCGGTGCAAGCGCATCGCGGTGAAAGCTCGCCGGAGCACGAGCTCGAGCGCCTCGGTCATGTAGCCGTTGCCGGCGTGCTTTGCGACCGCCCCGTAGCCCAGGGTCGCGCTTTGGAAGTTTCCACGGATGATGTTGTTGACGTTGAAGAAGCCGACGATCGCGCCGTCGATTCGACGGTGGGCGAGCAGCGGCTCGAATGACAGCTGGCCCGCGCGCCCCAGCAACGCGTCGAACTGATCGTCGCTGGTCGGCGCCGTGAGCCACGGCCGATGCAGCTGACGGCTGGCGCGCATCGCTGCGAGGAACGCATCGCGGTCACGGCCGCCCAGGCGCCGCACCTCGACTCTGCCGCGGTCGTCCGTGTGCATGATCGGCGAGCGTAGATCGCGTGGCGGACCGCAGCGCCGGTTGTGCGGGGCGCGAGATCCACCAGCCGCCGGGCGGTCTTGGGATATGGGCGCGGTCAGGCGCTTCCGGGTGAGAGCCGTCATGGCGATTCGCTCGCCGAGCGGGAAGGTATTCGGGTCGGACACCTGGAGCCCCGGGGCTATCCCTCCCTCAGCGCAAACAACGGCTAGCGGCCGGGGACGCCCTTCAGTTCTCGAAAGCCGCGGTCCTCGAAGCTGAACGGGCCACCCACGACGGTCCCGAAGACGGTGCCCGAGACGAGCACCTCGCCCGCGCCCGCCAGCCCACTGACGCGCGCGGCGATGTGCAGCGCCATGCCGGCGACGTCATCGCCGATCAGCTCGCACTCGCCCGTGTGCACGCCGATGCGCACCTCGATCCCAAGCTCGCGCGCGGCGCGCACGATCGCGAGCGCGCAACGCAGAGCGCGCGAGGGAGGACCCTCGAAAGTCGCGAGGAAGCCGTCGCCGACGGTCTTCACCTCATGCCCGTCGAAGCGGGCGAGCTCGGCGCGTACCTTCTCGTCGTGGCGGACGAGCAGGTCGCGCCAGCGCCCGTCGCCGAGCGTGGCCGCACGTGCGGTGGCGTCGACGATGTCCGTGAACATCACCGTCAGCAACATGCGCGCCGCCCCGGCGCTTCCGCGCTGACCGGTCAGGAAGCCCTCGACCTCATCGAGGATCGCCTCGCTGTCTCCGAGGAAGGGAAACGAGTCGATCCCCCCGAGCTCGACATACCGGGCGCCGGCGATGTGCTCGGCCAGATATCGAGAGTGGCGCACGTCCCATCCTCCTTCTCCCGGACGGTGCATCACCAGCGTCGGCACCCGCACCCGGCCAAGCGCCTCGCGCACGTCGAGGTCGTTTGCGGCCCGAAGCATCGCGCGCGCCTCGCCGGGGCTGGCGGCGAGGCGTTGCATGCGTGCCAGCCAGCCGGCCAGCGTGGGATCGCCGGCCATCGAGGGCGCGAGCATTCCCAGGCCTTCGTTGTCCAGCTCGCCCCAGCCCCTGACGTTGCGCTCCACCAGCGCCTCGCGCTGCTCGACGGTCAGGGCCCAGTCGTAGTCGGGCGCCCAGGCCGTGCGTGCGACCGACGCGTACATCACCAGCGCGCCCACGCGCCGGGGGTGATCGGCCGCGAGCAAGGTTCCCACAAGCCCTCCGAGCAGGTAGGTGAACAGTGCCGCGCGTTCGCTGCCGGCGGCGTCGAGCACGGCCAGCGCGTCGCGCACTTCCTGCTCGAGCGAGTGCATTCCGACCAAGCGGTCAGACAGTCCCGTCCCGCGCCGGTCGAACAGGATCAGGCGCCCGAAGCGCGCCAGACGCTCGAGAAAGCGGCGCAGCGCGGGCAGCTCCCACAGCTGCTCGATCTGGGAGATCCAACCGGGCAGGAACAGCAGGTCGAGCGGCCCGTCGCCGACGACCTGGTAGGCGATGCTCGCCTCGTCGCTGCGCGCATAGCGGATCGCCGGAACCATCACGCGTCTTCGATCCGCGTGCGAAACGGCGCCGCGGGCTCGACCGTCGCGCCGGCCGCGTGCACGCGGTCGGCGAGCCACAGATCCGAGGTGACCACGCGCACGGCGCCCGGTTCGGTGTCGGCCGCGAGCAGCCGCACGATCTCGTCGTCGGCCGAATCGCGCCGCGGCCGCGGGGCATGCGCGACCACGATCACCGTCGAGCGGATCGGCGGCGAGGGGGGCTGCTCGAAGACGACCGTCACCTCGGCTCCGCTGCTCGCCGCCCAGCGCTCGAGCATGCCCACAAGCTTGACCATCGCCGCATGCCGGTCGCGCCACCATGCATCCGGGCGCGTGCCGATCACGTTCATGCCGTCTACGAGCCAGCGCACCGCGCCAAGCCTAGACGGCAGGCCGGCCCCGCCTGGCCGACCCCGCGCCGCGCCTCACGGGGCGGTCCGCGCGAGGACCGCCTTTCGTGCTGGAGTGTCGCCAGTCATGCGCCTCGAGGGAATCCAAACGGGCGACATCGTCGAGGTCGACCACCTGGGCCGGCGCTTTCACGCGCTGGTCACCGGCAGCGCGGCCGGCGGCCTTGCGATCCAGCCCGTCGACCGGCGGGTCAACTACTACACGTGCCGCAGTCGCGAGGTCATCGGACACTGGGCCAAGCGCGGCCGGCCACGGCCGACGAGCGAGCCGCTGCGCCCGTCCCCGCGCCAACTCGAGCTCGACCTGGCGCCGATGGCCGGACCCTCCGAGGGGCGCTGACGCACGCGGCGCGCGACCGCGTCGCCAGGCGCCGCCCAGCGCTTGACGGTCGCGGTCGGAAGATCGCCGGCGGCGGACGCTCGCGCTCGGGCAGATAGGGTCTCGGTCATCGTGAGCGGCCGCGTGCTGATCCTCTCGTGGGAGTACCCGCCCGTGATCGAGGGCGGGCTGGCCCGTCACGTGCGCAAGCTCGCCGAGGCGCTCGCGAGCCAAGGCATGGGCGTGGACGTGCTGACGCGCGGACTCGGCGGCGATGCCCAGGCCGATCGCGCTCGCCTCGAGGTCCGTCGCGGCGTGAGCGTTCATCGTGTGCGCGAGCCCGCGTGGCCGCGCGAGCTCGACCAGTTCGTCGCGTGGGTCGAGCAGATGAACCAGGATATGCTCGCCGCCGGCGAAGCGCTCGCGCAGGAGCACGCCTACGACCTCGTGCACGGCCACGACTGGCTCGTCGGACGCGCGGCCGCCAAGCTAGCGACCGCGCTGAACGTGCCATATGTGACCACGATCCACGCGACCGAGCACGGACGCCATCAAGGCTGGGTGCAGGAGCCGCCGCAGTCGCGCATCCACGCGCTCGAGCGTCGCATGGCTCGGCGGGCGGACAGCGTGATCGTCTGCTCGTATTACATGCGCGGGCACGTCGCCGACATATTCGACATCGACGAGCAGCGCGTGGCGGTGATCCCAAACGGGGTCGACCCGAGCGAACTGCGCCCGAGCGGCGATCTGGAGACGTTGCGGCGTGAGTTCGCGCGCCCCCACGAGAAGCTCGTGCTGCTAGTCGGCCGGCTCGTCTACGAGAAGGGCTTCCAGCTCGCGCTCGACGCGCTCCCCGGCGTGATCGAGCGCGTCGGCAAGGTTCGCTTTCTGGTCGCGGGCAGCGGCACCCACGAGGGCGAGCTGAAGGCGCAGGCGCAGCGACTCGGTCTCTGCACGCACGGGACGTTCCTCGGCTGGATCGGCGATGACGTGCTGCACAGCCTCTATCGCATCGCCGACCTATGCGTGGTGCCGTCGATCTATGAGCCGTTCGGACTAGTCGCGCTCGAGGCGATGGCCTCCGGCTGTCCTTGCATCGTCGCGGACACCGGCGGGTTGCGTGAGGTGGTGCCCGTCGGGGAGCGCGTCGGGCTGCGCTTCAACGGCGGGGATCCCGAGCACCTGGGCGTGATGATCGAACGCCTGCTCGTCGACGAGGCGCTCTGCGACCGCCTGGTGACCGAAGCCTCCGAGCACGTGCTGCGCTTCGACTGGGAAGACGTCGCGCAGCGCACGCGCGGCATCTACGATGGCCTGCACAGGCTCGCGCCACGGGAGGAGGCTCGGAGAGGATGACGCAGGTGCTTCAGGGTCTGATGCAGGACGACTTCCCGCTGACCCTCAACCACATCAGACGCAGGCTCGGCAGCTGCAACCACGGCGCCGAGGTCGTGACGCTCGGCGCCGACGGCTCATCGGTGCAGCGGGCGACCCACGTTGAGGTCTCGGCCCGCATCGATCGCCTCGCGCGCGCGCTGCGCTCGCTGGGCATCGAGCAGGGTGAGCGCGTGGGCACGTTCGCGTGGAACAACCAGCGCCACTTCGAGCTGTACTTCGCCGTGCCGTGCATCGGGGCGGTGCTGCACACGCTCAACATCCGCCTGTTCGAGGAGCAGCTCGCCTACATCGTCAACCACGCCCAGGACAGGGTGATCTTCGTCGATGACTCACTCGTGCCCGCGCTGAGCAAGCTCGCGCCCACGCTCGAGACGGTCGAGCGCTACATCGTGATGGGTGACGGCGGCCGGGACGGCTCCTACGCCGAGGAGCTCCCGGGCGCGATCGACTACGAGACGCTGCTCGAGCAGGCGGGCGGTGGGGACGTCGCGTTCGAGTACCCCGAGCTCGACGAGCGCCAGGCGGCGTCCCTGTGTTACACCAGCGGCACCACCGGCAACCCCAAGGGTGTGCTCTACTCGCACCGCTCGATCAGCCTGCACTCGACGGTGACGCTCGCGAAGGACGGGACCGGGATTTCGCGCGCGGACCGGATCCTCGCGGTCGTTCCAATGTTCCACGTGAACGCGTGGGGCTTGCCGTTCGGGGGCACGCTCGCGGGAGCCGACCTCATATTTCCCGATCGCCACCTGCAACCCGAGCCGCTCGCCGGCCTGATCGCACGCGAGCGCCCGACGCTGATGGGCTGCGTGCCCACGATCTTCCAGGGCCTGCTCGACTACGCCGAACGGCACCCCGAAGTGGACCTCTCCTCGCTCTCGAACGCCGCCTGCGGCGGCTCGGCGGTGCCGCGTCAGCTGATGAAGGACTTCGAGGAGCGCCACGCGGTGCGCATCTTCCAGGCTTGGGGGATGACCGAGACCAGCCCCGTCGCGACCTACTCCCGCCCGCGCGAGCGCGAGCACGACGCCGCATACTGGGACGAGCGCGCGATGCAGGGCCGCGCGCTGCCGTGGGTCGAGCTGCGCCTGGCCGACGACGAGGGCGGGGAGGTCCCTTGGGACGGCGAGTCCACGGGCGAGATCGAAGTGCGAGGCCCATGGGTCGCCGCCCGCTACTTCGCGGACAGCTCCGAAGACGAGAAGTTTGCAACCGGCTGGCTGCACACCGGCGACATCGCCTCTGTGGACGCGCGCGGCAACGTGCAGATCACCGATCGCTCCAAGGACGTGATCAAGTCGGGCGGCGAGTGGATCTCATCGGTCGAGCTCGAGAACGAGCTGATGTCCCACCCCGACGTCGTCGAGGCTGCGGTGATCGCCAAGCCCGACGAGCGCTGGTCTGAGCGCCCGCTGTGCTGCGTGGTCCTGCGCGAGCGCTCCGGCGTGGGCGCGCCGGAGCTCGTTGAGCACCTGCGTGCCAAGGTCGCCCGCTGGTGGCTGCCCGACGAGTTCGCGTTCGTCTCGGAGATCCCCAAGACGAGCGTCGGCAAGTTCGACAAGAAGGTGCTGCGCGGGCGTTTGGCGGAGGGCAAGCTCGAAGGCCGAGTGCGCGTCTCGTGACGGGCATGCATGCGCTCGAGAACGGAAAGAGCCCCGGCGAGCGGGTGCACGACCGGGATAGCTGATAGACCTTTCAAGACGCACGAGCAGGCCACCGCGTGCAGACGGCGAAATCACAGTGTGACGCTTGCCCGAGACAATGAACGAAAAGGGCGACTGGAGCTAGGCCCCGAGTGGGGCGTACTTCGATAATCAGAGATCAATCGGAGGTTGGCATGACTCGGACCGATGTCATGGCCTCGAGCAGGCCAAAGGCAGCAGGCGCAGCGCGAGCGCGAAGCACGCACGTCGAGCGCGGACTTGGATTGCTGTGCGCCGCGCTGCTCGGGCTCGTGTTGACGCCCGCGCTGGCGCTCGCGGGAGAACCGACCTCGAGCTACACCACACCGCCGCCGACGCCGACCACTACTACGACGACCACGCCTACGACTACCCCGACCTCCGGCGTCTCGCCCTCCAAAGAAGCCGAAACCACGCCGACGACGACGACTAGCAAAGAAGCGGCGGCGCCGACGAGCACCAGCACCACTGCGACGACGAGCACTACGCCGAGCGGCGAAAAAGCGACGAGCCTCCCGTTCACCGGTTTGGACCTGCGCTGGGAGATCGGCTTGGGCTTGCTGCTGATCGCAGGTGGCGTGGCGATCGTCGTCGTACAACGCCGTCAACGGCGCGAACGCGGACGCTGAGCTCCTCGCGCCCGACCGGCGTCCAGCGGCCGCCGTCGAGATGCCGGCGGCTGCCGGCTGCTCCTTGGCCGTGGTCTCTGGCGTGGCCGTCGGCGAGCTGGTGGCTGTCGACTAGCGTCGCTTTTGCCGCCGGGAGCGACGGTCTGGCGGGGAGGCGCCCGGAGCGCGCAGCGTGAGCTGCGGCGGCTGACACGGCCGCGCGAGCCTCGGCGCTTGACCGACGGTGCGGACGTACTCGAGACACGGTCGCGGCGCCGCGCGGGCGCAGTCTGGCGTCGCGCGCGGGGGTCCGGAGCGAGCGCTCACCGGAATCGCGCACCCTTGCGCGCACCGGGGGCCGCTGACCGAGCAGTCTCGCACGACTGTCGTTTGCTCATGCACGACGGTCGCCGGCGGCGTCGACACGCCGCGCTTTGCCCGTGCGCCGACGTGCGCCGAGCGGCGGCAGCCGTGAGCGGATTCGCAAGCGTGATCGACGTGCTTTGGCGCAGAGCCAGTCGAGAACGCGAGCACCGACGCGAGCGCGAACACCGCCGGCACCGCTACCGCCAGGGCCAGCCGGCGCTCCCAGGCGCGGGGCGCGTGCCGACGCCGAGCGAGCGCCCAGGCGGGCCACCCCGGCGGCCGACCGGCCCGACGCGAGCTGCGAACCCGGCCTGCAGCGGTGTCTTCGGCGCCGTCGTCCTCGAGCGCCGCGCGCCGGACGTGCTCGCGAATCCGCCACCAATCCGGCGTCGATACATCTGGCAGCGGCGCCGGATTGGCGGCACGCAGCTGCTCGAGCGGCTCGCGGACACGGCTCACGCAGAGAGCTCCGAAAGGGGATGGGCGCATCCAGCCGGCTCGACCCTCGCGCCAGATTCGATCAGCTCGCGAGCGAGGCGTCGCCGGGCACGATGCAGCCGGACGGCGAGCGCCGGCGCCGAGCAGCCCAGGACGATCGCCGCCTCGCGTGTCGATAGGCCCTCCCAGGCCGTGAGCAGTAGCGCCTCGCTGTCGCGCGAAGACAGGCGCGCCACGGCCGCGAGCACCTCGCGGGCCTCGACGCTCGTCGCGCTCGCGAGCGCCGGCGCCGGCTCAGCGGCGATTCGCCCGACCAGGGCGCCCCGTCGCCTGGCGGAGCGTCGCTCGTTCGCGAGCACCCCCCTGGCGATGCCATACAGCCACGGCAGCGGCTCACTCGGCGCCTGGGCGCGGCGCCGCCAGGCGATCAGGAATGTCTGGGCGGTGACGTCCTGGGCGACGTCGGCGCTGCTGCGGCGCAGCGCATACGCGTACACGTCGCCGGCAAAGCTCCGGAAATGAGCTTCGAACAGTGCCTCCTGTTCGCCGTCCACACCCGTACATGTCCGGCAGTGGCCCACTTCTTACACCCACGGCCGACAACAGCCGCGCGAGCCGGGGCGCTCGTCGGCCGGCCGGCGGCGTCTCCCCTGCGCTCCTCCTCGGTGGGCGATGCACTTGGCAGGACAGCTTTCAACCCGTCGGTGCCCTTGGAAACGTCCTGTGGTCGGCTCCCGAGGCCTGGGGAACGCACCGCCGCGCATCGTTCGCGCTCGTCGCTCAGGTTGCGATCGCGGCAGCGGCGACTTCGTGGCCGGCGAAGACCATCAGCCATAGGTAGAGGACGTCGCTCTCAAGCTCCGGCAGCGAGTCGACGCGATCCTCTCGGATGTACCGGGTCGTGAGCTCGACCCCGGCGACCACCATCGCGCGCGCGACGAGATCCGGGACGGTTGGCAGCCCAGGCTGCTCCGTCGCGGCTCGCTCGGCGATCGCCTGAAAGAGGCGCGTGAAGCTCTCGAGCGTACGCTCGCGGTGGACGAGCGCCTCCTCGCCGGCCGCGAGGATGTCGAGTGACCAGACACGGGCCGCGTCGGCGCGCTCGCTCCAGAACCTCAAGTAGGCGCGCACGCCGTCGCGGATGCCCTCGACATAGCTCGGCTGGCTCGTTCCCGCGGCGACCATCTGCTCCAGGAGTTCGCGTGTTGTCGCGTCGTAGGCGGCGAGAAGGCACTGTTCCTTGTTTGCGAACTGCTCGTAGAAGGTGTCGCGCGAGACCCTTGCGCGGCGGGTGATATCGCCGATCGTCGTCGATCCGTAGCCCTTCGTCCCGGCCGCGGCGATCATTGCGGCGATGATGCGCCCGCGCTGGTGGTTCTCAACCTGCTCGCGAGACAGGCGGTGCGGCCCGCGTGGGAGCCGCTCGATACCGGCTTGCACAGTGGTGGACATGCTGGTACATTACCAACCGAGTAAGGGACGGACTAGTCCATCAATGCCTCGGCGCTGGAGGGAAGCGAGCTATGGAGAGTGAGGGAGCCACACACCTGCGACGCCCGACGGAGACGGATTCCGCGCCTTGCGTGCACGATGGCCGCGTGGGGGGGAGGCGGTTCATGAGCAGCCGCTTTCTCGCGGTGCTCGCGGCAGTTGCAGCCGGGATGTGCTTCCCGGCTTGTGCCGCAGCGTCGTACAGCGTGTCGCTGACCCGGACCACCGGTGGCGTCGCGAACATCTCCGGCGAAAACTTCGCCGACGTCGGATTCGGGGTCGGCTATGCACAGGCGCAGGACGGAATCTGTCTGCTCGCCGAAACATTCCTGACGGTCGAGGGCGAACGTTCTGCGTTCCTCGGCCCAGAAGGGGTCTTCAAGAACGAAGCCGAGGGGGGCCTGCAGTTCACGAACCTCAACTCGGACTTCTACTGGACCTCGATCAAGCAGGATGAAACGGTCCAGAAGCTGCTGAGGCTTCCCTACCCGCAGGGCCCCTCGACGGAAGGGCGCGAAGTCGTGACCGGCTATGCCGCCGGCTATGACGCCTACCTCAGGAAGATCGGTGGGGCGAGCGGAGTCACGAACCCCGCCTGCAAAGGTGCGGCGTGGGTTCGGCCGATCAAGCCGATCGACGTCTGGCTGCGCATCTACCAGGTCGACGACCTCGCGGGCAACTCTGCCCTCGGTCCGTACGCCGAGGCGAATGCCGAATACGGTCCGTCCGCGGACCCGTCCGCGGAGTCGGCGAAGGCAGCGGGCGTGCGGACGGCCTCGATCGGGAGCATCACGATGGGGCTGCCCGCGCCGATCGGACACAGCGACCTGTTGGGCTCCAACGGGCTCGCCGTCGGCAGCGAAGACGCCACCAACGGAGGCGGCGTCGTGCTCGCCAACCCGCACTTCCCGTGGCATGGCGCGGAACGCTTCTGGGAGATGAACGTCGAAGTCCCCGGCCAGTACCACGCGATCGGTGCGGGAATCTGGGGGTTGCCCGGGATCAACATCGGTCACAACCAGGACGTCGCGTGGACGCACACCGTCTCGACGAACACGACGATCACGTTCTGGTACCTGCCGCCCGCCGGGCCGACCAAGTACTACTACAAGGGCAAAAGGGTAGCGATGAAAACGCACAGAGTGAGGGTTGAGGCTCTGGAACACGGCGAACTGGTGCCGCGCACCCGCACCCTTTACTACAGCCGCTATGGGCCGGTGATCTGGGAGGACGGTCTGCCAATCTCGGTCCATGACGCCAATGCCGACAACCTCCGGGGTGTCAACCAGTGGCTCGCGATCAGCAAAGCCGAAAACGCGTCTCAGGTGATCGAATCCGAGCGTGCCATCCAGGGCGTGCCGTGGGTGAACACGATCGGCGCCGACGACCAGGGCAACGCCTTCTACACGGAGATCGTCGTGGCCTCGAGCCTGACGAAGGCCTACCTTGACTCGTCGAGGTGCAACCTCGAGCCGGGGTCAGACACCGGCCCGTTCTTGGGCGACGGTGAATGCGAACTGCCCGAAAGCCCGGGTGCGCTCGTGCCGGGCATCCTCGCAGGCGGCGACGAGCCGTCGCTGATCCGCAAAGACTACGTCGAGAACTCGAACAACTCGTTCTGGCTGGCGAACGCGAACAGCCTGCTCACCGGGTTCTCGCCTGCCCTCGGCGGCGAAGAAGAAAACCCGGGCATGCGCGCTCAGACGGGGATCGACATGGTCGCCCAGCGGATGGGCACGTACAACAGCGGCGTCCCGACCGACGGGATCTCGCCGACGCCCGGATTCACCGCCGAAACGATGCAGCAGTCATGGACGAAGTTCCGCTCGCTGCCAGCTGAACGCGCCCTCCCCGGTTTGCGCGAAATCTGCGAAAACGCGGTGACCGAAGACGGCGGCGTGATCGACGGCGTCGACGTCGGCGAAGCGTGCCCGGTCCTCAACGAATACGGCGCAACCGCGACGCTCGACGACAGGGGTGGCTGGCTGTTTCAAGAATGGTTCGAACACGCACCCAACGGCCAGGCGGACTTCTGGGTCCATCCCTGGACGGTGACCGAACCGGTCTACACGCCCAACACGCTCAACACCTCCTTGCAGGCGAGCAAGGAAGCGCTCGCGACAGCGGTGAGCTCGATGCAGGCACGCGGGATCCCGCTCGACGCCAGCATCGGCGAAGTGCAGCGTGCGCCACAGACCGGCGCGGCTCCGATACCTGGCTGCTTGGAGGGCGACGGCTGCTATGCGGCCATCGGATCGTCCTTCCCGACGCCCACCTCGAAACAGGCTGAAGTCACGGGCGGCACGAGCATCGTGATGTTCACGGAACTGCAGGCCGGCCACGAACCGCTCTCGAAAGCCCTGCTGGCCTACTCGCAGTCGGAAGACCCGACGTCTCCCTACTACGAAGACCAGACCCAGCGGTTCTCCAAAAACGAATGGATCACGCTGCCGTGGACGCCGGCGTCGGTCGCCGAAGACGCGATCACTCCGACGCTCCACCTGAAATAGACGCACACGAAGGGAGCGGCCCGGGACGAGACCGTGCCGCTCCCCACTGACGCCTTAGCCTCTCACGATGCCCTTCGCGAACATTGAGGTCGGTTGGGTCGGCTCCCGCGGCAGCATCGCCCTGGACCCGCCCGGACAAGCTGAACCCCCTCAGCACCGAGACACTTCGCGCGCTCGTCGACGCGGCACACTGGCTCGACGAACAGCCCGAGGTCAAGGTCGTCGTGCTCAGCGGCAACGGCCGCGCGTTCAGCGCAGGAGCCGACGTGACGCTCTTCTCGGGCGAGGACCCAGGCGTCGCCGAGCGGCGGAAAGCGGCCGATGCGGGCTGGCAGATGACCGAGGCGATCGAGGCGATGCGAGCGATTACGATCGCCCGCATCCATGGCCACTGCGTCGGCGGCGCCGTCCTGTTGGCCGCCGCCTGCGACCTGCGCGTTGCAGCCGACACGACCCGCTTCTCGATCCCCGAGCTCCAGCTCGGCATCCCGCTGGGGTGGGGCGGCATTCCCCGGCTCGTACGCGAGATCGGGCCCGCCATGACCAAGGAGCTCGTGCTCAGTTGCCGTCCGTTCACGGCGCAGGAAGCCCGTGACCTGGGCTTCGTCAACCGCGTGGTCGGCGAGCGGCTCCTCGACGAGACCGTCGAGGAGCTGGCGGCTCAACTCGTCGAGAAGTCCGCGCTCACGCTCGCAGCGACCAAGCTCGCGGTGAATGCCAGCAGTCGTGCGATCGCGTCAACCTCGGGTGCCTGGAGCGACGCCGACGTGCTCCTCACGGCCCTCAGCGACCCGGAATCCAGGCGCGTCGCCGACGACTACCTCGAACGTCCAGACCGTCACTGAGGGCGCTCCAAGCGTACCCGAGACTCGCTTCCACGCGGCTGTAGGAGGCGCGACCGCGGTCGCCAACGAGTTGCTCGAGCGGCACCGGCAAGAGAACATGCAACAGGCTGTTTCTGCTATTCGATGTGGAGCGCGATCTCGCGGCCCGCGCAAGTCGCTGATCGTGTCGCCGACAGGATGTCGCACAAGCGGCAGTGTGCGTGGAGATCAAGACGTGCAGCCCGGGTAGGTCGGCCGAACCTTGTCCCGACACACCGTGGTCTGTCTATCGACTGTTCGAGACGCCATACCACGCCACCGACACGTCGGCGGCAGGTCCGGCGGTGAGGTAGGGCTTTGGCGTATGGGTGGGCGTACGCCTCTTGTGCGCGCTACGGCTCGGTGGTGGTCGTGACTTTGCCCAGCAACACCACATTATGTTCACAACCGTATCTAACGGGCATGCCATTCAGTTCTTCTGGTTTTGCCGTGCTCAGCACGCACCGGAGCCCTCCCGTAAGTCGCACTCCCCACGGCCTCAGCAGTTTGGGTGCAAAAGACAACACTGGAAGTGAGTGTTCTAGCGTCAGCGCAGCAACTTGTCGCACCCAGGGCATGAACATGCAATAAACGACGCGGGTAGAGCGCTCAGGCCCACCCGGCCAACAGGATTCATAGCTCCGTTGTTCACCAACGATGCATGCGACTCCCGACACAAGTACCGAACGCTCTGGACAGGTCGCCCGAGCATGCTTAGTGATCGTAAATCCGGGCTTGAGCCCACCGCTTGCAATCGGCCGAACATAAACGACACGCGTATGTCCAGTGCGGCTGACGGCTGCCGCCTGGGTGATCGTGGCCGGCCTGGTGAGTGGTCCACTTTGCCCGCAGCCCGCAAGTGATGCCAATACACCAAATGCTGCGGCAGTACGCACCGTGCAACAGCGCTGGGCACGCCACCGTGAAAACCTACTCACCAAATTCTTTGTACGCTCCGTATGCCGCATCCAGTAGTTCCTTTTCGGCCTTTTCGGCTTCTTCGGGGGTCGGATAGATTTCATCGAAAGCGGCCGCCTTCTCAAAGTGTTCGCGGAATGCAGTGGTTGCGGCTGCGATGCTCTTGGCGGTCCTTAGTTCGTGTAGCAGGAGAGGGTCAGCGAAAGCGCGCTCGCGACCGACTTCTCATGTAGAGCTGCTTGTCGTCTACCGGCTGTTCGGGATGCCGTACCATGCGACCACCACCCGAGCCCAAGGTCCGTACGTATAGTGGCCTTCTGCGCCGTTTTGGTTTGCGTACCAGTACACGACACGGATGCGCCACAATCCGTTGGTCCTGGTCGGCGAACCAAGCAGGTACGGATACGGGGTGCCGTGAAGACATCCAAACGTTACAAAGACTCCGTGGAACTTGCCGGATGTACCTCGCAGCGCGCGCTCCGCACAACAGGAAGGCAAGGATGATAGCGAGCCGACCTGCCCGATGTCGCCGTGGGGCGTGTGGGCGTGCCTCAGCCGAAATCTTTGTAAGCGTCTTCTGCATATTTTTCGCGCTTGCCCAGCGATTGATAGAGTTCTTCCGGGTTCTCGAAGCCTTCACCGAACCATTTGGTCGCTGCGTCGGTATTATGGGTGGCCCTCAGTTTTGCCAAGAGCGGCCGATATTCGGGTTCTTCAAGTTCATGAACGATGTCGGCTGCCTGTAGGTCCAAGTCATACCACGCCTCGTGGCGAGCTTCGGCGAATTTCAGCAGCTTGTATTTCGATAGAAGGTTGTCCATTGGGCGATTCCTATTCCGCATTCTTGAGAAAGACAATTACTATCCCCAATCTCGCCTTCTGCTGGATTGAGACTGTCACTGGTCTCGACAAGTAGATTCCCAATGACACCGGCGCTGCCGTTGGGTGTTAGCCGGCCTTTGATCTCAAGGTAAGAAAACACGTATTCCTCGCGGTGATGAAGGTTATTGCGAAAATGGCTGTCGCCGTTCGTCATGTCGCCTTCTGGATCGTCGGCTACGATTGGGTTATCGCCGGCGTAGGTGTATGGTTCGCCGGTGGTTTTTTTCATGAGGTCTGGTGTGAGGAATTGGGCGGTGGTGTCTACCGAGCGTTTGCGACGCCGTACCAGGCAACGGACACGTCGACGACGGGGCCGGCAGTCAGGTCGGACTGCGGGGTCCTCGCGTGTAGGTTGACGTAGGCCTCCTGTGCTCGCCAAGGCTCAGTCTTCTTCATGACTTTGCCTACCAACACTGCATTATGTTCACAGCTGTACCTGGCAGGTATGCCGTTGAGCTCTTCCGGTTTGGCGCTGCTTTTCACGCACCGCAGCCCCCCAGCAAGCTGTACCCCCCACGGGTCACCCCGCAGTTTAGGCGCCGGTTTAGATCTAAATGATATGGTCCGAAGTGGGTGTTCGAGTGTCAGCGCTGCAACGTGTCGCAGCCACGGCATGAACATACAATAAACGACGCGCGCCGAGCGTTCAGGCCCACCCGGCCAACACGACTCATAGAATCCTCCCTCAGTGTGACACGTGTATATGCATAGTTCGGAGCTTTCTCCCCCAACGACGCACGAGTACCCGGGTACAAGCACTGATAGCTGCGGGCAAGTCGCCCGCGCGCGTTTTATGATCGTGAATCCGGGTTTGAGCTTCCCGTCGTTCGTCGTCGGGCGAACATAGATCACACGTGTACGACCAACTCGGCTGACAGATGCCGCTTGAGTGACCGCAGCAGATCCAGTGAGTGGTCCACTCTGCCCACAACCCGTAAGTGATGCCAATACACCCAATGCCGCGAAAGCACTCACCGTGCAGCGCCGCACGGTATGCCAGCGTGAAAACCTACTAACCAACTTGTCTGTATGCTCCGTAGGCATCATCCAGTAGTTCTTCTTTCGCTCTTTCGGCCTGTTCGGGGCCGATGTCCTGGGCGAGTTCACGGAAAGACGCCGCCTTCTCAAAGTGTTCGCGAAAGGCGATAATCGCTGCCCCGATGCTCTTGGCGGTTCTTAGTTCGGCTAGCAGTGGCCGCAATTCGGTAACCAGTTCTTGATAGATCCACCTGGCTTGGGCCGACAGAGAAAACGCGCTCTCGTGCAAATCTTTGTGCGCAAATGACACGAGTCCGGCCCAGCGAGATCCGGTGACGGTCCATTGAGCGATGCCGATCCCGCACGGACTGCAGGGCTGTTCTTGCGGCTCAGACGGATTAAGACTGTGTTTACTTTCGTATACGAGGTTGCCGACGGTGCCTGCGGTGCCGTTGGTGTGGAGTTTGGCCGTGAAGTCGAAGTAGATCCACAGGTACTGCTCGCGCTGCTGGAACGGGGTCAGCGTACGTGTGTGGGGGTTGGCGACCATCTGGCCGCTGGGGTCGCTGTTGCTGACGGGGTCCCCGCCACCGTAGGTGTATGGTTCGCCGGTGGTTTCTTCCATGGGGTCTGGTGTGAGGAATTGGGCGGTGGTTGGGTCGTAGTAGCGGGCTCTGAGGTAGATTAGACCGGTTTCGGGTGCGCTGGCTTGTCCTGCGTAGCCGAATGTCGTAGGGGTGGTGCCGGTGCTGGCGGTGAGTGTGCCGTATGCGCCGTAGGTGAAGGTCGCCTGAACTTTGCCCGTGCTGTTGGTGAGGACGCGGGTCGAGCCGATGTCGTCGTGGTGCAGGTAGAGCACTTGTCCTTCGCCGTTGATCTGCTCGAACGGGATGCCTTCTGGTCCGTAGATGTAGGAGCTTGAGCCTTCGGCGAGCAGCAGCGGGAGTTCGCCGGCGGTGTCCCAGGTCATGTAGGTGGTGGTGCCGGCCTGGGTGCGGGACATTCGTAGCCCGTTGCCGTTGTAGGCGTAGGCATGAGCGGGATGATCGCAGCCGACGCGAGCACACCCTGTAGCACGACGCTGCCGTCGATGACTGCGTCGGTTCGCTCCTCACGTGCGCGTGCCACCGCGCGTGGCAGCTCGATCTCCGTGATGACGCTCGTGGCGAGCACGCTCCACCGCAGGAGCTCGCGCTCGATGGCGGCGGACTCTGCCTCGCGCACGAGCAGCTTTAGCATCGCGGAGGTGTCGACGTAGAGAACGGCCGGTGCCGGCACGGGCGGCTCAGCGGCCGCCATGCCCGCCGTCGTGCCGCTCGCCGCGGACGGCGAGGAGCGCCCGTGTTCCGGCGTCAGTGATAGGTCCGGTCAGAGGACCGCGTTCGTCGAGCACCTCGCGCAGGCTTCGCGTGGCAGGGCGAAGCAGCACCGGCTGATCGGTGACATCCTGTGTCTTGCCGGTCGACTTGAGCACGCTTCCCGAGCCGACCTCACGGTGTCGTGGCTTGGCCATGCTCCACAGCGTACCGCTCGCCCGAGACGCTTCGGTGGGGCTACCAGCCGTCCTCCCGCGCCGAGCGCAACTCGTGACTCAGCGCAACGCGACGGGTTCGCATGCGCTCAGCCTTCTTCACCGCCGGCAACTTCTGCGGCTTGCAGAGCAGACAGCCTGCGCGGCGCTGCTTGGGTCGCCTTCGCTTGTGGTGGGCCATGCTCCCAAGCTACCAGCCGATGGCACGTGGCGAAACCGAGCAT
>DATJTT010000030.1:0-26077 GCA_035503075.1 Solirubrobacteraceae bacterium
AGCACATGGTCGTCGCGACCTTCCGCGGCCGCTTCGAGGACTACCGCGGCGCGCTCGTCGCGGACGAGCAGGGAGCGCCGCGGCTGGAGGGCTCCGTGGACGTGGACTCGATCGTCGTCAAGGACGAGAACCTGGCCGGCCACCTGAAGTCGCCCGACTTCTTCGACAGCGCCAACCACCCGCGCATCGAGTTCGTCTCAGACGAGGTGCGCCTGCAGGAGGGCGGCGCGCTCGAGCTCGAGGGCGAGCTCACGATCAAGGGCCACACGCACCGGGTGACCGCGCACGGCGCGCTCGTCGGCCCGCACGTGGACATCGCCGGCAACGAGAAGCTCGGCGTCGAGCTGGAGGCCGTGATCGACCGCCGCGAGTACGGCCTGGAGTGGAACGCGCCGCTGCCGAAGGGCGGCTTCGCGCTCGAGAACGACGTCAAGCTCGAGGTCTCGCTCGAGCTCGTGAAGGAGGCATAGCGGTGGGTGCGCACGGGGACGCCCGCGAGGACCGCGCCATGCGCATCCTCGGCATCTCGGGCAGCCTGCGCGGCCAGTCGCACAACACGCGGCTGCTGCGCGGGGTCGCCGGCATGCTGCCGCAGGGCGCCGAGCTGGTCGTGTTCGACCAGCTCGGCGCGATCCCGCCGTTCAACGAGGACGAGGAGCACGCGCCGCCGCCCGCGGTGCAGGCGCTGAAGGACG
Source organism: Solirubrobacteraceae bacterium (assembly GCA_035503075.1). Taxonomy (GTDB): domain Bacteria; phylum Actinomycetota; class Thermoleophilia; order Solirubrobacterales; family Solirubrobacteraceae; genus Palsa-744. Next base: position 696 of record DATJTT010000030.1, read on the forward strand.
CGATCGCCGGCGCGGACGCGCTGCTGGTGTCCACCCCCGAGTACAACCACTCGATCCCGGGTGTGCTCAAGAACGCCGTCGACTGGGCCTCGCGGCCGTTCGCCGAGAACCCCCTGCGGGGCAAGCCGGCGGCGGTGATCGGCGCCAGCACCAGCCTGTTCGGCGCGGTGTGGGCGCAGGCGGAGCTGCGCAAGGTGCTGGGCGCGGCCGGCGCGCAGGTGCTCGACCGCGAGCTGCCGGTGGCGCAGGCCGAGGAGGCGCTCGGCCCGGACGGGCTGCCGCGCGAGGCCGACGCGCGCGCGGCGCTCGAGGCCACGCTCGACGAGCTGATCGAGCGTGGCCGCAGCGGGCTCCCCGACGGCCGCACGGAGTCGCTCGACGGGGGCCGAGCGGCCGCCTGAGGTACGCTCGACCGCGTGATCGAGCGGCTGGTAGAGCAGATCGAGACGCGCTTCGCCGAGCTCGGCGAGCAGATGACCGACCCCGAGGTGATCGCCGAGCGCGAGCGCTTCGCGGAGGTCGGCCGCGCCTACCGCCAGCTGCAGCCGGCGGCGCAGCTGGCGGCGCGCTGGCGGCGCGCCCGCGACGACGCGGCCGGCGCCGAGGAGCTGCTGTCGGAGCTGGGCGAGGACGCGGAGCTGCGCGAGGACCTGGCCGAGTCCAGGCGCGAGATCGAGCAGCTCGAGGAGGAGATCCGCCTGGCTACGGTCGAGCGCGACCCCAACGACGAGAAGAGCGTGATCGTCGAGATCCAGGGCGGCGCCGGCGGCGAGGAGGCGGGGCTGTGGGCCGGCGACCTGTACCGCATGCTCAGCCGCTACGCCGAGCGGCGCGGCTTCCAGGTCGAGCCGCTGGACGTGGGCGAGGGCAAGTACACGTTCGCGGTCAAGTCCCCGCCGGGCGGCTCGCGCGAGGGCGACGGCGCCTACTCGGTGTTCAAGTTCGAGGGCGGCACGCATCGCGTGCAGCGCATCCCGCAGACGGAGTCGCAGGGGCGCATCCACACCTCCACCGCCACCGTGGCGGTGCTGCCGGAGGCCGAGGACGTGGACGTGCAGATCGATCCCGCCGACCTGCAGATCGACGTGTACCGCTCCTCCGGCCCCGGCGGGCAGTCTGTCAACACCACCGACTCCGCCGTGCGCGTCACCCACAAGCCGTCCGGGATCGTGGTCTCGATGCAGGACGAGAAGTCCCAGCTGCAGAACCGCGAGAAGGCGCTGCGGGTGCTGCGCGCGCGCCTGTACGAGCGCGCGCTGGCCGAGCAGCAGGCCGAGCTGGCCGCCGACCGCCGCTCGCAGGTCGGCACCGGCGACCGCGCCGAGAAGATCCGCACCTACAACTACGGCGAGCGGCGCGTCACCGACCACCGCATCAAGCTCACCGTGCACAACCTCGACCAGGTCCTCGCGGGCGAGCTCGACGAGCTGACCGCGGCGCTGCAGGCCGACGAGCGCCGCCGGCGCCTGGAGGCGCGCTCGGCGCAGCCGGCACAGGCGCCGGCGCCAGCCGGGGCGCGGGCGGGCGGGCCGGCGCTGGCCTGAGCGCGCAGGAGGGGGGAGCGGGCCTTGAGCCAGCGAGCAGACACCTCGGCTTCCACGGCCACGCCGGGCACCAGCGTGCGCGACGCGCTGGAGGGCGCGATCACGGCGATCGCCGCCGGCGGCTGCGAGACGCCGCGCCTGGACGCCGAAGTGCTGCTCGCGCACGTGCTCGGCGTCGAGCGCGCGCGGCTGCTCAGCGATCCCGGCCTGGTGCTGGAGGGGCCGGCGGTGCGGGCCTTCCAGGAGGCGGTGCGCCGCCGCTCGATCGAGCGCGAGCCCGTCGCCTATGTCGTCGGCCGTCGCGGCTTTCGCCGCATCGAGCTGGGCGCGGACAGGAGGGCGCTGGTGCCGCGCGCGGAGACGGAGCTGCTGGTGGAGGTGGGGCTGGGGCTGCCCGCGGGCGCGCGCGTGCTCGACCTCGGCACGGGCAGCGGCGCGGTCGCGCTGGCGCTCAAGGACGAGCGGCCCGACCTGCGCGTGTGGGGCAGCGACGTGAGCGCCGCCGCGCTCGCGCTGGCGGCCGAGAACGCCAGCCGGCTGGGGCTCGAGGTGCAGTGGCTGCAATCCGACCTGCTCGCGCAGGTCGAGCGCGAGTTCGACGCGGTGCTCGCCAACCTGCCCTACGTCGCCGACGGCGAGCGCCCGCAGCTGGCGCCCGAGATCGTGCGCCACGAGCCCCCCGGCGCGCTGTTCGCCGGCCCCGACGGCCTGTCCTGCATGCGCGCGCTGCTGGCGCAGCTCGCGGAGCGGCCCGACGTGCGCTTCCTGGCGCTCGAGGTGGGAGCCGGCCAGGCGCCGCCGGTGGCGGAGATGACCCGCGCAGCCGGCTTCGACGCGGTACGGTTTGAGCGTGACCTGGCCCGGATACAGAGGGTAGTGATCGGGGAGCGCCACAGATGACGAGGGCCGAGATCGACGAGCAGCATCGCATCGGCGAGCAGCAGGTGCAGCGCCTGGAGCGGTGCCTGGCCGCGGGCGGCGTGGCGGTGCTGCCCACCGACACCGTCTACGGCGTGTGCTGCGACCCCGACGACGAGCAGGCGGCGCGGCGGCTGTACGAGCTCAAGGGCCGCCCCGCGGCGCGCCCCGCCGCGATCATGTTCTTCGCGCTCGAGCCCGCGCTGCGGGCGCTGGGCGAGCTGCACGCCGACGAGCTGCGCGCGCTGCGCGCGCTGCTGCCGGGGCCGGTCACGCTGCTGCTCGCCAACCGCGCGCAGCGCTTCGCGCCGGCCTGCCGCAGCGACCCCCACACGCTGGGGCTGCGCGTGCCGCAGCTGCCCGCCCACATGAGCGCGCTCGCCACGCTCGCGCGCCCGGTGATGCAGTCCAGTGCCAACCGCTCCGGCGAGGCCGACGCGCGCACGCTCGCGCAGGTGCCGGCCAGCCTGCGCGACGGCGCCGAGGTGGTGCTCGACGGCGGCGAGCTGCCCGGCCGCGCCTCCACCGTGATCGACCTGCGCGACTTTGCCGAGCAGCGCCGCTGGCACGTGCTCAGGGAGGGGCCGCTCACGCGCGCCGAGGTGCGCGCCGCGCTCACCTCGCTGGACTGAGTGCTAGCCTCGTAGGCGCTGCCGCGACTGGCGCCTTCAGGTGGAAGCGACCACCGGGAAGCGGCAAGCCCTCTCCGCCGCGCGCCTGGGCACAATCCGTTCGCAGCCGTCCAAGGAGGCGCCGTGAGTGAGCTGAGCCCCGACTACTTCAACCAGTCCCTCGCCGAGGTCGACCCCGAGATCGCGGACGCGCTGCGCGGCGAGCTCGAGCGCGAGCAGGGCACGCTCGAGATGATCGCCTCCGAGAACTTCGTGCCGCGCGCGGTGCTCGAATGCCAGGGCTCGGTGCTCACCAACAAGTACGCCGAGGGCTACCCCGGCCGGCGCTACTACGGCGGCTGCGAGTGGGTGGACGTGTCCGAGCAGCTCGCGATCGACCGCGCCAAGGCGCTGTTCGCCGCCGAGCACGCCAACGTGCAGCCGCACTCCGGCTCGCAGGCCAACGCCGCCGCCTACCACGCGCTGCTGGAGCCCGGCGACACGATCATGGGCCTCTCGCTCGCCCACGGCGGCCACCTCTCGCACGGCATGAAGATCAACGTGTCGGGGCGCCTGTACGACGTCGCGCCCTACGAGGTGGACCGCGACAGCAGCCTGATCGACATGGACGAGGTCGCGCGCGTCGCCCGCGAGCGCCGCCCCAAGCTGCTGCTGGCGGGCTGGTCGGCCTACCCCCGCCAGCTCGACTTCGCCCGCTTCAGGGAGATCGCCGACGAGGTCGGCGCGCTCTTGATGGTGGACATGGCGCACTTCGCCGGGCTGGTGGCGGCGGGCCTGCACCCCAACCCCGTGGACTTCGGCGCCGACGTGGTAACCACCACCACCCACAAGACGCTCGGCGGTCCCCGCGCCGGCGTGATCCTGTGCAAGGCCCAGCACGCCAAGAAGATCGACTCCGCCGTCTTCCCCGGCCAGCAGGGGGGGCCGCTCGAGCACGCCATCGCCGCCAAGGCCGTCACCTTCAAGATCGCCGCCGGCGAGCTGTTCGCCGAGCGCCAGCGGCGCACCGTCGAGGGCGCGCGCATCCTCGCGCGCGAGCTGTTGGACTCGGGCGCGCGCGAGCACGGCGTCAACGTGCTCACCGGCGGCACCGACGTGCACCTGATCCTGGTGGACCTGCGCGAGGCGCGCCCGGAGCTCACCGGCCGCCAGGCCGAGGACCGCCTGCACGACATCCAGATCACGGTCAACCGCAACGCCGTGCCGTTCGACCCGCGACCGCCGATCGAGGCCTCGGGCCTGCGCATCGGCACCCCGGCGCTCGCCACGCGCGGCCTGCAGCAGGACGACTTCGAGGAGGTCGGGCGGATCCTCGCGATCGCGCTCACGCCCGAATACGAGTCCCGCGCACGCGAGCTCGCCGAGCGCGTCGGCGCGATCGTCGAGCGCTACCCGCTGTACGAGCCCCTGCCCGCGACCGCGCAGGTGTAGACCCCGACCGGCGGCCGCGCTCGAATAGCTCGTCCCCGGCGGCTGGGCGAATATGAGCCTCATATATGGGGGGCGAAGCCCCCGGAGGGCGCGCATGCGCGCCCTCCCGAACGGCCGCATGCGGCCGTTCGCGGGGCCGGCGCATGCGCCGGCCCCCGGGCCGCACATGTGCGGCCCGAACCGCAAGCGGCGTCTCCCGGGTGCTCGCGACCTCCGGGCATGCGATGCTGTACGCGAGCCGATGGCGCATCCAACCGAGCTCGACGCGCTTTACGCCTTCCTCGCCGCCGCGGTCGTGACCGCGCTGCTGACGCCGCCCACGATGCGCCTCGCGCGGGCGCTGGGGATGATCGACGAGCCGCGCGAGCGCGGCCTGTCCGAGCGTCCTACGCCGCTGCTCGGCGGGCTTGCGATCTTCGCCGGCGCGCTCGTCGCCGGCCTGATCTGGCTGCCCTCCGGCTACGCCCGCGAACACCAGGGCGAGATGTGGCACGGGGTGCTGCTCGCCGCCGCGGTGATCACGCTGGTCGGCGCGCTCGACGACCGCTTCGACCTGCACCCCGCGCTCAAGCTCACCGGGCAGGCGCTCGCGGCCGTGATCGTCGTGCACTTCGGCGTCGCCGTCAAGGCGATCGAGCTGCCGTTCGTCGGCCAGCTCGCGTTCCCCAACAGCGGCGCCGCGGACGCCGGGCCGATCCTCACGGTGATCGGCTTGGTGGCGATGATGAACGTCGTCAACTTCTCCGACGGCGTCGACGGCCTGGCGGCGGGCGTGTGCGCGATCATCGCCGCGACCATGGCGGTCATCGCGTTCGACCTCGGCCGCGCGCAGCCGGGCGTGCTCGCCGCGCTCACCGCCGGCGCCGCGCTCGGCTTCCTGTTCTACAACTTCCCGCCCGCGTCCAGCTTCATGGGCGACTGCGGCGCGAACCTGCTGGGGCTGCTGATGGGCGTGATCACGGTCGAGGCGGCGGTCAAGACCGAGGCGGTCGTGTCGTTCGTGCTGCCGCTGATCCTGCTCGCGGTCCCGTTCATGGACACCACGTTCGTTGTGCTCAAGCGCTTGAAGTACCGCCAGCCGGTCTACCGGCCCGACAACGAGCACTTCCACCATCGGATGGCGCGCATCGGCTTCTCCGGCAGGCGCACGATCGCGTATCTGTACGCGTGGACGCTGATGCTCGCCGGCCTCGCGCTCGCGCTGCGGTTCGTCCCCTACAGCGACCACAAAGGCCACTACAACACCGGCTGGACGCTCGTGGTGCTCGCGATCGGGCTGCTCGTCGCGGCCGCCAGCGTGTCCCTCGTGTACGTGCTCGAGATCCTCAAGTTCAGGAGGCTCGACGCGATTCGCCTGCGGCGTCTGCGGCCGGAGCTCTCACCAGCGCAGATCGACGCGGACGTGGCCAAGGACCTGGAAACCGGTGAGTTCGAGGCGGTGTCGCAGGTCGGGGACCCTGACTGGGATGCGCGTGATCACGTGGGGCCTTCCCGGGCTGAGCAGCGGGTCGGCAAGCGGCAGGTGGATGAGGAGCGCGTAGGCGCACAGCGCGAGCGCGGCGGCGCGCAGGCGCCGGTCGCCGCTGACGGCCGCTAGCGGCAGCACCCAGATCGCATACCACGGCAACAGCCACGCGGTCGACGCCAGCAGCGCGATCGTCGCCCAGCCCGCCGCCACCCGCCAGTCCGCGCCCCGCGCCGTGCGCCACAGCGCGTACGCGAGCACGAGCACGAAGCCCGCCAGGTACAGACCCCGCCACCAGCTCGGGGTGCCGCTCAGGCCGAACAGGCGCGCGGTCTCCGCGGGGACGCTGTGCGTGGCCACCAGCTGCTGCTGTTCGCTGACCGCGTCCACGAAGCCGAGCGCGTGCACGCCGAAGCCGAGCACCCCGACGAGCGCGACCGCCAGCAGCGCCAGCCCTGCGCCGAGCGCCAGGCGCACGCGCTCGCGCACACGCGCGGGCGCGAGCACCAGGAACGGCAGCACGATCCCCGCGGTCACCTTCACGCCCACGCCCGCCGCCAGCGCCGCGGCGGCCGCTAGCGCGTGCGCGCCCGCCCGCCGCGCGCCCGCGCGCTCGGCGCCCGTCCGCGTGGTCCCCGTCCGCGCCGCTCCCGTCCTCGGCGCTCGCGTCCTGCGCGCCCCCGCGCGCTCGGCGCCCGCGCTCAGCGCCAGCGCCGCGGCGAGCGCGAGGATCAGCAGCGTGTCGTTGTGCGCGCCGCCCACCGCGAGCACCAGCAGCACCGGGTTCAGCCCGACGAACGCCGCCGCCCACGTCGGCGAATGTCCCATGCGCGCGGCCGCGCGCGCGACCAGCGCGACCGCGCCCAGAGCGCTGAGCACGGCGATCGCCTTGAACGCCCACAGCCCGCCGGCGACCCCGAGCGGCACGATCGCGTAGCTGAGCAGCGTGAACAGCGGACCGTACGGCGAGTGCTTGAAGGGCCAGCCGATGAAGCGGAACGTCGGGTCGGTCGGCGCTTCGGCGGCCACGTGCGTGTACGGGTCGAGGCCGTGCACGACGCCCAGGCGCGCGTAGGAGATGTAGCCGAAGACGTCCTGCGAGATCAGCGGCGGCCCGAGCGCCAGGATCAGCCCGGCGAGCGCGATCGCGCCCGCGACCTGCGCCGGCGGCAGGCTGCGCGCGACCGCCAGCACGAGCACGTAGCTCGCGCACATGATCAGCGTCAGCGTCTGAAAGCGCGTGCTCGAGAGGCCGACGCCGAGGCCCCGCAGCGGCCCCGCCATCCACGCCGGCCAGCCGCCGCTGCGAGCGGGCACGTACTGCGACGGGGCGCACGCGGCGCCCGCGCTGATCAGGAACACGCTCGCCAGCACGCCCGCCAGGCCGAGAGCGCCGAGCGCTCGCTGCACGCCCGCCGGCGCGCGCGCCCCGGCCGCGCCGCCTGTGCGCCCGGGCCTTCGTGCGGCGTGCGGAGCGGCGGATATCGACGGCGCGGCCGGTATGACGCCCATTGTTGCGCCTGGCCCGTACGCGAGCGTCCCGTACGGTCGATAACCTGTGTGAGGGCCGCGACACGTGGACGCTTGCGTGTGCGCGTATTGCCGCCTCACGTGCCCGAGCAAGGGCCGTGTCATCCCATGCGAGCTCGCAACCGAACACGCAACCGGCCTCGGGTCAGCGCACGGCCCCGCGGCCTGCGCGCGCGCGTTGCAGTCTCCCCGCTGCGGGTCTCGCCGCTGCGGGCCCGCCGGCGCCGGCGCGAGCCCCGCCGGGACGCGTATCCCAGCCGCACGCGCCGCGTGCTGATCCTGTCCGCGGACGTCGGCGAGGGCCACGCCGCGGCGGCGCGCGCGCTCGCCGAGCAGATCGAGAGCTCCGAGCAGCACGCCGCGGTCACCGTGATCGACGGCCTCGCCGCGATGGGCCCGCTCGTGCGCCCGGTCGTCGAGGACGGCTACCGCGTGCAGCTGCGCTTCTTCCCGTGGACCTACTCGCTGGTCTACTGGCTGCTCGAGAAGGTCGTGCCCGTGCGCGCGCTCACCAGGCGCCTGCTGTGTCTGGCCGGCGCGCGGCCGCTCGCGCGGGCGATCGCCGAACACGAGCCCGACGTCGTCGTCTCCACCTATCCGGCCGTGACCGTCGTGCTCGCGCGGCTGCGGCGCACCGGCCAGGTGCGCTGCTCTACGGTCGCCACGATCACCGATTTGACAGGGCTGTTCTTCTGGGCCCAGCGCGGGATCGACGTGCACCTCGTGATGTACGGCGAGTCGATGCCTTCGGTCGAGCGCATCGCCGGGCGCGGCAGCGTGCGGCTGGTGCGCCCGCTGATCTCCGCCGAGTTCCTGCAGCCGCGCTGCCCCGCCGAGGCCAGGCGCGCGCTCGGGCTGCCCGAGGAGGGACGCACGGTCGTCGTCTCCGGAGGCGGCTGGGGCGTCGGCGACATCGCGGGCGCGGTGCGCGAGTTCACGAAGGTGCCCGAGGTCACCGGCATCGTGTGCCTGGCGGGGCGCAACGAGCAGCTGGCGAGCAAGCTGCGCAACACGTTCGCCGCCGAGCCGCGCGTGCGCGTGTACGCGTTCACCGACAAGATGCCCGAGATCCTCGCGGCCGCCGACGTGCTCGTGCACTCCACCGGCGGGGTCACCTGCCTGGAGGCCCGCGCGGCCGGCACGCCGGTCGTCTCCTACGGCCTGCCCGTCGGCCACGCGCGCCTGAACACGCGCGCGATGGCCGCGCTGCACCTGCTGCGCCTGGCCAACGACACCGACGAGCTGCGCTCGCACGTGCAGGCGAGCTTCGCCGAAGAGCATTCGAGCTCGGGCGCCCGCGGGCGGGCGGACGGGGACTCCTCGGGGACGGCCGCCGAAGCCCACCCGGCGGCGGTGGACGTGGTGCTCGCGGCGCCGCGGCGGGTGCGTCCGATCCCCCGCTGGCGGCTGCGCCTGGCGGCCGCGGCGACGCAGCTGACGCTGCTCGCGGTGGTGGGCGCGTGGATGATGTCCACCGACGAGGTGACCGCCGTCGCGAACGACCTGCTGCACGTCCATGAACTCGTCCACGTCAGCACCTCCCAGCCGGACGTCGCGGTGATCGTGCACGCGCCCGCGGCGCACATCGTTCCGGTCGCGAGCGAGCTCGCCGAAAGGGGCATCCACGTGTCCTTCGCCGATGACTCCGGCGTGCCCTCGCACGCCTCGGTCACGCGCGTGCGCGCGCTCGGCGACGAGCTGCTGCCGGAAGTCCCGAGCCCGCACCTGATCCACTGGCTGCACACGCGCGCCGTGCTGCGCTCGCAGGCGCGCGCGCTGGGCCTGCATCACCGCTTCTACTACCTGAGACCGCGCGGCGGGCTCGCGATGGGCCAGATGGTGCTCGCGCGCAGCACCGGCGCGATCCCCGTGAAGGGCGCGCTGCGGATCAGCGCCACCGCCGCCCTGCCTCAGCGGCCGATGCGCGCGGGCGACGTGCTCGTGGTCGAGCTCGGCGGCTCGGCGGCGTCGGTCGCGGGGCTCGAACGCATCGTCGCGTGGCTGGGCGCCTCCGGCCTGGGCGCCGAGCCGCTGGCGTCGCTCACGCGCTCGTCTTCCATCAATGCGAGCAACAGCGGCGAGCGCGCGAGCAGCGCCGCGCCGGAGATCAGCACCGCCAGCGAGACCGCCAGCGGCGCGCCCCCGAGGGCGGTCGCGGTGAAGCGCTCGCCGAACAGGACCGGCGCGAGCGCCACGGGCACCGCCGTCTGAGTCACGAACACGACCGGGGCCACCTGGATCGCGGGGCGTTCCTGCAGGGCGCTCGTCTCGCTGAGCACGCCCACGCCGGACGCCGCGGCAGTCGACAGCCCCCACAACGCCGCCGTCAGCAGATGGTGGGTCGAGAGGTCGTCGGAGGCGAGCTTGGTCGCCACCCCGCTCCACCCGAACGCCAGGCCCGCGCACACCATCGTCAGCTCCGCGAAGGAGCGCCCGAGCGCGCGCAGCAGGTAAGGCAGCACGCTCGCGAGCGCCAGCCCGACGAGCACGAGCGTGATCGTCAGCTTCTCGCCCGGCTGGGCGCTGCTGCGCGCCGGCGCGAACAGCGCGGCGCCGAGCACGCCGAGCACGATCGCGAGCGTCGCGACGTGCTCGTAGCGCCCGGCCGGCTCGCCCAGCATCCGCTCGCCCAGCGCCAGCAGCACGAGCAGCCCGATCGCGAGCGCCGGCTGCACGACCACCAGCGGCGCGAGCAGCAGCGCCACGACCTGCAGCGGCCAGCCGAGCATCGACAGGCCGGTGCCCGCCAGCCAGCGCGAGCGCCGCAACAGGCCGCCGACGAGCGCCGGGCGCAGGTGCTCCTCCGAGGGCGCCAGCTTGGCGTCCATCGCCTGCAACGCGACCCCTAGGCTGTACAGGCTCGATGCCCCGAACGCCGCCGCGATCCCCAGCACCAGATCGAACATGTCCCCCGATCATCGCACTAGCGCCACGCAGCTCGCGGGCGCGCTCGGCGCTGTGACGATCGCCGGCTACATGCTCCCCGCCCTCGCCGGCGCCTGGCCCGCGCTGCGCCCGGCGCTCGGCATCGAGGACCGCACGCGCAGCGGGCGCGGCTACGCGCTGACCTTCGACGACGGCCCCCACGCGCAGGGCACGCCCGCGGTGCTCGACGTGCTCGCGCGCGAGCACGCGCGCGCGACGTTCTTCCTGGTCGGCGAGCAGGTGCTGCGCAACCCTGCGCTCGCGCGCGAGATCGCCGACGCCGGCCATGCGATCGCGTTGCACTGCCACCGCCACCGCAACCTGCTGCGCCTGACGCCCGCGCAGGTGCGCGAGGACATCGCCAGGGCGCACGAGGCGATCGTCGCTCACACAGACGCCACGATCGCGCTGTATCGCCCGCCATACGGCGTGCTCAACGCGAGCGCGCTGCGCCTCGCCCGCGCGCGCGGCTGGCGCACGCTGCTGTGGAGCCACTGGGGCCGCGACTGGCAGGCGCGCGCGACTGCCGCGTCGATCGCCGCGCGCGCGACCGACGGCGTGGGCCCGGGTGCGGTGCTGCTGCTGCACGACGCCGACGACTACTCGGCCCCCGGCTCGTGGCGGCGCACCGTCGCCGCGCTCCCGCGCGTGCTCGAGACGCTCGCCGCGCGCGGGCTGCAGCCGGTCGCCCCCTGACGCCGCCAGGGCGGCGGATAACATCGTTGGCTTGTCCACCGTCGCACCGATCGACGGGCGCGGCTCGCGCGCGACGGTCCGCGCCGATGAGGCCTCGCCGGTCCCCGCCGAAGCGCTGCCGAAGGCGCAAGCGCGCACGCGCTTGTGGGTCGAGGCGCTCACGATCGCGTGGCTGTGCTGGATCTACGACGCGATCAACAACCTCGCGCCGCTGCGCCTGCACGTCGCGCTCGCCCACGCGCGGGCGATGCTGAGCGTCGAGCGCGCGCTGCACATCGACGTCGAGCACACGCTCGACCGCTGGCTCGCCGCCCACCACACGCTCGGGCTGTTGCTGTCCGACTACTACGACAACGCCCACTTCATCGTCACGCTCGGGCTGCTCGGGTGGCTGTGGTGGCGCCGGCCGGACGCCTACCGCCCGCTGCGCAACGTGCTGGTGCTCGTGAACGTGCTCGCGTTCGCCGTGTTCTGGCTGTACCCGGTGGCGCCCCCGCGGATGCTGCCGGGGTTCGTCGACGTGGTCGCGGCGACGCACGCGATCGGCTCCTGGCACACGGGCGCGCTCGCGTCCGCCGCCAACGAGCTCGCCGCGATGCCCTCGCTGCACATCGCCTGGGCCGTGTGGTGCACGATCGTGGCGTGGCGCATCTGGGAGCGCCGCTGGGTGCGGGCGCTGGCCGTCGTGTACCCGTTCGTGACCGCCTTCGCGGTGCTCGCCACCGGCAACCACTACGTGCTCGACCTGCTCGGCGGCCTGCTCACGATCGCCGCCTCCGTGCTGATCGTGCGCCTGCTCGGCCGATGGCTGCGGCGCCCTCGCGCGAGCGCCTGGCGCACGCGCGTGCTCGGGCCCGTGTGAGCCCCCCGGCGGCCGGGCGAGCGGCCGCGCGAGCGCCCCGCACGCGCCCCGCATGCGGCCGGGCGCGCGCGCCCGCGCGAGCGCCCCGCACGCGCGTACCGACTGTCACAAACTTGTTACGAAGTCCAAGAGCATGTACACTGACGCCGCCACCGCAGACCGTTTGAGGGAACGGCTCGGATGGGTCCTGTGAAGCCTGCGGGGCCTATCTCATCTGTAGGGTGGCCCTGCAAGAAATGCCAGACTTCGATGCCAACGAGGGCCTCGCACGCATGCCCGGCGCTGCACCGGGAGGACGCCTGGATGCCACGCCCGCGGCGCTCGCGATCGCGCGGAATCTCGACGTCGTGCTCGTCGCGCTCGCGGCGGCTCCCGCGCTCGCGCTCGGCGCGCCGGTGCTCGGCTACCTGGTCGGAGCGGGCGCGTGGCTCGCGCAGCGCGTCCTCGCGCAGCTCGACAGGCGCTGGATCCGCGGCGCCGCCCAGCCGCGCAACCAGCTCGGCCTGAGCCTGTTCGAGGCCTTCGGGCGGATCTGGCTGCTGGCCGGCGCGATCGTCCTTGCGGGCGTGATCGGCGGGCGCGCCGACGGGCTGACGTGCGCGCTCGTGGTCTTCTGCGCCTACTCGGTCGCGTTCGCGATGCGCCTGTTCGACGGGCGACCGCAGGGAGCCCCCGAGCGATGAGCGCCGCCGCCCAAGCTCCGCCGATCGCCCCCAACCTGCGGGGTACGCCGCCCGAGAAGCACGGGATGAGCAAGGCGCGAAAGATCGGCTACTCGGTTCTGGGTGTCTGGCTCGGCGGGATCGTGCTGTTCGCCGCGCTGTTCGGCATCACCTCGCACAAGGCGGCGGCGGTGGCCAGCGAAGTCTTCTCGCCGACCGACGAGTTCAAGCTCGATACCTGGTTCAAGCTCGGTCCGATCGCGTTCAACAAGGGCGTGCTGTACCTGCTGATGGCCGCCGGGATCACGATCGGAGTGATGCTGTACGTCGCCAAACGGCTGCAGCAGCGTCCCGGGCGCCTGCAGGTCGCGGTCGAGATGTTCTACGACTTCACCAACCGCATGTCGAGGGAAAACCTCGACGAAGGGATGACGCGCAAGTACTTCCCGCTGATCGCCACGATCTTCGTGTTCATCCTCGTCAGCAACCTGATCGGCTACATCCCGCTCCCGGTCGACTCGACCGAGAAGTTCACCCTGTTCGGCGCGCACATACCGTCGTTTCAGATCTACGCGGCCGACACGAACGTCGGGTTCCCGCTGGTGCTCGCGCTCGGCGTGTTCGCCCTGTTCACGTTCGAGGGGGTCAGGCACCAAGGTCCGATCGGGTATCTCAAGAGCCTCATGCCCGGCGGCGTCAACGGCCCGATCGTGCCGCTCATCTTCACCATCGAGATCCTCTCGAACTTCCTGCGCCTGATCTCACTCACCGTGCGGCTGTGGGCGAACCTGCTCGCGGGGCACATGCTGATCGCGTTCATGGGCGGAGAGCTGGGCGTGCTCGTCGGGCTTCAGGTCGTGTCCTGGTTCCTGCTGCCTGCCGGGATCGCGATCTTCCTGTTCGAGGCCGTGCTCATCGCCGGCCTGCAAGCCTTCATCTTCGCCATCCTGACCGCCATCTATCTCGGTAGCGCGGTCTCCACCCACTAGCAATCACACAAGGGAGCTATCGAGTGTTTCTCCACTTTCTGATCACACTCCACTCGCTGATGCCAATGGCGGACGCGGGCATCAAGGAGAGCCAGGACGCCGGTCGCGCGATCGCGCTCGGCGTCGGCGCCGGCGGCGGGGCAGCGGGGGCCGGTGCAGGCATCGGCGCCGTGTTCAACGCCTCGATCCAAGCCAAGACCCGCCAGCCGGAGCTGCGCCAGGAGGTCGAACGCGACCAGTGGCTCGGCTTCGCGCTCACCGAGGCGTGCTTCTTCTACGGCCTCGTCGGCGGCTTCATCGCCTTCTTCCTGTAGACCTCCATGCTCGTCGCCTCACGCACCCCACTCGCCTCCTCCGGCTCGTTCCTGATCACCCCCAACGTCGGGATCATGATCTGGACGATCGTCGTCTTCGCGATCTCGCTGCTGATCCTGCGCAGGTGGGTGTTCCCGTGGATCGGCGAAGCGCTGGACAAGCGCGCGCAGACGATCGACCGGGACATCGACGCCGCGGCACAGCTGCACGAGAAGGCCGATCGGGTGCTCGACGAATACCGCGAGCGCCTGAAGGAGGCCAGGGCCCAGGCGGAGGAGATCCTCCAGCGCGCGCGCCAGACCGCCGAGTCCCACGAGCACGAAGCCCGCGACCACGGCAAGCAGATCCTCGCCGAGGCGGCCAAGCGCGCCGAGCGCGACATCGACGCCGCCACCAAGCGCGCGCTCGACGACATCCGTCGCGAGGTCGCCGACCTCACCGTCCTGGCCACCGAGAAGGTCACGCGCAAGGCGCTCGACGACGCCGACCAGCGCCGCCTGGTGCAGGAGGCGCTGAACGAACTGGACTTCTCCAGCTTGTCCTCCGGGGTCAACCAGTGAGAGCGCACGCCGAACAGTCTCTCGGCTCGCGGGACGGGATCCGCCGCGGGGGTGACGCCTAGATGGAGGAGCTCGCCCGGGTATACGGCCGCTCGCTGTTCGAGGTCGCCCGCGAGCAGGGAAAGCTCGACGCGCTGCGCGAGCAGCTCGCCCAGTTCGCCGACGCGCTGCACGAGCGGCGCGAGCTCGCGGTGTTCTTCTTCTCGCCGTACTTCTCGACTAAGGAGAAGCAGCAGGCGCTCGGGGGGCTGCTCGACGGCGCCGACGCCGCTTTCGTGAACTTCCTCGAGCTGTTGATCGAGAACCACCGCATGCCCGTGATCTTCCGGATCCGCGACGAGTACGAGCGCCTGTGGGAGGAGGAGAACAGGATGCTGCCGGTGGAGATCACGAGCGCGATCGCGCTCGACGAGCAGACGACCGAGAGCCTCGGCAGGACGATCGGCGAGCGCACCGGGCGCAAGATCGCGCTCGCGACGCACGTCGACCCGGAGATCCTCGGCGGCGTCATCCTGAGGGTCGGCAACTCGATCCTCGACGCTTCTATTCGCAACCGACTGGAGCAGCTGCGCAGGCAAGTTGCCCAAGCCTAGGGCGAAGCCGGCGGACCGGCCCGCGGGCTGCGTGTCCCCCGGCGAGCCGGGCCCCCCTTGAACCAGGAGACCATCATGCAGATCAACCCCGACGAGATAACAAGCATCCTCAAGAGCCGCATCGAGGGGCTCGACAGCGGCACGGCGGAGCTGACCGAGGTCGGCACGGTGCTGTCGGTGGCCGACGGCATCGCGCGCCTGCACGGCCTGGAGAACTGCATGTCCTACGAGATGCTCGAGCTTCCCCACGGCGTCACCGGCCTGGCGCTGAACCTCGAGTCCGACAACGTCGGGGCGGTGCTGTTCGGCGAGTGGGAGCGCGTGTCCGAGGGCGACACGGTGCGGCGCACCGCCTCGCTGCTGGACATCCCCGTCGGCGAGACGCTGCTCGGGCGGATCGTCGACCCGCTCGGGCGCCCGCTCGACGGAAAGGGCGAGATCTCGCTCGAGCAGACGCGCCCGGCCGAGTTCAAGGCTCCGGGAGTGGTCCAGCGCCAGCCGGTCAAGGAACCGATGCAAACCGGCCTGAAGGCGATCGACGCGATGATCCCGATCGGGCGCGGCCAGCGCGAGCTGATCATCGGCGACCGCCAGACGGGCAAGACGGCGATCGCGCTCGACACGATCATCAACAACAAGGACACCGGCGTGGTGTCCATATACGTGGCGATCGGGCAGCGCATGTCGACCGTCGTGGCGCTCGCGCAGACGCTCGAGGAGTACGGCGCCCTGGAGAACACGATCATCGTCGCCGCCGCCGCCGACGAGGCCGCGCCGATCAAGTTCCTCGCGCCGTACGCCGGCTGCGCGATGGGCGAGCACTTCCTGTACAGCGGCAGGCATGCGCTGTGCGTGTACGACGATCTGACCAAGCACGCGTACGCCTACCGCCAGATGTCGCTGCTGCTGCGCCGCCCGCCCGGCCGCGAGGCCTATCCGGGCGACGTCTTCTACCTGCACTCGCGGCTGCTCGAGCGCGCCGTCAAGCTGAACGAGGAGCTGGGCGGCGGCTCGCTGACGGCGCTGCCGATCATCGAGACGCAGGCCGGCGACGTCTCGGCGTACATCCCCACGAACGTGATCTCGATCACCGACGGGCAGATCTTCCTGGAGTCCAAACTGTTCAACTCGGGCGTGCGCCCTGCGATCAACGTCGGCATCTCGGTCTCGCGCGTCGGCGGCAACGCGCAGATCGGGCCGATGAAGAAGGTCGCCGGGAGGATCAAGCTCGAGCTCTCCCAGTATCGCGACCTGGAGGCGTTCGCGCAGTTCGGCTCGGACCTAGACGCCGACACGCAGCGCACGCTCGCGCGCGGCGAGCGGCTGGTGGCGACGCTCAACCAGCACGAGCGCGCGCCGCTGGCGGTCGAGGACCAGACCGTGCAGATCTTCGCCGCCACCAACGGCTTCCTCGACCGCTTGAACGTCGAGCGCGTGCCCGAGTTCCTGCTGGAGCTGAGCGAACGCATGCGCTCCCAGCACCCCGAGCTGCGCGAGAAGATCCGCGCCGGCGACTGGTCGGAGGAGGTCCAGAAGCAGGTGCGCGAGGCCGTCGCGAGCTTCGCGCGGGACTTCGGCTACGACCTCGACGAGGAGGGCCAGCCGCTCGAGGACGAGACGCCGCCGGGGCCGGCCGGAGGGCGGGGCGAGCCTTCGCCGGAGCGCGCGCCCGACGGCCAGGAGGCGGCGGCCGCGGTCTAGCGGCCGCGGCGGAGCACTCCCATGGCATCCCAGCGCGACGTCAAGAACAAGATCGCCTCGGTCAAGAACATCCAGAAGATCACCAGGGCGATGGAGATGGTGGCCGCGGCGCGCTTGCGCCGCGCCGAGCAGCGGATCGCGGCGCTGCGCCCGTACGCGGACGCGATCGCACGCATGACCCGCCAGGCGGCGCAGGCGGCGGGCGCGGAGAGCGCACGGCTGGCGCTGCTGCGCGAGCACGACCCCCAGACCAACGCGGGGCTCTTGCTGATCACCGGCGACCGCGGTCTCGCGGGCGGCTTCAACTCGCAGGTGATCCGCGCCGGCGTGCGCCTGTCGTCCGAGCTTGCGCAGGACGGCCTGCACAGCGCGTGGTATGCGACCGGACGCCGGGGCGTCTCCTCGCTGTCCTTCCGCGGCCATGAGCTGAGCGGCAGCTATACGGGGTTCGCCGACCAGCCGGCGTATGCGGACGCGCGCACGATCGCCGACGACCTGATCCAGGCGTACACCGACGGCCGGATCGACCGGGCCGAGATGGTGTTCAACTCCTACGTCTCGCCGCTCACCCAGAACGTCACGCGCCAGACGCTGCTGCCGCTGACCGGCGAGCTGATCGCTGGCGAGCACGACGGCAGCGAGGAGCCGGGCGAAGCCGGGGCGCCGAGCCCGGCGGGCGCGCGCGCGAGCGGCGCCCCACGCGCGAGCGTCGAGTACGAGCCCGACCCCGAGAAGATCCTCAGGCGCCTGGTGCCCGACTACATCGAGATATCGATCTACCGCGCCCTGGTCGAGTCGGCGGCCGGCTTCTTCGGAGCGCAGATGACCGCCATGCGCAACGCCTCGGAGAACGCGGGGGAAATCATCACCGCGTACACGCTCGAGATGAACCGCGCGCGCCAGGCGGAGATCACGCAGGAGATCATGGAGGTAGTCGCCGGAGCAGAGGGACTCAGGTAGGACCGGCCGGCGCGCGCGCAACTGCCATCATCGAACGAACTTGAATAGATAGACAGGAGACCGAGGAACATGGAGGCCAGCATCGCCACAGAGCAGACACCAGCGGCCGCCGAGGCCAACGGCAACGGCAGGGCCGAGCGCAACGTCGGGCGCATCGAGGAGATCCAGGGCGTCGTGATCGAGGCCGTGTTCACCGAGCGCCTGCCGGAGATCAACCACGCGATCACGATCTCGCGCACGCCCGCCAACCGCGAGGAGGAGGCGCCCGGGATCAGCGCGGGCGCGGAGGAGCGGCTGCTGGTGTGCGAGGTCCAGCAGCACCTCGGCGACGACCGCGTACGCGCGGTGGCGATGGACACGACCGACGGCCTGGCGCGCGGCCTCGAGGTGGTGGACACGGGCGCACCGATCATGGTCCCGGTCGGCGAGGCGACGCTCGGGCGCATCTTCAACCTGCTGGGCGACCCGATCGACCTCGGCGAGGACATGCCCGAGGGGATCGAGCGGCGCGGCATCCACCAGGAGGCCCCCCGGGTCGAGGACCTGACGCCGACGACGGAGATGTTCGAGACGGGGATCAAGGTCATCGACCTGCTGGCGCCGTACGCCAAGGGCGGCAAGACCGGCCTGTTCGGCGGCGCGGGCGTCGGCAAGACCGTCCTGATCCAGGAGCTGATCCACAACCTCGCCAAGGAGCACGGCGGGCTGTCGGCGTTCTGCGGCGTGGGCGAGCGCTCGCGCGAGGGCAACGACCTGTGGCTGGAGATGAAGGAGTCGGGCGTGCTCGACAAGACGATGCTCGTGTTCGGGCAGATGAACGAGCCGCCCGGGGCGCGCATGCGCGTCGCGCTGTCCGGCCTGACGATGGCCGAATACTTCCGCGACCAGGGCCAGGACGTGCTGCTGTTCATCGACAACATCTTCCGCTTCGTGCAGGCCGGCTCCGAGGTCTCGGCGCTGCTCGGGCGGATGCCCTCGCAGGTCGGCTACCAGCCGACGCTGGAGACCGAGATGGGCCAGCTGCAGGAGCGCATCACCTCCACGCGCGAGGGCTCCGTCACCTCCGTGCAGGCGATCTACGTCCCGGCCGACGACCTCACCGACCCGGCGCCGGCGTCGGTGTTCGCACACCTGAACGCCACCACCGTGCTCTCGCGCGCGATCTCCGAAAAAGGCATCTACCCGGCGGTCGACCCGCTGGACTCGACCTCCACCATCCTCAAGGCGGACGTGCTCGGCGACGATCACTTCCGCGTCGCCAACCGCGTCAAGGAGATCCTGCAGCGCTACAAGGAGCTCCAGGACATCATCGCGATCCTCGGGATCGACGAGCTCTCCGACGAGGACAAGCTGACGGTGCAGCGCGCGCGCAAGATCGAGCGCTTCCTCTCGCAGCCGTTCTTCGTCGCCGAGCAGTTCACGGGCACGCCAGGCGCGTACGTGAAAATCGACGAGACGATCAGGGGCTTTCAGGAGATCATCGAAGGCAAGCACGACGAGGTCCCCGAGAGCGCGTTCTTCCTGAAGGGCACCATCGACGAGGTCGTGGAGGCGGCGAAGAAATGAGGCCGGCTGTCCGCCGCCCGGCTGGCGCCGGCGCGGCTCGAGCGGGCGCGGCTCGAGCGGGCGCGGCTTCGGAGCAGGCGCGGCTCCGGAGCAGGCGCGGCTCGAGCAGGCGCGGGCATCACTCCTAACAAAAAGTCTGTATAACGATGGCGCACCAAAAGTTTCCGGTGGAAGTCCTGACGCCCGAGGGCGAGGTGTTCTCGGACGAGGTGGAGATGCTTTCGACGTTCACGACCGTCGGCTCGATCGGCATTCTCGCGAACCACGAGCCGCTGCTCGCGCGCCTGGAGCCGACCGAGCTGCGCCTGTACCGCTCGGAAGGCGAGATCGTGCGCTTCGCGCAGGCCGAGGGCTACCTGCAGGTCGCGGACAACCGCGCGCTGGTGCTCGTCGAGGAGGCGATCCCTCCGGAGGGGGTGGATCGCGGGCTGTTCGAGAGCAAGCTCTCGGAAGCGCGAGCGAGCGCGGAGCGCGCCGAGCCCGACAGCGAGGAGCGCGCGCGGGCGCTGCGCGACGCCAAGCGCTACGAGGCGTTCCTGAAGGTTGCGCAGTAGCTCGACGTCGCGCGCGAGAGTCACGATCGTCGCGCTCAGCAGCTAGCCTACCCCGCCTCATGGGCGCGCGCGAGCCAATCGCAGTGATCGGCACCGGCTATGTCGGCCTGGTGACCGCCGCGGGCTTCGCCGAGCTCGGCAGCGATGTGTGGTGCGTGGACATCGACGCCGGCAAGGTGGAGCAGCTGCGCACGGGGCGGGTGCCGATCTACGAGCCGGGCCTGGAGCAGCTGCTCGCGCGCAACGCCGAGCGCATGCATTTCTCGACCAAGATCGCCGACGCGCTCGAGCACGCGCGGCTGCTGTTCGTCGCGGTCGGCACCCCGCCGACGTATTCGGGCGATGCCGACCTCTCGGCGGTGCACGCGGTCGCCGACGCGATCCCTGCCTCCAAGGACCATGCGCTGGTGATGAAGTCGACGGTGCCGTGCGGCACCGGCGCGGCGCTGCGGCGGATCTTCGGCGATCAGGGCAAGCAGAGCCTCGCGTATGTCTCCTGCCCGGAGTTCCTGAAGGAGGGCTCGGCCGTCGCCGACTTCCTGCACCCCGATCGGGTGGTCGTCGGCGACAGCGGGGATTGGGCGGGCGACGCCGTGGTCGAGCTGTACGCGCCGCTGGACGCGCCGCTCGTGCGCACCGACGTCGCCAGCGCCGAGATGGTCAAGCTGGCCTCCAACGCGTTCCTCGCGACCAAGATCTCGTTCATCAACGAGATCGCCAACGTCTGCGAGGAGACCGGCGCCGACGTCGTCGAGGTCGCGCGCGGGATGGGCCTCGACGAGCGCATAGGGCCGAAGTTCCTGCAGGCCGGCATTGGCTTCGGCGGCAGTTGCTTCCCCAAGGACGTCGACGCGCTCAAGCAGCTCGCCGGCAACTCGGGCTACCACTTCCAGCTGCTGACGGCGGTGATCGAGGTCAACGAACTGCAGAAGCGCCGTGTGATCAGCAAGCTGCAAAAGCACCTGGGCGGCCTGGTCGGCAAGCGCGTGACGCTGCTTGGCCTGGCGTTCAAGCCGAACACGGACGACATGCGCGAGGCCTCCTCGCTGGTGCTCTCGGCGCGCCTGCAAGCGGACGGCGCGCGCGTGACCGCATACGACCCGGTGGCCGAGGCGCAGGCGCGCAAGCTCGTCAGCGGGGTCACGTTCGCGGGCTCGCCGCTGGAGGCGATCGCGGGCGCCGACGCGGTCGTGCTCGTGACCGAGTGGAGCGAGCTCGTGGCGCTCGACTGGAAAGAGGTCGCGCAGGCGATGCAGGGCACGCTGGTGGTCGACGGGCGCAACGCGCTGGACACGCACGCGATCCGCGCCGCGGGACTGACCTACGAGGGGATCGGCAGGCGGTGAGCTCAGCGATGATCGCTCGCGCGCCGATCGCGAGCGTGGCGTGGCGACGGGGGAGGCGGTGAAGACATCCAGGCGGTGATCCTGGTCGGTGGGCAGGGCACCCGTCTGCGCCCGCTTACCGCGACCGTGCCAAAGCCGGTGATACGGCTCGTGGACCGGCCGTTCATCGCGTTCATGCTCGAGTGGCTCGCGCGCCACGGCGTGGACGACGTGATCATGTCGTGCGGCTTTCTCGCGGACGGCGTGCGCGACGTGCTCGGCGACGGCTCGGGGATGGGCATTCGCCTGCGCTTCGTCGAGGAGCCCGACCCGCGCGGCACGGCCGGCGCGCTGAAGCTCGCCGAGCCGATCCTCGACGAACGCTTCCTGGTGCTCAACGGCGACGTGCTCACGGACATCGACCTGAGCGCCCAGATCGCCCAGCACGAGGCGAGCGGCGCGCGCGCGACGCTCGCGCTCGTTGCGGTCGCCGATCCGAGCGCGTATGGGTTGGTGGTCCTGCGCGAGGACGGCGCTGTGCTGGACTTCATCGAGAAGCCCGACGCGGATGGCGTCGAGAGCAACCTGATAAGCGCCGGAGCGTACATGCTGCAACGCGACATCCTCGAGCTGGTGCCGCCGGATCGGAACGTGTCGATCGAGCGCGAGGTGTGGCCGCTGCTGGTCGATGACGGCCTGTACGGCTTCGCGTCCGAGAGCTATTGGCTGGACATCGGCACGCCCGCGCGCTACCTGCAGGGGACCTTCGACATCATCGAGGGCAATGTTCAGACTTCCGTGCTCGAGCGGCTGGGGAGCGATTGGCTGGCGATCGACGAGGGCGCGCAGGCGCTCGGGCGGGTGGTGCCGCCGGCGGTGCTCGAGCGCGGAGTGCGCGTGGCGGACGGGGCGCACGTGGGCTCGCTGGCGGTGCTCGCGCAGGATGTGCACGTGGGCGCCGGCTCGACGGTCGAGCGCGCGGTCGTGCTCGAGGGGACGCACATCGGCGAGGGGTGCGAGCTGCGCGACTGCATCCTCGCCGCCGGCTGCCTGGTCGGCGCGAACAGCGTGATCAGCGGCGGCGCGGTGCTCGGCGAGGGCGTGCGCGTGGGGGCGCGCAACGTGATCACCCGCGGGGCGCGTATCTTCCCGGGTGTCGAGTTGCCCGACGGCGCGATCGAGTTCTAGGCCGCGTGGGCCAGCCGCCGGCAGAAACGAGAGAATCCCAGTCCATGGCCACGAGTCCCCCAGCACGACAGGAGGCGAGCAGCACATGAGCGACGCCGGCGCGACCGCCGCCCCGCCCGCCGAGGAGCTCTCGCGGGAGAGCATCGCACGTGTCGACGCGTCCGGCCAGCTGGGCGACGTGCTGGCGCTGCCCGAGCACCTGCGCGACGCGCTGTGGCGGGTCGAGTCGGCGATCATGCAGGACTGGGACACGCCTGCGGGGCTGGTCGTGGCGGGCATGGGCGGCTCGGCGATCGGCGGGGCGCTCGCGCGCGCGGCGCTCGGCGATCACGCGTCGCGTCCGATCTTCGTCACCCGCGCGTACGGGCTGCCGACATGGACGACGCCCGAGACCATGGTGCTGTGCGCCAGCTACTCCGGCGAGACCGAGGAGACGCTCGCGTGCTACGAGTCCGCAGGGGCGCTCGGCGCCAAGCGCACGGTCGTGACCACCGGCGGGCGGCTCGCGGAGATGGCGCGCGCTGACGGCGTGCCCGTGATCCCCCTCCCCGGCGGCTTTCAGCCGCGCGCCGCGGTCGCGTACATGACCGTCGCGGCGCTCGAGGTCGCGGCCCTGTGCGGCGCGGGCCCGCGCCTGACTTCGGAGATCGACGTGGCGGCGTCGCACACCGAGCAGCTGGTCGCCGAGTGGGGCCCGGACGCGCCCGAGGACTCGCTCGCCAAGGAGCTCGCACGCGGGCTGCACGGCACGATCCCGGTCGTCGCGGGGGCGGGCCTGACCGCGCCGGTGGCCTACCGCTGGAAGACCCAGGTCAACGAGAACGCCAAGCAGCCGTGCTTCTGGCACGAACTGCCGGAGCTCGACCACAACGAGATCTCGGGCTGGGAGGGCGCGCGCGAGGTGGGACGCTTCACGGCGGTGTTCCTCGACGACTCCGACGCGCACCCGCGCGTGAAGGAGCGGATGCAGCTGACTCAGCAGCTGATAGCCGACGCGGCGGTCGCGAGCTTCCGGATCGAGACCCGCGGGCAGACCACGATCGAGCGCGTGATCTCGCTCGTGCTGCTCGGCGACCTGGTCTCGATCTACCTGGCTACGCTGCGCGGGGTTGACCCCGGCCCGGTGAGGTTGATCGACGAGCTGAAGGCCGCGCTCGCGGAGCGCTAGCTGGACCGCGCGGGGTGTCCGGGCGCAGGACCGGCGCGGGCCGTGTGCTACCTTCCGGGGCGGCCGAGGAGCGCTGCGACGGGCTGAACCGCCACGCTCGGCCCGTTCTCTGTGCAGCAAGGGCGCTCACGTGACCGGACAGGAGGATTCGTCATGTCAGCAATGACCCCGACCGCCACGAAGACCGCCGCGGACTTCAAGGTCGCCGACCTCTCGCTGGCGGAGTTCGGCCGCAAGGAGATCACGCTCGCCGAGCACGAGATGCCGGGCCTGATGTCGATCCGGCGGGAGTACGCGGAGGAGCAGCCGCTGAACGGCGCACGGATAACCGGCTCGCTGCACATGACCGTGCAGACGGCCGTGCTGATCGAGACGCTGACGGCGCTCGGCGCACAGGTTCGCTGGTGCAGCTGCAATATCTTCTCCACCCAGGATCACGCGGCCGCGGCGGTCGCGGTCGGGCCGCGGGGAACGCTCGAGGAGCCCAAGGGAGTGCCCGTGTACGCGTGGAAGGGCGAGACGCTCGAGGAGTACTGGTGGTGCACCGAACAGGCGCTGCGCTGGCCGGACGGCGATACCGGCGGGCCAAACATGATCCTCGACGACGGCGGCGACGCGACGCTGCTCGTGCACAAGGGCACGCAGTACGAGCGGGCGGGCGCCGTGCCCAGGGCGGGCGGGCCCGGTAGGTCCGAATCGGAGGAGCTCGGCGTGATCCTGTCGCTGCTGACGCGCTCGCTCGCCGACGACCCCCAGCGCTGGACGCGGATCGGCGAGGGCGTCAAAGGCGTCACCGAGGAGACGACCACGGGCGTGCACCGGCTCTATCAGATGGTCGAGACCGGCGAGCTGCTGTTCCCGGCGATCAACGTCAACGACTCCGTGACGAAGTCCAAGTTCGACAACCTGTACGGCTGCCGCCACTCGCTGATCGACGGCATCAACCGCGCCACCGACGTGATGATCGGCGGCAAGGTGGCGGTCGTGTGCGGCTTCGGCGACGTGGGCAAGGGCTGCGCGGAATCGCTGCGCGGCCAGGGCGCCCGGGTGGTGATCACGGAGATCGACCCGATCTGCGCGCTGCAGGCGGCGATGCAGGGCTACGACGTGAAGACGCTCGAGGACGTGCTCGAGACCGCTGATGTGTTCGTGACGTGCACCGGCGACAAGGACATCATCCGCGCGCAGGACATGGCGCGCATGAAGCACCAGGCGATCGTCGGCAACATCGGCCACTTCGACAACGAGATCGACGTCGCGGGCCTGGCGGCGATCCCGGGCATCGAACGCGTGAACATCAAGCCGCAGGTCGACAAGTGGGTGTTCCCGGACGGACACGCGATCCTGCTGCTCTCCGAGGGACGCCTGCTGAACCTCGGCAACGCGACCGGGCACCCGAGCTTCGTGATGAGCAACTCGTTCTCCAACCAGACGATCGCCCAGATCGAGCTGTTCACGAAGAACGACGAGTACGACAAGCGCGTGTACGTGCTGCCCAAGCACCTCGACGAGAAGGTGGCGCGCCTGCACCTGGACGCGCTCGGCGTGAAGCTCACGAAGCTGACCGAGCGCCAGTCCTCCTACCTGGGAATCCCGGTCGAGGGTCCGTATAAGCCGGATACCTACCGCTACTAGGAGCCCCGGGCAGGGCGGGGGCGCCGATCTCGCGCCGGTACCGCTCCGCCGTCACCGCCACCAGGTACTGGTAGGGCGGGACGCCGCGGGGCGGGGCCGGCGTGACGAAGCCCGCGACCTGCCGCGCGAGCTCCTCGGTGAGCTCGGCCGCCGCGGCGCGGTC
>DATJTT010000031.1:0-117475 GCA_035503075.1 Solirubrobacteraceae bacterium
CCACGTCCAGCACGACCCTTCTCCCGGTCTCGGTGACATGACCAGACCAGGCTCGACAGCCCCCCGGACGCCTCCGCCACCACCCGAGGGGGGTCAGTTTTCCACCGGCAGAGGGGGGTCAGTTTTCCACCGGCGCCGACAGGCGGGCTGATCGCTTGACGAAGCGGAATAGCGGGCGGGGGCGGGCTCGCCATCGTGGCGGAAAATGGTCTGTCCGAGGGCGTCGCTATCTCATCCGCGCCAATCGATCATTCATGTGGCCGGACGGGTCTGGAACACCCGCCCGGCCCAAGCACCGAAGCAACGACCTTCGATGCCCGGCCACCGTAGCTGTCTGCGGTGCGGTCGTCTGTTCGTTGGCGGGTTTCTTCGGTGCGGCGAAAAGGAGGCCAGATGACCGCCATGTCCACCGAGAATCACGCCCCGCTTACGCACGCGCCTGATGCCGTGGCCCGACGCGCCTTGGCGAATGATGACGCGATTGTGTTGCTTCTCTACGGCGACGAGCACGTAAACCTCGCGCTGGCCGACGAGTTGGAACTGGACGGCTACGAGGTTCGCCGCGCCAGTGACACGGCGAAGCTGCGCGCTGTATGCGGCGCCTGTGATGTCGAACTCATCATCTTCGGCCGCGCGACCTGCCGAGGCGCGGGACTTGACGTGCTGCGTAAGCTCCGCGCGGGCGCGTTCATGCCCGAGGTCAAACGGGGCCTGCGGGCGCTCTGGATGACCCCGAATGGCGACCTGGGGGATGTGCTGCGCGGCTTCGAGGCAGGGGCCGATGACGTGCTGCGCGCCCCCCTCGCTTACCCCGAGCTTCGCGCGCGCGTGCAAGCGCTCGTGCGGCGCGACCTCGCCGAGGAACCTGGCGTGATCGAGTACGGGAACCTGCGGATCGACATGGCCGCGCACGAGGTCAGCGTCGGCGCGACGCCTGTCGCGTTGCGCCGCTTGGAGTTCGCACTGTTGGCGCATATCGCGCGTGACCCCGCCCGTGTCTACACCAAGGATGAGCTGATGCGAGAGGTGTGGGGGTTTCGCTCGCCCGGCAGCACACGGACGCTGGATTCGCACGCTTCGCGGCTGCGGAGGGCGCTTGCCCGCGCCGGCGCGGTCGGACTCGTATGCGCGACCCGCGGCGTCGGCTACAGGCTCGCCGGGGACTCAATCAGCGGCGAGAACGCCACGAGCCGCAAGGTCGCGTTGCGCAGGTAGCGGACAAGTCTGCTCACACGGACGGCGTATTATGGGCCGCGAGCGAGCGATGGGGGTTCCGTGGCCAATCTGAGGAAGTGGGGCAAGGTGGCCGCCAAGGGCCGCGTCGTTGGGACGGTCGTCACTGTCTGTGTGCTTCTCGCTGGCTGTGGATCGTCTTCCAGTACCGGAGGCTCATCCAGCGCGGCGGGTTCCACTGCGAAGCCGGAAGCCACCGCTAGCACCCCGAAAATCAAGGCCGCACCACCTCAGCCCGAAAAGCACGATCCGGCGCAGGAAGCCGAAAACAAGCTGAACGCAGAAATAAAGGCAAACAATTCAGAATCACAGCCCTATGCCGGCCTGGGGGCTACGAAGGCAGCCTTCAAAGCTGGCAACGATGTGACCGAACATGAACCGCCAGCAGAACCGGCGGAGGGCACGGACGAAGACGCGATCGAGGCTACGAACTCTGAAGGCCGCGTGACGAAGTATGAACGCATCTTCCATCTCAGTCCGCCTCCGAGTAACCATGAACGCCTTGGCTTGGTGGCAGGCATCGACCTACCCGGATATCCACCAGTTGTTCGTGAAACGTCAACATGCGAGGTTTGGCGCAGTCCAGTCCTCAAGCGTCTGGTCGGTGACGAATACGCGCAGGCGACGACCACAGACGAATCGACCAGCGTAACGATGGAAGCGGTGCCTGGTCCCACCTGCTGACCGTGTGTGCCCTGACGGTGACGCGCGTAGCGTGACCGTATTGGGATGGTGTCAACTTTGTGCATCGTGCTTACAGGCGGCGAGGCGCGCTGTAGAGCTGGCGCTCGTACACGCAAATGTGGTCCCGGCGCGGGGATTGGAGCCCCGCCCGAGACCGTGACACAGGAGAGAGAACCTCCCATGCTCGACCAAAGTAGCTCACTCGAATCGCAGGCGCATACCCGTCTGGACCGCGCCATCCTTACGCTGATCCTCGACAACGGCCGGCCGCTCTCAGAAGCCGAGATTGCCCGCGCTGTCGATGTGCCCGGCCACGTCCCCGACAGCCTCAAACGCCTGCGCAGAGCGGGCGTGATCCACCGCTGGAACGACCTGGCGACACCCTCGCACTCCGCCGTGCGGTATCACGGGATCAGGCAGAGCAACGGCCACGACTCCGCTGGCACCGAGGGTCAGCGCAGCGAGTGCGTCGTCCTTGCAACTCTGCTTCGCACTGCCGACGCTGAGGGGCCGCTGACGGATGAGCGCGTCCGCGACGCTCTCAGCGCCAGGAAGCGCAGACCGCGGGCAAGGATCGACGTCGCGCTTGACCGTCTGGACGCCGCTGGCCTGATCGAACGCCGCGGCGGCCAGTCGATCGCCTCAGAGGTCGCCAAATACCTCGACTACCTGATGACGCCTTGACGAACGCCATCAAGAATCAAGAACAGGGGTTTGCGATATGCCACGTGCCAGGACACGCACGCCAGCGGCGCGATCATGCGGCGCCGGGGAGTTGCGCCGGTTTGAGTCCGTCTCCGATGCGGTCGTGCTCGCTGCGACCGAGCGTGCCGAACGCCACCATCGCGGACCTGTCGATGGCGTGACGCTCGGTGAGGTCATCGAACACCTGGGCTTTGCCCGTGTGGGGTGGACCACCCGCAGTCTGCGTCCGCAGATCGAGACCTTCCTCGCGGCCGGTGTGCTCGTGCCGTTCCGTCGCTTCGGCTTTGACTTCCTGAAGCTGAGCACCAACGGCAGGCGGCGACTCGCGCGGGCACGCCGCGCTGACCCGATCGTTTTGCCTGAGTCTCCGCAGTACCGGGCGTGGCGGCACGCGCGCCAACAGGCCATGGAGCAGGTCGGAGCGATGCGCCAACTCTTTCGAGAAACGCTGGATGAAGCCGACCGGCTGCTCACCGACGAGCAGACCGACTCCGATGCGTGGTACGCGCTCGCGCCCCGCGTCTTCATGGCCTGCAATCAGTTGGCGTCGGTCACGCATTGCCTGCGCGAGTGGCCCGAGCCCGACGACGCCCACGACACCCTCCCCACGCGCGGGGACCGCCGCATCGGCCGGCGCGTCGTGGGCTTCTGGAAGGACGCACACGAGCTGGATGCGCTCTACCCCAGGCATCATCCGGCACAGGGGTAGGTGTCTACGGAGAGATCTCCTACCCTTCGAGTCGCCGCCTACCCGGCGGCGGAGCCGAGTTGTCCTGCTCAGACCGGCGCGCCCGGATTCCGTGGGTAGGAACCAAGTCGATATGCTACGGCCAAAAGCGGGGGCGTCTCCTGGGTTGCGGTTGTGCCTGTGAACGCTTCTCTGCGACCTTTGCGAGGAAGGGCTGGAGATGAGTACAGAGCCAAAGCAACGGCTGACATGGTTTCTGTTGAAGCCGGACATCGACCTATCCCACCTCGATAGCGTGGTCGAGCCGCCAGATATCGGGACACTTCATAACGTCCGTATTCCGCTTCTCCATAAGACCCAGGACACGCTGTTCATCAAGTCAACCCCACCGGTGCCGCCGAAGTGGCTCGGCTATGTCGGCCAGCACGTCGCAGGCGGCCAGCTCCCGCGGGTCTTTGGCGCATCAAGCTCGGGGCTACTACTGGTCATATCGGCCAAACGAGCGTTTGCGGTCACGTTTGGGTACGGACGATGGCTGGTGCGCGAAGAGATGATCGTCCAGGACTTCGGGTTGAAGGTCGTCTTGAATAGTGTAAACCCAGCGCAAATTAAGAGCGTCGATGCCCGCACGTTCGATGAGTTGACTGTCCATACCCGCCGTGGGGTCAGTCACAACAGTCCCTTGACGGCGTTTGAACTGGACGTCACGCGGAACTTGCTGCGTGGGATTACGGGCACGTCGGATGCGTCATATCTGCCAGGACAGATCACTGGCGCTGCGAGCTTGGCTATGAATACCCCCGTACAATTTCCGCAACTTCCCGAACTCGGTTCGGCGCTTATTACTACCTACAAAGCTAAGCGGTATCGCAAGCACTTCCGTTTCATTGACGATATGCGCGCTGAGCGAGATCCTTCTACCATCGAAGCACTCGACGAGCTACTCTTGGATGCGCTCAAGAGCGGTGAAATCACCGACATGCACCTTGCGATCCCGGAAGCTGTGGATTGGCAGGAGATAGCAGGTGTTCGGTTTTCCTTTAAACAAAAAAGGCATGAACCGACGCCGGACCCAAGTGTCAGCATCTATCGCGCTTTGCGCAATCCCGCCACAGTTACCATTGATCGACTGAAGAAAGACAAGGTGCAAGCCGTTAGCGCTCTCGATCCAAGCCAGCTCAAGGGTCAATGGAGAGTCTATGACTGTATCGTCTTCGAGACTGTCCACAACACATACCTCTATGTTCTATCGGGCGGAGACTGGTATCGAGTAAACAAGAGCTACAGAGAAAGCGTCGAAGCCTTCGTCCGTACGATCCCTAAACTCAACGTGGGTCTGCCAATGGCTATCGTCGGCGACGACGAGGGCGCATATAACGAACGGGCTGCCGAAGCAATCGGGGCGCTTTGTCTCGACCGTAAGCTGGTCAAAACCGGTGGCCCGGACAGCGTTGAGATTTGCGATATTCTCACACGCAAAGGCATCTTCATACATGTTAAGAAGCGTGGTCGTAGTTCAACGCTCAGCCATCTGTTTGCCCAGGGCATCGGCTCTGCTGAACTGCTTCTCCATGACGACACATTCCTGGTTGCCGCGAGGGCGGTTGTGGGTAAGCTAGACAAAAAGTTCGTCTCCGCCATTCCAACGACTCTTCGTGCGCGTGATCGCATTTCGATTGCGTTCGTAATTTTGAGCCGGAGCAGACGCGAAGACACACCACACGGTCTTCCTTTTTTCAGTCTTATGAGCCTGCAAGCCGCTGCCCGGCATCTGCTGGACGTCGGGATCCAGGTCTATGTTCAGCAGGTCAAAGAAACGTAGCCTCCGTCAGTGACGACGTGAAGCATCGAAGTCCGCTCGGTAGAGGCGCAGCGCCGATCGGGCGTTGCCGGCTCTGCATGTAGCGGCGCTCGCGGATACCGCGCTGTGCTCGTAGTGCGTACAGCGGTGTGTGTCGCGCTCCTGGACGGCCAAAGATAAAGATTTCTTAAGCCTGTCACGTAACGGGGGTTGGATCGACATTTCTTAGTTGCCCACCATGAGGAAGAGTTCTCGGCCGCCGCCTGTACCGCAGGGGCATCGAAAGAGACCTTTATCTAGTGGATGGGGATGTTGGCCCGAGTTCGTCCGGCGTCGGCTGTCCCGTCTGGCGCTCGAAATCGACTTGTTCTTTACGGAAAGGAGACAGACCCTGGATATGAGAAATCACAACACACAGCATCTTCTTCGCCCGTCTCGGCTCGCCGACCGGTTCGTGCGTGAACCGGATTGGCCGCTGCGCGAGGCGGGCTCGTCGTTGGCTCACCATTCGTTCTCTGCACTCGTGGTGCTCGCGTCGCTGTTGGCGCTGGCATTCGCGGTGCTGCTGCTCGTGGGGGTGCGGCGGGTGTGGGGGCGGCGTCGTCTTGCAGCGGAGGGCCGTTGGTTTGGGGTTCGCTTCGGCGAGCAGGTCTCGCGGGCGGCGGTTGAGTCGTTGATGAGCACGCTCGCGGGCGGCCTGCCGCGCCCGCTGCTTCGGCCGGCGCCGTGGGTCACGCTGACGCTCTCATCGACCGAGGACCGTGCGGCGTGCGGCTTGTTTGTTTCGGGTGGTGTGCCGGTGGCGCAGGTGCGCGCGGCGGTCGAGCAGGGCCTCGGCGGCGTCACCGTCGATGCGATCGGGCACGCGGCCAGGCGCGGCGGCTGCGTGCTGGCCGGGATCTGCAACCGCGCCTTGTGCTGCGTGCGCTGCGAGCGTTCGGCGGACTGCTTCTTGAGTTGATCGACGTGTTCTTGCCGGGCTCACCGCCCGCGACGGGTACGCAGACGCGGCGGGTGGACCCGTTCTCGCTTGAAAGGGCGAAGGCGATCGAGGCGAAGGCCGCCCAGCCGCTGCTCGCCGCGACGCTCCGCGCCGGGGCGTGGGCCGGCGATCGGCGTCGCGCGGGTGGGCGGCTTGGCGGGCTGCTGGCAGCGTTCGGGCAGTTCCACAACCTCGGCGGGCTGCACAAGGGCTTGGAGCCGTTGTGCAAACTGCGTGCGCTGAACTGCCTGCCGGCACTCAAACCGCGGCTGCTATTGAGCAGCAGCGAGGCCGCCGCGTTGCTCGCGGTGCCAGAGGAAACCGCGCTCGCACCGCTGTCATTCTCCGAGGCGCCGTCGCGCAGCATCGCGCCCGCCGCGCACGCACCGTCACACGGACTGCTGCTCGGCCGCAGCGACCACGCCGGGTTTGACCGTGAGATTCGGGTGCAGCCGGCGGGGCTGCTGGAGCACGCGCACATACTCGGCCCGACCGGCCGCGGCAAGAGCACGCTGCTGTTGAACATGACCGTCGAGGCGATCCGCGCCGGAATGGGCGGGATGGTGCTCGACCCCACCGGCGAGCTGACCGCGCTGACCCTCGCCCGCATACCCTCCGAGCGCGCCGAGGATGTGGACGTGCTCGACCTTGGCGCTGCGCGCCATCCGCCGGCGTTGAACCTGCTTGCCTGCGCGCCGGGAGAGAGTGACGCGCACGCGCAGGCGATCTGCGGCATTTTCGCTCGGCTGTTCTCGCGCTTTTGGGGGCCGAGGACGGAGGACATCCTGCGCTCGGCGCTCACGACCTTGTTGTGTGGGCGTGACCCGGCGGGGCCGGCGCCGACGCTGGCGGACGTGCTCACGTTGCTGTCCGACCCCGGCGAGCGAGCCAAGTATCGGGCGGGTGATCCGGTGGCGTTGGATGTGTTCTGGCGGCAGTGGCAGACGCTCAGCGAGCAGGCCAGGGTGCAGGCGCTCGCGCCCTTGTCGAACAAGCTGCGGGCGCTGCTCGGCAACCGCCAGCTACGCAACATGCTCTGCCAGCCCACCGCGCCGGACCTGACCGAGCGAATTAACCGTGGGCGGTGGCTGCTCGTCTCGTTGCCGCAGACGCTCGGTGAGGACGCCGCGGACCTGATCGGCTCGATGCTGTTGCATCGTGCGTGGCAGGCCGCGCAGCGACTCGGGCCGATCGCGCTCGCCGACCGGCCACCATTCCTGTGCTTGGTGGACGAGTGCCACCGCTTCTGCCACCTGCCGCAAGGTATGGCAACAGCGCTGGCGCAGGCCCGTGGCTACGGGGTCGGGATGGTGCTCGCGCACCAGAACCTTGCGCAGCTCAAAGACAGCGGTCGGTCAGCGAACTCAGACAGCTCCCTCCGGTGCCGAAGCCGTGGCCCACTGATCGCCTCATCGAGTTGGCGCAGAGACCGCTGCGAGGTGGGAAGGCTGGAATGCAGATGGCGACGAGAAGCAGGCTCTACAAGCGGTACGGCGACCGACACCTTGACCTCGCGGGACGGTTGGGTGCGGCCCGCGTCGATCTGATGATGCGCGACTTGCCGCCGAACGTGGACACGGCGGTTCAGCGCGCCTCTGACTATGTGAAGTGCCTCGGCGAACAACGCACCCCCGAGTTGATCGCCGAATGGGGAGCAGTTCACGCTGACCTGATGGCCGCTGGTCACGAACTGCGGGCGCTCGCCACGCCCACGTCCGAATGAATATGGCTCAGGGCGTGTGGATGCCAAGTTCCGCGAGAGCTTCGGCGTCGTCCTGGATACGTTCGGCGGCGCCGCTTCGGATGCGCTCGGCCGCGAGCGCTTCGGCCTCATCGTCTGCTCCGCGGGCGTCCAGCGACTCAGCGATGGCGTCGAGCCTGATGTCGAGATCGTCGTGCATCCGGCGCACCTGATCTTCGAGGCGTGCGAGCATGTCCGCCAGGTCGTCGGGCTTTGCCTCCGGCGCGGGTGGCATAGCGCAAAGATATCTTCCGCAGCGGACCGGGAAGCGGTGTAGGTAGGAGGCCGCTTCGACGATCGCATTGTGCCGCTACTGGCCGGTGCGCCCGCTGGACATGGCGTTGGGCACATCCGCTCCATGGCCCGGCGAGACACGAACACCAGTTCGTCTGAGCTGTTTGGTAGACATAGCGCATGTCATTTGATCGGGCTGGCTACGAACGAGCTGTGCGCGAGGCTCAGCGTCGCGCTGAGGCCGAGGCCCGCCGGCAGGTGGATGCGTACAACAGGCAAGTTGAACAGTTCAACCGCCAGGAACGGCAGCGTGTTGAACGCGAGGTCAACGAGCACAACCGCCGCGCGGAACGGCACAACCGGGCTGAAGAACAGCGCGTGAGGCGCGTGCAGGAGCAGAACCGGCGCGCGATCTCCGACTACAACCGCCACGTGGGGCAGGTCAACGCGCACAACGCAGCGGTCATAGGCGATCTTCAGAACCGGCTGCGGGTCGCCGAATCAGGGCCTCGCTACACGGTTGCTGAGGAGGCGCTTGCTGATCGTGTCCAGCGGGCGGTCGCGCCACTCGATGACCGCGAGTGGGACGTATTCCTGAGCTACGCCCGGATTGATGGCGAACAAGCAGGGGACCCCTTGTACCGACACCTTCAAGACCTCGGGGTGCGGGTCTGGTTCGACGCGTTCACGATCCAGGCCGGCAAGAGCCAGGCACGGCAGATGGATCAGGGTCTTCAGAAGGCGCGGGCTGGGGTCGTACTGCTCACGCCCGCTTTCGTCGCAGGCCGTTTCTGGACTGAGCGGGAGCTTGGTGCGCTTCTCCACAAGGAAACGCTCATTCCCGTGCTCGACGGCGTGACCTTCGAGCAGGTGGCTGAGTTCAGCGGCATCCTGCCGGACCTCGCCGGCTTCGAGACTGCGCGAGACTCGATCGACACCATCGCACAGAAGATCGCTGCAGCCGTCCTACCTGGGTGATCCACGATCAGTAGGAGAAGCATCCAGGCGGAAGGCAGATCGTGGCGGTCGGCTGAACTACTACACTTTCCTTGGAGGTCATCTTCATGCAGCCGATTCGCACCGATTTCACAGGCTATGAGGGCAAGTTCGTTGCGATCGACGCCCGTACGGGCGAGATCGTGCTCGCGGACGAGGACCCCCGCGTGGTGCTCGAACAGGCGAAGGGTCGCAACCACATCGTCGTGCACGGCCGCGTGCCCTACGCGGACGAGCCGATCTACGTCGGCCTTGGCTGAGCCGCAGCCGCCGCTTCCCTGGCTCTACCCCTACCGGGAGGACGCGCAGTCCACGCGGCTCGGCGGTCCGGTCTTCCGGCCGTTCGTGCCGGTCTCGCTCGTCTACGGCGAGCAGTGCACATGGCCGCTCACCGGGCTGATCGACAGCGGAGCCGATGCGATCCTCGCCAGCGACCTGCTCACCGAGCAGTTGGATGTCGATCTCAGCGACCATGAGGGCGAGACGACTCATGCGGTCGGCGGCAGGGTCGCCGTCGCCCGCTACAAGACCGTCGGTCTGCGCCTACACCCGCGCGACGCCGACGAGCAGCGCTACGTCGAGTGGCAGGCACAGGTCGGCTTCATCGAGGGCTGGCACAGCGACGGCCTTGTGCTGCTCGGCAACGTCGGCTTCCTGGACCACTTCACGGTCACGATGAGCCGCTTCGCTCAGGCGCTCGCGGTCGAGGAGCGCACCGCCTTCGACGAGCGCTACGGCACCGTACTCAGTCCATGACCTGAGAGCCGGACACCTGGCTGTGCTTCCCACATCCTTCCCACAAACTTCGCGCAAACGACGATGAACTACGCATCGGCGTCGTCCGGGAGCAGCCCGAAAACCAGCATGAACACTAGGTTTCGGCCGCGTAGCCCAACGTAGCTTGTGCCCCAGGTCGAATCGACAAGGCGGAGGTCACTGGTTCGAGCCCAGTATCGCCCATTGCTGAAAAGGCCCCGCAACTGAGGCCGTCCCGAGTACGCTGTCACCGGCGGCGTCGAGCCCAACGGCGTTCAAAGCCCGGTCGCCGGTGCCATCATCCCCTCCCATGCGTCGCGCTCCCGCTCTTGCGCTGTTGACCCTTGCGGTCTTGCTGGCCGGATGGGGCGGCAGCCGCGAACCGCCTCGTGTCGCAGGTGTCGCTGATGCTTCGAGCGTGATCGGTCGGCCGGCCTCGAACGGATTCGTCGTCCGGCCTAACATCTCCGACCCGGCGTGTAACGGCGGGCGTGGGGTCCGTCTGAGCTCGCCGTTCGGGGCGCGGGATCACGAAATCCCCGCCACTAGCAGTGGCGCGATCGCGGGTGGCTCCACGGTGATCGCATTCAGCTCCTACTCCCCGGGTAAGGGCTTCGCCGTGCTCGATGCGCTCACGCGCCGGTGTGCGCTTGACCATGAGTTCGGAGCCGACGGCGCAGCGACGATCACGATCCCCTCTAGTCTGCGACCCGCACATCCGGAAGCCACTGGCCCTGAAGGGCTCGTGATCGATGTCGTGGCTGCGAGGAATGGCGGCGGCGCGATCGTCGCCGGCAGCTATCGAGGCGGTTGGGTGGTCGGTGAGGTAACTAGCCGCGGGCGGCTCGATCCGACGTTCGCGCGCGGTGGCTGGAGTGTGCTTCCGTTTGAAGGGGGAGTGACGGCGGTGCTTCAGGAACCGTCGGGGCGCATCATCATCGCCGGAAACCAACATGCCAGTGGCTGCTGCACCGTCAACTGGGCGGCGGCCCTGTCGGCACGCGGACGGCTCGAGCACGCGTTCGGCAGGGCCGGGCGAGTGGAACTGCCCACTGGCGAGAGCTCGGGGATCGAGCGGATGGCGTTTGAGCCGAACGGCGACATCCTTGTGAAGGTGGGCCACGGGAACATGGGCTGCTGGGGTACCTCATTGGCCATGCTCACACCCTCGGGACAGCCAGTGCCGCTGTTCGCAGAAAGACTCTCCCAGTTCTGGCAGGGGCTTGGCCTGCATGCCTTCGTCGGGGACGTCTACGTCGAAGGCGAAGGCTTCACCCTGGCCGGCACGGGACAGAAGCCGTGCTATGACGAACCCCCGGGCTCCAAAGCACCGGCCACAGGTCTGCTCGCGCGGTTTCGGCCCGACGGCGAACTCGACGGCCCCACGATTCGCTTCCCCTCTCGAATGTACGGAACTGTCAACGCATTCCGCGACGGCGGCGACACGTTGCTCGTCGAGTACCCGTACTCCGAAACAGGACAAGTGACGGTTACGGCACGTCGGGCCAACGGTGCGCTCGATCCTCGGTTCGGAAGCCTCGGCCGAGTGGAGATTCACATCCCAGAGCGCAGCAGGGAAGCTCGCGCCACGCTCGAAATCCTCAAGGCTGCCCCCGGGGAAATCAGCCTCGTAGCCACGCTCTCCGAGTACTCCGAACCGCCGCCCGAAGCTCCTGAAGTGAAGCTCATCCGCCTGCGCCTCTAAACCGCACAGACCCCGGTTTACGCGACACCCACAACGAGCCGCGATCGTGGTGCTCCTCAGACGTCTCACGCTCGCTCGTGGGGCGTCGCGGCCGCGTCAGCCCGGGGCGGTCCGGGGTGAGATGACACGGTAGTTCCAGTGGTACTTCAGTGAGCGAATCTGAGCTCGTCGGAGCAGCTTGCCGGGCTGCGGTTTGGCCAAAGCCCCTATTTCGGCGGTGTCGTTGCGCGAAGCACGAACCGCTCCATCGCCTTTGCAAACCCCTCCTGCTCGTTGGAGGCGGTCACGCGCCGGGCGGCGCGCTGCACCTCCGGGCTCGCATTGCCCATCGCGATGCTGAGGCCGGAGCGGGCGAACATGAGGATGTCGTTGGGCATGTCCCCGATCGTCGCGAACTGGCCGCCGGGTATGCCGAGGTGGGCGGAGAGGTAGCTGACGACCTCGCCCTTGTTCGCCCGAGGGTGGGTGATGTCCAGGTAGTAGGGCTGGGATTGCGCGGCTGACACGTGGTCGCCGAACTTCTCACGCGCCTGCTCCGTGCTCGCCGCCACCAAGCCCCGATCGTCGGAGACTCCCACGATCTTGGCGACGTCCTTGACGGCGTCGAAGCCTCTCACCACCGTCGGCTCGAACCGCACCGTGCGCGACTCCTGGTCCACGTGGGGAGCCTTCGGGTCGCGAACCAGCCAGTCGGCGCCGCTGTACAGCCACACGTCGAGCCCGGCGGCGGACAGCAACTCGATCGCCGGGCCGACGACCGCTTCGGGGATCGTCTTCTGCTCCAGAACCGACATGTCCGGGCGCACGATCAGCCCGCCATTGAAGGCCGAGATCGGCGTCGTCAGAGCGAGCGGCTCGATCAGCATCGACATGCCGCGCGGAGGACGGCCGCTGGTGACGGCGAACTCGATGCCTTGCTCGCGCAAACGACCGACGGCCGCGATCGCACGCCCGCTCAGAACCTTCTCCTGCGTCACGAGCGTGCCATCGACGTCAGCGAGCACAGCCATGATCGGTAGCTCGGCCATCGTCTTCGGAGCGGAGCCTAGCCTTCGGGGCCCGGCAGCGGTGGACGGTCTCCCGGGTCCTGCCAATCGTTCCGGCGGCTTCGGCGACGAAGCATCAGCCGGGTGGTAGGCGTGGGCCTGGAGCACTTGCACTCGCGAGCCACCGATCGCGGCGGCGAGCTGTGCGGCTCTTGGCATCGGCTCACCACGCCTCGCTGACACCCCGGCGACGGACGAGCACGACGATCACGGCGACGATCGCGACGAGCCCGCCGAGACCTGCGAACAGCGCCAGCGGCGCCCAGTCTTCTTCGGGCACCCAAAAGAGCTCACCGTGGATAGCGGCGGGCTCGGCGCCCACGCTGATGGGCACCGTCCAGTCAAAGATCTTCGTCCGTCGAGATCGATTCGTCACCTGCGGCGGGATGCCCGGCAGCATCCAATGGATCCTGTGATCGTGCCATTCCAGCTCGCCCCGATTCTCTACGACCACCCAGTCCGGCGGCGCCGTGGGCGAGGCTGACGGTGGCACCCTGATCAGTCCGAAGAAGTTCTGATTGAGGTAGTAAGCCCGTGAGCGGGTGTTCAGCTCCACCGTGCCGTCGGCGAGCAAGCGGGCGTAGGGTTCGTGCTGGTAGCCGTAGATTGTGACGGTCTCACCCGTGTGGTTGGTGAGCAGCAGGCGATCCGCGTACTGCACCACCTTCACCCGCAGCCCCGGCTGCGCCGGCGTCACCCCGGTCACGATCGAGCGGTAGTCGTACCTGTTGCCCTGCGTGCTGATCGGGTTCTCGCTCTCCCGCAGCGCCGCGCTAGCGCTGCTCTCGGCGCACACGGAGCTCGGCTGTGCGAGCGCCAGCAGTGCAGCGGCGGCGGCGGCCGCCGCTGCCGCCGCGAGCCTCGAACGCGTGCACAGACGGCCCGGGCCACGTCCCCGGGCCCTCGACGCTACCGCTGAGATGCTCGAGAGCACCGCCGCCAAACATTACCCGCGAGACTCGCAGCGTCCGCGCTCGCGAGGCGATCTTGGGGGTGCGCCCGGGATGAGCGCGATCGCGATGACATAGCCGGCGGCGGCGGTCGCGAGTGGGGAGGGGGGCGGTCGATCGAGCTCGCTCGCGGAGAAGCCCTGCGGCTCTTGCGCGCCTGGCACGCGCCCGGCCGCCCGGCCGGGCGGCCGGGCGTATGGGCGTCGCGTTGAGCTAGCGGATCGCGGAGAAGGCGATCACATCGCCAGCTGCATGGCGGCGAACATGTACGCCATGCCGAGCGTCATCGCCAACATCGAATAGCGCAGGTCGCTGAAGCAGACGAGCGGTTCCGCCGCCTCGATCGCGACCGCCCCTCCCGGCGTGATCGACGCGCCGCCGCCCCACAGCGTGCGGTGGTCCACGGTGCGCATCCGATCGGTCACCCACAGCCCCCCCTGCAGCACGAAGTACGCGACCAGCGCCCACGTGATCGGAGCCTGGAAGCCGCTCGGCGACCACATGTAGGCCATCGCGGCCATGTCGATCGCCATCGTCAGCCACAGCACGTTCACCGCCCGGCGAGCCACCGCCTGCGCGAGCATCCACGCGAGGATCGCGAGCGCGACGTCGGCGTAGGCGATCTGCCAGAAGCCGCTGGGGATGTCAAACGAGTCGATCGAAGCGGGGGCATACATGAAGATCATGCCCAGCGCCATCGCCACGTGGCCGCTGTGCCAGACCCGCCGCTGGCCCGTGCTTTCGGCTATGTGGCGAGCATGGATCACGAGGATCGCGATGAACGCGAGCGTCCACAGCACCGCGAGCCACGCCGGGAGGATGTTGATCGCGCCGTGGGCCGTCGTCATCTGCATCGCGCCGACGCTCGCCGACATGTGCGAGGAGCCGCCCGAGTGCGCCATGCTCATCCCGTTCATCGACCCGCCCATCGGCCGCAAAGCTAGCACCTGCGCTCGCCGGGCGGGTATCGCGGCGAACCCCTGTCTGACTGCTGACAGCTTCGAGGTTGCGCGCCGTCCGGCTCCCCTCGCGACCGATCGGCTGCTGTAGTATCCGCCGCGATGAGGCGCTCGCTGCGCGGGAAGTACGACCGACTCGAACAGCGCACGAGCCGCGCGCCGAGCCGCGCGGGCCGCCGAGCGCGTGCGAGCGAGAGGGATCGCCGAGCATGAGCGGTTCGGAAGCCGCCGCGACCGGCGGGCTGAGCCTCAAGAGCCTGGTCGGGGGCGGGCGCGCGCGTGTCAGCACCCGCGGCGTGCAGATCGCGCTGGGCGTCGTCTGGCTGATGGTGGGGCTGTTCCAGTTCAAGAGCTTCATGTACACGCACGGGCTCATCAGCGAAGTCTTCGGCGAAGCGATGGAAAAACAGCCGTCGTGGGTGGCCGTGCCGATGAAGACGATCGACGACTTCTACGGCCGCGACCTGACGCTCTGGAACACCCTGGCCGCGCAGATCCAGCTCGCGATCGGCCTCGGGCTGATCGTGGGCCGCAAGACCGTCAAGCCGGCGCTGCTGGCCTCGTTCGGGTGGGCGCTCGCCGTGTGGTGGTTCGGCGAGGGTTTCGGGGGCCTCGTTTCCAACACGCTCCCCGCGCCGCTGATGGGCGCGCCGGGGGCCGTGATCTTGTACGCGCTCATCGGCGTGCTGGTATGGCCGACCGACAAGCGCGCCGGACGCTCGCCCGCCGGCATGGGTCCGCTCGGGGAGCGCGGCGCCCAACTCGCCTGGGCGGGGCTGTGGATGTTGGGCGCGTTCCTGTGGCTGGTCGACGTGAACCGCGCCAAGGGCGCCACCGCCGAAATGATCAAGGGCATGGCCGAAGCCTCGCCGCACTGGCTGGCGAAGATCCAGGACTGGGCGGTGCACCACGCCCAGGGGCACGGCACGACCGTCGCGATCACACTCGCGGTGCTGTCGGTCGCGATCGCGCTCGGCGTGTTCGCGCCCTCGCCGCTGCGCTGGGCGGCGCTCGCGCTCGGGATCGTGATATCGCTCGGCTACTGGCTGTTCGGCCAGAGCCTCGGCGGGCCGTTCTGGGCGGGAGGCGCGACGGACTTCAACGCCGCTCCGCTGTACGTGCTGCTGGCCGTCGCGCTCTTCCCGCTCGCCCAGCGCTCGCCCCAGGAGCAGTCCGAGGGGCTAGCCACGGTCGCGACGGCGCAAACAGGCCGGCGTCGCGTGAGCTCGGCTATCTGAAACGTCCGCACCGGCGTCGACGTGGGTATTCGCGCGCTACGCCGTGCGCGCGAATCCGCTCGAACGAGTGACCGCGCCTTCTCGAGCCGACCTGCGGCGCACAAGCACGGCGCCGTGGTGGCCCATACGTGACACACAGGCCACCACGCGACTTCCCCGACGGGAGCCGCTCACCGTGAGCCAGCTTGGATGGTGCAGCTGATACGGCTATTCCTTTATCCATCGTGACACCTGAGGAGCTCGCCAACCTCGCGCACCTGCGCCGCGCCCGCGATCTGATCGATCGCGAGTACGCCCGCCCGCTCGACGTCGCCGCGCTCGCCCGCGCCGCGCTGATGTCGACCGCGCACTTCTCGCGGCAGTTCCGCGCGACGTACGGGGAGACGCCGTACGCCTACCTGATGACGCGACGAATCGAGCGGGCCAAGGCGCTGCTGCGCGGCCGCGACATGTCCGTCACCGAGGTCTGCATGGCGGTCGGATGTTCGTCGCTCGGCTCGTTCAGCGCGCGCTTCACCCAACTCGTGGGGGAGACGCCGACGGCCTACCGGGCCCGCGACCACGGCGCGCTCGCGAGCGTGCCAGGCTGTCTCGCCAAAGACCTAACGCGCCCAAGCCGCAAACCGAGCAGGATCGGAGAAACGCGCGCTGCCCTGGCTCCCTAGTGTTCGGGCAATGAACCTCGCTCTTTCACAATGCTTCGCCCTCGTGCATGACCCCGAGCTCGCGCTGGCCTTCTACCGCGACACGCTCGGCCTCGAACTGCGCAACGACGTCGCCCGCGAAGACTTCCGCTGGATCACCGTCGGCGCCGCCTCGCAGCCCGGCGTCGCGATCGTCCTCACGAACTACCTGAACGGCAGCCCCGCCGACCGCGATGCGCTAGCCGCGTTGCTAGCCAAGGGCGCCCTGAACGGCGTCCACTTCCACACCGACGACCTCGATGCCGCATTCGAGCAGCTGCGCGCCTCGGGCGCCGAGATCGTCCAGGAGCCGACCGACCAGCCGTGGGGGACACGCGACTGCGCCGTGCGTGACCCGTCCGGCAATCTTGTGCGCATCGACCAGCCACCGGCCGCATAGCCCCGACGCGGCCGCGCCGACACCCCCAATCAGCGGCCACTCCCGCTCGCTGGCCGGCTATTCGTGGCATCCATGGCATAGGCGACCCTTGCTGCCAAGGAGGTCGAGCTCAGAGGCCCGTCCCGAAGGCCTGTCCGCCGCGCGGGAGCCTCGTGAGGCCGGGGCTGCATAACGTGGCCGCGCCGATGTTCCTCGTCGTGCTTCGCCGCGCCGGCCCCGACTGGGACCCCTCGCTCGCGCCCGAAGAGCAATCCGCTTGGCAAGCGCACGCCGCGCTAGGATCGGCTTGCGGTGGCCAAGGACGCGCTAATCGATGAGATCGCCAACGAGCTCGACACCTGGCCGGGGGTGCGCGTCGTGCGCCGCTCAGACGGCGCCGCGGTGGTGCGCTACGAGCAGCTCGAGCTCGGCATCCTCGATCGCGACCGGGGCGTGGCGCAGCTGCGTTTTTCCCAGCCCGAGCATGACGAGCTCGTGGAGCACGGAGACGCCGAGCCGGCCGACGCGGCGCTTGCCTGCGACGGG
Source organism: Solirubrobacteraceae bacterium (assembly GCA_035503075.1). GTDB lineage: Bacteria > Actinomycetota > Thermoleophilia > Solirubrobacterales > Solirubrobacteraceae > Palsa-744. The sequence continues at coordinate 17,327 of DATJTT010000031.1, forward strand.
GTGAGCCACAGCATTGGGGGGCCCTCGGACGTGACGGCCGTGCTCGAGCTGTTCGACCGGCGCTACCGCGACGTGCGCGGCGAGGACGACCCCTACAGCTCACGCGACCCAGCGTGAATCGATACGCACGTAGGCGACCGTCACGCCGGCGCCGACGATGCGCAAGATCACGGCGCGGGAGGCGTGCTTGCTCGCCGCGAGCAGCGCCCGCCCGTCGCGTTTGCCCTCATGCGACGGGTGGTGGGCTTCCCTCGGCGCTGGCGAGCAGCTTGGGATCCCATTCGCAGACGGTACACGCATGGTGGAAGGCCGAGCGGGCAAACTCGAGCGCGAGCTCGTGCGGGTTCACGCTGCGGCGAACGTCGTCCCAGTCGAGGACGTACTCGCCGAGCGCCTGCTCCCAACGCGCGGGCGCGGGGCAGAGCGTCGCCGCGCCGAACCCCTCCGGCGCGGGGTGCGCGTAGGCATAGAACGCCGCCCGTTCGTAGCGCGCGTCGCCGGGCCACCAGCCGACGGCGACCTCCTGCGCGTCCATCGCGTTGCGCATGATGAAGTCGTGCGAAGGCGGATCGGCCGGCAGGCCGGAGAACAGGTTGACCGCGAGGTCGAATGAACCCCACCACGCGTTCACCGGGGTAGAGCGTCCGCGATACGGCGCGCGGAACGCGGCGAGCACGAGCGCGGCCTGGGTCGCGGCGGCAAAGTAGGAAGCGACCTGCGCAGCATCGTAGGAGTGGTGCTCGGCATCCTCGTCGAGCGGCGCGCTCCACGGCACCTCCTGCGGCGTGGGGTCGATCTCGACGGCGCCGCCCAGCTCGCGAACCGCGCCCAGCAGCTCGCGCGCGACCTCGCCCGCCGATCGGTCGGGGCAGAGCGCGAGGCGGCGCACGCTCCCGCCGCTGTGTTCGACGAGCGCCTCGTGCGCTCTCAGATCGAGCGCGGCCACGAGCGCCCCCGAGCCGTCGGCTGCCGGCAGCGGTGCGGTCTCCCAACCGCGCGCGGTCAGACGCAGCGCCGCGTGCTGGAGCTGCGGCTCGGGCGGGGCCATCGCCACCGCCAGCTTGCCGAGCACCTGGGTGTGCGCGTGCAGCGTGTCGCACGTCGCGCTCCAGTCCCGGTATGACACGGCGGGCCAGTCGGAAGGCATCGCCGAACGCTACTGCTCGAGCCACCGAGACGCCAGCGAGCCTGGCGCACGGGGGTCACTGACGGCCAAGCTGCGAGTCCCACCACGGCGGGCGCCTCGAGCGCGTCCTCGGCGTCTCAGTCAGAGGCGTCCGCGGAGGGCAGCCGGACCGTTTGAAGAGCAGCTCGATCGGCGGCCAGCGAGACCGGCGGGCCGCTGCTCGCCAGCGCCTCGGAGGGCTCGTCTCGGTGCGCGCCCGGCGCCAGCTTGCGGGCGTCCCTCTTGGCTTGCTTCTCGATTCGACGCTCGCGCAGCCGGCTTTCGCGCGCGAGCTTCGCCATCGTCGTCTTCTTCTTGCCGCTCGAGGCCATATCTCAACTCCTTCTCGTGACGTTCTTCTCCGCGCCTCATGAGGGCTCAGCGGCGCGATCGAGCGCGCCGGCTCCTCGCCGTCCGACCAACCTGCAAAGTCGCCGATTGGACCAAGCGGCCGACGCTCACAGCGCGCTAGGCCAGCTGGACGTTGCCCGCCTTGGGCCCCTTCTCGCCGGGTTCGGCGTCGTATGAGACGCTTGCGCCCTCGGGGAGCGAGCGATAGCCCTCGCCCACGATCGCGCTGTGATGGACGAACAAGTCCTTCGATTGGTCATCCGGCGTGATGAACCCGAAGCCCTTCTCGTCGCTGAACCACTTGACGGTTCCAGTAGCCATGCTGCCTCCTCCGGCGTCGATAGTGCTGCGAACGCGGAGATTGCTGAGCAAAAGCTACGAGCGCTGGCACTGCGATGTCGGGCGACTCGCCCGACCTGATGCCTCGACGCTAGCAGCTACCGGCGCGCCTTGGCTGCTGCCTCAAGGAGCGCCGTCGGCCGCGGTCGCGACCGCAGCGTGAGCGGCAGCGGTGAACAGCAGCGTGAAGTGCTCGATGATCTCATCCGGCGAGGCGTCGACTTCGCCGTTGATCCAGTCCGCCAGCACCTCCACCACGCCACCCATCAGCGAGCGGGCTGTCAACCCCGGGTCGAGGCGAACGCGAATGCCGCGATCGGCTAGCGAACGTGAGCTCTGCTTCAGCAGCTCGGCGAACAGGAGGTCGGCGAATTTGTGTCTGGTCTTGCGGCGTACGCGCTCGAGGCGATCGCTGACGCCCACGACCTCGAGCGCGAGCACCCGCGCCTTGCGCCGGTCATCGGTGAGGATCGTCCATCCGGCGCGCAGGCCGGCCCGGGCCTTCTCCTCGATCGTCTGCGCCTGGCTGGTGCCCTCGGTCGCGGCCGTGGTGATCTCGCGGATGATGTCCCTGTAGACCTGGTAGAGCAGCTCCTCCCGGCTGTCGAAGGACTCATAGAAATAGCGCGGGTTCAGCGACGCCTGCGCGCTGATCGCGCGGATCGTGCTGCTCGCATACCCGGCGGTCCCGAACAGCTCGAGGCCCGCCCGCAGGAGCAGCTCCTGCCTGGAGGCGCGGCGCTCTGTCGCGGTTATGCCGCGATAGGGCCGCGAGGTCTGCTCGATGGAGGCCACGCCACAATTCTCGCACCGTCGCCGGCGGTCGGCACGCTGACCGCTGCGCTTGTCCGCGCCACGGAGCGGCGTAGGCTGTCCGTCCGAGCTCATGCTTGCCCCCGCGAGACCCCGGAAGGGCGCTGGCGGACCGTGACGGATCGCGCCGCTCGCGTTCGGAGACGATGATCGGCGTCGTGCACGCGCTCGGGACTCTGGCCGCGGTTCGCGAAGTGGTGCCCGCGCGTGCCCAGATGGCCACCACGCTCGGCTTTCACATCATCCTCGCGTGCTTCGGGATCGCGTTCCCGACGATCGTGCTGATCGCCGAGTACCTCGGGCTGAAGCGCTCCGACGAGGTGGCGATGACGCTCGCGCGGCGCTGGTCGCAGGCGCTCGGCGTGCTCGTCGCGGTCGGGGCGGTCACGGGCACGGTGCTGTCGTTCGAGATGGGGCTGCTGTGGCCCGGTCTGATGCGCAAGTACGGGGCGGTGATCGGCTTTCCGTTCAGCGTCGAGGGGATCTTCTTCTTCCTCGAGGCGATCTTCACCGGCATCTATCTCTACGGCTGGCGGCGCCTGAGCGGCTGGGCGCACTTCTGGTCTGGGATTCCGGTGGCGCTCAGCGGGATCCTCGGCGCGATCTCGGTGATGGCGGCGAACTCCTGGATGAACACGCCGGGGGGGTTCACGATGCGAGCCGGACGGATCGTCGCCGTCGAACCCCTGGCGGTCTTCTTCAGCCGCTCCGCGGTGTATGAGATGCCGCACATGATCCTCGCGGCGTACATGGTCGCGGGGTTCCTGGTCGCCTCGGTGTACGCGGTCGGGCTGCTGCGCGGGCGCCGCGACCGCTACCACCGACTCGGCTTCGCGATCCCATTCGTGCTCGCCGCCGCGCTCACGCCGTTTCAGATCTTCGTCGGCGACACCGCCGCACGCGCAGTCGCGACAGACCAGCCCGTCAAGTTCGCGGCGATGGAGTACGTCGCGCACACCTCTCGCGGGGTGCCCGAGTATCTCGGCGGCGTGTACTCGGGCGGGCGCGTCTACTTCGGCATCGAAATCCCCGACCTGGACTCGCTGCTCGTCGGCTTCAGCCCGCACGCGAAGGTCACCGGCTGGGACTCGGTCGCGCCAGTCGACCGTCCGCCGGCGCCGACGCTCATCCACCTCTCCTTCGACGTCATGGTCGGACTCGCGTTCGTGCTCCTGCTCGCCGGCCTCTGGGCGCTGCTCGCGTGGCGGCGCCGGCGCGCGCTGCCCGCCAGCCGCTGGTTCTGGCGGCTGGCGGTCGCGTGCGGGCCGGCGGCGCTCGTGGCGATGGAGTGCGGCTGGATCGTCACCGAGGTCGGACGCCAGCCGTGGGTCGTCTACCGGCTGCTCACGACCGCGCAGGCGGCGACCACCAACAGGGGCGTGATCGCGAGCCTGTCGGCGGTGATCGTGCTCTACGCCGTGCTCGGCGTCGCGACCGTGCTGATCCTGCGGTGGCTCGCGCGCCGCTGGAAAGAGGGCGAGGAAGGCGAGGCCGCCGTGCCGTACGGACCGCCGAGCCGACCGCCCGGGCCCGTCGCCGGGGAGCGGGCGTGATGGCGGAAGTCCTCGGCGCGATCCTGCTCGCGGTCCTCACGCTCTATGCGGTCCTCGCGGGCGCGGACTTCGGCGGCGGCCTGTGGGACCTGCTGGCCGGCGGCGAGCAGCGCGGCCGGGCGCCGCGGCGGCTGATCGACGAGACGATCACCCCGGTCTGGGAGGCCAACCACGTATGGCTGATCTTCGCGCTCGTGATCTTCTGGACGGGCTTCCCGACGGCGTTCGCCGCGGTCATGACCGCCGCCGCGCTGCCGCTGTGGCTCGCCGCGCTCGGGATCGTGCTGCGCGGCGCCGGCTTCGCGTTTCGCAAGGAGGTCCAGGGAGGCCGCGCCGAGCAGCCGCTCGGCGCGGTGTTCGCCATCTCATCGCTGCTGACGCCGTTCTTCATGGGCACCGTCGTCGGCGCCGTCGCCGCCGGCCGGATCGCGCTCGGCGCACGGCATACCACGCTGTCGGTGTGGACGAACCCCACGTCGCTGCTCGTCGGGGGGCTGTTCGTCGCCGTGTGCGCGTATCTCGCGGCCGTGTACCTGATCGGCGAGGCGATCGCCCGCGAGGATCAGCCGCACGCGCGCTATTTCAGCCGCCGCGCCGCCGGCGCGGGAACGCTCGCCGGAGCGCTCTCGCTCGCCGCGCTGGCCGAGCTTCGCCACTCAGACCACGCGCTCTTCCACCAGCTCACCGGCCGCGCGCTGGCGCTCGTGCTGCTCGCCGGCGCCTGCGGCCTGGGCGTGCTCGCGCTGCTCGCGCTCGCGCGCACACGCGGGCTGCGCGCGCTCGGACGCGCACGCGGGCTGCGCGCGCTCGCAGCGCTGGGCGTCGCAGCGGTCATCTGGGGCTGGGGGGTGGCCCAGAAGCCGGCGCTGCTGCCGCGCACCGGCCTCACGCTCGCCGACGGCGCCGCACCGCATGGCACGCTGGTCGCGCTCGTCGGCGTGTTCATCGCCGCGGTCCTGCTCGTCGGGCCCTCGCTGATGCTGCTCTTCTGGCTGCACGGGCGCCGGCTGCTCGACGGCGGCGGCGCCGATCGGGGCACGCACCGCTGAGAGCCGCCGCGGCGCGAGCTGTTCTGCCAGGATGCCCGTGTGGGCTTCGATCAGTATCACGAGCCGCCCGAGGAGCTGCCGCAGCAGACGCGCACGTTCGCGCGGCTGTGCGCGTCGCTCACCGAGGAGGCGGAAGCGATCGGCTGGTATGAGCAGCGACTCGCGCTCGAGTCAGATCGTGACGCCAGCGCGATCATGCGCGACGCGCTCGGCGAGGAGTTCAAGCACTTCTGCATGGATCTCGAGTTCCTGCTGCGTCGCAGCCCGCTGTGGCGCGAGATCGCCCGGGGCATCCTGCTCCAGGAGGGCGACATCGTCGAGCACGGCGAGCGCTCCGAGGAGCAGGCGGTCGAGGGCGCCGCGGCGCAGGGAGCGCCGCTGACCGGCAGCAGCTCGCTCGGCATCGGCAGCCTGCGAGGCGCCACGCCGTGAGCCATCTGCTGCGCGAGCACGCGCCGATCACCGACGCCGGCTGGCAGCTGCTCGACGCGGAGGCCCGTGGGCGCCTCACGCCCGGGCTCGCCGCGCGCAAGCTGGTCGACTTCAGCGGGCCGCACGGCTGGGAGCACTCGGCGACGAACCTCGGCCGTGTCCGCGCGCTGGCCGAGGAGCCCGGCGAGGGGCTCGTGGCCGCGCAGCGCGAGGTGCTCGCGCTGCTCGAGCTGCGCGCGCCGTTCTCGCTCGCGCGGGGGGAGCTGCGCGACGCCGACCGCGGCGCCCAGGACATCGACCTCGACGCGCTCGACCGGGCCGCGCGCCGGATCGCGATCGCCGAGAACCGCGCCGTCTTTCACGGCCTGAAGGCGGCGGGCATGAGCGGTATCACCGAAGCCGCCACGCACGATCCGATCGCGCTGGGCGAGGATTGCGAGCGCTATCCGCGTCACGTCGCGCACGCGCTCCAAATGCTCTTGCACGCGGGCGTCGAGGGCCCATACGGCCTGGCGCTCGGGCCCGAGGCGTATACGCGCGTGCTCGAGGCCAGCGAGCACGGGGGCTATCCGCTGCTGGACCACCTGCGCGAGATCGTCGGCGGTCCGCTCGTGTGGGCGCCCGGCGTGCGCGGCGCGGTGCTCGTCAGCCAGCGCGGCGGCGACTTCGTGCTCGACGTCGGCGAGGATCTGTCGATCGGCTACGAGCGCCACGACGCCGACGCCGTCGAGCTGTACATCGAGGAGAGCTTCAGCTTCCGCGTCCTCACACACGACGCGGCCGTCGCGCTCACGCTCTGAGGAGGATTATCGGCGAGCCGTCCGAACGGTGAGTGATAATGGGCGCCATGGATCACAGCTCATCGACCGATAGTGGCAGGGGAGCCGGCCTCCCGGGTAGGAGCGCTTCGCAGTTCGCGCGCGAGGTCGCGCGCGAGCGCCAGAAGCAGGAGCTGCGCCACGAGCGCGACGTTCTCGTGCTCGAGCTCGCAAAGGATCTCGGCGAGCAGCAGCTCGCGCAACGCTTCGGCGTGAGACCGGCGGTGGTCGGCAAGCTCGTGGCGGACGCCCGCGAGCGGCTCGACGGCGGCGTCTACCCCGCGGGCGCGTCGCAGATCAACGCACGGCGCCTGGGCAGCGATCGGCACCGCTGGGCGGAGGCGGACGCTCACTACGAGGCGCTCGGGAGCGGTCCCTCGCTCAGCGACCGTCGCCGGACCTCCTCGCCGGCCTCCTCCTAGACACGCAGCAGGGCGCGACGGTGGACGCCGGGCGCGTCAGGGTGGCATGCGCCTCGCCACCCGGTGCGGCGTCGCGCGCCGCGACCCGCGCACGGGGGTAGAGTCCGGGGATCATGGTTGCCTCGCTGCGTCGGCGTGCAGGCGCGGCGGTCGCGGGGGTGCTCCTCGGGCTGTTGGCGGTCGGCTGCAGCGGCTCGGGGGCGGCGGGCACGTTCACGCCGCGCACGCGCGGCACGCTCACGGTCGCCACAGCGCAGATCCCCGACCCCGGCTTCTGGTACGGGAGCGCCAAGCACCCGACAGGCGGCTTCGAGTACGGGCTCGCACGCGCGCTCGCCGCGCGCTTCGGGCTCGCGCGCGTCAAGGTGATCGTCGTCCCCTTCGCGCGGCTCGTCGCGGGCGAGCTCGAGGGCGCGGACCTGGCGCTCTCGGACATCACCGTCACCGCAGCGCGTGCTCGGCATGTGAGCTTCTCAAGCGCCTATCTGGCGGCGCCGCCGTCGATCCTCGTGCGGCCCGGCACGCAGGTCGCCGACGTTCACGCCGCGCAGGAGCTGCGCTGGGCGGTACAGCGGGGCACCACCCTGCAGGAAGCGCTCGCAGACACGATCCACCCGGCGCGGGCGCCGCTGGTCTTCGCCCACCAGCACGAAGCGCTGCGCGCGCTGCGCTCGGGGCGCGCGAGCGCCGTCATGCTCGACCTTCCGGTCGCGCTCGCCTACGCGCGCGAATCGCCAGCCAGCTATGCGGTCGCCGCCCAGCTGCCAAGCGAAGACGTGCTCGCCGCCGCGCTCCCGCACGGCTCGGAAAACCTCGAAGCCGTCGACTCGGCGATCCGCGCCTTCAGCGAGGACGGCACGATCGAACGCCTCGGGCGGCGCTGGCTGCACACGAGCCTGCATGAAGGCGCCGCCGAACAGGTGCCGGCGCTGAGGGTCGAAGAATGACCGCTGCCGAACCGGCTCGGACACGGGCGCCGGAGACGCCGGCGCTGATGCTGCGATGACAACGCTCGGGCACGCGTCGATCGGCTCGATCCTTGAGATCTCCTCGCCGAACGGGGCGCCGTGGGAGTTCCTCGTGATCTTCGCGACCGTGCTGCTCGGGCCGGTCGTGATCGAGCGCGCGCGGATACCGGGGATCATCGGGCTGCTGCTCGGCGGCTACGTGATCGGCCCCCACGGCCTGAACGCGATCGGCGCGGGCAACACGACGCTGCCCGACCTCGGCCAGCTCGGCCTGCTGTACCTGATGTTCGTCGCCGGGGTCGAGCTCGATCTCAACCTGCTGCGCGCCCACCGGCGCTCGGCGATCATCTTCGGGCTGCTCACGTTCGCGCTGCCGATGCTGTTCGGGACGATCGTCGGCTTGTCGCTCGGCTGGGAGGTGCTGGCAGCGATCCTGCTCGGCTCGCTGCTCGCCTCGCACACGCTCATCACCTATCCGACGGTGCGCGACGCCGGCCTCGCCTCCGACCCGGCGGTCGCGACCGTCGTCGGCTCGACCGTGCTCACCGACACCCTCACGCTGGTGGTGCTCGCGGCGGTCGCCGGCTCGGTCGGTGGGGGACGCTCGACGCTCGACATCGCCTTCCAGCTGGTGGTCGGCCTGGCCGTGCTGATCGGCTTCAGCCTGCTCGTGCTGCCGCGTCTGGCAGCCTGGGCGTTTAGGTTGTTCGGCGCCGAGCGCTCCGTGCGCTACGTCGTAGCGATCACAGCGTTTCTCGCCGCCGCGACCGTCGCCGAGCTGTTCGGCATCGAGGGCATCGTCGGCGCGTTCTTCGCCGGGCTGGCGCTCAACCGGCTGATCCCGAACGAGGGCCAGCTGATGGATCGCATCGGCTTCTTCGGCGGCGCGGTGTTCATTCCCGTGTTCCTCGTGTCGGTCGGGCTGATCCTCAATCCGGCCGTGATCGCCAAGTGGCAGACCCTCGCGTTCGCCGGCCTGTTCATCCTCGCGTGCCTCGGCGGCAAGCTGCTGGCTGCCGGCCTCGCCGCGCGGCTGCTCGGCTTCTCGCGCCCGCAGGCGGGGCTGCTGTTCTCGCTCAGCGCCGCGCAGGCCGCGGCGACGCTCGCGGCCACGGTCGTCGGCTTCCAGATCGGGCTGTTCAGCAGCGCGGTCGTCAACGCGGTGCTGCTGCTGATCTTCGTCAGCGTGCTCGCCTCCACGCTCGCCGCCGAGCGCGCGAGCGCCCGGCTCGGTGCCCAGGAGCACGGCCCGGGCGCGCTCGGCGCGCGCGTGGTCGTGGGGGTCGGCGATCCCGAGCTCGCGCCCGGCGCGCTCGCGATCGCCGTACGGATCGCGCGCGCGGACGGCGGCGTCGTGCAACCGGTGCTCGTGCAGGCACCCTCGAGCACGTCCGCGCCGCGGGTCGCGCGCGAACGCCTGACGCGCGCGGCGGCCATCGCCGGGGTCGACGGCAGCGTCTCGACGAGCATCGACCGCTCGCTGCTGCACGGGGCGCTGCAGGCGGGAATCGCAAGCGAAGCGACGCTCGTGCTCGTCGCCCAGCCAGGCGATCCGAGCGCCGCCGAGCGCGACGCCGCCGCGGCGCTGTGCGCACAGGTCAACGCGCGCACGCCGCCGCTCGCCAGTGTGCGCGGCAGCGCCACCAGGCTCGGAGTCGTTCGCCTGCTGGCGAGCGACTCCGCAGACGACCCGCATTCGCTCGCCGCCGAGATGTCGCGCCGGGTCGCGCGCGGTCCCGTCGATCGCCTCGAGAACGGCGATCGGGATCGCCGCGAGCAACCGGCGCCGCGAGACGTGACCTTCGCCTCCTGGGACGAGTCGCTGCCCGCGGCGGCTTTGCAGGTGAGCGGGATCCTCGTGTGCGCGCTCAGCGAGGCCGACGCGGACACGAACCTCTCGGCCTCGCGCCGGGCGAGCGCGAGGCCGAGATTCGCCGATCGAGCCGTCGATGCTCGAGCGCCTAGGTGACCGTGAACGTCTTGGTGAGGCTCACGGCCGTCTCGGTGCTCGTGGCTGCGATCGAGCCCGCCCCTTCGGCTGCGGTTTCGGGGATCGTGACTTCGGTCGAGAGTTCGCCGCTGCCGTTTACCGTCGCGCTCGGCAGCGTCGTCTTGTGTTTTTTGTGGTCGGTGAATTTCAATTTGATCGTGTCCCCGGGCACGAAGCCGCTGCCGCTGACCGTCACGACCGTGCCTCCCGGACCGGAGCTCGGCGAGATCGCGACCGTCGCCTGCGTCACCTCCAGCGTCACGCCCGTGGCCGAGTAGGCGGGTTTGTAGTACAGGCCCGTGCCTTTGCCGACCGCGTCGCCGGTCTCTTTCGCGAACGTCCCCGTCAAAGCCGAGCTCGACAGGACCGAGAACGTTTCGCCGGCTTTCGCTTTGAACGTTTTCGCCTGGCTGAGCGCGAGCGTGCCTTCGATCGACGCCGTGCCCGTCACCGACAGCGCGCCGATGTCGCTCGCGCCGGCTACCGCCGCCTTCAGCGTGGCTTTTTTGCCCTGGCTGTAGGTGCCGGTGACTTTCAGGTCCGCGCCCGCGCTCAGCGAAACGGTTTTTTCATTCTTGAGGTCGCCTTCGATCACGCGAGCGCCGCCGGCATCCTTTTCGGCGGTGATCGTGCCTTTGTTCGTGAGCGTCCCCGTCCCGCTCGCGACGACCAGCGAGATCGTCTCGCCGTTCTGGCCGGGACCGTCCGTGAGGATGATCGTGCCGCTGTTCGTGAAGCTCGCCGCCGCCGTCAGCGATGCGTTCTGGCTGCTGTTGTTCTGGACCGAGAGCGTCTGCTTGGAGCCCGGCGCTCCGGTCAGCGTGTTGCCCGTGTTGCGCGCCGCAATCACGCTCTTGCCCGAGCCGGTGTACGTCAGCGAGCTGCTTTCGATGACCACCGGCAGCGTGCCTTTGGCCGTGCTCGTCGTGCCGCTGCCCTCCGTGAACGCGCTGTGCGGATCGAGGAACACCTGCCCGGCGTTCGCGCCGGTCCCGGCCGCGAGGATCTTGCCGCCCGTGCCGTTCACCACCGCGCCTTCGCCCGAGACCGTCAGCGTCTTCTTTTCGGCAACTTCGAGCGCGCCTTCGTTGGTCAGCGTCGCTTTGCTCGCGTCGTAGGAGGTGTTCGTGTCGATCTCGATCGTGCCCTTGTTCGTCAGGTCGGCCTGCAGGAAGCGGCTCCCGCCGGCCGCTTCGACGGTCGTGATCGTGCCGGTGTTCGTGAGCGTGCCCGCGGTCAGGTCGAGCGTGACGCTCTCGCCGTTCTGGCCGGGACCGTCGGTGAGGGTGATCTTGCCTGCGTTGGTGAACGACGCCGAGGCGGTCACGGTCGCGTTCTGGTTGGAGTTGTTCTCGATCAGCAGCGTCTGCCCGGAGGCAAGGTTGCCGGCGAGCGTGCCTTCGGTGTTGCGCTGGGCGATCGTGCTCGCGCCCGCGCCCGTGTACCTCAGCGCGCCGCTGTCGATGATCACCGGCAGCGTCCCGCTGGTCGTGCCCCCACCCTGGGTGAACGACGTTTTCGGTTCCAGGTACACGTCGCCGCTGGCCGCGCCCGCGATGTTGCCCGAGGCGTTGGTCACCGAGCTTTCGTTGGAGACGACGAGCTGGAAGCCTTCGCCGACGTTCAGCGCGCCTTCGTTGGCCCAGCTGCCGTCGGCGCCGTCGAAGTCCGTCGGCCCGTCGATGTCGGTCGTGCCTTTGTTGACGAAGTCGCCTTGGAGGATGCGCGTCCCGCCGGCGGCCGCTTCGGTGGTGATCGTGCCGGTGTTCGTCAGCGTGCCGGACACGGTGAGCGTGACGCTCTCGCCGTTTTGGCCGGGACCGTCGGTCAGCGTGATCGTGCCGCCGTTGGTAAAGCCCGTGGCGGTCACGGACGCGTTCTGGTTGGAGTTGTTCTCGATCAGCAGCGACTGCCCCGCCGAGGATGCCCCGGTGAGCGCGCCCCCGGTGTTGCGCTGGGCGATCGTGCTCGCGCCCGCCCCGGTGTAGTCGAGCGAGCCGCTTTCGATCACCACCGGCAGCGTGCCGCTGGTCGTGCCCGCGCCCTCGGTGAAGGCGGTGCCCGCTTCCAGGAAGACCTCGCCGCTCGCGCCGCCCGCGATCGCACCGCCGGAGCCGTTCGTGACCGAGCCTTCGCTCGAGACTTTCAACGCCTTGCCCGTCGCGACGTCCAGCGCGCCTTCGTTGGTCAGCGTCGCTTTGCTCGCGTCGTAGGAGGTGTTCGTGTCGATGTCGATCGTCCCTTTGTTCGTCAGGCTGGCCTGCAGGAAGCGGCTCCCGCCGGCGGCTTCTTCGGTTGTGATCGTGCCGGTGTTCGTGAGCGTGCCCGCGGTCAGGTCGAGCGTGACGCTCTCGCCGTTCTGGCCGGGCGCGTCGGTGAGGGTGATCTTGCCTGCGTTGGTGAACGACGCCGAGGCGGTCACGGTCGCGTTCTGGTTGGAGTTGTTCTCGATCAGCAGCGTCTGCCCGGAGGCCAGGTTGCCGGCGAGCGTGCCTTCGGTGTTGCGCTGGGCGATCGTGCTCGCGCCCGCGCCCGTGTACCTCAGCGCGCCGCTGTCGATGATCACCGGCAGCGTCCCGCTGGTCGTGCCTTCGCCCTGCGTGAACGACGTTTTCGGTTCCATGAACACGTCGCCCGGGTGTTCCCCGCTGCCGCCCGCGATGTTGCCCGAGGCGTTGGTCACCGAGCTTTCGTTGGAGACGGCGAGCTGGAAGCCTTCGCCGACGTTCAGCGCGCCTTCGTTCGTCCACGCGCCTTTGCTGGCGTCGAAGTCCGTCGGCGCGTCGATGTCGGCGGTGCCTTTGTTGACGAAGTCGCCTTGCAGGATGCGCGTCCCGCCGAGGTCTGCTTCGGTGGTGATCGTGCCGGTGTTCGTCAGCGTGCCGGACGCGGTGAGCGTGACGTTCTCGCCGTTGGTGGACGGTGCGTCGGTCAGCGTGATCGTGCCGCCGTTGGTGAAGCTCGTGGCGGTCACGGACGCGTTCTGGTTGGAGTTGTTCTCGATCAGCAGCGACTGCCCCGCCGAGGATGCCCCGGTGAGCGTGCCTTCGGTGTTGCGCTGGGCGATCGTGCTCGCGCCCGCCCCGGTGTAGTCGAGCGAGCCGCTTTCGATCACCACCGGCAGCGTGCCGCTGGTCGTGCCCGCGCCCTCGGTGAACGACGTTTTCGGTTCAAGGAGCACCCGGCCGCTGCCGGTTGCCGCGATTTTGCCGCCGCTCGCGTTCGTCACCGAGGCTTCGCTCGAGACCGTCAGCGACTTTTCGTTGGCGAGGCTGACCGTGCCTTCGTTGGCGAGCGTCGCTTTGCTCGCGTCGAAGGACGTGTTCGCGTTGATCGCCAGCGTGCCTTTGTTGGCGAGGCTGCCTTTCAGGACGCGTCCGCCGCCGGCGTCCGTTTCGGTCGTGATCGTGCCGGCGTTGGTGATCGAGCCGCCAGATTCCAACGTCACGCTCTCGCCGTTCTGGCCGGCGCCATCGGTCAGCGTGACCGCGCCGTGGGCGCCGAGCGCGATCGCCGAGGACGCGTTCAGCGTCGATGACGAGTTTGAGACGTTGGCCACGACCAGCGTCTGCGTGCCCGATTCGCCGCCGACGCTCAGCGACTTCACGGTCGTCGTCGTGCCCGTGGTCAGCGTCACGGTGTAGGTGCCGTTCACCGTGATGCACGCTTCTTCGCTCGTGGTGGGGGGTGCTTTGTTGCTCCAGTTCGCGCCTTCCGCCCAGCTGCCGCCCGCGGTGTTCGTCCAACTGTCCTGGCAGCCGACCGCGCGCGCGGCCGACGACGCCCACAGGGACAACGCGACGATCATCAGAAGCCCTACGCTCGCCACGCCGAGGAGGCCGGCGCGGCGTCCGAGGCGCGGCAGCGCCGTCAATGCAGGCATTTCATGCCCTCCGTGTTCGTGATTTCCCCCACATCGGCACCGCAACGACTCACCGACGCCCTTGTGAGCGCGAAACACTACTCAAGCCTCGCGCACATGGTCAATACGCAATTTTGCGGATATCACATCGGCGCCGTGGGCCGGTGCGAACCCGGCCCGCGTGCATTCGTCAATCTGGAACAGCCGTCAACGAGGGCTCGTGCGCGAGGACGCCGGGCGCTGCGTCCCGGATGACCGGCCGGGCGCACGAGCGGCGCGCTCGTGCAGCTCCTCGCCCGCCGTGCGTGCCGAAGCTGCGAGCGCTCAGCCGACCCTGGTCGTCGGGTCGCTCGCCGAGCGCTGGTCGGGCAGGTTGATCTCGACGCCCGCAGGCGGGTCCACGTGTCCGGCCTGCAGCGGATCGTCGGTGTCGCGCATCCAGCGGCGCACGCGCGCGCGCAGGTCCTCGGCGACCTCTGCATAGGCGGCGTCCGCGATCACGTTGTTCGCCTCGTTGGGGTCGAACACCAGGTCGTAGAGCTGTTCTTTGGGGATCTCGCGCTCGGCCCAGCCGGCGGCGATCAGCAGCTCCTTGCTCGGGCCGTCGTCGGTGTTCGCGAGCACCGGCGTGCGCCGCTCGCCCCAGCGGCGGATGTACTTGTGGCGGCTGGTGCGGACCGCGCGTTGCGGCTCGTACGCCGCGTGCCAGGTCGAGCCCGCGAAGATCTCCTCGCGCACGTGCAGCGCCTCGCCGCGCAGCAGCGCCAACAGCGAGACGCCCTGCAGAAACGGCGGGCGCGCGATTCCCAGGTACTCGCACACGGTCGGGTAGATGTCGATGTGCGAGACCAGCGCGTCGATCACGCGCCCGCCGCCAAACGGCTCGGGCCCGCGCAGGATCAGCGTCACCCCCAGGCCGCGGTCGTACAGCGTCGCCTTCGCCCCCGGAAACGGCATGCCGTGATCGGTCGTGAAGATGATCAGCGTGTCCTCGCTCAGCCCGCACGCATCCAGCTGGTTGAGCACCATGCCCACGCCGTGATCCAGCGAGCGCGCGCTCGCCTTGAACGCCGCCATGTCCGCTCGCACCTCCGGCGTGTCCGGGAGGTTGTTCGGGGGCTTTGAGTAGTGGACGTCCCTGAGCGAGCCCGGGCCGAGGAATTCGCGGTGGGTCTCGAAGAAGCCGACCGACACGAACAGCGGGCGCTCGCGCGGACGGCGCAGGACCTCCATCGCCAGCGGCGCGACCGTGTCCACGCGCGTGGTCGGGACCTTGATCACCTCGTCGTAGCCGATCACCTCGGGCTTCTTGGAGATGTGCTGCTCGCCGATCAACGTCGAGGTGTAGCCCGCCCCGCGCAGGACGTTGACGATGTGATGGCGGTAGTCGCGCAGCGAGAAGCCGCGGTGGGCCAGGCCGAGCATGCCGTTGCTCTGCCCGTACTGGCCGGTCAACAGGCACGCACGGCTGGCCGAGCAGGTCGGCGCCGCGCAGAAGGCCTGGCGGAAGAGCACGCCCTGATCGGCCAGCCCCTGTACGTTTGGCATCGGCACCTGCTCGCCATAGGGCTGCGTGTAGCGCCCCGTGTCGTGCGAATGCAAGTACAGGATGTTCGGCCGCTCGTTCACGTATTGTGCACTGAGTCAGTGAGCTTGTTTGGGGCTTTCGATGACGCCGATGCTCTCCTACCTGGTGTGCGCCACGCCGCGAAGCGGCAGCACTCTACTGTGCCGCGCGCTCGACCAGACCGGTGTCGCCGGCCATCCCGAGGAGTACTTCGAGGCGCTCAGCCGCTCGGGGCTGCCGCGCCGTCCGCACGAGTACTTCGATCCCGACCGCCACGCCAACATCGTCGAGCGCCTCGCCTTCCGCGAGATGCCCGACGGGCTCGCCGAACCGAACCCGCTGTGGCACCCCGACACCTACGACCAGTACCTGGCGTGGGCGCTCGCGCAGGGCACCACCGCCAACGGCGTCTTCGCCGCCAAGCTCATGTGGGGCTATCTCGGCGATTTCGCCCAGCTGCTGCGCGGGATCGCGGGGATGGCCGGGCGCCCGCTTCCGGAGCTGCTCGCGCGCGCCTTCCCCGGCCTGCGCTACATCCGGATCACCCGCGAGAACAAGGTGCGCCAGGCCGTCTCGCTGTGGAAGGCCGTGCAGACCCAGGCGTGGAAGCGGGAACCCGGCGCCGAGGTCGCGCGGATGGTCGAGCCCGTCTTCTCCTTCCGCGCGATCAACTACCTCGTGCGCCTGCTGACCGCGCACGACGCCTCGTGGGACGCCTACTTCCTCGGCCTCGGCCACGAGCCGCTGAAGCTCACCTACGAGGAGCTCGCCGCGGGCACCGACGCGGTCGTCGCGCGCGTGCTCGCTTACCTCGGCATCCCCGCGCCCGTCGGCCCGGCGCTACCGGCGCCGCGGCTCTCGATCCAGGCCGATGAGGTCTCAGAGGAATGGGTCAGGCGCTTCGACGAGCACCTGCGCGCGCTCGAGGCGCCCGAGCGCGCGCACGCCTGAGCGCCCCCACGGAGGCCGCTCAATGCCGTGGCTTGTAGCGTTCGACGGCCTCCGCGAGCCCCGCGAGGGTCACGTCCAGCGCCTGCGCGATGCGCCTGACGGTCGTCCACGTCGGGTTCGCGTGCCCGCGCTCGATGCGCGCGAACGCCGCCACCGTCAGGCCCGCTTTGTGCGCCAAATCCTCCTGCGTGTCGCCCCGCTCGACCCGGATGCGCCGCACCGTCGCGGCGAGCGCTTGATCCACCTGTGTGGGGGCCGACACGGTCAGAAACATTCGCATTTCGCGACTGGCAACATCCAGACAGCCGACTGCTGGCATCCCGCTGCCCTCATCCGCTGCCAGACGCGCACGCCGGCGCCGCGCCAAGTGACGCGCGCGAGTCGCGCCGGCGGCAGCTCCGCGCGCGCCGTCGCGCCTGTGATCCCGGACGTGTTGCTTGCGCGTGCAATCATGTCTGCGTGGGCACGATCAAGGTCACGCACTTCACCGACCCCGGGTGTCCGTTCGCGTACTCCGCCAGCCCCGCGCTCGCCGTGCTGCGCTGGCGCTACGGCGAGCAGCTGGACTGGCGCCTGGTGACGATCGGGCTGGCCGAGGACCCGCAGCGCTACATCGAAGCCGGCTACACGCCCACGCGCTCGACGATCGGCCAGCAGAGCTACTTCAGGCGCTTCGGCATGCCGCTCTTGATGCAGCCACGCGCGCGGGTGACCGCCACCTCGCGCGCCTGCCGTGCGCTCGTCGCCACCCGCATGCTCGCGCCCGGGCGCGAGCACGAGGCGCTGCGAGCGCTGCAGCTCGCGTGGTTCACCAGCACGCTGCTGCTCGACGAGGACGCCGACATCGCCACGGCGCTCGCGCGCGTGCACGGCCTGGACGTGGACGCGGTCGTCGCCGCGATCGACGAGCCCGACACGCTCGCCGCCTACGAGCGGGACAAGCGCGAGACCCGCCGGGCCGAGGGCGGCCCGACCGACTTCCAGGGCAAGGCGCGCCAGACCGACGGACCCGTGCGCTACTCCGCGCCGTCGCTCGTCTTCGAGAGCCAAGCCGGCCAGCGTCTGGAGGCAGGCGGCTTTCAGACGATCGACGCCTACGACGTGCTGATCGCCAACCTCGACACCACGCTCGAGCGCCGCGAGCCCGCCCAGGAGGCGCTCGACGCGCTGCGCAGCTTCCCAGCCGGCCTGGTCACGCAGGAGCTCGCCGCGATCATGGCGCAGAACAACCAGCTCCCCGATCGCGCCGGCGCCGAGCGCGCGCTGATCGAGCTCACCGGCGCCGGCCTCGCGCGCCGCGAGGCGCTCGCCGACGACGCCCTATGGTCGCTCGCGCCCGTCGCGCCCGCCGCCGCCGCGGGGCGCCCGCAGGCCGCCGGCGCCGCCGCATAGAGCATCCCGGAAAAGTCTCGCCGCCGCCGGGTAGCCTGCGCGCTTATGTCAGTCACGGTCACGCTCCCGGATGCGAGCACGCTCGAGCTCCCCGACGGCGCCACCGGCGCCGACGCCGCCGCCGCGATCGGTCCCGGGCTCGCGCGGGCGGCGCTCGCGATCGAGGTCGGCCAGGCGAAACCCGGCGAGGAGCCGCAGCTGCGCGATCTCGCGCTCGCGCTGCCCGACGGGGCGCACATCGCGATCCTCACTAAAAAAGACGGGCCGAAGGCCCTACAGCTGATCCGCCACGACGCCGCCCACGTGCTCGCCGCGGCGGTCATGGAACTGTACGAGGGCGTGAAGATCTCGATCGGGCCGGCGATCGATGACGGCTTCTACTACGACTTCGAGTTCCCCGACCGCGTGAGCATCTCCGAGGCCGACTTCGCGGCGATCGAAGAGCGGATGCGCGCGCACGTCAAGGCCGCCGAGCCGTTCGAGC
Organism: Solirubrobacteraceae bacterium; assembly: GCA_035503075.1. GTDB lineage: Bacteria > Actinomycetota > Thermoleophilia > Solirubrobacterales > Solirubrobacteraceae > Palsa-744. The sequence continues at coordinate 35,483 of DATJTT010000031.1, forward strand.
GCGAGGACGTGCCCGTGGCGCAGGCGCGCGAGCGTTTCGTGGCGGCGCGCCAGGACTACAAGGTCGAGCTGATCGACGACCTCGTGCGCGCCGCCCAGCAGCGCCAGCCGCGCAGCGACGGCAGCGAGCTGCCGGCGGCCGAGCGCGCGCTCGAGACCGTCTCGCTGTACACCAACGGGCCGTTCACCGACCTCTGCCGCGGTCCGCACGCGCCGAGCACCTCCTCGATCGGCGCGTTCAAGCTGCGCTCGGTCGCCGGCGCGTACTGGCGCGGGGACTCCGACCGCACGATGCTCACGCGCATCTACGGCACCGCGTTCTTCTCCAAGGCCGAACTCGAGCAGTACCTCGAGCGGATCGAGCAGGCGCGGGCACGCGATCACCGCAAGCTCGGGCGCGAGCTCGGGCTGTTCACCTTCTCGGAGATCTCCCCGGGAGCCGCCTTCTGGCTGCCCGCGGGAACGACCGTGTTCAACGCGCTCGTCGCGCTCTCACGGCGGATGGGCGCCGAGCGTGGCTACACCGAGGTCAAGACCCCGCAGATCTTCGACGCCGAGCTGTGGCGCATCTCCGGGCACTGGGAAAAGTTCCGCGAGGACATGTTCACGCTCGAGGTCGAGGGTCGCGAGATGGGCATCAAGCCGATGAACTGTCCCGGCCACGCGCACCTGTTCGCCACCCAGCGTCACTCCTACCGCGACCTGCCCGTGCGCTACTCCGAGCCCGGGCTGCTGCACCGCGACGAGGCCTCCGGCGTCCTGCACGGCCTGCTGCGCGTGCGCCACTTCGCTCAAGACGACGCGCACATCTTCTGCACCGAGGAGCAGGTCCAGCAGGAGCTGATCGGCTGCCTGCAGATGGCGTTCGACACCTACGCGCTGTTTGACTTCGAGCTGCGCCTGGAGCTCTCCACGCGCCCGGAGGCTCGCAGCGGCGGCGATCAGATGTGGGACCGGGCTGAGGAGCAACTCGAGCGGGCGCTGCGGGCGCTCGAGCTCGAGTACCAGCTGAACCCCGGCGGCGGCGCCTTCTACGGGCCGAAGATCGACATCCACGTCACCGACTCGCTCGGGCGCTCCTGGCAGCTCGGGACCGTGCAGATCGACTACTCCCAGCCGGAGCGCTTCGAGCTCAGCTACACGGGCGCAGACAACCACGAGCACCGCCCGGTGATGATCCACCGAGCCCTGTTCGGCTCATACGAGCGCTTCATCGGCATCATGCTCGAGCACTACGCCGGCGAGCTGCCGCTGTGGCTCGCGCCCGTGCAAGCGATCGTGCTGCCCGTGTCCGACCGCTTCAACGAGTACGCCGCGAGCGTCAGAGACACGCTCGCCGCCGGCGAGGCGCGCGTCGAGCTCGACGCGCGCAGCGAGTCGATCTCCCGCAAGATCCGCGATGCAGAACTGCGCAAGCTCCCGTACATGCTCGTCGTCGGCGAGCGCGAGCAGGGCGAGGGCAGCGTCTCGGTGCGCGGCCGCCACCACGCGGACGAGGGCAGAATGCCTCTCGAACAGTTCACAGAACGGCTCTCCGGCGAGCTATACTCGGCGCGTTGAAGCCACAGAGATCCTCACTCGGCCAGCCGTAGCGTCCGCTTGACGCCAGGCCACCACAGCTAGTGCCGGTTCCCCGCAGGTTCGACCGGCGCCCGCCGGAGCGGGACACGACGAGGATCAACGAGCGCATCCGCGTGCCCGAGGTGCGCCTGATCGACGATCAGGGCCAGCAGATCGGCGTGATGAAGACGCCCGACGCGCTCGCCTTCGCCCAGGAAAGAGAGCTCGACCTCGTCGAGGTCGCGCCCGAGGCGCGCCCGCCTGTGTGCCGCGTGCTCGACTACTCCAAGTACAAGTACGAGCAGGCCCAAAAGGTCAAGCAGGCGCGCAAGCACCAGCAGCAGATAACTGTCAGAGAGATCAAGTTCCGCCCGAAGATCGCCGAGCACGACTACGACACCAAGAAGCACCACGTCGAGCGCTTCCTGCGTCACAAGGACAAGGTCAAGGTCACGATCATGTTCCGCGGGCGCGAGGTCACCCACCCCGAGCGCGGCACCGCGATCCTCGACCGGCTCGCCGAGGAGCTCTCCGAGCTCGGCGTCGTCGAGCAGCGCCCGATGCAGGAAGGGCGCAACATGACCATGATGATGGCCCCCTCCAAGGCCGTGCTCGCCGGGCGGGTCAAACCGACCGAGGCCGCCGACGAGGTCTTCCCCGCGGGCGAGGTCGGCGACGTCGCCGCCGAGGCCCTCGCATCGCCGCTCGAGTCAGACAGCGCCGACGCGCAGCGCGCCGTGTCATAATCAGCGGCTCGATGCCCAAGATGAAGACGCACTCAGGCGCCAAGAAGCGCTTCAAGGTCACCGCCACCGGCAAGGTGCGCGGCCGGCACGCGTTCACCAGCCACATCCTCGAGAAGAAGTCACCCAAACACAAGCGTCAGCTGGCGACTCAGGCGATCCTCTCCGCGGATGACGCGCCGCGGGTCAAGCGGCTGCTGACCGGGAAGGGCGCGAGGACGGGCGCCTCGCCGCGCTCGCGCTCCGTCACGGAGACCGTGGCCCGGATGCCCGCAGGCGGTGACGTCGGATGACACGCGTCAAGCGCTCGGTCGGAGCGCACAAGAAGCGACGGGCGACGCTCGCGCTCACCAAGGGCTTTCGCGGCGAGGCGCACTCCAACTACCGCCGCGCCAAGGAGGCGCTGCTGAAGGCCGATGCGTACGCCTACCGCGACCGGCGCAACCGCAAGCGCGACTTCCGCCGGCTGTGGATCACGCGCATCAACGCCGCCGCGCGCGTCAACGGCATGAGCTACTCGCAGTTCATGCACGGCCTCGCGCTCGCCGGGATCGAGCTCGACCGCAAGGTGCTCGCGGACATCGCCGTGCGCGACGCCGACACCTTCCGACGTTTTGCGGACAGCGCCCGCGAGGCGTCGGCCGCCTGACCCACGGACCGCCGACAACCGCCTCCCGGGCGTCGCTCCTGAAAGGGACGGCGCCCTTTTTCGTCTTATGAGCCAGATCAGATCCTCACACAACACCCGACTGAAGGCGCTGCGGCGCCTGCACACCCGGCGCGAGCGCGCCCGCACCGGCGCGTTCCTCGCCGAGGGCGAGGACCTGATCGCCGCCGCGCAGCGGGCGGGGCGCGCGCCGCTCGAGGGCTACAGGGTCGCCGGGTCGGGCCTCGGCGAGAACGATTTTTATGAGGTCGAGCGCTCCGCGCTCGCGCGCGTGTCCGCGCTCGGCTCGGGCAGCCGCGTGCTCGCCGTATACGAGCAGCGCTGGGTCGCGCCGGTCGGGCCGCTGTGCGTGTACCTGCACGGCGTCGGCGACCCCGGCAACGTCGGCGCCGTGCTGCGCTCCGCGCTCGCGTTCGGCGCCTCGTGCGTGGCGCTCGGGCCCGGCTGCGCCGACCCGCACTCGCCCAAGGCGGTGCGCGCGAGCATGGGCGCGATCTTCAGCGTCGCCCTCGCGCGCGTCGCTGACGTCGGCGAACTGCCCGGCGAGCGGGTCGCGCTGCGCGCCGACGCCGAGCAGCCGCTGCTCGGGCCCGGCGAGGCGGTCACGCTGCTGATCGGCTCCGAGCGCAACGGCCTGCCCGCGGAGGTGCTCGCCGCGTGCGAGCGCTCGGCGCGGATCCCGATCGCCTGCGAGTCGCTCAACGCCGCGATGGCCGCGACCGTCGCGCTGTACGAGATGACCCGCCGGTCGTGTCGTCGTCCCGCCCGCCCCAACGATACGGTCCGGGCCTCATGATCGATCGCATCGAGCAGCTGCGCGCCGAGGGCGAGGGCGCGATCGCCGCCGCCGCATCGAGCGAGCAGCTCGAGCAGCTGCGCGTGCGCTATCTCGGGCGCAAGGCGCAACTGCCCCAGCTGCTGCGCGAGGTCGCCACACTCGAGCCGCACCAGCGCGGCGCGGTCGGCAAGGCCGCCAACCAGGCGCGCCAGGCGCTCGAGGCGCTGATCGACGCACGCGCCCAAGAGCTCGCCGCCGGCGAGCTCTTGCGCCGGCTGCACGAGGATCGCGTCGACGTCACGCTGCCCGGCGCGCCGCCGCAGCCGATCGGCCGCCTGCACGTGCTCACCTCAACCCGCCGCGAGCTCGAAGACATCTTCCTCGGGCTCGGCTTCACCGTCATGGAGGGCCCCGAGATCGAGACCGTTCACTACAACTTCGACGCGCTCAACCACAGCCCCACGCACCCCGCCCGGGCGCGCACCGACACCTTCTACGTCGCGCCCACCCGCGAGCGCGCGCACGAGCACGCGCTCGGCGGCGCCCCCTCGCGCCCGCCCGGCGCGGGCGACCTGCTGCTGCGCACCCACACCTCGCCGATGCAGATCCGCGCGATGGAGGCGCACCCGCCGCCGCTGTACGTAGTCATCCCCGGGCGCGTCTACCGCCTGGACTCCGACGCGACGCACACGCCGCAGTTTCACCAGATCGAGGGACTCGCCGTCGATCGGGACATCACGCTCGCCGACCTCAAGGGCACGCTGCTGCGCTTCGCGCGCGAGATGTTCGGCGAGCGGCGCGAGGTGCGCCTGCGTCCGCACTTCTTCCCCTTCACCGAGCCCAGCGTCGAGGTCGACGTCTCCTGCTTTCAGTGCTCCGGCAGGGGCTTTCTGCGCGACGGCGCACGCTGTCCGCTGTGCAAGGGCGAGGGCTGGCTCGAGGTGCTCGGCGCCGGCGAGGTCGACCCCAACGTCTACGCCCACGTGCCGCTCACCGCCGCCAACGCCCCCGGGTATGACCCCGAGCAGGTCCAGGGATTCGCGTGGGGGCTGGGCGTCGAGCGGATCGCCATGCTCAAGCACGGCGTGCCCGACCTGCGGCTGTATTACGAAAACGACCTGCGGCTCCTGGAGCAGTTCTGATGCTCGTGCCGCTGCCTTGGCTGCGCGAATACTGCGATCCGGAGCTCGACGCGGACGGGATCGCGGAGCGCCTGACGATGACCGGGACGAACGTCGAGGCGATCCACCGCCACGGCGTGCCCGCGACCGGCGGCTTCGTCGTCGGGCGCGTGCTCAGCGTCGAGCAGCACCCGGACGCCGACCGGCTGAAGGTGTGCACCGTCGATCTCGGCACGGATCGAGTCCCGCCCACCGAGGGCGAGCGCGAGGGCGACGGCGACGCGCGCGAGCGCGCGCGGGCCGGCGCCGGCGGCGAGGCTCACAACGGGGCGCGCCCGGCGACGATCGTGTGCGGCGCCCCGAACGTCGCCGCCGGGCAGACCGTCGCGGTCGCGCGCCCGGGCGCGGTCATGCCCGACGGCACCAGGTTGGAGCGCCGCAAGCTGCGGGGGGTGCCCTCCGAAGGCATGATCCTCGCCGAGAGCGAGCTCGACCTGAGCCCGGCGGGAGAGGGCTCCGAGGGCATCATGGTGCTCGACGAGATGCTGCTCGACGCGGAGCTCGCGCCCGGCACACCGCTCGAGCAGGTGCTCGCGATCGCGATCGACGTGCTCGAGCTCGAGATCACGCCCAACCGGCCCGACTGTCTGGGCGTGTACGGGGTGGCGCGCGAGCTGCACGCCGCGACCGGTGCCGAGCTCGCGCCCGAGCCGTGGAGCGATGACCCGGGCACCCCGGGAGCCGTGGCCGGCGCGCAGGTGATCGTCGAGTGCCCCGAGCTGTGCCCGCGCTTCACCGCAAGGGTCTTCGAGGAGGTAACCATCGGACCCTCGCCGGCGTGGCTGAAGGCGCGCCTGCACGCCGCCGGGCAGCGCCCGATCAACAACGTCGTTGACATCACCAACTACGTGATGCTGCTCAGCGGCCAGCCGCTGCACGCCTTCGACCTCGATCGCGTGGCCGGCTCGCGCCTGACCGTGCGCCGCGCGCGCGCGGGCGAGCAGGTGCAGACGCTCGACGCCCAGACGCGCACGCTCGACCGCGAGATGGTCGTGATCGACGACGCCCACGGTCCGACGTCGATCGCCGGGCTGATGGGCGGCGCGCGCTCGGAGGTCGCGCCCGACACGCGCCGCGTGCTGCTCGAGGTCGCCAACTGGAGCGGGCCGAACATCCACCGCTCCTCGCTCGTGCTCGGGCTGCGCAGCGAGGCCTCCGCGCGCTTCGAGAAGGGACTCGCACCGGAGCAGTGCGCGCAAGCGCAGGCGCTCGCCAGCCGCCTGATGCTCGAGCTGTGCGGCGCGCGCCTGCAGGCCGGGACGATCGACGTCGTCGAGGGCGAGCAGCAGAGCGCCGGCTGGCCGGGACTGGCGCCCACCACGATCAGGCTGCGCGAGGCGCGCGTCCACGAGATCCTCGGCGTGCCCGTGCCCGTCGCGCGCCAGGCCGAGATCCTCGCCGCGCTCGGCTTCGCCACCGCGCCGCGCGAGGACGGCCTGGACGTGAGCGTGCCGGCGCTGCGGCGCGCGGACGTCACGCGCGAGATCGACCTGATCGAGGAGGTCGCGCGGATCGACGGGCTCGAGCGCCTGCCCGCGACCCTGCCCGCCAGGCGCGGCGCCGCCGGGCGGCTCACGCACCCCCAGCGCGTGCGCCGCGCAGCCGAGGACGCGCTCGTCGGGCGCGGCCTGTACGAGATCGTCGGCTGGAGCTTCGCCGAGCCCGCGCTGCTCGACCGGCTGCTCCTCGCGCCCGAGCATCCGCTGCGTCGCGTGCTCACGCTCGAGAACCCGCTGTCCGCAGAGCAGTCGATCATGCGCCCGACGCTGCTCGGGTCGCTGCTCGACGCCGCCCGCCACAACGTCTCCCGCGGCCGCGCCGAGATCGCGATCTTCGAGTCCGGCACCGTCTACCGCGCCGCCCGCCACGACGACGCCCGCGACGAGGACGCCCGCCACGACGCCGCCCGCGACGACGCCCGCGACGACGCCGCCCGCACCCTCGCCGGCGCCGCCCCGCTCGCAGACGAGCACCACGGCCTCGGCGTCCTGCTCAGCGGGCACACCAGCCCGCGCGCGTGGCGCGGCGAACGTCGCGAGGTCGACTTCTTCGCCGCCAAGGCGCTGCTCGAGGAACTGCTCGAGCGCTTCCACGTCAGCTGGTCGATCGAGCGCGCGGAATCGCCGTTCCTGCACCCCGGGCGCAGCGCCGCCGTGCACGCCCGCGACCCGCGCACGGGCGCACGCGGCGGGCACGGGACAGGCGGCGAGGGTCGCGCGGACGAGGTCGAGCGGCCGATCGCGCTCGGGCTGCTCGGCGAGGTCCATCCGCTGGTCGCCGAGCAGTGGGGGCTGGAGCGCGCCGCCACCTTCCTGATCGACCTCGGCAAGCTCGCCGCGGTCGCTCCCGAGGTGAGCTCCTTCCACGTCTTCGGCGCGTTCCCCGTGCTGCGTCAGGACCTCGCGGTGACGCTGCCCGACGAGGTGTCCGCCGCACAGCTGCTCGCGCGCGTGCGCGAGGCCGGCGGCGAGACGCTCGAGCGCGCCGAGGTCTTCGACGTGTACACGGGCGAGCAGGTGGGGGAGGGCAGACGCTCGCTCGCGCTCGCGCTCAGCTTCCGCGCGCTCGAGCGCACGCTCACCGACGAGGACGTCGCACCCGTGCGCGACCGCGTGCTCGCCGCCGTGCACGCGATCGGCGGTGAGCTGCGTGGCTAGCGCGCCCCGGTCGGGTCACGGCGCCGCCGAGACGGGCGCCGGCGCCGCCGAGACGGGCGCCGGCCCCGCCGCCGGCGTCACGGCGCAGCGCTTCGCGCCCGGCGGGCCGCGAGTGATCGTCGCGGGCGCGACCGGCTTCGCGGGCGCGCTCGCCGCGCACCTGCTCTGGCGCCACCCGGACTTCGAGCTCGTGGCCGTCACCGGGCGCTCGGAGCTCGGGACGCCGCTCGGCGAGCTCTACCCGCGCTACCGCGTGCCGCTCGCGATCGAGCAGCTCGACGCCGAGCGGCTCGAGCGGATCGACGGCGCGGTCGTCGCCTACCCGCACGCCGCCGCCGCGCCCACGGTCGGCGAGCTGCGCGAGCGCGGAGTGCGCGTCGTCGATCTGAGCGCCGACTTTCGCCTGGGCTCGCTCGCCACCTACGAGCGCTGGTACGGCCCCCACCCGCGCGCGGAGCTGCTCGAGCGGGCCGTCTACGGCCTCACCGAGCTGCACCGCGAGCAAATCGCGGGCGCGGGCATCGTCGCCAACCCCGGCTGCTATCCGACCGCCTCGCTGCTCGCGCTCGCGCCGCTGGCGCGCGCCGGCCTGATCGCCGACGTCGTGATCGACGCCAAGCAGGGGATCTCGGGCGCCGGACGCGTGTTCGACCACACCACGCACCTGTCGATGGCAGGCGAGAACATCGTCCCCTACAAGGTCGCGGCCCACCGGCACACGCCCGAGATCGAGGAGCAGCTCGACGCGCTCGATCCCGCCCGCCGCGAGCTGGCCGTGCAGCTGCAAACGCACCTCGTCCCGCTCGACCAGGGCGAGCTGGTCAGCTGCTACGTCACCGTCACACGCGCGCTCGACCCCGCCGAGCTGCGCGAGCTCTACGAGCGCGCATACGCCGGGGAGCCGTTCGTCGAGCTCGTGCGCGAGCCTCCCGGAGTGCTCGAGGTGCGCGAGACCAACTACTGTCGCGTGTTCGCGGCCCTCGACGGGCACACCGGCAAGGTGATCGCATTCGGCGCGCTCGACAACCTCTGGAAGGGCACCTCCTCCCAGGCAGTGCAGAACCTCAACCTGATGTTCGGGTTGCCCGAGACCAGGGGCCTGGTGTGAGCGCGGGCGAGCACAGCGCGCCGGCGAGCGCCGCGGCGCAGCCCGGCCGGCCCGCGGCTGCCCCGTTCTTTCGCTCGCGCTGGGTCAGCGTCCCGGCGCACGTGCGCGAACTGGGACTCGAGGCCGGGCTCCCCGAGGGCTTTCGCGCGGCCGGCGCGGCCGCCGGCATCAAGCCCAGCGGGCGGCCCGACGTGGGCCTGCTCGTGTGCGACGCGCACGCGCCCACCAGCGCCGCGCGCTTCACCGCCAGCGTCACGGCCGCCGCACCAGTGCTCCTCAGCCGCGAGCGCTGCCGCCTGGACGCGCTGCGGGCCGTGCTCGCCAACTCCGGCTGCGCGAACGCCGCCACCGGGCAGCCGGGCCTGGACGCGGCCGCCAAGACGCAAGGCGCGGCCGCGCTCGCCGCGGGCGTCGATCCGGCCGAGGTCGCGCTCGCATCGACCGGCGCCATCAGCCAGGAGCTGCCGGTCGAAGCCGTGCTCAAGGGCATCCTCGCGGCGCGCGAGCGCCTGCGCCGCGACGGCGACGGCGAGTTCCAGCAGGCGATCCAGACGACCGACGCGTTCGAGAAGCGCGCCAACCTCGAGGTGCGGTTGCCCTCCGGGGCCGTGCGGCTGAGCGCGCAGTGCAAGGGCGCTGGCATGATCTCGCCGCGGTTCGCCACGATGCTGTGCTTCGTGCAGACCGACGCCGCGCTCTCCCGGCAGAGCGCCGAGCTGCTGCTCGGGGTGTGCGTCAAGCGCTCCTTCGACCGCGTGTCGGTCGACGGGCAGCTGTCCACGAACGACACCGCGATCCTCATGTGCTCGGGGACCAGTGGCGTGAGCGTCGCCCCCGAGAGCGAGGACGAGCTGCGGCTCGGCGAGGCGCTCGACGCGCTGCTGCGCGCGCTCGCCGTGATGCTCGTCGCCGACGGCGAGGGCGCCGGGCGGATCGCGCGCGTGATCGTGCGCGGCGGGCGGCTCGAGACCTGCGAGACCGCCGCGCGCGCCGTCGCCAACTCGCCGCTCGTCAAGGCCGCGCTGCACGGCGGCGACCCCAACTGGGGACGCATCGTCCAAGCCGTCGGCGGCGCCCTCGGCGCGAGCGGCGACCCCGAGCTCCTCGCGCCGCTCGCCATCGACGTCGCGATCGAGGGCATCCAGGTGTGCTCCGGCGGGGCGGCGATCGCCTACGAGGAGCCCGCGCTCGCGCGGGCGGTGCAGCGCCGGGAGGTCGAGTACGAGCTCGCGCTCGGTGGGCGCGACTCGATTCGTGCCGAGACCGAGGTCTTCTTCTCCGACCTCTCGCACGAGTACGTCACAGTCAACGCCGACTACACGACATGAGGGGGCCGCAGTGCGTGACCTAGGCACGCTCCTGGAGGCGCTCCCGTACATCCGGGAGTTCCACGGCAGGACGGTCGTGATCAAGTACGGCGGGGCTGCGATGGAGGACGCGGAGCTGCGCGAGGAGTTCGCGCGCGACGTCGTGCTGCTCAAGTACGTCGGCCTGAACCCGATCGTCGTGCACGGCGGCGGCCCCGAGATCAGCGGCTACATGGAGCGCCTGGGCCTGCCCGTGGAGTTCGTCGGCGGCCTGCGCGTATCGGACGCGAGCACCGTCGAGGTCGCCAAGATGGTGCTCGTCGGCAAGGTCAACAAGGAGATAGTCATGCGCCTGAGCCGTCACGGCCAGCCGGCTGTCGGGCTGTGCGGCGATGACGGCTCGCTGTTCCGGGTCGCCCGCCGCGCGGGGCCCGGCGGCGAGGACATCGGCTTCGTCGGCAGCATCGAGCGCGTCAACACCGACGTGATCGAGCACGTCGCAAGCGACTACATCCCGGTGATCGCCTCCGTGGGCGCCGATCGCGACGGACACTCCTACAACGTCAACGCCGACGAGGCCGCCGGCGCGGTCGCGGGGGCGCTCGGCGCCTACAAGGTCGTGTTCCTGACCGACGTCGCCGGCTGGCTGCGCGACCCCCAGGACCCCGCCAGCCTGATCGCGCAGGCGAGCGCCGTGCACGTGCGCGAGACGCTCGCCCAGCTGCACGGCGGCATGCGCCCGAAGCTGGAAGCGTGCGTGCGGGCGATCGACGACGGCGTCAGCGCCGCGCACATCCTCGACGGGCGCATTCCCCATTCGCTGCTGCTCGAGCTGTTCACCGACGCCGGCATCGGCACGAAGATCGAGGCCGCGCCATGAGCCCGCACGCCGGCGCTGGCCGGCGTCCTCGGTCGCTCGGGCGCTACTCGCACGCCACGCTCCCTGCGTCGTTGGCCCGCTTGGCCCGCTTGGCCTGCGGGCTCATGGAAGCGAGCTCGCCGTGAGCCTCGCCGAGCTGCAGGAGCTCGAGCGCGCGAGCGTCATCCCGACCTACGCGCGCGCGCCGGTCGAGTTCGTGCGCGGCGAGGGCGCGCGCCTGTGGGACGCCGACGGGGAGGAGTACCTGGACTTCCTGTGCGGCATCTCCGTCACCAACCTCGGGCACTGCCACCCGCGCGTGGTCGCCGCCGTGCGCGAGCAGGTCGGGCGCCTGATCCACGTCAGCAACCTCTTCTACACAGAGCCCGCGATGCGCCTGGCCGCGCGCCTGTCGCAGTCGAGCCTCGGCGGCAAGGTGTTCTTCTGCAACTCCGGCGCCGAGGCCAGCGAGGCGGCGATCAAGCTCGCGCGCCGCGCCCGCGCGGGCGGAGAGGTGGTGGTCGTCCACGGCGCCTTTCACGGGCGCACCTACGGCGCGCTCTCCGCGACGCCGCAGGAGCTCAAGCAGGCGCCGTTCGCGCCGCTCGTCCCCGGCTTTCGCGCGGTCGCCGCCGAGCCCGAAGCGCTGCGCGCGGCGGTCGACGCTCACACCGCGGCCGTGCTGCTCGAGCCGATCCAGGGCGAGAGCGGCGTGCACGTGCTCCCGGACGAGCTGCTGCGCGCCGCGCGCTCGGCGTGCGACGCCCACGGCGCCGCGCTGATCTTCGACGAAGTCCAGTGCGGCATGGGTCGCACCGGCACGCTGTGGGCTTACGAGCAGACGGGCGTCAGGCCCGACGCCATCACCCTCGCCAAGGCGCTCGGCGGCGGGCTGCCGATCGGCGCGCTCGCCACCGGCGAGCGGCTCGCCGACGTGCTGGCGCCCGGCGATCACGGCTCGACCTTCGCCGGCGGGCCGGTGGTCGCTGCGGCCGCGCTCGCCGCGCTCGCGCTGAGCGACGATCCGACGCTGCTCGCGGGGGTGCGCGAGCGCGGGCGGCGCCTGGCGGACGGGCTCGAGCGCCTGGCGCACGTGAGCAGCGTGCGCGGACGCGGGCTGATGCTCGCGTGCGAGCTCGACGTGCCCGCGCCCGCGGTCGTGCGCCGCGCGCTGTGCGAGCAGCGGCTCGTGGTCAACGCCACCGGGCCCACCACCCTGCGGCTGCTGCCGCCGCTGATCGTCACCGACGCCGAGATCGACGAGGCGCTCGCCCGGCTCGCGCTCGCGCTGGAGGGATGAGCCGTGCGACGCAAGCTCGCAGGCGGCTATGAGCTCGACGACGACCCGCGGCGGATCGACGTGCACGCGGTCCACGCGTACATCGGCCGCGAGTCCTATTGGGGTCGCGGACGCTCGCTGGCGCTGACCGAACGCACGATCCGCGGCTCCAGCCGCGTCGTCGGCCTCTACCGCGGCGATCGTCAAGTCGGCTTCGCCCGCGCGATCTCCGACGGCGCGGTGATCGCGTATCTCGCCGACGTGTACGTGCTGCCCGAGCACCAGGGTCGCGGGCTCGGCCTGGAGCTCGTCCGCGAGATCGTCGACGGCGGCGAGCGCTGGGAGGTGCGCTGGCTGTTGCACACCGCGGACGCCCAACGCCTGTACGCCAAGCTCGGCTTCAGCGACGAGCTGCCCGCCTACCCGTTGATGGAACGGGCGCGCGACTACGATTCGCGCGCGTGAGCCGCGAGCACGAAATCCCAACGCAGCGCAGCGCCTCATACGAGGCCGACCCCGCGGACGTCCGGCGCGTGCTGCTGCTGTACTCCGGCGGCCTGGACACGAGCGTCATGCTCAAGTGGATCCAGGACTCATACCAGGCGCAGGTCGTATGCCTGACCGTCAACCTCGGCCAGCCGGGCGAGGACTACGAGGTGATCGAGGGCAAGGCGCTCGCGCTCGGCGCGCTCGAGTGCCACGTCGTCGACGCCAGGGAGCAGTTCGCGCGCGAGTACCTGACGCCGGCGATCAGGGCCAACGCCCTGTACGGCGGCGGCTACCCGTTGTTCACGGCGCTCGGGCGTCCGCTGATCGCGCAGCTGGCCGTCGAGCACGCGCGCGCGAGCGGCTGCGACACGATCGCCCACGGCTGCACCGGAAAGGGCAACGACCAGGTGCGCATCGAGGCGACGATCGCGACGCTCGCCCCCGAGCTGAAGGTGATCGCGCCGGTGCGCTCGTGGCAGATGGGCCGCGAGGAGGAGATCGCCTATGCGCGCGAGCACGGCATCCCGATCAAGGCCAGCCACGGCGCCGAGACCGGCGCGCCGTACTCGATCGACGACAACCTCTGGGGACGCTCCTCGGAGGGCCGCTGGATCGAGGACCTCGAGCACGCTCCCGATGACGACGTCTTTCAGCTCGTCACGCCGCCCGAGCGGGCGCCGCAGGAGCCGCAGACCGTCAGCTTGGACTTCGAGCGGGGAGTGCCCGTCGCGCTCGACGGCGAGCGCATGTCGCTGGTCGAGCTGATCGAACGCTGCGCCGAGCTCGGCGCGCGTCACGGCGTCGGCATCGTCGACCACATCGAGGATCGGATCGTCGGGCTGAAGGTGCGAGACATCTACGAGGTCCCCGCGGCCGCGATCGTGCTGCCCGCCCACCAGGAGCTCGAGCGGCTCGTGTGCACGATCCACCAGAACCAGTTCAAGCCCGAGCTCGACCGGCAGTGGGCCTACCTCGTCTACGCAGGGCTGTGGTGGGAGCCGTTGCGCGGCGACCTGGACGCTTACATGGAGCGCGTCAACGAGCGCGTCACCGGGACGATCGCCGTCAAGCTCTACAAGGGAGGAGCGCGCGTCGTCACGCGCTCCTCGCCGAACGCCGTCTACGACGCGAGCCTCGCGTCGTTCTCGCAGTCCGGCGGGCTGTTCTCGCAGGCCGCCTCGCCGGGCTTCATCGAGCTGTGGTCGCTGCAGTCGCGGATGGCCTGGCGGCTGCGCAACGCGCGCGAGCGCGAGTAGCATGCCGGCGAGATGGCGCGCGCGCACGCCAACCGCTACACGCTCCTCGGCTACCTCGTCTGGCAGGTCGGCAAGTGGCATCTGCGCAGGCGCCTACCCTCGCAGCGCGCGCTAGCGCTAGGCGGCCTCGGCGCGCTGGCGGCTTGCATCGCCGCGTTCGCGCTCGCACGGCGCCTGAGCGCCTGAGCGGCCGGGACGCCGCGCGCCGGCAGGCGCACGCCGGTTGGGCGGGCGCGCCCGGCGGCCGGCGCCGTCCGGTCCTCGCTCTAGGTTGGAGGAGTCGTGATGATCGAGGGCAGCGAGACGCCGGGCGGCGAGCAGGGCCCCGGCCCCGAGGGCCACGCGCGTCGCGGCGAGGGAGATCTGCTGGCCGAACGGCGGGCGCGTCGCGCCGCCGAGAGCGGCGAGGTCGCACTCACCCGTCGGGCGGAGGCCGCGGAAGCCACCGTGCAGACGCTCGAACGGCACGTCGCGAGCCTCCAGCAGCGCCTGCGCGAGGTCGAGCAGGAGCGCGTGCGAGCCGACGAGCTGCTCGAGGCCGCGCGCGCCGCGGCGCTCGAGCGCGAGCACGAGCTGCGGCGGGTCAAGCAGCGCGAGTACGCCGAGCAGCAGCAGCGGATCGAGGCCGAGGACCGCCTCAGCCGCGCCGGCGCCGCGAACGTCCGGCTCGAACGCGAAGGCCGTGCGGAGATCGAGCGCCTGGACGCGCGCCTGAGCGACTGCGAAGAGGACGCGCGCGAGCTCGCCGCGCGTCTGGAGGCGGTGCAGCGCCAGCTGGCCCAGGCCGAGCAGGCGGCCGCCGCCGCCGAGCGCCAAGCCGCGAGCGCCGAGCGCGATCTGCGAGCCCGGCTGGGCGAGCTCGAAAGCCGGGCGCGCGAGATCGAGCGCGGGCTGCAAGCCGAGCGGCTCGCGCGCGAACGCTCCGAGCGGACGCTCGAGGCGATGCGCGACGGCCACCGCCAGATGGAGCGGCTGCTCGCGGATATGAGGGGGATCGTCGCGCGCGCCACCGCCGCGCTCGCCGAGGAGTCCGCAAGGCAACGGCGCTCCGCGATCGCGCCGGGCGCGCTCGGGCGCGCGCAGCCGGCTCCGGCGACGCCCGAGGGCGCCGCGATCCACCGTCAGCAGCTCGCCTCGCCCGCGCCCGCGGCGCGCGCGGGCGAGATGGCCGACGCGCTCGCCGGTGCGGTCGAGCGGTTGCGCGCCCGCGCCGAGACCGCGGCGCAGCCGGAGGCCGCGCCACGCTCCGAGGCCGCGCCCCCCGCCGGCGCGAGCGGGCAAGCCGAGGAGCGAGCCGAGGAGCGAGCCGAGGAGCGCGAGCGGCTTCCCGGCCAGGCGGGAGCTTCCACCGCGGACGCGAGCGAGCGAGCGAGCGAGCACGGCTCGCAAGCGCCGGCGGCGGCCGGCCCGCAGTCAGCCCCGGCGCCAGGGACGCAGAGCCCGCCACGCGTGAGCCCCCAGCCGGCCCCGCGAGCCCCCCACAAGCACTCCACGTCGCTGCTCGGGCGCCTGAGAAATCGGCGCAAGCAGCGGCGCGAACGTTGAGCCTGCCCCCCGGCGCGTCCGCCGCGGCTCATAGCATGGGACGCCAGTGAGCACCGTCGCCTGCGCCCACCTGCACGTGCATTCCGAGTACTCGCTGCTCGACGGCGCGTGCAAGATCGAGGCGCTGGCGCAGCGCGCCGCGCAGTTCGAGCAGCCGGCGCTCGGCCTGACCGACCACGGCGTGATGAACGGCGCCGTGGAGCTCTACCAGGCGTGCACGAGACACGACGTCAAGCCGATAATCGGCTGTGAGATCTACCTCGTCGAGGACCACACCGGGACGAAATCCCGCCCGGGCCGCAGCGCGCGCAACCACCTGACGCTGCTGGCCGCCGACGACGCCGGCTATCGCAACCTCGTCAAGCTCTGCTCGGCCGGCTTCCTCGAGGGCCTGCAGCGCGGCAAGCCGACGGTCGATCTCGCGCAGGTCGAGCGTCACGCGCAGGGCGTGATCGCGCTCACGGGCTGCCTGGCCTCGCGCTTCTGCCAGCGCCTGCTCGAGGATCGCGCGGCGGAGGCGCGCGCCCACGCGGATGACCTGCTGCGCGTGTTCGGGCCGGAGAACGTCTACTTCGAGGTCCAGAAGAACGGGCTGGCCGAGCAGGAGAAGTGCAACGAGGGCATCGTCCGGATCGCCCGCGAGGTCGGCGGGCGGCTGGTGGGCACCGGCGACGTGCACTACCTGCGCCGCGAGGACTACGAGCACCACACGGCGCTGCTGTGCGTGCAGACCAAGAGCACGATCGCCGAACCGAAGCTGACGTTCGACACCAACGAGTTCTACCTGCGCGACAGCGCCGAGATGCAGAGCGCGTTCGCCGAGTGGCCAGAGGCGATCGCGAGCACGCTCGAGATCGCCGAGCGCTGCAACGTGCGCCTGGAGCTCGGCAAGCAGTTGATTCCGAGCTTCCCCACGCCGGCGGGCGCCGGCGAGCGCGACTACCTGCGCGCGCGCGTGCAGGAGGGCCTGCGCGCGCGCTACGGCGAGCCGCCGCCGGCGGAGGCGGTCAAGCGCATGGAGCTGGAGCTCGACGTGATCGACCGGATGGGCTTCAACGCGTACTTCCTGATCGTCTGGGATTTCGTCGCCTACGCCAAGCAGAACGGCATCGCGGTCGGGCCCGGGCGCGGCTCGGCTGCCGGCTCGCTCGTCTCCTACTGCCTGTCGATCACCGACGTCGACCCGCTCGCCTACGACCTGCTGTTCGAGCGCTTCCTGAATCCCGAGCGCGTGTCGATGCCGGACATCGACATCGACTTCTCGGTGCGCGGGCGCGAGCAGGTGATGCGCTATGTGACGGACAAGTACGGGCGCGAGTCGGTCGCGCAGATCGTCACCTTCGGCAAGATGTTCCCGCGCGCGGCCACGCGCGACGCGGCACGCGTGCTCGGCTTCGACTACGCCACGGGCGACCGCCTGGCGAAGCTGATCCCAGACCCGATCATGGGTCGCTCGCCGTCCTTCGAGGACTGCCTGAAGTCCGGCGAACCGCTGCGCAAGGCCTACGACGACGAGCCCGACGCGCGGCGGATCGTCGACGTCGCCAAGGGCCTCGAGGGGATCGTGCGCAACTCCTCGATCCATGCCGCGGCCGTCGTGATCGCCGACCGCCCGCTGACCGACATCGTGCCGCTGCAGCTCGCCGACGCCGGCAGCGACGGCGAGGGCGAGCGCTCCTACCGCACGGTCACGCAGTTCTCGATGAAGCCGATCGAGGAGATCGGGCTGCTCAAGATGGACTTCCTCGGCCTGCGCAACCTCGACGTGATCGAGGACGCCCTGGACATCATCGAGCGCTCGAGCGGCGAACGTCCCGATTGGAGCGAGGTCCCGCTCGATGACGCGTCCACCTACGAGATGCTCGCGCGCGGGGACTCGATCGGCGTGTTCCAGTTCGAGTCCGAGGGCATGCGCGAGGCGCTGCGCAAGGTGCGCCCGACCGAGTTCGAGGACCTGATCGCGCTGAACGCGCTCTACCGCCCGGGAGCGATGGACCAGATCCCGGTCTACGCCAAGGGCAAGCACGAGCCGCAGTCGATCTCCTATCCCGACGAGCGGCTGGGGCCGATCCTCGCCTCCTCCAAGGGGGTGATCCTCTACCAGGAGCAGGCGATGCAGATCTCCAAGGAGCTCGCGGGCTTCTCCGGGGCGAAGGCCGACGACCTGCGCAAGGCGATCGGCAAGAAGAACCGCGCCGCGATGGCCGCGCTGAAGCCCGAGTTCGTCGACGGCTGCCGCGCCTCGGGGACGAGCAACGAGGTGATCGAGTTCCTGTGGCAGACCAACGAAAGGTCCGCCGATTACTCCTTCAACCGCTCGCACGCCGCCTGCTACGCGTTGATCGGCTACCGCACGGCGTGGTTGAAGGCCAATCACCCGGCCGAGTACATGGCGGCGCTGATCTCCTCGGTGATGTCCACCAAGGACAAGGTGCCGTTCTTCGTGGCCCGCTGCGAGGAGATGGGCATCGAGATCCTGCCGCCCGACGTCAACCTCTCAGACCACGAGTTCACGGTCGAGGCGAGCGCGGCCGGCGGGGCCGGGACCGAAGCGCCCGGGCTCGGCAACATCCGCTTCGGCCTCGACGCGGTCAAGGGCGTCGGCCACCAGGCCGTCGAGGCGATCAAGCGCGCGCGGGGTGATGGGGACCCCGCCCGCCCGGGCCCCGCCCGCCCGGGCCCCGCCCACCCGTTCACATCGCTGTGGGACTTCTGCGAGCGCGTTGACAACCGGGCCGTCAACAAGAAGGCGATCGAGGCGCTGATCAAGTGCGGCGCGCTCGGCTCGACCGGCGCGAGTCGCAAGGGCATGCTCGCGGTCCTGGAGCTCGCCCAGGCGGCGGGGCAGAAAAAGCAGCAGGACGAGCAGACGGGACAGGGCTCGATCTTCGACGAACTGCAAGACGGCACGCCCGCAGCGGACGCGGGCGCCACGGGCTCGGCGGGAGCGCGATTCGCCGCCCCCGTGCGCCCGGCGATCCCGAGCGAGGAGTTCGAGCAACGCGAGCTCTTGGCCTGCGAGAAGGAAGCGATCGGCCTGTTCGTCTCCGCCCATCCGCTCAAGCCGCTGCGCGAGGCGCTGCGGGCACGGGTCGACTGTGCGATCTGCGAGCTCGAGGGACGCCGCGACAAGGACTGGGTGACCGTCGGCGGGATCATCACCGAGACCAAGCGCATCCGCACGCGCAATGGCGATCCGATGATGTTCGCCACGCTCGATGACCTCGCCGGGTCGGTCGAGGTGCTGGTCTTCGGCAAGGCGCTCGCGGAGCACGAAGCGGCGCTCACGGTCGACGCGGTGGTGATCGTGAAGGGCCGCGTGGACCACAAGGAAGCGGGAAAGACCTGCCTGGTCGCGCAGACGATCGAAGCCTTCGCGCCCTCCGAGGAGGAGATCGAACGCGCCCGCAACCAGGCGCGCGCGGCCGAACGCACCGCCGCGGCGCTGGCGCAGCCCGTCGAGCTG
This sequence comes from Solirubrobacteraceae bacterium, assembly GCA_035503075.1. Taxonomy (GTDB): domain Bacteria; phylum Actinomycetota; class Thermoleophilia; order Solirubrobacterales; family Solirubrobacteraceae; genus Palsa-744. The sequence continues at coordinate 54,377 of DATJTT010000031.1, forward strand.
CGCGTGATCGCCGCAGACCTGTGCGCGAACACGATCGACGAGCTCAAGCACGCGATCGAGGAGTTCCCCGGCCCGGCGGACGTGTACGTGGAGATCGACCACAGCGACGGGAGCACCCGCCGCGTGCGGCTCGGCGAGGGCTACCGCGTGCGGCACACGCCCACGCTGCGCGCCGAGCTCGAACACGCGCTCGCGCAGGCCAGGGCCGGGTCGGCTTCCGCGGCGCTGGCCGCGTCTGCGGCGGGGTGACCCGAACACGCGCCGGTGCGGGCGCGCGCGCGTCAGCGGCCTTTCCTGGCCGCGAGCCCGCGCTCGCGGAGCCGCATCGCATAGGCGACTTCCTCGCGCGAGGGGCCGGAGCGCTCGAGGCCCGGGGTCTCGAGCACGCACGCCAGCCGCTGCAGGCCGGGGGCGGACAGGAACGCCGCGCAACCCTGCTCCCCGAGCTCGCCCTCGCCGATGTTCGCGTGCCGGTCGCGGTTTGAGCCGAGCGGCGTCTGTGAGTCGTTGAGGTGCAGGGAGCGGATTCGCCCGCGTCCGAGCAAGCGCGTGGCCTCGCGCAGCAGCGCGCTCATGCCCGCCGCGGTGCGGATGTCATAGCCGGAGGCGAACAAATGGCAGGAGTCAAGGCACACGCCGAGGCGCCCGTCCGCGCCGGCGAGCTCGAGCAGGCTCGCGAGCTCCTTCAGGGAGCGACCGAGCGTCCCGCCCGCGCCGGCGGTGTTCTCGAGATGCAGCTCGCAACCCTCGCTCTGGGCGAGCGCCTCGGCGATCGTCTCGCCCGCCCGCGCGAGCGCCCCGCCGACATGCCCCCGCTTGGCCGAGCCCGGATGCAGGACGACGCCGGCCGCGCCGATCGCCGCTCCCGCGCGCAGCGAGTGAGTCAGAGACAGGAGCGACTTGGCGCGGATGTCCGGATCCTCGCTCGCGCAGTTGAGCAGGTAGACCGCGTGGATCAGCACCGCGTCGACCGGGCTCGCGGCCATCGCCTCGCGGAACGCCGCTACATCCTCCTCGCGATACGCGCTCGCGCGCCACATCCGCGGTGACTGGTTGAAGATCTGGATCGCGCGGCAGCCGCGCTCGACGCCGCGTTCGATCGCCTTCGGCAGGCCGCCCGCCGGCGAGACGTGCGCGCCGATCAGCACCGCGCGTGCGCGAACAGGGCTGCGACTAGCATGCGCGGCATCCTATGCGGGTTCGTTTTGCGCCCTCACCGACGGGCGCGCTGCACATCGGCGGCGCGCGCACCGCCCTGTTCAACTGGCTGCTCGCGCGACACAGCGGCGGCGAGCTGGTGCTGCGCATCGAGGACACCGACCGCGAGCGCTCGACCCCGCAGAACATCGAGCAGATCCTCGACGCGCTCGCCTGGCTGGAGCTCGACTGGGACGAGGGCCCGACCCTGCAGAGCGCGCGCTCCGAGCGCCACGCGCAGGCGCTCGCGGCGCTGCTTGAGTCCGGGCACGCCTACCGCTCGACCGCGACCGCCGCCGACGTGAAGGCGTTCAAGGAGCTCTACGGCGCCGAGCGCGGCTTTCGCGGTCGGAGCGAGCAGGACGGCGCCGTGCGCCTGCGCGTGCCGGACGAGGGCGAGACGGTCGTGCACGACGTGATCCGCGGCGAAACGCGCTTCGAGCACGTGCACCTGGACGACCCCGTGATCGCGCGCGCGGACGGCTCGGTGCTCTACAACTTCGCGGTCGCGATCGACGACCTCGACGCCGGCATCACGCACGTCGTGCGTGGCGAGGACCACCTCTCGAACACGCCCAAGCAGCTGCTCGTGCTCGAGGCGGCCGCCCAGGCGGGGTTCGGGCCGCGGGCGCCCGCGCCCGTGTACGCGCACCTGCCGCTGCTGCACGGACCGGACGGCAAGAAGCTCTCAAAGCGCCACGGGGCGGCCTCCGTGCAGGAGCTGCGCGACGCGGGCTACCTGCCCGAGGCCGTCCGCAACTACCTCGCGCTGCTCGGCTGGGGCGCGGGCGACGACGCGACCGTGCTCAGCACCGAAGAGCTGGTCGAGCGCTTCACGCTCGAGCGCGTCAGCCGCAACCCGGCCCGGTTCGACGAGGTCAAGCTGCGCTGGCTGAACGGCCTCTACGTCCGCGAGCTGCCCGTCGATGAGCTCGCCCGGCGGCTCGAAGCGTTCACCGGGCGCGCCGGGCTGCACGAGGCGGCGCGCATCAGCCAGGACAAAATCCAGACGCTCGCCGACTTCTGGCCGCTCGCGGGCCCGCTGCTCGACGCTCCCGGCGATGACCCGAAGGCCCGCGAGCGCTGGCTCGACGAGGACGGCCTCGCGGTGCTCGACGATGTGCGCGCGGCGCTCGAGCAGCCGCAGAGCTTCGACGAGGCGAGCGTCGAGGCCGCGCTTGGGGCGGTGATCGAGCGGCGCGGGGTCAAGCCGCGCGAGGTCTACCAGCCGCTGCGCGTTGCGCTCACCGGCACGACCGTCTCGCCGGGGATCTTCCAGAGCGTCGCGCTGCTCGGCCGCGAGGAGACGCTGCGCCGCCTGGCGCGCGCGCTGAGCGCCGCGTGAAACGCATTCAGACGGCGATCCCAGATGAGGCGTTGGGCTAAATCGTTTGCCTCCGGATGCCGATACGACAGCGACGTCGGAATAACCGGCTCGCAAATCGGCGAACCCAAGGAAGGGGTCAACACAGCATGCACGCAACCGCCGCGGCAACGAAGCCGGCGACACGCAAGCCGGGCACGACCAGGAAGCTGGCGAGCGCCAAGACGCTCACCGGCGCTCCCAAGCGTGGCGCGGCCAGGACACCGGCGCCCACACGGAAGTTGACGACCCCGACCGCGAACACGACAGCGAACGCCCAGCGGAAGGCCAGTGCGCCCGCCGCGAGCTCCGGCGAGCGCCACCAGAACGAGGGCCACGGCCGGCGGCTGACACTGGCCTTCGAAGCGCTCGAGGCCTTCCCCGCGCTCGCCGAGTCGCGCGACCGGCTGCTCGCGGTGATCTCCAAGGACCACGTCGCCACCGCGGACGTGGTCGCGGCGGTCGAGTCAGATGTCGCGCTCAGCATCGCCGTGCTGCGCCTGGCCAACCGCGCGAAGGACGGGCGCGCGCGCGTCGACACGGCCGTCGCCGCCGTCGAGGTCCTGAGCCCGCAGACCGTGCAGGCGGTCGCCAACCGCATGCGCACCTTCGACTTCTTCGAGCGCGCGAGCGTCTGGGACGCGGCTCCCGAGCGCTTCAGGCTGCACGCGCTCGCCACCCAGCACGCCGCCGATCGCATCGCCACGGAGGTCGGCTATGAGAACCGCGACCGGCTGACGGTCACCAGCCTGCTGCACGACGTCGGCAAGCTCGTGCTGCTGCACGCCTATCCCGGCTATCCCTCCCAGGTGCACCGCGGCGCGCGCACGCCCGAGGAACGCATTCACCAAGAGCGCCGCGAGCTCGGCGTCGACCACGCGCTCGTCGGCGGCGTGCTCGTCCGCCGCTGGGGGCTTCCGACCTCGCTGGCCGCGCCGATCGAGCGCCACCACCACCCGGACGTCGAAGGCGAGGGGGCGTTCATCCGGCTGGCCGACATGCTCGCCCACTACGCGCAGGGAGGGCGCGTCTCGCCGAGTGAGATGCTGCACACGGCGCGCGCCGTAGGACTCGGGCCGGACGAGCTCAGGCGCGTGCTCTACGAACTCCCCAGCGCCTCCAGCCAGCGCCAGCGCCACGTCGACCCGTGTCCGCTCTCCGGACGCGAGCTCGGCGTCCTGCAACGCCTGGCCGAGGGCAAGGTCTACAAGCAGATCGCGCACGAGCTGACGCTCTCGACGAGCACCGTGCGCACCCACCTGCACAACATCTACGGCAAGCTCGGCGCGGTCGATCGCGCGCAGGCGGTGCTGATCGCCACCGAGCGCGGCTGGCTCTGAGCGGCCGCCCGGCCGTCCCAGCGCCCGCCCCGGCGCGTCGTTTGCGTAGCATCGCGGCTGTGAGACGGCGATGCTCTCGATAACCAGCAAGTCCCCGTACGCGGTGCTCGCGCTCGCCGAGCTCGCGCGCAGCGCCGGGCCCGATCCCGTGCCGATCGGCGAGCTCGCGCGCAGGCGAGATGTGCCCGTGCAGTTCCTCGAGCAGCTGTTCGCGGTGCTGCGCCGCGGCGGCATCGTCAGCTCCCAACGTGGCGTCAAGGGCGGCTACCGCTTTGCGCGCGAGCCTTCGAGCGTCACCGTGCTCGAGATCGTCGAGCTGCTCGACGGACCGCTCGGGCGCGAGGCACAGGGCGTGTTCGCCGATGCGGCCGACGCGGCGCGCGCGGTGCTCGGCGCGACGACGATCGCCGACGTGACCGAGCGCGAGTTGCGCGAGGCGGGCGCGAGCATGTACCACATCTAGCTACTTGCTCCGGCAAGTAACTAGCTGGTCAGCCGGCCAAGATTCGGCATCACCATTGACTTCCCCCGGCGCGCGTGTAGCCTTGCTCGCGCTAAGGTAAGCCGTGGAGATGACACGTCCGGCGCCTGCGCTGTGCGCACCGACCGGAGAATGGCGACTACGGAGGGTTGCGTGGACTCGAGCTGGCAGGGATGCTGCTGATGATGTTGGGGGAAATTGAATGACAGGACGTGTTGCGATCTTTGCCAGGGAACGCCCGGCGTGGCGGTTGCTCGCGCTCGCGGCGGCGTTGTCCGCGCTGCTCGGGGTCGGGCTCACCGAGGGTCTGCGGACGCTGGAGGGCGCCCGTACGACGGCGCTCGCCCGCGCATCCCGCCGCGGCCTGGCGAGCCTCTCGCCGGCCGGGCGCGCGTCGATCTCGGCGGCGCTCGGCGCCAAGCAGACCGCATATCACTTCACGCGCCTTGGCGGCGGCTTCAAGGCGGCGAACCCCGCCCAACACGTGCAGATAAGCGCCGGACGCTCCGGCGTGCTGCTGCGCTCCCGCGGGCTGGACGTCGGCTTGGCGCTCACGGCGATCGCTTACGGACACACATGGCACACGGTGCGCGGCGGCGAGCCCGCCGGCGCCTCGAACCGTCTGAGCTACACCAGCAACGGCGTAGACGCCTGGTATCTCAACGGCCCGTTCGGCGTCGAGCAGGGCTTCACTCTCGCGCGGCCCGACGGCGCCGCGCCCGAAAGCGTGACGCTCGCGATCGCCGTCTCCGGCGACGCGCGCGCATCGCTGAGCGCCGACGGACAGACCGTGCGCTTCAGCGCGCCAGGCGCGCGCGCGCTGCGTTACGGGGGCCTGAGCGTAAGCGACGCCGCGGGGCGCACGCTGCCGAGCCGGCTGGCGCTCGAGGGCAAGCGACTGGTGCTCGACATCGACACGCGCGACGCGCGCTATCCCCTGCGGGTGGACCCGTCGGTGGAAAGCGAAGCCGAATTCCCCCAAAGCAAACTGTCGACGCAGGCCAAAGGGTCCGAAGGCGAACGCACCGGCGCCAGCGTGGCGCTTTCGGCCAACGGCGACGTCGCGGTCGTCGGGGCTCCCGACGCCGAAACCGACGGGGGGGCCGTGTGGGTGTTCCGGCGCTCGGCGACAGGCGAATTCGAACTGGAACCGAACGGACAGGGAGAGCTCGCTTCCCCGGAAGAAGCCCACTCCCCAGGGGAATGTCTCGAACACGAAGAACTCACCGAGGAAGGCAACGAGTGTGCCTTCGGTCGCAGGGTCGCGATCTCCGCCAACGGCGAAACGATCGCGGTCGGAGCTCCGCTTCAGCACGAACAGCACGGCGCGGCGTGGATTTACACCCACTCGCCGTCCGGCTGGCAGGCGCACGAACTGAGCGCGTCCGGGCTCGGCGCCTACCCCAGGGAATTCGGGCGCAGCGTCGCGCTCTCGGCCAACGGTGAAACGGCGATCGTCGGAGCCCCGGGCGCCGTCGCCAGCCAGGGAACCGCGTCGGTGTTCACGCAGTCCGGCTCGGGCTGGGAGGCGGAGGGCGAACCGCTGAAAGGGGAGGGGGAGGTCGGCCCTGGGCGCTTCGGCGTAAGCGTCGCGCTCTCCAGCGACGGCGACGTCGCCGTGGTCGGGGCGCCAGCCGACGAAAACTTCACCGGGGCGGCGTGGGTGTTCGAACGCTCAGGCGCGGAATGGCGTCAAGAAAAACTCGAACGTCGAGAAGAACTCGCGCCTGGGGGTCACTTCGGTTACAGCGTCGCGCTCTCGGGCGACGGCGACACCGCGCTGGTCGGCGCGCCGCTCGCCGGAGGGCCGGATGAAGTGATGGAAGCGGGGACCGTCTCGTTCTTCGCCCACGAAGGTGAATGGGTCGAACAGTCGAGCTTCAGCGGCGTACAGAGCGAACAGCTGGGTCTGAGCGTCGCGCTCTCCCCGGACGGGAGCCACGCGCTCGTCGGAGCTCCCTTCGCGCGCGTGCCCGAAACCCCCACCTCCGAGAAGCCGCGTCAGCTCGGCAGGGCGCTGGAGTACGAACGCTCCGAAAACCGCTGGACGCAGATCAGACAGCTTCAAGGACGCGCGGCGGAAGTCAAAGCGCGATTCGGCAGGAGCGTCGCGCTCGCAACCCGTGGCGAAACCGCGCTGGTCGGCGGCCCCGGCCAAGACGGCGCTCAAGGCGCCGCTTGGGTGTTCGACGAAGGTCCGGCAGTCACCGGGATTGAACCCGAAGAAGGCCTGCCAGAAGGGGGGACCGATGTCAAGATCAAAGGGCAGCACTTCGTCGGACTGAGCGGCGAAGATGCGGTCAAATTCGGCGACAAGCCGGCGACGAGCTACGAAGTGAACTCGGCGGGCCTGATCACGGCGCTCTCACCGCCCGGGGGCGCAGGCACGACAGTCAACATCACCGTCCAGACGCCGCTCGGGACCAGTGAAGACGTTCGCGCCGACGAATTCACATATCGTGGCACCAAACACACGGGCGAACGTCCCGGCAAAGAACCGACGCCACCGCACGAACCAAACTCGACCGCTACCCCCAACACCTCTGGTGAAAGCGCCACCCAGCAGCCCAGCATGCAGGTGCTCGCGCTCGGGCCGAAGGCGGGCGGTGCGTGCAGCGCGACGCTGCTGAGCAAGAAGCTCACCGTACGCCCGCACGCGACCGCGGTGCTCAAGCTGCGCGGCTCGGGCGCCGGCACCTGCAGGGGCAGGGCGACGCTGACCGTCAAGCTCAAGCTCAAGCGCGCGGGCAGGCACGCCAAGCACAAGACCAAGACGAAGATCATCGGCACGACGAACTTCGCGATCACCGCCGGCAAGACGCTGCTCGTAAAGATCAAGCTGAACGCGACCGGGCGGGCGCTGCTGGCCGCCGGCCACGGGCGGATGAGCGCGAGCCTGCTCGTGCTCAAGAGCTCGCCCACGCCTCGACAGGCGCACACGGCGAGCGTGCGCCTCACCCGCCAGCCGGGGCACAGGCCAAAGAAGCGCAAGCCGAAGAACAGCTAGCCGGCTGACGCCGGCCGCGGCGCCGGCAAGGGCTCGTGCCGGCGACGGGCGCCGTGCGCCGTGCGCGGCTGTTCTATCGTCGTTGCGCGATGGCGGGAATCCCGATCAACATTGCCCAGTTGGTGGGCGACACGCCGCTGGTGGCGATCCAGCGGATGCTCGAGGGCACGCCCGCGGCCGAAAACGATGTGCAGCTGTTCGCGAAGCTCGAGGCGTTCAATCCCGGCGGCAGCGTCAAGGACCGGATCGGCGTGGCGATGATCGAGGCCGCCGAGGCCGAAGGCCGAATCGAGCCCGGTCGTACGCTGATCGTCGAGGCGACCAGCGGCAACACGGGGATCGCGCTGGCGTTCGTGTGCGCGGCCAAGGGCTATCAGCTGGTGCTCACGCTGCCACAGGGAATGAGCCGCGAGCGCGAGTGCCTGCTGCGCCTGTACGGGGCGCGCGTGCAGATCACGGAGTCGCTCGGCGGCATGGGCGAGGCGGTCGCCGCCGCGCGGGCGATGGCTCGCGACGAGCACGTGTTCCTGCCCGATCAGTTCTCCAACCCCGCCAACCCGGAGATCCACCGGCGCACGACCGGGCCTGAGATCGAGCGCGCCCTGGGCGGCCGCGTCGACGTGCTGGTCGCGGGCGTCGGCACGGGCGGCACGATCACGGGCGTCGGCGAGTACCTGCGCGCGCACGCCAACCCGAGGCTGCGCGTCGTCGCGGTCGAGCCGCGCGGCTCGGCGGTCCTCTCCGGTGGACGCCCGGGTCCGCACCGCATCCAGGGAATCGGCGCGGGCTTCGTGCCGCCGGTGCTCAACCGCGAGCTGATCGACGAGGTGATCCCGGTGAGCGACGACGACGCGATCCAGACGGCCTGGGCGTGCGCGCGGCGGATGGGGCTGCTCGCGGGGATCTCCTGCGGCGCCGCGCTGTGGGCGGCGCTGCAGGTGGCCGCGCGCCCGGAATCCAAGGGCAGGCGAATCGTCGTGATCATGCCCGACTCGGGCGAGCGCTACATCTCCCAGGCGTTCTTCGCGCCCTGAGCGGCGCCGCGGACATTTTCAGAGGGTCATCACGGCGGCGGATCTTCGCCTTCGGGGCTGGTGTCGGTCGTGAGGTAGGAATAGGAGCCGGGGTCCGGTTCGCTCACCATCCCCGGGCAGCCCTTGCGCAGGTTCTCGCAGTCCCAGCGCTTGCCGTCGGCGAGGTGGATGTCGAGCCGCGACAGGTAGTAGAAGGAGAACGCGTTGCCGTCGCCCTTCGGGTCGACGGCGGCCTCGACGGGTTCTTCACGCCAGCGGTTGGTCAGCAGCCGCTCATCGGCTGACCTTTCGTGCTTGAGGTACTTGTCGAACCACGCCGAGGTGTACCACGCGACCTCGTCGGCGCCGCGCAGCGAGGCGCCGAAGGCCTGGTTGGGGATGAAGCTGAACTCCAGGTGCGAGCCGCCGCGGATCACGATCTCCCCCGTGTCCACGCCGGCCGCGGTGTACGCGAGCGACTCCTTGGACTTGCCCTCCGGGTTGGGCAGTTCGCTCATCGGCAGCGGCGGCAGGCCGTAGTCGGCGGACATGCCAAGACCGGGCTTGGTGATCGGCACCGTCGTGCGGTCAGCCGGGTCCGCCGGACATGGCTTCTCGCCGATCGTCGCCGTCGTGCCGGGCGCGCCCCCCGGGACTTCGCCGCCTTCGGGGGCCGGCGGCCCGAGATTGTCCCACGCCACGACCGCCTTCACACGCGGGTCCCACTGGGCTATGTATGACACCCCCAGCGCGCCATAGGAATGCCCGGCGAGCCCGATCTCGCCGGGGTCGAGCTCATTCCAGAAGGGGTTGTATGCGCTGTCCAGGCCCTTCTCGACGCGTTCGTTCTGCTTGGCCGCGTGGCTGGTCCCCGTTTCGCAGCTCGGCACCGGCTCGTACGGATGCTTGGGCGTGGACAGGAAGAAGTCGAGCGCGTCCTCGGTCCCGTCATAGAACGGGCGCCCGTCGGTCTGCGCCGGAAAGCCTTCGTCTTCGTCCGGATACTGCCCGAAGGTGTCGCTCTGGCCCTGGCCCTGAGGGTCGAAGGTCATCACGATGTAGCCGTCCTTGGCGAGCGCCTGGGCGGCGTACCAGTACATCTGTTCGTCGGCCTGCACCGAGCCGTCGGTGATGACCACGCCCGGACGCTTGCGTTTCTTGCTCGCCGTCTCCCATATACGACCGGACAGGGTCGCGCCGCTGCGCGCCGTGAACAGCACCTTGCGCACCCGGCCATAGCCGTCCTTTTCCCAGTCGTACAGCCGCACATCGCCGGCGCAGCCGTTTTCGCCCTCGTAGCAGAGGTCGTCTGAGAAGTCGCGTTCGGGGTCCTCGGCCTGCTCTTCGGTGGCTTCCAGGTGATTCTTCAGCCCCTGTTCGGCCAGCTCCGCCTGATATTCGGGCGTGTCATAGATCTTCTGGCGCTCCTCGATGATCGAGTAGTTTTCGGCCTGCAGCACCGGTTCGAAGGTTTCCGGCGGCTCTTCGTATTCAGTCGCAGATGACGCGCCCGGCAGCACCAGCGCGCCTGCGATCACCGACATGGTCACCGCCAGCCATACCCTCGACCCTGGACCCACGCACACGTCAAGCTCCTCCCTTGCCCTGTGGCCGTTCACCGCCCGGTGGACCACCTCTCGATTTGGATCAGATCGTCGCTCGCCACGCACGGCTACCCGCGTTACGGACGGTCTAAGCGTCGCTACGCTGTCGACATGCCCGGTCTCGGCGCATTCGCCCGCGTGGCCAAAGAGCTGCGTCGCGACGTGCGAGCCGCACGCGATCGCGACCCCGCCGCGCGCGGGGTGACGCCCGCGGAGATCCTCGCCACCTGGCCGGGCATCCACGCGCTGCTCGCCTACCGGGTCGCGCACGCCCTGCACCAGGCCGAGGTGCCGCTGCTGCCACGGCTGATCTCGATGCTCACGCGCGCGCTCACGGGCATCGAGATCCACCCCGCGGCGCGCATCGGCCGGGGCCTGTTCATCGATCACGGCGCCGGCGTCGTGATCGGCGAGACCGCCGACATCGGCGACGACGTCACGCTCTACCAGGGAGTCACGCTCGGCGGCACCGGCTTTGCGACCGGCAAGCGCCATCCGACCGTCCAGGACAACGTCACGATCGGCTCCGGCGCGAAGCTGCTCGGACCGATCACGATCGGCCACGGCGCGAAGATCGGCGCGAACAGCGTCGTGATCACCGACGTGCCCGCCAACTCGACCGTCGTGGGCAACCCCGGGCATCCGGTGCGCGTCGACGGCCGGCGCATCGAGGGCCCCGACGCCGACTGGATCCACCTGCCCGACCCGATCGCCGAGGCGATCCAGGCGCTCTCCAGCCGCATCGCCACGCTCGAACGGCTCCTCGCCGAGCGCTCGGACGCCGAGCCCGAGCAGGCCGCGCAGGTCACGCCGCTGCGTCCCGTCAGGGGCCGCAACCCCGCCGGCGGGTGACTCGCCTCGGCGCCTGACCGGGCAAGGGGCTCGCGCGCCGGCGGCCGGGCGCGCATCTATCCTCAACTCGATGGCCGCCAACCCGCACGCCGAGCACCTGCAGGAGCTGCTCGAGGACCTCAACGAGCCCCAGCGCGAGGCGGTCACGCACGGCGAGGGGCCGCTGCTGATCCTCGCGGGCGCAGGCAGCGGCAAGACACGCGTGCTCGCGCACCGGATCGCGTTCCTGATCTACACCGACCAGGCGCAGGCGGGCGAGATCCTCGCAATCACGTTCACCAACAAGGCCGCCAGCGAGATGCGCGAGCGCGTCGAGCGCCTGCTCGGGCACGGCACGCGCGGGATGTGGGTGATGACCTTCCACGCCGCGTGCGCGCGCATCCTGCGCGCCGAGGCCCAGCGCCTCGGCTACACGCGCCAGTTCACGATCTACGACCAGGCGGACGCGCGGCGCCTGACCAAGCGCTCGGCCGACGCCGTCGGCGTCGACCCCAAGCGCCACACACCGGCCGCCCTGCACAACCAGATCTCGGCCGCCAAGAACCGCCTGATCGACGCTGCGTCCTACCGGCAGGCGGTCGGCTCGCAGTTCGAGGAGATGGTCGCGGACGTGTACGACATCTACGAGCGCGACTTGCACCGCATGAACGCGATGGACTTCGACGACCTGCTGTTCAGGACCGTCAACCTGCTCGAGCTGTTCGAGGACGTCCGCGAGCGCTACCGCGACAGCTTCCGTCACGTGCTCGTCGACGAGTACCAGGACACCAACCACGCCCAGTACCGGCTGCTGCAGCTGCTCGTCGGCGGCGGCCGCGCGCCCCGGGCGGGCGAGGCCAAGCCGGGGGATCGGCCCACTTATTCCGGGCCGCTCGGCCATCGCAACCTGGCGGTCGTCGGCGACGACGCACAATCGATCTACAGCTTTCGCGGCGCCGACGTGCGCAACATCCTCGACTTCCGCGACGACTTCCCGGACGCGCGCGTGGTCAAGCTCGAGCAGAACTACCGCTCGACCCAGACGATCCTGTCGGCGGCCAACGCCGTGATCGCCAACAACCGCGGCGCCATCGCCAAGCGTCTGTGGAGCGATCTCGGCCAGGGCGAGCGGATTCGCGGCCGGGCATTCGAGGACGAGCACGCGGAGGGGCGCTTCGTGGTCGGCGAGATCCAACGGCTGCTCGACGAGGAGCAGATCGGGCGCGCGGAGATCGCGGTGCTGTATCGGACCAACGCGATGTCGCGCGTGATCGAGGAAACGCTCACGCGCTCGAACGTCGACTACCAGGTGATCGGCGGGGCCAAGTTCTACGAACGCACCGAGATCAAGGACGCGATCGCCTACCTGTCCCTGCTGGCCAACCCGGCGGACGTGGTCAGCTTCACGCGAGTGGTCAACTCGCCGCGGCGCGGCATCGGCCAGACCTCGCTCGCGCGTGTGCTCGCCCACGCAAACTCCCTCGGCGTGCCGGTGTGGGAGGCGGCGGCCCGGCCGGAGCGGGTGCCCGGGCTGGGCGCTGCCGCGATCAAAGCGCTGCGACGATTCATGGACACGATGGAGGAGCTGCGCGGGCTGGCCGGCATGCCGGCCGTCGGCGCGAGCGCACGCCCGGCGGCTGCTCGGGCGGCGAATGCGGACGAGCTCGCGCCCGCGCCTGCCAGGGTGCCCGTCGGCGACCTGCTCGACGCGGCGCTCGCGCTCAGCGGCTACGTGGACGCATTGCAGGCGGAGCGCACGATCGAGTCCCAGGGACGCATCGAGAACCTCGAGCAGCTCGTCGAGGGCGCGCGCGAGTTCGATGCGCGCGCAACGGAGGACGAGGACACGCTCGCGGTGTATCTGCAGCAGCTCGCGCTCGTGGCCGACGCCGACACGCGCGGCGACGAGGGCCTGGTGACGCTGATGACGCTGCACAACGCGAAGGGCCTGGAGTACCCGGTCGTGTTCATCACCGGCTGCGAGGACGGCGTCTTTCCCCACTCGCGTGCGATCGAGGAGGGCGCCCTGGAGGAGGAGCGGCGTCTGTTCTACGTGGGCATCACGCGCGCCATGCGCCAGCTCTACCTGACGCACGCGCGCCGGCGCGCGGTCTTCGGCGCCCAGAGCTACGGCATGCGCAGCCGCTTCCTCGACGAGATTCCCGCCGAGCTGCTCGACGAGCAGCACGAGACGTTCTTCCGCGCCAGCTCGGTCTCCGCCGGCTTCGCGGTCGCGGGCGCCGCGATCGGCCGCGGCTCGGGCGCTCGCGCCGGCGAGCGCGCGGGCGCCGGGGGGTGGCCGCCGGCGCGCGCAGACACGCCCAAGCCGGCGCCTGCAATCCAATTCCGCCTCGGCGAGGACGTCGTGCACGCGGCCTTCGGCGAGGGCGTCGTGACCGGCGTCGAGCCCGGCGGGGTGATCGTCGTGCGCTTCGCCGGGGATGGCTCTGAGCGCAAGCTGATGGCCGAGTACGCGCCCGTCAGCCGGCGCTGAGGCGCGGTCGGCAGCGGCGCGTGCCCAGGCCGGTCGCGCCGTGCGAGCGCATAGCATCTGAGCTTGTAAATGAGCGCCACGATCATCGACGGCAGGGAGATCGCCGCGCGCGTGCGCGCGGGGGTGGCGCGCGAGGTGGAGCAGTTCACCCGCGAGACCGGCCGTCCCCCGGGCCTCGCGACCGTGCTCGTCGGCGAGGATCCGGCCTCGGCGGTGTACGTCGGCGGCAAGCAGCGCGCGTGCGCCGAGGTCGGCATGGTGCCGTTCGACCGGCGGCTGCCCCTCGACGCGTCCTTCGAGGAGGTCGCCGAGGAGCTCGAGCGCCTGAACGCCGATCCGGCGGTCAGCGGCGTGCTGCTGCAGCTGCCGGTGCCCGTGCACCTGGACGGACCGACGCTCACCGGGATCATCAGCGCGGACAAGGACGTCGACGGGCTGACCCCGATCAACGCCGGGCTGCTCGCGCTCGGGCGCCCCGGCCTGCGCCCGTGCACGCCGCTCGGCGTGCTCGAGCTGCTGGGTGAGACCGACGCCCGGCTCGAAGGCGCCGAGGCCGTCGTCGTCGGGCGCTCGAACCTGTTCGGCAAGCCGATGGCACAGCTGCTGCTCGAGCGCAACGCGACCGTCACCGTCTGCCACTCGCGCACCCGCGACCTGCGCGAGGTGTGCTCGCGCGCCGACGTGCTGATCGTCGCCGTCGGGCGCGCGCGCATGGTGCGCCGCGAGTTCGTCAAGCCGGGCGCCGTCGTGATCGACGTCGGCATGAACCGCCTGACCCCCGAGGAGGCCGGCAACAAGAGCGGCCTGGTCGGCGACGTCGACTTCGCCGAGGTCTCCGAGATCGCCTCCGCGATCACGCCCGTGCCCGGCGGCGTCGGCCCGATGACGATCGCGCTGCTGCTGCGCAACACGCTGCTCGCGGCGCGCTATCAGGCGCAGCTGCATACGCTACTCGCCGAGGTCGACGAGGACCTGGCGTGAGAGCGCACGGGAGAGCGCATGGGAGGGGGCGCGTCGGCCGCCGAGCGCGCGAGGAGCGCCGGTGATCCTCAGGCGGCTGCGCCTCGGCGAGCTGCTCGCGCTCACGGGCGTCGCCTGCGTGATCGTCTCGCTGTTCGAGCGCTGGTACGAGGCCCCCGTCGGCAACCTCGACGCATGGAACACGTTCGGTCCGGGGATCGTGCTGCTGCTCGCCGCCGCCAGCGCCGCGCTCGCGATGGTGCTCAGCGCGCTCGCCGAGCGCAGCCCGGCCCTGCCGGTCTCGACCGCCGTGTGGTGCGTGCTGCTCGGCCTGCTCGCGCTCATCGCCGCGATCGTCAGGGTGCTCGAGCGCCCCGACCACGCGAGCCAGGTGTGCGTCGGGGCGTGGCTCGCGCTCGCCGGCTCGATCGCGATCCTGCTCGGCGCCTGGCAGGCCCTGCGCGACGAACGCCCCTCGCTGTACCGGCCGGCGAGCCCGCGGCCGCGTCCCCGCCCCTAGCGGCGCGCCCACCGGCGCGCCGCGGCGTCCGCTACCCGCCAGTCGCCACGCATCGGTCTCCCGGCGCAGCGCCGCGCGCGGGCGCCCGCGCCGCCCGTCCCGCCAGTACGGCCGCCCGAGTCTGGGCGGCCCTAAAATGCGCCACTGTGATCGGACGCGACGAGGTGCTGCACGTAGCCCGGCTGGCGCGCCTGGAGCTCGCCGAGGATGAGATCGAGCCGATGGCGCGCGAGCTCTCCGCGGTGCTCGAGCACGTGGCCAAAATCGCCGAGCTCGATCTCGACGACGTCCCACCGACCTCGCACGTCGTCGCATCGTCCCTGGAAGGGGTGGTCAGCGGCGCCCTGCGCGCCGACGAGCCGCGCCCCTGCCTGGCGCGGGATCTCGCGCTCGCCCAGGCCCCCGCAGTCCGCGACGGCGGCTTCCTGGTCCCGAGCCCGCAGGCATGACCCCGAGCGACCTGCACGAGCTCTCGGCCGCGCAGGCGGTCGCCGCGATCGCCGCGGGGTCGCTGTCCGCGCGCGAGCTGTTCGAGTCATACCGTTCGCGCGCCGCCGCCGACCGCGCCGCCGGGGAGCAGGGGCTCAACTGCTTCACGTGGGTCGCCAGCGAGTGTCCCGAGCGGGGTGCCGATGCCCCCGACGCTCACGCCGGCGCGCCCCTGCGCGGCGTGCCGCTCGCCGTCAAGGACCTGTTCTGCACGGAGGGCGTTCCCAGCCAGTCCGGATCGCGGATCCTCGAGGGCTACCGCCCGCCATACACGGCCAGCGTCGTCGCGCGGCTCGCCGACGCCGGCACCAGCCTGCTCGCCAAGACCAACCAGGACGAGTTCGCGATGGGCTCCTCCAACGAGAACTCCGCCTTCGGCGTCGTGCGCAACCCGTGGGATCGCGCGCGCGTCCCCGGCGGCTCCTCCGGCGGCAGCGCCGCCGCCGTCGCCGCCGGCCTCGCGCCGTGGGCGCTCGGCACCGACACCGGCGGCTCGATCCGCCAGCCCGCCGCGCTGTGCGGCATCGTCGGCCTGAAACCGACCTACGGCGCGGTCTCCCGCTACGGCATGATCGCGTTCGCCTCCTCGCTCGACCAGGCCGGGCCGCTCACGCGCGACGTCACCGACGCCGCGCTGCTGCTCGCGCACATGGTCGGACACGACCCGTGCGACGCCACCTCGCTCGCGTTCCCCGGGCCGATCGAGCCGCCCACCGCCGAGCGCCTCGACGGCGTGCGCCTGGGCGTGCCCGACGAGCTCACCGGCGAGGGCATCCAGGCGGGCGTGCTCGCCGGCTTCCACGCCGCGCTCGCGCGCGCGCAGGAGCTCGGCGCCCAGGTGCGCGAGGTCAGCCTGCCGCACGCGCCGCACGCGCTGTCCGCCTACTACGTGCTCGCGCCCGCCGAGGCCTCGTCGAACCTCGCGCGCTACGACGGCGTGCGCTACGGCCTGCGCGCCGGCGACCCGGCCCACCCCGAGGACTTGCTGCACATGTACACGCGCACCCGTCACGACGGCTTCGGCGCGGAGGTCAAGCGCCGCATCATGCTCGGCACCTACGCGCTCTCATCCGGCTACTACGACGCCTACTACGGACGCGCCCAGCGCGCGCGCACGAAGATCGCCGAGGACTTCGCCGCGGCGTTCGAAGACGTGCACTTCATCCTCACCCCCACCACCCCGAGCGTCGCGTTCAAGCTCGGCGAGAAGACCGGCGAGCCGCTCGCCATGTATCTCAACGACTACTGCACCGTGCCCATGTCGCTCGCCGGCATCCCCGCGATCTCGATCCCCTGCGGGCTCGCCGACGGCCTGCCCGTGGGATTGCAGCTCGCCGGTCCCGCGTTCAGCGAGAACCGCCTGCTCGCCGCAGCGTACGCGCTCGAGCAGAGCCTCGGCTTTCAGGGAGCGCGCGCCCGTGTCTGAGCCACTGCGAACGCCGCACACGCCGCCGCCAGGCGGCGTCTCTGAGAAAGACGATCTCTACGAGCCCGTCATCGGCCTCGAGATCCACGTGCAGCTCGCGACCGCGACCAAGATGTTCTGCGGCTGTCAGCTGTCCTTCGGCGAGCCGCCCAACACGCATACCTGTCCCGTCTGCCTCGGGCTGCCCGGCAGCCTGCCCGTCGCCAACGCGCGCGCCGTGCAGTTCGGGCTGATGATCGGCCTCGCGCTCGGCTCCGAGCTCGCGCCGCGCTCGATCTTCCACCGCAAGAACTACTTCTATCCCGACCAGGCCAAGAACTACCAGATCTCCCAGTACGACGAGCCCCTGTGCCGCGGCGGGCGGCTCGGGGACGTGCGGATCCACCGCGTGCACCTCGAGGAGGACGCCGCCAAGCTCGTGCACGTCGGCTCGAGCGGGCGCATCCACGGCTCGGACGCGAGCATCGTCGACTTCAACCGCGGCGGCACTCCGCTCGCCGAGATAGTCACCGAGCCCGACCTGCGCACGCCCGCGCAGGTCGGCGAATGGCTGAAGCTGTTGCGCACGACCCTGCGCCAGCTCGGCGTCTCAGACGTGAACATGGAGGAGGGCTCGCTGCGCTGCGACGCCAACATCTCGTTGCGCCCCGCCGGCAGCAATGAGCTCGGCGTCAAGACCGAGCTGAAGAACATGAACTCCTTCCGCTTCATCGAACGCGGCGTCCGGGCCGAGATCGCACGCCAGCAGAAGCTCCTGCGAGGCGGCGGCCAGGTCGTCCAGGAGACGCTGCACTTCGACCCCGGCTCCGGCGCGCTCAGCTCGCTGCGCTCCAAGGAGGAAGCGCACGACTACCGCTACTTCCCCGAGCCCGACCTGCTGCCGGTGGTCATCGACGAGCCGATGCTCGCCGGCGCCCGCGACGCGATCTCAGAGCTTCCCGCCGACCGCGCCGCACGCCTGCAGCGCGAGCTCGGCCTGAGCCGGGAGAGCGCGCAGCTGCTCGCCTTCCGCGGCGAGCTCGGCGACTACTTCGAGGCCGCGCTCGCCGCCCCCGCGCAGCCGCCCGCGCCGCCACAGGCGCTCGCCAACTGGGTCTCGATCGAGCTCGCGCCGCGCCTGCAGGACGCCGACGGGGACGCCGCCGAGACCGGCGGGAGCGGGGCGGGCGGGAATCCGCTTGACTCGCGGGTCGCGCCGCACGCGCTCGCCGCGCTCGTCGGCATGATCGCCGCCAAGCAGCTCAGCGTCGGCGCCGCCCGGCAGGTGCTCGACACGCTGATCGCCGCCGGCGGCGAGCCGCAGGCGATCGTGCAGGCGCAGGGACTCGCCGCGATCGACCGCGATGACGAGCTCGCGGCGATCGTCGCCGCGGCGCTCGCCGCCAACGCCGACGCCGCCCAGCGCGTGCGCGAAGGCAACTCCAAGGCGATCGGCCCGATCGTCGGACACGTCATGCGCGAGACCCGCGGGCGCGCCGACGGCACCGAGGTCGCGCGCCTCGTGCACGCCCTCATCGGCGAGCGCGCCGACGACGAGCAAGCTGGCGTCTGAGGCAACGACGCTCGCCACATTTTGGACTTCGGGCCAAAGGCAAAGGCGCCCGCGCACGCCAACATGCCCCGTGCATGAACCGTTCAGCAGCGAACCCAAGCGTTTCATCTCCTCGGCGGTTCATCCTGCTGCCCGAGGAACCGGTGGATGCTCCGCACCAAGGATTGCGTATCCGGCGCTACCAGCTCACGAGTCTGGGGCAGGGTGCGGGGCGCCGACACGCGCGAAACAACAACGTCGACCTTGCGACGGCACGGAGTGCCCGCGGGGCACCGCGCCTGGATGGCGTGGGCCGGTCGGCCGGTCGCATGTAGTGATCCCTCCGCAGCGACCAACACCGGCTTCCCTCGGTCGGTGTCATGGCGGCGCGGCTGGGCAGGGGTAGCAGTTCCTGTCCAGCCGCGCTACCATCGAGTCACCATGAACGGCTCACAAGCCACCTCCGGGTCCCGCTCAATCGGCAAGACCGTGCTCGCCGGGCTCGTCGTCCTGATCGCCGGCTACGTACTGCTGAAGATCGTGATCGGGATCGCCGTCGCGATCGCCGGCACCGTCGCGGTGATCCTCGCGATCGTCGCGATCATCTGGGCCGTACGCGTCCTGCTCTGACGGACCGCACGCCGGATGGCGTACGTCATCATCGCCGTCTGCTTCGGGCTCTCCGGCGGGATCGTCGGCAAGTACAAGGGCAGCTCCTTCTGGCTGTGGTTCCTGATCTCCGGCGCGGTCCCGTTCCTCGGCCTGTTCGCCGCGATCGCCTACCGCGTCGAGCGCGACGAGCTGCGCCGCCAGTGCCCGGGCTGCGGGCGCGTAACCAAGCTGTATGACGCGATCTGCACCCGCTGCGGGACCGAGCTCGAGTTCCCGGACGTCGCGATCGCGCCCGAGTCCTTCGAGCACGGCTCCGCCGCGCCGCCCTCACTTCGGTGAGCCTAAGCCGGATTCGGCCAACCTAAGCCGATTCTTGGCATACGCTGGGCGCGATGAGCACTCGCGCCAAGACCGCAGCGGCGCCCGTGGACTCGCCGCTCGCCCGCCTGATCCACCGCGCCGGCTTCCCCGACGAGGGCGCGTTCGTGCTGCGCGTCGTGCAGCCCGCGCTCGTCGGCATGATCGACGGCACCGTCTCCTCGCTCGCGCCCATCTTCGCCGCCGCCATCGCATCGAGCTCGCACACCGCGCTGCTCGTCGGCTTTTCAACCGCCCTCGGCGCCGGCGTGTCGATGGGCTGGTCGGAGGCTCTGTCCGACACGGGCGAGGAGACCGGGCGCGGCTCGGCGATCGTGCGCGGCGCGATCACCGGCGGGATGACCACGCTCGGCGGCATCTTCCACACACTCCCGTTCCTTATCTCCAACGTCCACAAAGCGCTGCTCGTCGCCGGCTGCGTGGTCGCCGTCGAGCTGTTCGTCATCGCCTGGGTGCGCAACCGCTTCCTCGAGGTCTCGCTGCGCTCCTCGCTGCTCGTCGTCACCGTCGGCGGCGCGATCGTGCTCGCCATCGGCATCGGCATCGGCTCCTCCTGACAGCGGCACGCCGGCGCGGCGCCAGGCGGCGTCCCGAGCGGCCCGAAACCCGCTGGTACACTGGCGTTTTCCCCTAGCTGAAGGAAGGGAGGCGACGAGATGCGCGCAGTCGATGCGTTGATGGAATGTTTGAAGGCGGAGGGCGTGGACGTCGTCTTCGGCCTGCCCGGCGGCGCCAACCTCCCGACCTACGACGCGTTCGTCAGCGGCGGCATCCGCCACATCCTCGTGCGCCACGAGGCCGGCGGCGGCCACGCCGCCGAGGGCTACGCGAAGGCCACCGGCAAGGTCGGCGTCGCGTTCGCCACCAGTGGCCCGGGCGCGACCAACCTCGTCACGCCGGTCACCGACGCGATGATGGACTCGGTGCCGTGCGTGTTCATCACCGGGCAGGTGCGCACCGAGCTGCTCGGCACCGACGGCTTCCAGGAGGCCGACACGATCGGCATCACCATGCCGGTCGTCAAGCACTCGTTCATGATCCAGCACCCGAACGAGATCCCGCGCGCGATCCACGAGGCCTTCCACATCGCGCGCAGCGGGCGACCCGGCCCGGTGCTCGTCGACATCCCCCAGGACCTGTCTCGCGCGGAGATCGACTACGAGCCCGTCACCGACGTGCGCCTGCCCGGCTACCAGCCGAAGATCGAGGGCAACCAGAAGCAGATCCGCCAGGCCGCCAAGGCGCTCGCCTCGGCCCAACGGCCCGTGATCTACGCCGGCGGCGGCGTCGTCAACGCCAACGCAGCCCCCGAGCTCACCGAGTTCGCGACCTGCGACCGCTTCCCCGTGACGTGCACGCTCATGGGCCTCGGCGCGTTCCCCGCCCGGATCGATGGCGCGGGCGGGATCGGGGAGCCCAATCCCCAGTGGCTCGGCATGCTCGGCATGCACGGAACGCGCGCCGCCAACTACGCGATGGACGAGGCGGACCTGATCTGCGCGGTCGGCGCGCGCTTCGACGACCGCATCACCGGCAAGCTCTCCGAGTTCGCGCCCCGCGCCAAGTTCATCCACATCGACGTCGACCCCGCCGAGATCTCCAAGAACGTGCCCGCGCACATCCCGATCGTCGGCGACGCCAAGAACGTGCTCGCCAAGCTCGTGATCGAGTATCGCGCGATCGGCGCCGATCCAGCCCGCCTGGACGCCTGGTGGAGCCGCATCGACGGCTGGCGCGCCAAGTACCCGTTGGCCTACGAGGACAGCGCCGGAGCGGAGATCAAGCCGCAGTACATGATCCAGGCGCTGTACGAGGCCACCGGCGGCGAGGCGATCGTCACCAGCGACGTCGGCCAGCACCAGATGTGGACGGCGCAGTACTACGACTTCCCCGCCCCGCGCCGGTGGATCAACTCCGGCGGCCTCGGCACGATGGGCTTCGGGCTGCCCGCCGCGATGGGAGCCGCGGTAGGCGCCCCCGACCGGGTCGTGTGCTGCATAGCCGGCGACGGCTCAGTGCAGATGAACGCGCAGGAGCTCTCCACCTGCGCGCAGAACCGGATCCCGATCAAGGTCTTCATCATGAACAACGGCTACCTCGGGATGGTCCGCCAGTGGCAGGAGCTGTTCTGGGACGGCAAATACAGCCACGTCGACATGGGCGAGTTCCCGGACTTCGTCAAGCTGGCCGAGGCCCACGGGGTGACCGGCATGCGCTTCACCGACAAGACCACGCTCGTCCAGGACATGCGACGCGCGATCGCCACCGACGGGCCGGTGCTCGTCGACGTGCGCGTCACGCGCGAGGAGAACACCTACCCGATGATCCCCGCCGGCTCGGCCGCGCGGGACATGGTCGGCCCCGAGATCCACGACCAGGAGAGGGTGGGGTGAGGGCGATCATGGGAGAACCGGGAACCAAGGCGCCGCTCAGCCTCGAGGAGCTGGAGGCCGCGACCGGCTTGCGCACGGGCCGCAAGCACGTGCTCTCGATCCTCGTCGAAAACAAGTCCGGAGTGCTCACCCGGATCGCCGGCCTGTTCGCAAGGCGCGGCTTTAACATCGACACGCTCACCGTCGGCCCGACCGAGGACACCCAGGTCTCGCGCGTGACGCTCACCGTCGACGGCGCCCTGCACCCGATCGACCAGGTCACGAAGCAGCTGCACAAGCTCGTCAACGTGCTCAAGATCCGCGACCTGGAGCCCGGCGACACGGTCGCGCGCGAGCTCGCGCTGTTCAAGGTCGCCGCCGACGGGGTGCAGCGCGGCGAGCTGATGCAGATCGCCGAGATATTCCGCGGCAAGGTCGTCGACGTGACCAAGCGCGCGATCATCGTCGAGGTCACCGGCACGACCGAGAAGATCGAGGCGTTCGAGACGATGGTGCGACCCTTCGGGCTGATCGAGATGATGCGCACCGGCGAGATCGCGATCTCGCGCGGGCGCACCGAGACTTGATGGCGCGGGCGCCCGCGCCGCACGCTCACCGCCAGGCACGCGCCGGCCGCGACCGCTTCGCTTTGAGCGAGCCCGACCGCGAGCGCCTGGCCGCGCGCCTGGCGCTGGCGGTCACGCGCGCGCGGCGCGCCGGGAGCCCGGTGCTCGCGGCGATCACGCTCGCGCTCGACCCCGACGTCGATCCCTCGGCGGTCGCGTGCGCCTCGCGCCGCCCCGGCGAGCGCTGGTTCGTGTTCGAGCAGCCCGATCGCGGGCGCGCGGCGATCGCAGCGCTCGGGGAGGCCACGAGCCTGTGCGCCGCGGGCGAGGAGCGCTTCGCGACCGTCGCCGACCGCTGGCGCGCGCTCGCCGCGGCCGCCGTCAGCGATCCGGCGGACGAGCCCGCGGGCGGCGGGCCGGTCGCCGTCGGAGGCTTCGCGTTTGCCCCCGCAGGCGGCGGCGCGCCGCACTGGCGCGGGTTCGAGCCGGCGTCGCTGACCGTGCCCGAGGCCGCGCTCGTGCGCGGCGAACGCGGCGGGCAGGCCGGCGTGCGCCTGACGCTCGCCGCGCTCGCGTGCCCGGACGACGTGCCCGAGCAGCTGCTCGCACGCCTGCAGCGGCGCGTCGCGGAGCTGCGCGGCGCCCCACTGCCGCTGCTCGACCCGGCGCCCACCGGGCGCTTCCAGGTGGCCAGCGCGATGCCGCCCGAGCACTACGAGCAGGCGGTCGCGCGCGCCACCGAGCTGATCGGCGCGGGCGAGCTGGAGAAGATCGTGCTCGCGCGCGAGGTCCACGTGCACGCGCCGCGCGCGTATGACCCGGCGGCGGTGTTCGGCGTCTTGCGCGACGAGTTCCCGTCGTGCTTCGTGTTCTGCGTCGGGCGCGGCTCCTCGACGCTCGTCGCGGCCAGTCCCGAGCTCCTGGTGCGGCGTGAGGGGCACCGCGTGAGCACGCTCGCGCTCGCCGGCTCGACGCGTCGCAGCGCCGACCCGGCCGTCGACGCGCACCTCGGCGAGCGGCTGCTGCGCGACGAGAGCTACCGCGAGGAGCACGCGATCGTCGCCCGGCGCATCGAGCGGATGCTCCGCCCGCACGCGATCTGGGTGACCGCCGCGCCCGAGCCCGAGCTCGTGCGCATCGCCAACATCCAGCACCTCGCCACGCCCATCCGCGCCCAGCTAGCCGCGCCAGTCGACGCGCTCGAGCTGGCCGAGCTGCTGCACCCGACGCCCGCCGTCGGCGGCGAGCCGCGCGAGCGCGCCGCGCCGCTCATCCCCGCGCTCGAGGGGCTCGACCGCGGCTGGTACACGGGCCCCGTCGGCTGGGCCGACGCGACCGGCGACGGCGAGTTCTGCGTCGCCCTGCGCTGCGCGCTGCTGCGCGAGAACGTCGCCCGCTGCTACGCAGGCAACGGCATCGTGCGCGACTCCCAGCCCGCCGCCGAGCTCGCCGAGACCGAGATCAAGCTGCAGGCGCTGCTGCCGCTGCTCGCGGGCTGAGGGCGAGTCCCCGCGCCCGCGGCGGGCGCCGCGCGCCAGCCAGGCGACGCCACGACGCCACGACGCCGCATGTGAGCCGAGCGGCGCGATCGTCGCTCGCATATGATCGCCTCGCACCCAAGCTGAGCGGAGCTGTTCGGCCGTGTCGCAGCGTCGCGCGAACGCGAAACCTAGACGCTATGGGCTCGACTTTGGTCGGGGCTGTCTGAGGTAGGCCGGACCCTTTCGCGTACACGGGGGTTTGTCTGGCCGGAGATTGGGCTCCGGCTGACCCCAGGCGAAGGAGGGTCCGACCTTGAATGGCACGATGACATGGGCTGGGCTTGATGTCCACGCTCGTTCGGCGGATGCGGCAGCGATCGATGTTCTCACCGGTGAGCTGACCCGCGCGAGATTCGGTGTGGGCACCGAGCAGGTGGTGGAGTGGCTGCTCGCGTTGGGGGCGCCGGCGCGCGTGGTTTATGAGGCGCAGCCGACGGGGTTCGCGCTCTACCGGGCAGCCCGGGCGGCCGGTATCGAGGTCGAGGTGATCGCGCCGAGCAAGACGGCCCGGCCGGCGGGCGATCGCGTCAAGAATGACCGCAAGGACGCCGAGTTGCTCGCTCGCTTGGCGATGGCCGGACAGCTGAGCGTGGTCGCGGTCCCCTCGGAGTTCGTCGAGGCCGCCCGGCACCTTGCGCGCACGCGTGAGCAGGTCCGCGGTGATCTGATGTCCGCGCGTCATCGGGTATCGAAGCTGTTGCTCGCGCACGGCCGCGTCTACGACGGCAAGACGACATGGAGCCGGGCACATCGTCTGTGGCTTGGTCGTCAGCGCTTCGAGCAGGAGCCTGCCGAGCTGGCGTTCATCGACCTGCTCGCCGCCGTCGATGGGCTGATCGCGCGGCGGGGGGCGCTCGATGAGCGGCTCTCCCGGCTGGCCAGCGACGAGCGGCTATGGCCCACGGTCGCGCGGCTGCGTGCCTTCCGTGGGATCGACACGCTCACCGCGCTCGCGCTGCACCTCGAGCTCGGCGGCGACTGGCAGCGGTTCTCCTCGCCACGCAAGCTGTTCAGCTGGCTCGGGCTCATACCATCGCTGGATCAGGGCGCCGCGATCGCATCGGCGACGGCGCTCCACACGAGCCCGTGCAGCTCGACGTTGCGCGCGCGCTCACCGCGCACGTGCACGAGCGCCGCGTCGGCCTGGGGCACGAGCGCCCGCTCGAGCGCTGCGCGAAAGTCCTCGACGGTGGCGACCTCCTCGTAGGCCAAGCCATACAGCGCTGCGGCCCGCGCGAAGTCAAGGCCCGTGGGCGTCGCGATATGGCGCGTATAGACGTCCTCACCGCGACGCGTCATGGGCGTCCGCGAGACGGCCAGGAAGTCGAAGATCCCCCCGCCGTCGTTGTCTAGCAGCACGACCGTCAGCTTGAGCTGCAGGCGCGTGGCCGCCAGCAGGCCGGCGAGGTCGTGCGCCACCGCGACGTCGCCGATCAGCGCTACCACGGGACCATCGCCGCAGGCGGCCGCTCCGAAGGCGCTGGACACGGTGCCGTCGATGCCGTTGGCGCCACGGTTGCACAGCACCCGCGGCGGGTCCTCGCGCGCCGGCCAAAACGTCTCGATGTCGCGCACGGGCATCGAGGAGGCCACGAACAGCGTCGCCTCGGTCGGCAACAGCGCGCCCAACTCGGCTGCCACCCTCGGCTCGGACAGCTCGTGCTCGACGAGCGTGCCCGTGATCGCCGCGCTCGCGCGCTCGTCCGCGCGCCGCCAGCGCTCGAGCCACGCCCTTTGCGAGGGCGCTGGCCGCTCGGCGACCCGGTCGAGCCGCTCGGCCAGCCAGTCGAGCCCCCGCGCCGGATCGACGGCGAGCGAGTGCGAGAGGACACAGGCCGGGTCTTGCCAGGCGCCCTCCGGGTCCAGCGCCACCTGCGGCACATTGCCGAGCTTGGCCAGCCACCCGCGCAACGGCTTTGAGACGGGCAGATCGCCGACGCGCAACACGAGGTCCGGAGTCATCGCCGCGGCGAACGCCTCGTCTCTGAGCAGCGCGTCGTAGTGGGCGATCGCCGCTGGCCCACGCCGGGCGCCCGACAGCGGATCGGCGATCAGCGCCCAGCCCGCGCTCGCCGCCAGCGCGCTCGCCGCCCGCGCCACGTCCGGGTCGCGCTCCTGGCGTCCGGCCACGACCACGCCGCGAGACGCCCCGGAGGCGAGATGGGCCAGCCCGGCGAGCGTGCCCGAGTCGATGTCGGCCCGCCCGCTCGCGGCTCGCCGGGGGCGCGGTCCGGGCCGGTCGAGCGCCGCGCCGGCCGCGCCGGCCGCGTCGACGGCGAGCTGGCCCGTGAGCCACGACCGCCGCACATACGGCTCGCCGTCCACCCTCCCCGTCGTGTCCTGCGGCAACTGCTCGTCGCTGACCAGCGGCTCGCGCAGGGGGAAGTTCAGGTGCACGACCCCCGGCCTACCCTCGAGCGCCGTCCAGTAGGCGCGACAGGCGAGCGTGCGCATCCAGCGCAGTTGCGCCTGGCCCGCGTCGTGCACGGACACCTCGAAGAACCACTTGGCGGCATCGCCGAACAGCTTGAGCTGGTCGATCGCCTGTCCGGCCCCGTTCTCGCGCAGCTCGGCCGGGCGGTCGGCGCTGAGGACGAGCAGCGGCACGCGCGCCTCGCGCGCCTCGATCGCCGCCGGCGCCAGCTCAGCCACGGCGGTTCCCGAGGTGCACGTGACAGCCACTGGCCGGCCCGAGGCCTTCGCGAGCCCCAGCGCGAAGAACCCAGCGCAGCGCTCGTCGACGTGGGAGAAGCAGCGCAGGCGCGGCTCGCGCGCGAGCGAGATCACCAGCGGCGCGTTGCGCGAGCCGGGCGAGGTGCACGCCGCGCGCATGCCGCAGCGCGCGAGCTCATCGGCGAAGGCGCGCAACAGGACATGCATGTCGGTGGTGGGGCTCATACGATCCTCGGGTGCCCGACAGCCTCGTCCTGCTGCACGGGTTCAGCGGCACGCACCGCGCCTGGGACGGCGTGATCGGGGCCCTGGACCACGAACGCTACAGCCCGCCGCTGGCGCTCGACCTGCCCGGCCACGGCCAGGCCGCGGACGCGCCGCGACCGATCACCTTCGCGGGCTGCGTCGAGCACGTGCTCGCGCTCAGCCCGGCGCGCTTTACGCTGTGCGGCTACTCCCTGGGGGGGCGTGTGGCCCTGCACGTCGCCCTCGCCGCGCCCGATCGCGTGCAGCGGCTCGTGCTCGTCTCGGCCTCGCCCGGCATCGAGGACCCCGCCGTGCGCGCCGCCCGGCGCGAGTCCGATCGCGCGCTCGCCGGGGAGCTCGAAACGGCCGACTACGAGGGGTTCATCGAGCGCTGGCGCAGCCAGCCGCTGTTCGCCGGAGAACCGCCGGACGCCGGCGGGCTCGCGCGCGCCGACCAGCGCCGCAACCGCCCCGACGCGCTCGCGGCCGTGCTGCGAGGGCTAGGCGCCGGCGAGATGCCGCCCCTGTTGGGGCGGCTGGGCGAACTGCAAATGCCCGTGACCCTGCTCGTCGGCGAGCGCGACGAGAAGTACATCGCCCTCGCTCGGCGCATGGCCCGGGAGCTGGTCGACGTCGAGCTGATCGTGCTGCCCGGCGGCCATGGGCTGGTGTTTGAGAATCCGTATGGGGTGGCCGACGTCCTCGCCACGCCATCCCCTTCGCCTCGTGGCGGCATTCGCCCGCAGGCGACACCTTGAATGGGTCGGAGCAGGAGAGCGAGCGCAGACGCATCTTACGCGAGCAATAAGAACACTCCCGCCCGATCGGAGCGAGATCGCCGTCGCGTTATACGAGGCGACGCAGCTGGGCTAGCAGCTGGGAGCCAGTGGAATTGCTGGTGCCAATCGCAAAAGCCGAGCGGACAATGTCGCCGTTGGAAACCAGCTGACAGCCCGAAAGTTCTGCTAGTACTGCCAACCTGTGGCCGTCTGCATAGACGAGGTTGGCAATGATCGCTGAACCGAAGCTCTCATCACACCTGATCCGCCTCGCCGGTGGCGGAAGCTCGTCCAACTCAGTCGCAATCTGGATGATCATGTTCTGGCGACGCAATAGCCGCGAACCCCGAAGCCCAAGCTGGGGCAGCCTGCCGTACCGGCAAAGACGGATAGCTGCGGGGTATCTCGGTGCAAGTACCCGACGCGCTCGCGACCACGGGTTCTTCGCGATCGCATCCCCCTCGCGCGTAGTGCATGGCGCTGGCTTGAGCCCGCCTGCTCCAGAAGTGCGTGCAATCTGAATCGGAGGAGCCAAGACGGCAGAGGTCGTGTGCCGGTGCGGAGAGTCTGGTTGCGGCCGCGTAGTCGCCGCGCCTGAGCTACCGCAGCCGACAAAGGCACACGCCGATACGACCAGCGCCACAGCTCCGGGGGACCTGGCGGGAGACATACGGCCATAATTACACAACGCGAGCGATTTTACGGCGCTCTGTCGCCGTGCTCGTGTCACCCCAGACGTTGAGTCGCATCTCCGTCGATATCGCGAAAGTTCAGGCCGCCTCATCGATCCCTCCAGGCAGACCTCCGGCGAGGTCCCGAGGCGGGCCGACTGCTCGGAGCCGGCGCGCGCGCCGAGCACCGAGTCGAAGATCGCATGGGTACCGGACTCCGCCAACGCCAGGAACCGTAGCCTGTCTATGCGGGCGTCGGCCGATCACGCCTCACCGTCGAGGTGCCAGAAGCTCCGTAGCGTCCAATCGCAGTGTACGCAAATAAACTCCTCGCATTTTCCGCATTATTCGACTATCCGGCTGTTGACTTGTACCTGTTTTTCGGTACTATTCGCGTCGTTTACCAACCTCGCTCGCAACTAAGTTGGCTCGCCAACTGAGGGGCTTGACCGAGGCGCCGTGTGGCCTGACCACTGGGTGGTCATCTCACTACATGAGGGGAGGGTGGTGTGAGACGTGGTTCGTGCCCGCCTGCGCCAGCATCTGGGCTCATACAGCGGGTGGTGTCACGGTATGCCGGGAGGCGGGCTGTCGCTGCGCGCGCGACCCTCGCTGAGCCGGCGTCTCGGCCCCCTGATCCCGTGCTTGCACCGCCACGCAGGGCGCATCGTAGGTCGATGACCCTGGCACTGTCTTTGTTCGCGACCCTTGCGGCTGCGTCTCCGGCATGGGCCCAGACGAGCCCCTCGTGCCCAATAGGGGCTAACCCCTATCACGCCCCAGCCGTCGTTCGCCAAGCTTGCGGCATCCACTTGATGCCGCTCGCGGCGACAAAACGCATGAGTTACGGCTTGACGCGATACGAATACGCCCAGCCCGCCGGACGGCCGATAGCTCTCACGGTCCCTGGCCCGGCGTTTCACTCGGCTACCGCTTCGCGCGCAGAACTGGAGGCGGCAGGAGTACCTCCTGAACCGCCAGTAAGCTCTCCCGAATATCCAAAATGGCAAGCAATGGTCGATCAGGGAATCGAATTCGTCGCGCCCCCGAGTGCGCTCGCGGAGGAGAGCCACACCCCAAAACCTGAGAACTCGCTACCCGAAGCGTGGCCCGCTCTCGGACAACTGGATAGCGGCGGCGTATCCACCCGTTCCCAGTTCAGCGGCAACTGGTCAGGTTACTACCAGTGGAACGGCAAAGGGACATTCACCCAGGAGTCAGCGTACTTCGTCGAGCCATCGAACAAAGGCGACTCGTGCAGCCATGTCGCCTCCGCGATCTGGGGCGGACTTGGCGGCAATTATGAAAACGCTCCGCTCGGTCAAGACGGCACCGAACAGGGTAACTCGGGCGTCGTCGAAGAACATCTCGGTTGGTTTGAGGTGCTCCCAGCCGGCTCCGAGACGATTGAGCCGGGCATACATGCAACGACGGGCTCTTGGTTTCTTGCGGCAACGGAATACACGGGCTTTGAAGAATATAGTTTTTATGAGTACAATTTCTCCACGCACAAGGCAGCTCGCGGAATCGCATTCGGCAAGTTCGATGGCAACGTCGCCGACGACATCCTCGAGCGGTTGGGGGAAGACGGGCTGGTGAATGTCGGTTCGGTCGCCATGCAGGGGTTCACCAACGGCAAAGCGTTCGCTGGCACAGGCAACAAAACCGCACGCGTCGTGATGCAGAACGAAAGCGGCGAAGTCAATGCGCAGCCCAGCCCTGTCATCAAAGGCTACGAATTCCACAACAATTACGAAAGATGTCCTGGTTCGAGCCCGAAAAAAGGCAAGGCGGAACAGGAAGGCGCCCTTCCAGTAGCCACGACGATAGCAGCGACAGGGGTTACCGAAACGAGCTCCACGCTTAGGGCGGTGGTCAATCCTGAGGGCCACGAAACTAGCTACGCGTTCGAATACGGTACAGAAGCCGAAAACTACAGCAGCTCCACGCTGGAAGGCGAAGCTGGCACCGGTACAACGAACGTCGCGGTTGGCAGTTCCGTGTCGGGGCTGTCACCCGGGACGACCTACCACTACCGCGTGATCGCGTTCAGCACTACCGGCATCGCGGTGGGCGAAGACAAGACATTTGAGACTCCCGGGACTCCGCCGCCACCACCACCGACGGTGACCGCGACCAAAGCAAGTGCGATCGGCTATCGGCAGGCAACGCTTGAAGGCACGGTCAATCCGAACGGCGCTGAAACCCACTATTACTTCGAATACGGAAGCAACCCCGGCCTTTACGAAGCGGAGGTCCCAGCACCTCCGGGCGAAAACGCTGGCTCTCGGACGAAAGCGGAAGGCGTGCATGAGACGGTTACCGGCCTACATCCTGGCACGACGTATTACTACCGGCTCGTAGCGGCGAACTCGAGCGGGACGAGCTACAGCGGGGAAGAAAAAGTGACGACGCCGATCGAACCGCCCCACGTGATCACTGAAAGCGCGTCGGCAATCACGGGGACTCATGCCAGAGTGGCTGGGATGGTCAACCCCGAGGGGTTCCCGACAACATACGATTTCGAATATTGGCCAACCGCCGACCCGAGCGAAGTGCGGTCCGCTCCAGATCCAGCGGCGATCGACGGCGAAGCCGAAGAATTCAACGGCGTCGCGGTGACGCTTGAAGGCCTGAAGCAGTACACGCAATACACGTATCTTTTGTCAGCGACAAACGGCGGCGGTACGACCGCTGGAGAAAGGCGGACATTCAAAACCCGTGGCTGGACGCCACCCGAGGAGACTGTGAATCCTGAAGGCTCACCCACGAGCGTCAAACTGCTTGGCGTCTCGTGCAGCGCCAGCAATGCCTGCACCGCCGTAGGCGCTTACATCGATTTGGCGACCACCTACATCTCGCTAGCGGAGCGTTGGAACGGCACGGCATGGGAAGTGCAGTCGACCCCGAACCCAGCTGAAGCAACCGGGACTGTCTTGACCGGCGTCTCCTGTCACGGAGGCTCGGAATGCACGGCAGTCGGCTACTACGAAAAGACGTCGGATGGACCGCACTACCCGGTCGCTGAGCGCTGGAACGGCTCGACCTGGGCGATTGAGACGATGCCATCGCCCAGCAAAGAGGAAAACGTTGACCTAGCCGCCGTGTCCTGCGGCTCGTCGAAACAGTGCGTAGCGGTTGGCCAGTACAACACGGGCAAACCGGCGACGCGCCGAGCGCTCGCCGAGCAGTGGGATGGCACTGCCTGGAAAGTAAAGACGACCGCCAAACTCCCGACGGAAGACGAACAGTCCTGGTTCGAAGGGGTCTCGTGCGCCGACGCCAGCCAATGCGCCGTTGTCGGCGTTCAGCTAGGCACGACCCTCGGCGAACAGGCGCTAGCAGAGCGACTCGACGGGACGAAATGGGCGGACGAGGTGATCCCCGCGCCAGAACACTCGCTCGAACTGGAGCTCAAAGGTGTCTCGTGTTCGGCGAGCGACGCTTGCACTGCCGTAGGCCGATACAAAAACACTGATGTGGCATCCGGCGAACACTGCTGTGAACATCACGCCGAAGAAGCACTTATCGAGCGGTGGAACGGAACGGCATGGGCGCTACAGACTGCGCCTAGTCCGCTCGGTAAATCGGAAGACGAAAACCAAGAGCATTGGACGCTGTCCGAGGTCTCATGCGGGGCGGCAACCGCCTGTAGCGCCGTCGGACAATACGCTGCAGACAGCGCTGGCAAAGAAGTGATCCTGCTCGGCGAGTATTGGAACGGGTCAACCTGGGAACTAGAACCGCCCGTGAACCGATCTGGGGTCGCCCGAAACACGCTATTGGGCGTCTCCTGCCCGGAGGCCGAACTGTGTACGGCCGTAGGCGAATCACTGAAGACCCTTCCATCCGGGCCGAGCGAAAGCTTGGCGGAGGCACTTGAGCCCGCAGAACCGTGAGGCCGCCGATCGCACCGACCACCCGGTAGAGCCAACGTCACGCTGAAAGCGTCGTCCTAGAAAGGCGTTTTCTAGAACGGCTCGACGCCGAGCCCGGGCGCGTCCGGCAGCGCGATCTGCCCGCCCCGTGCCGGTAGCGGGTTGGCCAGCCCCGCGAACAGCTCAAGCGTCGCGAGCCCACAGTGGGCGAGCGGACCGCGCGAGGCGAGCGCCGCAGCGGCGTGCACGGCGCCGGCGACGCCCAGCGGGCCGTCGAGCGAGGAGGCGAGGTACACCTCGGCGCCGCTCGCGCGCACGAGCGTCGCCGCCGCCAGCAGCCCGGCGATGCCGCCGCAGCGCGAGAGCTTCAGGCACACCGCATCGGCGACCCCCGCGGTGAGCGCCCCGTGCACGCCGGCGGTCTCGTCGATCGCGACCCGCACCGCCACGCGTTCGCGCACCGCGCGCATCGCCGCCAGCCCGTGGGTCGGCTCCTCCACGAGCTCGAGGCCCGCCGGGGAGAGCGCCTCGATCGTCGCTACCGCCTGCTCGACGTCCCACGCGCCGTTGGCGTCCAGGCGCAGCGCCACGCGTGGTCCGGCGGCCGCGCGCACCGCCGCCACGCGGCCGGCGTCGTCGCCCACCCCGACCTTCAGCTTCACGCAGCCGTACCCGCTGTGCACGGCCGCGGCCGCCTGCTCGGCCGCGCCGGTGCGGTCGAGCGCCGCGAGCGTCGCGTTCACAGGCACGCTCGCCCCGGGCGTGTCCGTCAACAGCGCCGCGACCGGCCTGCCCGCCCGGCGCCCGGCGCGATCCCACAGCGCCAGGTCGAGCGCGGCGAGCGCCGCCGGCAGCTCGTCGACCCGGCGACAAGCATCGAGCAGCTGCGCGCCGTTGCGGGCAGCGGAGTCGGCGAGCACCGGCGCATAGCGCTCGAGCGCCTGCTGCGCGCGCTCCACGCTGACGCCGTCATAGGGCTGAAGCGGCGCCGCTTCGCCGTAGCCGGTCAGACCGCGCTTGTCGCTGAGCGCGATCACCAGCACCTCGCGCTCTGAGACCTCGCCATACGCGCTGCGCATCGGGGTGGCGAGCTTCAGCGTGCGCCGCTCGAGCTCGAGCTTCACGCGCGGATCCCGCTGCTCGCGAGAATCCCCGCCGCGTACAGCAGGCAGAACCCGAGCTGCAGCATGCCCGTCTTCGCGAGCGCCCCGTTGAGCGCGGGGCCGTCGCTGCGCGTGCGCACGACCTGCGCGACGCGCACCGCCAGCGGCGCGACCGCCCAGGGCAACAGCAGCCACGCGCGCATCGATCCGAACGCCCACGGCAAGGGCGCGGTCACGAACGCGACCACGAGCATCGCGCAGTACAGCGCGCGTGTGCGCTCGCGCCCAAGGCGCACCGCCAGCGTGCGCTTGCCCGCGCGCCTGTCGGTGTCGAGGTCGCGCACGTTGTTGACGACCAGGATCGCGCTCGCCAGCAGCCCCACGGGCACCGCGCACACGAACGCCTGCCACGGCAGCCGCTGGACCTGCACGAAGTACGAGCCGGCGACCGCGACCACGCCGAAGAACAGGAACACGAACACCTCGCCCAGGCCCTCGTACCCGTACGGCCGCGGACCGCCCGTATACAAAACGCCCGCGAGGATCGACGCGGCGCCGACCGCCAGCAGCTCCGGGCCGGCGACCGCCACCAGGTAGGCGCCGCACAGGACCGCCGATCCGAAGGTCACGTACGTTGCCAGCAGCACCTGGCTGGGGGGAACCAGGCCGCCGGCCGTCACCCGCACGGGCCCCAGGCGGTCCTCCGTGTCCGCTCCGCGCCTGGCGTCCGAATAGTCGTTCGACAGGTTCGTGCCGACCTGGATGAACACCGCCCCGAGCAGCGCCGCCACGAACGCCAGCGGGTGAAAGGTGCCCGCGCCGAGCGCCAGCGAGGTGCCCACCAGCACCGGCGCGACCGCCGCGGGCAGCGTGCGTACGCGCGCCGCCATCACCCAGATGCGCGCCGCGCTCACGGGGGCACGCACACCGGATGGTGCCCCGCTAGGCCCGCTTGGGGAAGCGCGCGAAATCGGGCTTGCGCTTCTCCCGGTATGCGTCACGTCCCTCCTGTGCCTCCTCGCTGCCGTAGAACAGCAGGTTGGCGTCGTGGGCCAGCTGCTGGATCCCCGAGAGGCCGTCCTCGGCCGCGTTGAAGCTCGCCTTCAACAGGCGCAGCGCGAACGGCGAGAGCGCGAGCATCTCCCGGCACCACCCGACGGTCTCCTGCTCGAGGCGCTCGAGCGGCACGACCGTGTTGACGAGGCCCATCTCCAGGGCCTCGCGCGCGTCGTACTGACGGCACAGAAACCAGATCTCCTTGGCCTTCTTCGGACCGACGAGGTTCGCCAGAAGGCCCGCACCGAAACCGCCGTCGAAGGAGCCCACGCGCGGGCCGACCTGGCCGAAGCGCGCGTTCTCGGCCGCGATCGTCAGGTCGCACACCAGGTGCAGCACGTGCCCGCCGCCGATCGCATAGCCGGCGACCATCGCCACCACCGGCTTGGGCAGGCGGCGGATCTGCACGTGCAGGTCGGTCACGTGGAAGCGCCCGACCCCCGGGTGGGCCGGCCGCAGCTCGTCCTCCTCGCTCACGTAGCCGGAGTCGCCGCGCACGCGCTGGTCGCCCCCCGAGCAGAACGCGTCCGGTCCCTCGCCCGTGAGCACGATCACGCCGATCTCGGTGTCCTCGCGCGCGTCCTCCAGCGCGCGCGAGATCTCGATCACGGTACGCGGGCGAAACGCGTTGCGGACCTCGGGACGGGCGATCGTGATCTTCGCGATGCCGCCGTGCGGCGCTCCGGACTTCTCGTAACGGATGTCCGTGAGCGCCTCGCCGGCGGGCGCCGCCGCCGGGATCCATCTCGTGCTCATCGCGCGAAGGCTAGCCTGTGCGCCATGGAGGTCGAGGCATGGCTTGCCCGCGCCGCGCGGCTGCGGCCCGAGCACACCGCGCTGCACGCGCCGGCGGGGGATTGGTCCTACGCGCGGCTGCACGCCGCCGCGCGCTCCGGCGCCGCCGCGCTCGCGGCCCGCGGCGCGGGCCCGGGCGGGCGCGTGGCGATCGCCCTGCCCGCGGGTCCCGACTTCGCGCAGGCGCTGCACGCGTGCCTGCTGCTCGGGGCGGTGGCCGTGCCGGTCGACCTGCGCCTGGCGGCGCACGAGCAGGCGCGCGTGACCGACGAAGCCGCGGTGGTGGTGGCCGAGCCGCTGGGGGAGGGGCGCGGGCCGGCCACCGCGAGCGTGACGTCCGGCCACGACCTCGACGCGGTCGCCGTCGTGATCCACACCTCGGGCACGACCGCGGCGCCGAGGCCCGTGGAGCTCACGTACGGCAACCTGCTGTGGAGCGCGATCGGCGCGGGGGTCGCGCTCGGCGTGGACCGCGACGAACGCTGGCTGTGCGCGCTCACGCTCGCGCACGTCGGCGGGCTCTCGATCCTGGTGCGCGCCGCGATCCACGCCTCGACGGTGATCGTGCACGAGCGCTTCGAGGCCGACCGGGTGCTGCACGACCTGAGCGCGCGCCGGGCGACCGGGATCAGCCTCGTCGCCACCACGCTCGCGCGACTGCTCGACGCGGGCCTGCAGCGCCCGGCGGGCCTGCGCTGCGCGCTCACCGGCGGCGGCCCGGTGCCCGCGGCGCTCGTCACGCGCGCGCGAGACGCCGGCGTTCCCGTCCGGCTCACCTATGGGCTCACTCAGGCCGCATCACAGGTCACGACGACCCCGGCGGCGGAGATCCCGCGCAGGCTCGACGAGCGCGCCGGCCCGAGCGCCGGACCGCCGCTGTTCTGCACGCGCGTGCGGATCGCCGCGGACGAAGAGATCCTCGTGCGCGGTCCCACCGTCGCGCCCGCGGCGTTCGATCGGGACGGCTGGCTTCACACCGGCGACCTCGGCGCGCTGGACGAGCGTGGTGCTCTGCGCGTGACCGGGCGCAAGGTCGACACGATCGTCAGTGGCGGCGAGAACGTCGCGCCCGCCGAGGTACAGGCCGTGCTCGAGGCGCACCCGCAGGTGCTCGAGGCGGCGGTGCTCGGACGCTCGGACCCGGATTGGGGCGAGGCCGTGACCGCGATCGTCGTCGCGCGCCCCGGCGCCGTCCTGGACGCCGGTGCCCTGCGGGCGCACTGCGTCGCGGCGCTCGCCCCGTTCAAGGTGCCCAAGCGCTTCGTGCTCACCTGCGAGCCACTGCCGCGCACCTCCTCGGGCAAGCTGCTGCGGCGAGAGCTGATGTGAGCTTCGACGCCGAAGCGTACCGACGGGCGAGCCGCGAAGGCTGGGAGGCGGCCGCCTCGGGCTGGACCCGCCAGCAGGAGCAAATACGCCGGTTCGCGGCGCCCGTGGCCGAGTGGCTGGTAGATGCGGTCTGCCCGCAGCCCGGCCAGCGCGTGCTCGAGCTCGCCGCCGGTCTCGGGGAGGCGGGCATGCTCGCCGCAGAGCTCGTCGCGCCGCTCGGCGGCGTCGTGGTCTCCGACCAAGCCGAAGCGATGCTCGAGGGCGCGCGCGCACGCGCGCTCGAGCTCGGCCTCAGCAACGTCGAGTTCCAGGTGCTCAACGCCGAATGGATCGACCTGCCGCTCGCTAGCGTCGACGCCGTGCTGTGTCGTTGGGGCTACATGCTGCTGGCCGACCCGCAGGCGGCGCTCGCCGAGACGCGCCGCGTGCTGCGCCCCGGAGGGCGGCTAGCGCTGGCGGTGTGGGACGCGCTCGCGCTCAATCCCTGGGCGCTGCTGCCGGCGCAGGAGCTGATCGAGCGCGGCCTCGCGCCGCCGCCCGACCCGCGGGCCGCGCCCCCGCCCGGACCGTTCGCGCTCGGCGAGCCGGCGCGCGTCCGCGAGCTGCTCGAGCAGACCGGCTTCGCGGAGGTCCGCGTGGACGCGATCGACCTGTGCCGCCGGCAGGCGAGCTTCGCCGAGTTCTGGGAGGCGACGCTCGACCTCTCGCGGGGCTTCCACGACGCCGTGCTCTCGCGGCCCGCGGGCGAGATCGCCGAGATCGAAGCGTCGCTGGCGGCGCGCTTCGAGCCCTACACACGGGCTGACGGCGCGCTCGAGATACCCGCGCGCACACTGGTGGCCAGCGCGAGCGCCTGAGCGGGCCGAGCGCGCGCCCGCGCGCTCGACGCCGCCTGAGATAGCCTGCGGGCAATGATCTACGACGACGCAGCAGACCTCGGCCTCCTCGACGGCAAGACCGTGGCGATCATCGGCTACGGCTCGCAGGGCCACGCACACGCGCTCAACCTCAAAGACTCGGGCGTCGAGGTCGTGGTCGGGCTGCGCGAGGACTCCGCCTCGGTGGCCAAGGCGCGCGAGCAGGGACTCGAGGTGCTGCCGGTCGTCGAGGCCGCGAGCCGCGGCGACCTGGTGATGATCCTGGCGCCCGACGAGCTTCACCGCCAGGTTTGGGAGGCGGAGATCCGCGACGGCATCGCCGAGGGAAACATGATCCTGTTCGGCCACGGCTTCTCGATCCACTACAAGGAGATCGAGCCGCCGGCGGGCGTCGACGTGGCGATGGTGGCGCCCAAGGGGCCCGGGCACCTGGTGCGCCGCCAGTTCACCGAAGGCAGCGGCGTGCCTGGGCTGGTGGCGGTCGAGCAGGACGCGACCGGCAACGCGCGCGCGCTGGCGCTGGCGTACGCGAAGGGCATCGGCTGCACGCGCGGGGGGGTGATCGAGACGACGTTCAAGGACGAGACCGAGACCGACCTGTTCGGTGAGCAGGCGGTGCTCTGCGGCGGCGCCTCCGAGCTCGTGCAGGCCGGCTTCCAGACGCTGGTGAACGCGGGATATGACCCGGAGATGGCGTACTTCGAGTGCCTGCACGAGCTCAAGCTGATCGCGGACCTGATGTACGAGAAGGGTCTCGCGGGGATGCGCTACTCGATCTCCAACACCGCGGAGTACGGCGACTACACGCGCGGCAAGCGCGTGATCACGGAGGAAACGCGCGCGAACATGCGCAAGATCCTGCAGGAGATCCAGTCGGGCGAGTTCGCGCGCGAGTGGATCGCCGAGAACCGCGCCGGGCAGGAGAGCTTCAAGCGCATGCGCGCCGAGCAAGCCGACACGCAGGTCGAGCGCGTCGGCGCGGAGCTGCGCTCGCACATGGACTGGATCAAGCCCGCGTTCTAGGGACGCGCCCGCCGGCACGGTGCTCGCCTACATCTCCTGGCATCGTCCGGCAGCGAGCGTCGAGCCGGCCGCCTACGAGCACGCGCTCGAGCAGTTTCACCGTTCGCTCGCGCACCAGCCGCCATGCGGCTTTCGAGGCTCGGCCGCGTTCCGCGCCCCACAGCTGCCGT
This sequence comes from Solirubrobacteraceae bacterium, assembly GCA_035503075.1. Classification (GTDB taxonomy): domain Bacteria; phylum Actinomycetota; class Thermoleophilia; order Solirubrobacterales; family Solirubrobacteraceae; genus Palsa-744. The sequence goes on from DATJTT010000031.1 coordinate 92,703, forward strand.
GGCTCGTGCTCACCGGCGCCGAGACGACCGCCCCGGCCGCCGCCGAGACGCCAGTCCGGGCCTCCGCCGAGACGACCGCGCCGGACGCGGCTGGCGTGGGCGCCGCGGCTGGCCCGGACTACGAAGACTGGTACCTGCTCGATGACTGGGCGGCGGTCGGCGTGCTCGAGGAGGCCGCCGTCGCGCACGGGCATGTGAGCCTGCACGACCGCGTCGCGGCGCGCGCCGAGGTCGCGACCGGCGCCGTGTACCGGCTGGTCGAGGGCCACGCGCGCCTGGGCGAGGCGCGCGTGGCGATCTGGGTCGCACGCGCGCGCGGCCACGGGCGTCCCTCGCTTGCGGCGCTGCTCGGGGACGGCATGGACCCCGCCTGCGGCTGCTTGTGGCGGCGCTGTCTCGGGCTCGGCCCCGCGCCCGAGTACTGCCTGCTGGCGGCCGAGCCGCCGGCGGGAGTCGGCGCCGGCCGCCTGCCCAAGGGCTGGTCGGCGAGCACGCTCGCGCGTGAGCCGCTGTGGCATGGCTGACCCGGTGATCGCCGCCGCGCCCGGGGCGCCCGGGGCGCCCGGCCCGGACGGCCGGGCCGGCGAGCCCGCGAGGCGGCGGAGGTGCGTTCGCGAGCGGGTCCGCTGTGACCCGCGCGGGCGCCGGTTCGCTACACTCGCGTTCGTCGTCGCGACTGGCGCTCGGGTGGAGTCAACCACCGGGAAGCGACGATCAGCACAGCCGCGCGCCTGGGCACCCTCACAGCAGCGACCATTCCGGCGAGGTCCGAGACAGCGAGGAGCCCCATGACGACGAGCCAACTGACAGAGCAGCAGCCGCTTGCGATCCCCGATCAGCTGAAGCCGCGTGACGGGCGCTTCGGCTGTGGGCCCTCGAAGGTGCGCCCCGAGGCACTCGCGCGCCTGGCCGGCGAGGGCGCCGCGGTGATGGGGACCTCTCACCGTCAGAAGCCCGTGAAGGCGCTCGTCGGCGAGATCCGCGCGGGCCTGCGCGAGCTGTTCGCGCTCCCCGACGGCTACGAGGTGGCGCTGGGCAACGGCGGCGCGACCGCCTTCTGGGACGCGGCCGCCTTCGGCCTCGTCGCGCGCCGCGCGCTGCACCTGAGCTTCGGCGAGTTCTCGCAGAAGTTCGCGACCGTGACCAAGGGCGCGCCGTTCCTCGAGGACCCGGTCGTGATCGGCGCAGAGCCCGGCGATGCGCCCGACCCGGCAGCAGCCGGCGCGCAGGCCGCGCAAGGCGGCTGCGACCTGATCGGGTGGGCGCACAACGAGACCTCGACCGGCGTGATGACCGCGGTCCTGCACCCGGCCGGCGCCGAGGGAGCGCTGGTGGCGATCGACGCGACCTCCGGCGCGGGCGGGCTGCCCGTGGAGGTCTCACAGGCCGACGCGTACTACTTCGCGCCGCAGAAGAGCTTCGCCGCCGACGGCGGGCTGTGGATCGCGCTGCTCAGCCCCGCGGCGCAGGAGCGGATCGCGGCGCTGCACGCCGCGCCGGAGCGCTGGATCCCCGAGTTCCTCTCGCTGCACACGGCGCTGGAGAACTCGCTCAAAGACCAGACCTACAACACGCCGGCGGTCGCGACCCTGTTCCTGCTCGCCGACCAGGTCCGCTGGATGCTCGACGGCGGCGGCCTGCAGTGGTGCGTGGCGCGCTCGCGCGCATCCTCCGAGCACCTGTACGGCTGGGCCGAGCGGACCGCCTACGCGACCCCGTTCGTCGCCGACCCCGCCAAGCGCTCGCTGGTGGTCGGCACGATCGACTTCGCCGAGGAGCTCGACGCGGCGGCGCTCGCGGCGACCCTGCGCGCGAACGGCATCGTCGACGTCGAGCCCTACCGCAAGCTCGGGCGCAATCAGCTGCGCATCGGCATGTTCCCCGCGGTCGAGACCGCCGACGTGCAGGCGCTGACCGCGTGTATCGAGTGGGTGGTCGAGAGGCTGGGTCGATGAGCGCGCCGGCGGCGGACGCCGCGACGAGGCGCGGCGCGAACGGCGCGCGCCCGCGCGTGCTCGTCAAGGAGAAGATCGGCGATTCGGGCGTGGCGCTGCTGCGCGAGCACTTCGACGTCGATCTCGGGATCGATTGGAGCGATCAGGAGCTCGCCGAGCGCATCGGCGACTACGACGGGATCGTGATCCGCTCGGCGACCAAGATGACCGCGGAGCTGATCGCCCGCGCCGAGCGCCTGAAGGCGATCGGGCGCGCCGGCGTGGGGGTCGACAACGTCGACGTGCCCGCCGCGACCCAGCGCGGGATCGTGGTCGCGAACGCGCCCGAGTCGAACGTCGTGACCGCCGCGGAGCACACGATGGCGCTGCTGCTCGCGCTCGCGCGCAACGTCCCGCAGGCGTACGTGTCGCTCACCGCCGGCAAGTGGGAGCGCTCGAAGTTCTCGGGCGTCGAGCTGTACGAGAAGACGCTCGGGATCGTCGGCTTCGGGCGGATCGGCCAGCTCGTCGCCCAGCGCGCGCGCGGCTTCGGCATGCGCGTGCTCGCGTTCGACCCGTTCGTCAGCGCCGAGCGCTATCGCGACCTCGGCGTCGAGAAGGCGGACGGCCCCGATGACATCTACGCGCTCGCCGACTTCATCACCATCCACCTGCCCAAGACGCCCGAGACCGAAGGCTTCCTCGACGCCGCCGCGTTCGCGAAGATGCGCAGCGGCGTGCGGGTCCTGAACGTCGCCCGCGGCGGGCTCCTCGACGAAGCCGCGCTCAAGGACGCGCTGGACTCCGGCCACGTCGCCGGCGCCGCGCTCGACGTGTTCCCCAGCGAGCCGATGACCGAGAGCCCGCTGTTCGCCTACCCGAACGTGATCGTCACGCCGCACCTGGGCGCCTCGACCGCGGAGGCGACCGACCGCGCCGGCTACCAGAGCGCGGAGCAGGTCGTCGCGGCGCTCGCCGGCGGCGTGGTCTCCACCGCGGTCAACATTCCGGCGATCGGCGCCGAGGACGTGCAGGTGCTCGGGCCCTTCCTGCCGCTGGCCACGCAGCTCGGGCGCCTGGCGATGGCGCTCGCCGAGGGCAGCTCGGTCGAGCGCATCGAGGCGGCGTTCCTCGGCCGGATCGCCGAGTTCGACACGCGCCTGCTCGGGCTCGCGGTGATCGTCGGCGCGTTGCAGGGCCGCACCGAGGAGCAGGTCAACCTCGTCAACGCTCCCACCATGGCCCAGCAGCGCGGGATCGTCTTCGAGGAGCGGGCCGTGTCCGAGGCGCAGGACTTCAACGAGCTGATCCGCGTGACGGTGATCGCCGGCGAGCAGCGCGTGGCCGTCGCCGGGACCGGAATGGGACCCAACCAGGTGCCGCACCTCGTCGAGGTGCAGGGCCGGCGCCTGACGATCGAGCTCGCGCCGCACGTGACGATCTTCCGCTACGAGGACCTGCCCGGGATGATCGGGCGCGTGGGCACGATCATCGGCGCCCACGGCATCAACATCTCCTCCGCCGCCGTCGGCCACGCCCCCGACGGCCGCGCCGGCGGCGAGCTGCAGCGGCTGGCGGCGATGGTCGTCACGACCGACGCACGCGTCACCGACGAGCTGCTCGAGGAGATCGTCGCCTCGGAGGGCTTCCAGCAGGGGTGGTCGGTCGAGCTTGGCTGAGCGCGGGCGTCAGCCGCGGCTGAGAGCGTGCGCGAGCCGCTTGGCCTGGCCGACAGCCGCGCCTGACGCCGACCACCGCTGCGATCATCTAGCCTGGGGCGCACGGGAAGCGAGCGGGGGGGGCGGAGCGAATATGAAGGCAGTGGTCATCACCGGCCACGGCGGGCCGGAGAAGCTGCAGGTGCGGGAGCGCCCGGACCCGCCGCTCGGCCCCGGCCAGGTGCGGATCGAGGTGGCGGCAGCGGGGGTCAACTTCGCCGATGTGATGGCGACGATGGGGCTCTACCGCGACGCGCCCAAGCCGCCGTGCGTGGTCGGCTACGAGGTCGCCGGGACGATCCTCGAGACGGGGGTATCGGGGACGGGCGCAGCGGATCCCGCCCACCCGCTCGAGCCCGGCCAGCGCGTGCTCGCGGGCACCCAGTTCGGCGGCTACGCCTCCCAGGTGGTCGTACCCGCGGGCGACGTGGTGGCGCTGCCCGAGCGCCTCAGCTTCGAGCAGGGGGCGGCGATCCCCGTCAACTACGCCACCGCCTGGGCGGCCCTGGTCGGCTACGGCTCGCTGCGCCCCGGGGAGCGGGTGCTCGTGCACTCGGCGGGCGGCGGCGTCGGCGTCGCCGCCACCCAGATCGCCAAGCGCGAAGGGGCCGAGGTGTACGGCACCGCCTCGCCGTCCAAGCACGAGCGCTGCCGCGAGCTGGGCGTCGATCACCCGCTCGACTACACCACCAGTGGCTGGGAGCGGGGGCTGCCGCTTTTCGACGTGATCCTCGACGCGGTCGGCGGGCGCAGCTTCCGCACCAGCTACAACCTGCTGCGCCCGGGCGGCCGGCTTGTGATCTTCGGCGCCTCCTCGGTCGTCTCCGGCGAGCGGCGCAACATCCCGGCCGCGCTGCGCACGGTGCTGCGCATGCCCCGCTTCAACCTCATCACCCAGATGCAGCAGTCCAAGGGGGTGATCGGTCTGAACATGCTGACCCTGTGGAAGGACCGCGGCACGCTCGCGCCGTGGATCGACCCGCTCGCCGAGATGCTCGACGACGGCACGATCGAGCCGGTGATCGCGGGGACGTTCCCGTTCGAGAGCGCCGCCGAGGCGCACAAGATGATCGTCGAGCGCCGGAACGTCGGCAAGGTCGTGCTGACGCCGTAGGTCCCGGCCTGGCGGGGCCTGAAGCTCGCATCTGCTCTCGCGAGGGGGTTAGAGCGGGCTAAGTCCGTCGTAGGATGGTTGCACATGCAATTAGCCTCGGCTTGGCCGCCGCGGGGTCCTGAGCTCGGGCAGGTCGAGGCCGGCGCGCACGCCCGCGCCGGCCTCGACCCGCCCGGCATCCGGTGCTACCCTCACCGGGATGTCGTTTCAGATCTCGCTTCTTCGGCTTCTTCTGCTCCCCCCTCGGGGGGAATAGCGCGTGGCGGCCGTCTAGCCGCATACCCAGCAGAGAGGAACGCAAAGCACCCCTACGGGGCACAGGCGAGATAGAGAAGGAGCACGAAACGGCATGGGCGACAGCGAGGCACGCAACGAGGCGGACCGCGTCAAGATCTTCGACACGACGCTGCGCGACGGCGAGCAGTCGCCGGGGATCTCGTTGAACAGGCAGGAAAAGCTCGAGATCGCCCACCAGCTCGCGCGGCTGGGCGTCGACGTGATCGAGGCGGGCTTCCCGATCACCTCGCCCGGGGACTTCGAGTCGGTGCAGGCGATCGCGCGCGAGGTCGAAGGACCCGTGATCTGCGCCCTGGCGCGCACAAGCGCGCAGGACATCGAGGCGGCGTGGCAGGCGGTGAAGGACGCGGCGCGCCCCCGCATTCACACGTTCATCGCCACCAGCGACATTCACATCGAGCGCAAGCTGCAGACCACGCGCGAGGACGTCAAGGGACAGGTGCGCGCGGCGGTCGCGCAGGCGCGCGAGTGCACCGACGACGTCGAGTTCTCGCCCGAGGACGGCTCGCGCTCGGACGTGCAGTACATGGCCGAGGTGATCCAGATCGCGCTGGACGAGGGCGCCACCACGATCAACGTGCCAGACACCGTCGGCTACACGATGCCGCGCGAGTACCACGCGATGTTCGAGGAGCTCTACCGCCTGCTCCCCGGGCTGCGGGCGGTGACCGTGTCGGTGCACTGCCACGACGACCTGGGGCTGGCCGTCGCCAACTCGCTCGCGGGCCTGGAAGCCGGCTGCCGCCAGGTCGAGTGCGCGGTCAACGGCATCGGCGAGCGCGCCGGCAACGCGTCGCTGGAGGAGATCGTGATGCTGCTGCGCACGCGCGAGCCCAGCCTCGGGCTGTGGACCGGCGCGGACACGACCGAGATCGCGCGCACGAGCCGCCTGGTCTCGCGCCTGAGCGGCTATCAGGTCCAGCCGAACAAGGCGATCGTCGGGCGCAACGCGTTCGCCCACGAGGCCGGCATCCACCAGGACGGCGTGCTCAAGGAGCGCACCACCTACGAGATCATGGACGCCACCACGGTGGGATTGCGCAGCAACTCGATCGTGCTCGGCAAGCACTCCGGGCGCCACGCGCTGAGCAAAGCGCTGCAGGAGATGGGCTTCCAGATCGACGGCGCCGCGCTGAGCACCGCGTTCAAGCGCTTCAAGGAGATCGCCGACCGCAAGAAGCAGGTCACGGCGATGGATCTCGAGGCGCTCGTCACCGACGAGCTGCGCGAGGAGATCGCAGGGTATGCGCTCGAGTGGTTCGAGGTCGAGGACCATTCGCAGCGCTCGCCGCACGCGAAGGTGTCGGTGACGCTGCCGGACGGCGGCTCTGTGACCGGCTCGTTCACGGGAGACGGTCCGATCGACGCGATCTTCCAGGCGATCAACGTCGCGACCGCCACCGCGCCGACGCTCAGGGACTTCACGATCGGCGCGGTCACCGAGGGCCAGGACGCGCTCGGCGAGGTCTCGGTCGTGCTGGAGGTCGCCGGGTCGACCGGCGCCGGCCAGGGGGTCTCCACCGACATCATCGACGCCGCCGCTCGCGCGTACGTGCGCGCGCTGTCGGTGGCGGTGGCGCGCTCGCAGGCCGATCAGGCGATCGGGCTGCCGGAGACCGCCGGAGCCGACGTTTCGCTTTAGGATCCGGGGTCATGGGGGGCTCGATCAGACTCTTGGCGCTCGGCGTGCTCGTCGTCGCCACGCTGCTGCCCGCCTCGGACGCCTCGGCCGCGCCGCCCACGTTCACCTTCAGCGGGGAAGACGCGCACGTCCGCTGGAGCGAAGGCGCCGCCTGGGAAGGGGAAACCGCGCCCAGCGAATCGGACGGGACCGTCGATCTCGACTTCCCGCTCAGCGCGTGCGGCCGAGACACACTCGGCTGCCCGACGACCACCGATGATCTCAGCGGCCTGACCGTGGGTAAGCTCACGCTCGCCTCGCGGGTGATCCGCTCGACGCCGAAGCACCCGTTCGAAACCCCGCCCCCCGAACCCGCCCCCGAGAGCTACTCGATCGACGGCAGCGACTCGCTCACGCTGCTCGAAGGCATCGACGTGGTCAACACCGAAGAAGGCTCCGGCGAAGGAATCAGCGCGGGTGACACGATCGTCGATGTGCCCCTCGTGCTCGGTGCCGAGAACGTCTGGTCGATCGGGCCCGCGGCCGGGGCGCGCCTGACCGTATGGGCGCCGGTGAGCGGAGACCACAGCCTGACCGTCGAGCTTGCGCACGCCCAGCTCGAGCTCGCCGCGAGCACCAACGTCGGCCCGATCTCAATCGCCGGTCCCGGGAGCGTGTTCTTTGGAGAACCTGCCGGCGGCGACCTCAACGGCGGCGACGGTGAACCGGTGCAGGTGGAAGACGTGAGCCTGTACGGGTCGGGCGTCATCGGCCCGTTGTCCCTGCGCGATTCCTCCATGCGGATCGGCTTCCCCGGCGGCGGCGGCGTGGTGCACGTGAACGGCGACGCCACGTTCGACGCCGCCTCGGTCGTCTCCTTCGAAAACCCGCAGCCGCCGGGGTCGCTCCCAAGGCTGCTCGCGAGCGGATCCGTACAGCTCGGCTCGGCGATGCTGTTCCTATACGCGAACTGTCCCCCGCCGGGGACTACGCTGACCCTCGTCGAAGCCGGCGGCGGCGTTTCAGGAACCTTCACCGACCGCGCGGGAGAACCGCTCAGCAACGGCGAGACGATCGCCGCAGAAGAAGCCGGCTGCCCGCCCGGTCCCTCGGCGCACCCGCTGAAGATCGAATACAACGCCGACTCGGTGACGGTCACGGCTCTTTCGCCGCCTGCGGCGAGCACCGGCGGTGGGCAGTCCGGCGAATCGACTTCCTCGCCGCAGCAGCCCTCATCCAGCGGCGGTTCCGGCTCAGGCGCCAGCAACCCGGAGGGCGGCGTCGCCGCCTACATCGCCTCCCTGCGGTCCCTGCTGGCGCGCGATCTCGCTGTTGCCGAGCTCACGCGGTCGATCCGCAAGCTGCTTCGCCACGGAGGCGAGACCGTCGCCTTGGACGCTCCCGGCGCAGGCGCGCTCACGGTCACGCTCACCACCGCCGGGCACGGGACACACGCGCGCGCCGAGGTGCTGGGCTCGGGCCACGCCCGCCTCGCAGCCTCCGGGGAGAAGGTGCGCCTGCGGATCGAGCTCACCCGGCGCGGCACGGCGCTGCTCGCGCACACCACCCACCTGCCGGTCGAGCTGACCGAGACGTTCACCGCTCCAGGCGTTTCGTCGCTCGCGCTGAGCGCGAAGCTCACGCTCACGCGCTGACCCCGCACAAGCCCCTGTCACGAGGTGGTCGCGTCAAACCGGGCTGGTTCCTCGCCAGGTCCGGCGCGCCGCCCGGCCAGAAGCCGAACGTCATCCCCGCCGCCTCGGCGCGAGCGCGATCGTGTTGTCTGTGATAGCGTACGTCTGTATGGCATCAGCGCAGGCTCAGAAGAAGCGCTCACGCGCGCCGTCGGGCAAGCGATCGAGTGGGGCGTCGCTCAACCGGTCGAAGAACGATCAGCGCGAGCAGCCGGTGGTCGACTCACTCGATCCGGTCGTCATCGGCGCGCGCGTGAAGGCCCTGCGCGAGTCCGCCGGCCTGTCGCTGCGCGACCTGGCGGAGCGCAGCGGCGTGAGCGCGCCGATGCTCTCGCAGGTCGAGCGCGGCGAGACCAGCCCGACGCTGACCGTCGCCGCGCGGATCGCCTCCGGGCTCGACCTGCGCCTCTCCCAGCTCCTGCGCCTGGACGAGGGCGGCGCCGTTACGATCGTCCGCGCGGGTCAGCGGCGTCGCGGCGGCAACAAGCGCCGTGGACACAGCTTCGAGGTGCTCACCTCCTCGCAGCCCGGCCAGCGCGCCGAGCTCTCACGGCACACGCTCGCGCCCGGCGCCGCCACCGGCGCGGCCGACGGGGTGGGCGGGCCTCATCTCCACGAGCCCGGCAGCCGCGAGACCGCGCTGGTCGAGCGCGGCTCGCTCGTGCTCGTGTGCGACGGCCAGCGCCACGAGCTGCGCGAGGGCGATTGCGTGACGTTCGACTCCGACCTGCCGCATCACTTCGAGAACCCGACGGGGCAGGACGCCGCCTTCCTGGCGGTCGTCTCCGCGGGATTGAGGCGCAGCTAGGTGGGCACGACTCGAACCCCGTCCGCGTCCCCGCCCGGGGTCCTCGTGGACGATCTCACCGGCCACGACAGCGAGGACCGATGACTATGCCGAAGACGTTGTTCCAGAAGCTATGGGAGGCCCACGAGGTCGCCGACGGCCTCCTGTACATCGACCTGCACCTCGTGCACGAGGTCACCAGCCCGCAGGCCTTCGACGGGCTGCGCCTGGCGGGGCGCGGCGTGCGCCGCCCCGACCGCACGCTCGCGACCGCCGACCACAACACGCCGACCGACGGCACGCCGGTGGCCGCGCGCATCAAGGACGAGCTCTCGCGCGTGCAGGTGCAGACGCTCGAGCGCAACTGTCAAGAGTTTGGCGTCCCGGTCTACTCGCTCGGCTCAGACCGGCAGGGCATCGTGCACGTGATCGGCCCCGAGCTGGGCGTGACCCAGCCGGGCATGACGATCGTGTGCGGCGACTCGCACACCTCGACGCACGGCGCCTTCGGCGCGCTTGCGTTCGGGATCGGCACGAGCGAGGTCGAGCACGTGCTCGCCACCCAGTGCATGGTCCAGGGCAAACCGCGTTCGATGCGCGTGCGCTACGAGGGCGAGCTCGGCTTCGGCGTGACCGCCAAGGACCTGATCCTCGGCACGCTCGGCCGGCTGGGCGTCGGCGGCATGAGCGGCCACGCGGTCGAGTACGCCGGCCCGGCGATCCGGGCGCTCTCGATGGAGGGGCGCATGACCGTCTGCAACATGACGATCGAGGGCGGCGGGCGCGCGGGCATGATCGCCCCCGACGAGACGACCTTCGCCTGGTTTCGCGACCCCGAGCGCGCCGGCCGGCCGCGCCCGGGCGCGCCCGCGGGCGCCGAGCTCGACGCCGCGATCGAGTCCTGGATCGGGCTGCGAAGCGACGAGCGCGCGCGGTTCGACACCGAGGTCGTCGTCGTCGCGGCCGCGATCTCACCGCAGGTCACCTGGGGCACGAACCCCGGGATGGTGCGCCCGGTCACCGGCGAGGTGCCCGCGCCGGAGGAGTTCGACAGCCCGGCCGAGCGCGAGGCCGCCGAACGCGCCCTGCACTACATGGCGCTCGAGCCCGGCACGCCGATCGAGCAGATCGCGATCGACCGCGTGTTCATCGGCTCGTGCACCAACTCGCGGATCGGCGACCTGCGCGCCGCCGCGGAGGTCGTCGCCGGCAAGCGGGTCGCGGCGTCGGTCAACGCGATGGTGGTCCCCGGCTCCCAGCAGGTCAAGGCGCAGGCCGAGACCGAGGGCCTGGACCGGATCTTCCGCGACGCCGGCTTTGACTGGCGCGTCGCCGGCTGCTCGATGTGCCTGGGGATGAACCCCGACATCCTCGCGCCCGGCGAGCGCTGCGCCTCGACCTCCAACCGCAACTTCGAGGGGCGCCAGGGGCGCGGCGGGCGCACCCACCTGGTCTCCCCCCAGATGGCCGCGGCGGCGGCGATCGAGGGGCGTTTCGTCGACGTCAGGGAGTGGCGATGAGCGCATCCGAGCCGGCTGCCGCCGGCGCTCAGCCTGGGCACACCGCCGGCTGGCGCACGCCGGCGCTCGCCAGCTCCTACCTGGACACGCGCGAGACGCTGCTGCCGAAGCTCGAGGTGATGGAGGACGTGCTGCGCCGTCTGCTGCTGCGCGCCCCGCGCCCGACCCGGCGCTTCCTCGACCTCGGCTGCGGCGGTGGCGCGATGAGCGCGCTCGTCCGCTCGCTCGCTCCCGCCGAGGGCGTGCTCGTCGACTTCTCCGAGCCGATGCTCGAGCGGGCGCGCGCGCGGCTCGGCGAGGGCTCGGGCGCGGCGGTCCTCGCCGCCGACCTGTCCGATCCGGCGTGGCTGCGCGCGCTCGCGCCCGGACGCTATGACCTGGTCGTCTCGGGCCTTGCGATCCACCACCTGACCGCCGAGCGCAAGCGGGCCCTGTACGCGGAGGTCCACGGGCTGCTCGAACCGCGGGGGATGTTCGTGAACATGGACTACGTCACGATCCGCGGCCCGCTGCAGGGCCTGTGGGACGAGGAGATCCTCGCCAACGCGATCCGCGCCGAGCGCCGGCGCGGCGGCACAAGGAGCGAGGCGGAGATCGAGCGCGACACCTTCGACGACAGCGCCGAAGACCGCCCGGACAGCGTCGAGGATCAGCTCGCATGGCTGCGCGAGGCGGGCTTCGAGCAGGTCGAGCTGCACTTCAAATGGGCCGAAGCCGCCGTGTTCGGCGGGATCAAGCCGGAGCAAGGAGACGAGCGATGGAGCCGGTAAAGGTGATCGCCGGCAAGGTCAGCCACCTCGACCGCGCCGACGTCGACACCGACCAGATCATGCCCAAGCAGTTCCTCAAGCGGGTCGAGCGCACGGGCTTCGGACAGTTTCTGTTCTACGACTGGGCCAAGGAGCCCGATTGGGATCTGCCGCCCAACCCGATCCTCGTCGCGGGCGAGAACTTCGGGTGCGGCTCCTCGCGCGAGCACGCCCCGTGGGGACTGCACGACTACGGCTTCAGGGCGCTGATCGCGCCGAGCTTCGCCGACATCTTCTACTCGAACTGCACCAAGATCGGGCTGCTGCCGGTGGTGCTCGGCGCCGAGGACTGTCACAGCCTGGCGCGCGCGGGCGAGGGCGAGATCGACCTCGAGGCCCAGGAGGTGCGCTTCGCGGGCGAGCGCGTCGCGTTCGCGATCGACCACGAGATCCGCCGGCGCCTGCTCGGCGGGCTCGACGACATCGCGCTGACGCTGGCGCAGGCGGACGCGATCGCCTCCTACGAACGCGAGCGCGAGCGCCGCGGGCCGGCGACCACGGCGCTCTAGCGTAGGCGGGCGAGGCGCTACGCCGCAACCCTCGGGGGTTCGAGCTTGTTCGTAAGGGGTAGCGAAGAGACACCCCATACTCCCGTCAAAGGAGGAGGCAAGCATGTTCACCAAGCGCTTCACAGCGTGCGTCGCCGTGCTGGCTGGTGCGGCCTCGCTCGCCCTGCCCGGGGCAGCCGGCGCCACGGCGACGCCCGCCGCCGCGCGCACGATCCAGCAGGTGTACCCCGTCGCCGAGCAGCTGTGCACCGAGCTCGCGGACGGCCACGGCGAGGCGCGCCTGCGCGAGCACGCCAGGCGCGTGCTCTCGGGTTGCGCGGCGCTGCGGAGCGCATACGCGGATGCGCACGCGCTGTACTTGCAGGCCGCCTCGCTGACGCCGAGCGTCAACGCCGAGCTGCCGGCCGCGAGCGTCCGCTGCGGCGGACGCGCGCGCTCGCGCGCGCACCGCGCCTGTGCGCGGGCGCGCGTCGCCGCCGAGGCCGTCCTGGATCGCCTCAGGGCCAAGCGCGGCGCGCTGTTCACGACGGCCAACGCGGAGCTCGCGGCGGCGCGCGTCAGCTTCTGGTCGATGCTCCGCGCGCTGGCGCCGGCAAAGCCCGCGGTCAGGCGGGCCAGGCGCGTCGTCGTCAAGCGTGTCGTCGTCGTGGTCGACGTCAGGGTCCGCTCCGAGCACGCCGCGGCGAGGCGCAGGCACCGCAAGCACGCCCACCGCTAGCGCGCGCTCGCGCACGTCGAGCGCGTCGGACCCCGCCGCCGCGGCGGGGTCCGGGCGCTCGCGCGCGGTCCCCAGGTAGGTTGCAGACGATGGCCTACCGCATCACGACCCTCCCCGGCGACGGCATCGGCCCGGAGATCATGGAGCCGACGCTCGAGCTGCTGGAAGCGCTCGGCGACTTCGAGTTCGAGGAGTACCTGTTCGGCGGCGCCTCGATCGACGTCCACGGCGTGGCGCTCACGGACGAGGTGCTCGACGCGTGCCGCAGCGCGGACGCGGTGCTGCTGGCGGCGGTCGGAGGGCCGAAGTGGGACAGCACCGACCCCCGGGCGCCAAGGCCCGAGCAGGGCCTGCTCGGCCTGCGCAAGGGCATGGGGCTGTTCGCGAACCTGCGCCCGGTCAAGCCGCTGCCCGCGTTGTATGAGGCCTCGCCGCTGCGGCGCGAGCGGATCGAAGGGACGGACCTGCTGGTCGTGCGCGAGCTCACCGGCGGCATCTACTTCGGCGAGAAGACCCGCACGGAGACCGCCGCGTCGGACGTGTGCGCGTACAGCAGCGGCGAGATCGAGCGGATCGCGCGGACGGCGTTCGAGGCCGCCGGGCGCAGGGCGGTGCGCGGGTCGAGCGGGTCCGGCCGAGCGGGCGCCGCGAAGGTCTCGAGTGTGGACAAGGCGAACGTGCTCGAGACCTCACGGCTGTGGCGCGCGGTCGTCACCGAGCTGCACGCGCGCGAGTTCCCGCACATCGAGCTCGAGCACGTGCTCGTGGACAACGCGGCGATGCAGCTCGTGTCCGCGCCGGCGCGCTTCGACGTGCTGCTCACGGAGAACATGTTCGGAGACATCCTCTCCGACGAGGCCGCGATGCTGACCGGCTCGATCGGGATGCTTCCGAGCGCGTCTTTGGGTGTTTATGAGGGCTCGCCTGACGGCTCGCGGGGCGGTTCGGTCGCTGCCGCCCCGCGCTCGCACGCGCGCGCCGCGGCGCGCGCCCCCGGGCTGTTCGAGCCGGTGCACGGATCGGCGCCGGACATCGCCGGGCTGGGAGTCGCAAATCCGCTCGCGATGTTCCTGTCCGCGGCGCTGATGCTCAGGCACGGGCTCGGTTTGGCAAACGAGGCCGCGGCGGTAGAATCGGCCATTGAAGGTGCGCTCGCTGGGGGCCTGCGCACGCCCGACCTGGGTGGCGCGGCGGGCACGGCACAGGCGACCAGGGCAGTGCTCGAGGCCATCGAATAGGAGTCAAATGCACGTGGAGCCGACCGACCTCATCTGGATGAACGGGGCATTCGTCGCCTGGGAGGACGCCAAGGTCCACGTCCTGACGCACGGCTTGCACTACGGCACGGGCGTGTTCGACAGCATGCGCTGCTACGAGACCGAGCTCGGCCCCGCGGTGTTCCGCAACGTCGATCACCTCGAGCGCCTGCACCGCTCGGCCGAGCTGTACTACATGCCCGTGCCGTACCCGGTCGAGGAGCTGCGCGCGGCGACGCTCGAGCTGGTCGCCCGCAGCGGGCTGCGCTCCTGCTACATCCGCCCGCTCGTCAACCGCGGCTACGGAACGATGGGCCTGAACCCGCTGGACGCCCCCGTGGACGTGACGATCGCGTGCTGGGAGTGGGGCACGTACCTCGGCGAGGAGGGCATGCGCAACGGCGTGCGCGCGATGGTCTCCTCGTGGCGGCGCATCAGCCCCGACTCGCTGATCCCGCACGCAAAGGCCAGCGGCCAGTACCTGAACAACGTGCTCGCGAAGGTCGAGTCGGTGAAGGCCGGCTACGAGGAGTCGGTCCTGCTCGACGACCAGGGCCACGTGTGCGAGGGCACGGGCGAGAACGTGTACATCGTGCGCGACGGCGAGATCGCGACGCCCGGCCAGCACAACTCGATCCTCGACGGGATCACGCGCCGCTCGATCATCCAGATCGCGCAGGACCTCGGCTACAAGGTGGTCGAGCGCGACATCGCGCGCGCCGAGCTGTACCTCGCGGATGAGGTGTTCATGTCGGGCACCGCCGCTGAGCTAGTGCCGGTGCGCGAGGTCGACAGCCACGAGATCGGCACCGGCAGGCCCGGCGAGGTCACGCGCGTGCTGCAGAAGGAGTTCGACGACGCCGTGCACGGGCGCAGCGAGCGCTACCGCGAGTGGCTCGACGTCGTGCACCCGCGCGACCTCGAGACCCCGACGGGCGACGCGGACGCGCGCGAGCGAATTACCGGGGCGACCGGCTAGCGGCGTCGCCCCGCGGCCGGTCGCGCCCCCCAGCCCCAGCGCCAGCTCGCCGCCCGCACACGCCCACCGCCGAAAGGAGCTCCCCGAGATGAGCATCGCACCCGACCGCATCGAGCCGCCCCGCGCGAGCCTGCGCGCGCGCAGGAGCCCCGGATGAGCATCGCACCGGACCGCATCGAGTGCTACGACGCGACCCTGCGCGACGGCATGGGCGGCGGCGGCCTGACGCTGACAGCCGAGGAGAAGCTGCGCGTGGTGCACGCGCTCGACGAGCTCGGCGTGCACATGATCGAGGCGGGCTTCCCCGCGTCCAACCCGAAGGAGCGCGCGCTGTTCGAGCTGCTCGCGAGCGAGCGCCTGCAGACGGCGGAGGTGGTCGCGTTCGGGATGACGCGCAGGCGCGAGGCGCCGGCCGCGGAGGATGAGGGGCTGCGCGTGCTCGCCGAGTGCTTCGCGCCGGTGTGCACGCTCGTGGGCAAGGCCTCGGTGCTGCACGTCGAGAAGGTCGTGCGCGTCTCGCGCGAGGAGAACCTCGCGATGATCGCCGAGTCGATCGAGTACCTCGTGGGCGCGGGCAAGCGCGTGCTGCTCGACGCCGAGCACTTCTTCGACGGCTTCGCCCTGGACCCCGCATACGCGCTGGACTGCCTGCGCGCCGGCGCGCACGCGGGGGCCGAGCGGCTGGTGCTGTGCGACACCAACGGCGGCTCGCTGCCGCCGTTCATCCGGACCGCGTTCGCGGTCGTGCGCGAAGCGCTGCCCGCGACGCCGTTGGGGATCCACACACACGACGACTCCGGCTGCGCGGTCGCGAACGCCCTGGCCGCCGTCGAAGCCGGGGCGACGCAGGTGCAGGGGACCGTCAACGGCATCGGCGAGCGAACCGGGAACGCCAACCTAATAACCCTGATCGCGGATCTGCAGCTGAAGATGGGCTGCCAGGTGCTCCCGGCCGCGCGGCTCGCGCGGCTGACCGAGACCGCGCACTTCGTCGATGAGCTGCTCAACCGCAGTCCCGATCCGGCGCAGCCGTACGTCGGCAAGCACGCGTTCGCGCACAAGGCCGGGCTGCACGCGGCCGGCGTGCAGACCGACGCCCGGACCTTCGAGCACGTCGATCCGGCGGTCGTCGGCAACGGCCGCGACGTGATCGTCTCGGAGCTATCCGGGCGCGGCACCGTGCTCGAGAAGGCGCGCCAGGCGGGCATCGCCGCCGACGACGCGCTCGCGCAGCGGGTGCTCGAGCGCGTCAAGGAGCTCGAGCACGAGGGCTTCCAGTTCGAGGCCGCCGACGGCTCATTCGAGCTGCTGCTGCGCAAGCAGGCAGGGGTTTACGAGCCGCTGTTCCGCCTGGAGTCCTGGCGCGTGATCGTCGAGAAGCACGCCGACGGGCGCGCGAGCACCGAGGCGACCATCAAGATCTGGCTCGGCGGCGAGCGCTTCGTGCGCACCGCCGAGGGCAACGGGCCCGTGCACGCGCTCGACCGCGCTCTGCGCGACGCGATCGGCGAGATCCACCCGCATCTCAAGGACATTCAGCTGATCAACTTCAAGGTGCGGATCCTCGACGAGGCCAAGGGCACCGACGCGGTCACGCGCGTGCTCATCGACGCCTCCGACGGCCACGACGTGTGGGGGTCGATCGGCGTCGCCGAGAACCTCATCGCCGCCTCGTGGGACGCGCTCGTCGACTCGCTCGAGTTCGGCATGCAGGGCTCGCGCCGGGCGGCCGCCGCGTCGTCCCCGGAGGGGCGGTCCGCGCTCGGCTCGAGCGGGCGGGTTTAGTGCCCCGGCCGGGCGCCGGCGAGCGCGATCCGATCCCGCTCGCGCGCCCGCTGCTCGGCGCGCCCGAGGAGCGGGCGGTGCTCGAGGTGCTGCGCTCGGGGCAGCTCTCGCTCGGGCCGCGCCTCGCCGAGTTCGAGCGGCGGTTCGCCGCGCGCGTGGGCGCGCCGCTCGCGTGCGCGGTCAGCAGCGGCACCGCCGGGCTGCACCTCGCGCTGCGTGCGCTCGACGTGGGGGAGGGCGACGAGGTGCTCACGAGCCCGTTCTCGTTCGTCGCCTCCGCCAACGCCCCGCTGTACGAGCGCGCGCGCCCGGTGTTCGCGGACATCGACCCGCGGACCCTCAACCTCGACCCGGACGCCGCCGCGGCAGCCGTCGGCGAGCGCACGCGCGCACTGCTGCCGGTCCACATCTTCGGCTACCCCGCGGACATGCCCGCGTTCGAGCGCCTCGCCCGGCGCCACGGCCTGGCGATCGTCGAGGACGCGTGCGAGGCGCTCGGCGCGGTCCACGCCGACGGCGTCGCCGTCGGCGCACGCGGGCACCCGGCGGTGTTCGGGTTCTACGCCAACAAGCAGCTGACGACCGGCGAGGGCGGGATGATCACGCTCGCCGACCCCGCGCTCAAGCAGCGGATCGACTCCGAGCGAAACCAGGGCCGCGCGCCGGACATGGGCTGGCTCGACCACGACCGCCTCGGCTTCAACTACCGCCTCTCGGACGTCGCGTGCGCGCTCGGGATCGCCCAGCTCGAGCGCCTGCCCGCGATGCTCGCCGCGCGCGCGCGGGTCGCGCAGCGCTACCGCGAGGCGCTCGCGGGGCTCGAGGGGCTCGAGCTTCCGTGCCGCGATGCCAACGGCGACGTGCGCGGGTGGTTCGTGTTCGTCGTCCAGCTCCCCCGCGGCGTCGACCGCGATGCGGCTGTGCGCGCGCTCGCCGCCCGCGGCATCCAGAGCAAGCCCTACCTGCCCGCGATCCACCTGATGAGCTTCTACCGCGAGCGCTTCGGGCACCGCGAGGGCCAATTTCCGGTCTGCGAGGACGTCGCCGCGCGCTCGCTCGCGCTGCCGTTCTTCCCGCAGATGAGCGACGGCCAGGTCGCGCGCGTGGCCGAGGAGCTCGCCGGCGTGTTGGAGGCGAGCCGCGCGACGGTCGATTAGCGTGCCGCGAGCCGCTTCGCCGCAGCGCCGCGGCGCGCCCGGACGCGCGCCGCTTCGCCGCAGCGCCCGCGGCGCGCCCGGACGCGCGCCGCGCGCCACCTAGACTGACCGCCCGTGTCGCGCTTCCACGAGCCGCAGGACCCGATGTTCCAGCGCCTGAACGCGTCGGTCGGCTTCGACCGGCGCCTATGGCCGCAGGACGTCGCGCAGTCGCGCGCGCACGCGAACATGCTCGCCGCGCGCGGGATCATCAGCGCCGAGGACCGCGACGCGCTGCTCGCCGGGCTGGACGCGCTCGCGCGGGAGCTGTCGGCGGGTGTGGCCGACGGCTCCGCCGGCGCCGGCACCGCGGCGGGCGCGACGGGAGGCTTTCGCTTCGACCCCGACGACGAAGACATCCACATGGCGATCGAGCGGCGCCTGGGCGAGATCGCGGGAGCGGTCGCCGGACGCCTGCACACGGCGCGCTCGCGCAACGACCAGGTGGTCACCGACCTGGCGATGTACACGCGCGAGCGGATCGCCGAGCACGAGAGCGCGCTCACGAACCTGATGGCCGTGCTGCTCGAGCGCGCGCAGGAGCACATCGACTGGGCGATGCCCGGCTACACGCACCTGCAGCGAGCGCAGCCGGTGTACCTCGGCCACCACCTGCTCGCGTACTTCTGGATGGCCCAGCGCGACCGCGAGCGCTTTGCGTTCGCCCGCCGCCAGTCCGGGCAGCTGCCGCTCGGCGCGGGCGCGCTCGCGGGCGTCAACTTCGACACCGACCGTCAGCTGCTCGCGCGCGAGCTCGGCTTCCCGGGCGTCGCGCCCAACTCGATCGACGCCGTCAGCGGGCGCGACTTCGTGCTCGACTACCTGAGCGCGGCGGCCACGTGCGCGATGCACCTCTCGCGCCTGGGCGCCGAGCTCGTGCTGTGGAGCAGCGCCGAGTTCGGCTTCTGTCAGCTGCCCGACTCCTGGAGCGCCGGCTCCTCGATCATGCCCCAGAAGAAGAACCCGGACGCGGCCGAGCTGCTGCGCGCGAAGGCGCCGCGCGTGGTCGGGCACCTGACGGCCTTTCACGGCGTCATGCACGCGCTGCCGCTCACCTACAACAAGGACCTGCAGGAGGACAAGGAGCACGTGTTCGACACGGTCGACACCCTGCAGCTGACGCTCGCCGGCGCCGCGCGCATGCTCGCGGGCGTGCGCTTCGATCGCGAGCGCATGCGCGCGGCGGCCGCCGACGAGCTGATCGCGGCGACCGACCTCGCCGACCTGCTCGTGCGGCTCGGCATGCCCTTCCGCGAGGCCCACGGCGTCGTCGCGGGGCTCGTGCGCAGCGCGCTCGACACCGGCACGCCGCTGTCCGCGCTCGGCGCCGCGGAGCTCGCCGCCCACAGCGAGCTGCTGGGCGCCAACTACGAGGACTACCGGCGCGTGCTCGCGCGGGAGTCGTGGCTTGAGTCGAAGACCTCCGAGGGCGGGACGTCGCTCGCGCGCGTGCGCGAGCAGCTGGAGCTCGCCCGCACGACGCTCGGATCCTCCCCGGAGGGGAATGCCCGCCCCCCTGACGCCTGACTTCTACGAGCGCCCGGTGCTCGAGGTCGCGCGCGCGCTGCTCGGCTGCACCGTCGCGCACGCCGGCGCCGCGGGGGTGATCGTCGAGACGGAGGCCTACCACGAGAGCGAGCCCGCGTGTCATGCGTTCGTCGGCGTGACACCGCGCACGCGCACGCTGTTCGGGGAGCCGGGGCGCGCCTACGTGTACCGCTCGTACGGCATCCACGCGATGCTGAACGCGGTGTGCGAGCCGCAGGGAGTCGGCGCGGCGGTGCTGATCCGCGCGCTGCAGCCGAGCGCGGGCCTCGAGCTGATGCGCGCGCGCCGCGGCGGGCTCGCAGACCGCGAGCTGTGCTCCGGGCCTGGCAAGCTCACGCAGGCGCTCGCGATCACGCTCGCGGACAACGGCAGCAGCCTGTCGGCCGGTCCCGTGCGGATCCTGGCGCCGGCGCACGGCCGGGCCGAGCCGGTCGTGCTCGAGGACGTGCGCGTCGGCATCACCAAGGCGCCCGAGCTGCGCTGGCGCTTCTGCGTGGCCGACTCCGCGCACGTGTCGCGCCCGCGGCCACGGCTCGCGTCAGCCGCCCGGCGAGACGCCGCCGGTGGGTGAGGCCGAAGGGGTGCCGGTGGGCGCCGACGGCGCCGGCGTCGATGCGCTCGCCGGGCTGCTCTGGGTTTCGTCGGGGGTCGCGGGCGCGGCGGGCGTCGCGGGGGCGCTCGCGCGTTCTTGGGCGTTGCCGTGTTCGGCGCCCGCGCCGCCCGGCTTCGTGCCCGTCGCTTCGCCCGCGCCTACGCCCGTGCCCGCGCTCGGGGCGGCGGTCTTGGTCGCGCCCTTGCCCGTCGCGGGCTCGGTGGAGGCCGGCGTGGCGCCGGCCGTCGGGGTCGCGGAGCCTGTTTCGGCGGCGCCGCCGCCGGGCTCGGCGGCCTTGCCCGCCTGGGCGGGGCGCCCGGCGGCGGCGCGTTCGGCGCGTTCCTGTTCGATCTGCAGCGCGGACGTCTGGAAGTCGTGCCAGATCAGCGCCGGGAAGGTGCCTCCGAGCACCGGGCCGCCGTCGAAGTCGGTGAGCATCGGCACGAACTTGTTCGGGTAGCCGACCCACACGGCGACCGTGAACTTGGAGTCCCAGCCGACGAACCACGCGTCCACGTAGTTGGACGTGGTCCCGGTCTTGCCCGCGGCGAACTGGCCGATCGCGGCCGCCGTGCCGGTGCCGTACTGGAGCACCGTTTCGAGCATCGAGGTCTCCGTCGAGGCCACTTCCGGCGGCAGCACGCGCCTGGCTGTCACGCGATTGCGTTCGACGTGCGCCCCATCCGGCAGCGGCTGGGCGGGAGCGACCACTTCCTGGATGCCCACGGGTGCGCCCGCTTCCGCGAGCGTGCCGCTGATCCGCTGGCCGCCGTGGGCGATCGTCTCGTACGCGTGCGCCATGTCGAGCGGCGTGACCCCGGTCGTCAGGCCGCCGATCGTCATCGACGGGTTGGTCGAGATCGGGGTGGTGATGCCCATCTCGTGCGCCAGCTTGGCGATCCGGGCGGTGCCCACGTCGAGACCGACTTCCGCGAACACCGAGTTGTCGGAGTACGCGAGGGCGTTGATCAGCGTCCGTTCGCCCACGTACGCGCCTTCGTCGTTGTGCACGATGAACTTTTCCTTGCCGCCGCTGTTCGGCACGATGAATTCCTTTTCCTTGGACGTCCACTCCGAGTACGGGGAGATCCCGTCCTCGAGCGCCGCCGCGAGGTCGAAGGCCTTGAACGAGGAGCCCGGCTGGCGCTCGCCCTCGGTGGCGAGGTTGAACGCGCTTTCGTCGTAGTTGCGCCCGCCGACCATCGCGCGCACCTCGCCCGTGGAGTTTTCGATCGCGACCAGCGACGCGGTCGGCCCTTCGGGATAGGACAGGTAGTTGTCGACCGCCTGTTCGGCCGCGCGCTGGAGTTCGAGGTTGAGCGTGGTCGTGATCTTCAGGCCCCCGTAGAAGGCGCGCTGGCCGTAGCGTTCGATCACCTGCTGCTGCACCCAGCTCGTGAAGTAGCCGGTGTCTGCGCCTTCGACTGTCGGCTCCTCGGGGGCCTGGACGGCCGCCGCGGCGGGCAGCGGCTGCCTGATCGCTTCCTTGTACCGCGGCTTG
The DNA here is from genome assembly GCA_035503075.1 of Solirubrobacteraceae bacterium. GTDB lineage: Bacteria > Actinomycetota > Thermoleophilia > Solirubrobacterales > Solirubrobacteraceae > Palsa-744. Next base: position 114,281 of record DATJTT010000031.1, read on the forward strand.
GAGATGTAGTGCTGCTGGAGCATCTGTTCGAGCACCACGTCGCGCCGTTCCCGCGCGGCCGTCGGGTGCGTCACGGGGTCGTAGTCCGTGGGGGACTGGATGATGCCGGCCAGCAGCGCCGCCTCCCACGGCTCGAGCTCCTCGACGCACAGCCTCTGGCCCGGCGTGCCGCAGCCGACGTGGTCGGGTTCCTGGCCGAAGTAGGTCTGGGCGGCGGCCTCGATCCCGTACGCGCCGTTTCCGAAGTAGATCGTGTTGAGGTACGCGGTGATGATCTTTTCCTTGGACCACTTGTGCGAGAGCTGGTAGGCGAGCGCCGCCTCGCGCAGCTTCTCGAAGATCGTCCGGTGCGACTGCGCGGCGAGCGCGTTCTTGATGAACTGCTCCTCGATCGTCGAGGCGCCCTGCACCGCGCCTTTGTGCTCGATGTCGTCCAGGAACGCGCGCGCGATCCCGCGCAGGTCGACGCCGCTGTTCGTCCAGAAGCGCTTGTCCTCGATCGAGACGACCGCGTTCTTGACGATCCGCGGGATCTGTTCGGGTGTCACGATCACGCGGTTTTCCTGGCTGAGCACCCCGATCGGGCGGCCGAGATCGTCGTACAGGGTGGAGCTCCGCTCGTCCTTGTACAGCGAGAACCTGGTCAGCGACGGCAGGTCGGAGGCGACCGACACGAACATCCCGAACACGAACGAGATCAGCCCGAGCACGAGCACCGCGGATACGATCGCGAGCAGCCGCAGCCGCTTCAGGCGGGTGCGTCTGGCCGCGCCCCCGTCGCCCGCCGCCGGCTGCGCCGCGGGCGGGTCCCGCGGCGGGGGGGCCGCCGGGGGCGCGGGCGGCAGGCGCGGTCGCGCGGGCGCGGGCGCGGGCGCGGCGGTCGGCTGCAGGTCCCTGGAACGGGCGGCGGCGAATGCTATGTCGGGGCGATCGTCATCGCTCATCGGCGGCTGCTGCGCGGGGTCCTCGAGGGCGAGGGGCTCGCGGCTGGGTGCGACGGGCCACGATGTGCGACGCGCATCCACGGCGTCGCGCGATGGGGCCCTCCGGCGGGCGAGAGTCTAGCATTGGCCCCCATGCCGAACGCCGACGACGCGGGCGCCGACGCTCGGATCGCGCAGCAGCTGGCGATCGGCGCCGTGGACAGCCTGCCGGCGGGGGCGCTCGCGCAGAAGCTCGCGATCGCGCGCGCCGAGCGCCGTCCGTTGCGCGTGAAGCTCGGGATCGACCCGACCGCGCCGGACATCCACCTCGGTCACGCGGTCGTGCTGGGCAAGCTCCGTCAGTTCCAGGACGCGGGCCATCGCGTGGTCCTGATCGTGGGCGACTACACCGCGCGCGTGGGCGACCCGTCGGGACGCTCGACGCTGCGCCCGATGCTCTCCGAACGGGAGATCGACGCGAACGCCGCGACCTTCCACGAGCAGGCCTTGAAGATCCTCGACCCCGACCCCGGGCTCCTCGAGCTCAGGCGCAACGGCGAATGGCTCGACATGGCGGTCGTCGAGCTGCTGGCGCTGCTGCGCACGACGACCGTCGCGCAGCTGCTCGAGCGCGACGACTTCTCCAAACGCTGGTCGGCCGGCGAGCCGATCTCGATGCTGGAGCTGCTCTACCCGCTGCTGCAGGGCTATGACTCGGTCGCGATCCACGCGGACGTCGAGCTCGGCGGCACCGACCAGAAGTTCAACCTGCTGCTCGGGCGCGACATCCAGCGCGCGTACGGCCAGCCCGAGCAGGCGATCCTGACGATGCCGATCCTCGTCGGGATCGACGGGCACCAGAAGATGTCCAAGTCGCTGGGCAACGAGATCGGCGTGACCGACCCGCCGGAGGAGATGTACGGCAAGACGATGGCGATCCCCGACGCCGCGCTCGGCGACTACTACCGGCTGCTGCTGCACCGCGAGCCAGCGCTCGGCGACGGACCGGGCGAGCTCTCGGCGCGCGACGCCAAGCGCGCGCTCGCGCGCGAGCTGGTCGCGTGGCTGCATTCGCCCGCGGCCGCCGAGCGGGCCGAACGCCATTTCGACCGCGTGTTCGTGCAGCGCGGCGTGCCCGACGAGGTCGCCGAGGCGCCGTTCGAGTGCGTCGACGGGTCCGTGCACCTGCCCGCGCTGATCGCAAGCGAGTTCGGCCTCTCGCGCTCGCAGGCGCGCAGGCTGATAGACCAGGGCGCTGTGACGCTCGGGGAGCTCGAGCTCGCGCCCGGCGAGCACGACGTCGCGTGCGAGCGCGCCGACGGCCTCGTGCTCAAGGTCGGCAGGCGCCGATTTTGCCGCCTGCGCGCGCGCTAGACTGCCGGGCAGGCGCAATTCGTGATCGCGCGCGCAAGCCGGCCCCGAGATCCGGTCGGGTAGGTGCGCGGCGCGCTATACTCGCTGGTCGGCCCGCAGGCGCCCCCGGGCGCCGGGTCGGATCGGTCTCCTCCAGAAGGAACCCCTTTCGGTGAGGCGCGGCGGTCTTTGAAAACTCAACAGCATGCGCATCCGCGATCGCATCGCGATCGTGGTGTGCGTCCAGGTTCGACCCGTCGACGAGACGCGCCGCCGATCGAAAGACCGGCAGCGTGGCCCGGCGGCGGACAAAGAGTCAAGTAGGGAAGTACCCGTCATGGTTCGGGACCACGTGTATAGGTCCCGAACAGCCCCGCAGCCCACGGCCACCGGCCGCGGCGCTCGCAGGGCGATCCCATGACAGCTTTTCGTGAAGCAGCTCGGACGGCGTCGAGCCGTCCACATGAAAGGCGGGGAGCCGTCCAGGCTCCTCTGACCGGGGCCGTTCGGCCCCACTTCACGGAGAGTTTGATCCTGGCTCAGGACGAACGCTGGCGGCGTGCTTAACACATGCAAGTGGAGCGACGAACCAGGGCTTGCCCTGGGGCAAAGCCGCGAACGGGTGAGTAACACGTGGGTCACCTGCCTCGATGACCGGGACAACCCGAGGAAACTCGGGCTAATACCGGATGTGCCCGCAAGGGGAAAGGAAGCTTCGGCCTCCGCATCGAGATGGGCCCGCGGCCCATTAGCTTGTTGGTGGGGTAATGGCCTACCAAGGCGACGATGGGTAGCTGGTCTGAGAGGACGATCAGCCACACTGGGACTGAGACACGGCCCAGACTCCTACGGGAGGCAGCAGTGGGGAATCTTGCGCAATGCGCGAAAGCGTGACGCAGCAACGCCGCGTGGGGGAAGA
>DATJTT010000032.1:0-3105 GCA_035503075.1 Solirubrobacteraceae bacterium
CGGCCGGGGCGAGGCGCTCGACGGTGACGGCAGCCGTGACGAGGGCCATCGCGCGCAGGTCCATGACCCCGATGGCAAGCAGGATCGCCATCAGGCCGGCACAGCAGCGGCTGCAGTGGAGGCCGAGGCTGATCCCGTGCCGCCAGGCCGTGCCGGCGTCCGCCGGCAGCGTATGCTGGGGCAGGTCTCGGCAGCAGGCGAGCTGGCGCGCCTTCCAGGCGGTGAACTGAAGCGAGCCGGCGACCAGGACGACCAAACCGATCGCGATCGGAACGGCGCGCGCGAGCGCCGGCTGGTGCATCGCGAGCGCCGCCAGTGCGACGCCGAGCGGGAAGACGGCGAGTCCGAAGAGGGTCCAGACGAAGAAGTAAGCAAGGCCCACGAGCGCGGTCAGGAGATCGAGGCGCGCCGCTCCTGGCTGGCCGACGGCCCGGCGGTAGCGCCGGAGCATCGGGACCAGGGACGGCAGCATCATCGCCACCATCATCACGACCCACATGGCGAGGAACGACGAAGCGGCGCCCGGCCAGGTCTCATCGGGCATCCGCATCCACGCCATCGACATCGTCCAGCCGCCTTGCATCCTCATCCCGCCCATCGCCGCCATGGACCCGCACCAGAGGATCGTCGCGGCCGCGCCGGCGGCGAAGAGCAGCGCCGAGACGGCGAAGAAGGCGCGGTCCGGGGCTCGTCCGGAAACCATGCTTCGTGAGACCTCCCGTCCCGCGGTTGCGCCAATGACACCCATGGCGACGCTCAGCGCTTGCCGTACATGTCGTGGTGGCGCCACCAGATGCCGCTCTCGTTGCGCCCCCTGGGGGCCCGGTCGAGCCATTGGTACATGCCCCAGAGCCCGTCCAGCCCGCGCGCATAGGTGGAGTAGGTGTGGTAGACGACGCCGTCCTCGCGCACGAACGCGCTCATGCCCGGCCTCTCGCGCACATAGGCGGCCGCGTCGGCGCAGGCCTGGGCCGCGTTCTGGAGGACGGGCTCCGGGAGCGTTGCCGCGACGATCGGGTGGCCGCCGCGCCGGTAATTGTATTCGGTTCCCCCTTCGCGCTGCTGCTGCTCGGTGATCGAGACGTTGAAGTCGAAGTTGAAGTCGCTGCCGAGCGAGGACGCCCAGGGAAAATTCCACCCCATCCGCCGCTTGAACGCCTGCAGCTTCGCGAGCGGCGCCCGTGAGGTCGCCGCAAGCGTGACGTCGTGGTTCGCGAGGTGGATGACGGATCCGTCGAACCCGTCCGCGATCGCCGAGCAGGACGGACACCCCGCCGTGTAGTCGGGCCCGAACATGAAGTGGTAGAGGAGGAGCTGCGAGCGCCCGGCGAAGAGATCGGCGAGGGACGCGGGGCCCGCGTCGGTCTCGAAGCGGTACTCCTTGTCGATCCGGACCCAGGGCAGCTCCTGGCGGCGCAGCGCGACCTCGTCGCCCTGCCGTGTCAGCGCCTTCTCCGCCTCGAGCAGCGCGAGCCGGGCCGCGAGCCACTCTTCACGTGTTCCGGTCTTGTGGTCGGTCATCGTTCTTCTCTCCGTTGGGTGTTTTTCGTTGTTGGTACTGGGCGTTGTTGGTACTGGGCGTTGTTGGTAGCGGGCGTCGTTCGTGCCGGGCGCGATACGATGGGCCGGTCGGTGGTCATGAGATGGATTAGGACCGGGCGGCGGACGGCGGGAGTGACAAGTGTGGCGGGATTCCGATGGACTCGCTGATCACGGCCGCGGCGCGCGCGCTGGCGGCGGGCGATCCGCTCGGCGCGCTGAACCGGGTCGGGTTGCGCGACGACGCGCCGGCGCTGGCGCTGCGCGGCATCGCGATGGCGCAGCTCGGCGAGCTGGTTCGGGCGAAGGCGCTGCTGCGAAGCGCGGCGCGCGCCTTCAGCCCGAAAGAGGAAGTGGCGCGGGCGCGGTGCGTCGTCGCCGAGGCCGAAATCGCGCTGGTCTCGCGCGAGCTCGGTTTTCCGCCGCGGGCGCTCGACGCGGCGCGGGCGACGCTCGAAGCGCACGGCGATCGGCTGAACGCCGCGCATGCGCGGTATCTCGAGGTCCGGCGGCTGCTGCTGATCGGGCGCCTCGACGAGGCCGAGCGTGGGCTCGCCGCGCTCGACCCCGCGCCCTTCCCGCCGGCGGCGCGGGTCGCCCACGAGCTGGTCGTTGCGGGGATCGCGATGCGGCGCGTGCGGGCGAAGGCGGCGCGCGCGGCGCTCGCCCGGGCGGCGCGGGCCGCGCGCCACGCCGCCATCCCGGCGCTGACGGCGGAGGTCGAAAGCGCGTCCCTCGTCCTGAGCACGCAAGCGGCGCGCCTGATTGCGCGTGGCGAGGAGCGGCCGCTCACCCTCGAGGAGGTCGAAGCGGTGCTGGCGTCGCCGGCGCTGGTCGTGGATCAGTGCCGTCATGTCGTGCGCGAGGCGCGCAGGGTGGTCTCGCTCGAAAGGCGCCCGGTGCTGTTCGCGCTCGCCCGCGCGCTGGGCGAGGCGTGGCCGGCAGACGTGCCGAGGGGTGCGCTCGTCGCGCGGGCGTTCCGCGCGAAGCATGCCGACGAATCGCATCGCGCGCGGCTGCGGGTCGAGATCGGGCGGCTGCGCGCGGCGCTGCGGACGCTGGCCGGCGTGAGCGCGACGAAGCGGGGATTTGCGCTGGTGCCGCGCCGCGCGCGCGAGGTCGTCGTGCTGGCGCGGCCCGTCGAAGAGGCGCATGCGGCGGTGCTCGCCTTGCTTGCCGACGGTCAATCGTGGTCGAGCTCGGCCCTGGCGCTGGCGCTTGGCGCCAGCCCGCGCACCGTGCTGCGGGCGCTCGGCGCGCTGGCGGCGGCGGGCAAGGCGCGGTCATTCGGGCGCGGGCCGGCGCGCCGCTGGGTGAGCCCAAGCGTGCCGGGATTCCCGACGAGCTTGTTACTCCCCGCTCCGCTGCCGAGCGACTAGAGCAGATCGCGCCTGACTGGAATCGCGAAGCGATCCAGGGGCGCGTGAATCTGCTCGGCAAGACAAGGCGAGAGCAGATCGCGCCTGACTGGAATCGCGAAGCGATCCAGGGGCGCGTAAATCTGCTCGGCAAGACAAGGCTAGCGCGTGTTCACTCAGAGTGAACACGCTCTAGGTCTGAGTAACG
>DATJTT010000033.1:0-19147 GCA_035503075.1 Solirubrobacteraceae bacterium
CTCGAACTGCTCCACTCTGCTCACTCCTTCCGACCTTTCGCGTAGCGCTCAACAGAGCGCCCAGCGTCCGGCTCAGATCGGACAGAGGTGGGGCCACTTCAAACGTCGACAGTGGGGCCAGATCAGACGTCGACTCTCAGCGAAGCGATCGCTCGCACGGTCGCCGGCGCGGCGCGTGCCATGGCACGTCTTCAGTGCCTCGGGGCCTGGATTAGATCGTCCAGAAGTGCGCGCTGCGCTGAAGCTTCGGACGCGCGCGATCGATCATCGGCTCGGTTGAGAAACAACGATGTACCGCTAACGCCAACTTCTGCCGATTCGCCGGCACGACCTATGTCCGACATCCCTGCCGAAGCCGACCTGCTCGATGGCCAGCTCGCGATCGCCGATCTCGAGCGCGAGTTCTTCGATCGCGCGCACGACGAGCACCTGAGCGCGCAGACGCTCGAGATGGTGCTGGCGTCGCTGGTCGCCGCGTATCCCGCCGCGCCTGTTTCCGCGCTCACGCCGGAGGGGGTCATGGTTGCGATGCCGCCGCTCGTGCCGCTGCGCGAGAACCCTGTGCTCGAGGCGCGCGCGGGAGTCGATCTGCTGATGCTCGACGAGCAGGTGATCGCAGCGTGGGACAGGGCTCTCGCGCAGGGCGCTGCCCGCTGCACCTTCCACCCCGCCGGTCACCCCGATGTCGATGGCACCCTCTATACGCTCGATCTCCGTGAGCGCCACGGCTTGATCGTGACGCTCGCGGTGGTTGACGCGAGCGAGCTGGCGCAACCGACGGTCGGCGCTCAGGATGTGCCCGAGGCGGCGCCACGGTGCGCGACGATGCTCAAGGACTCGGGCGCTTTCATCGTCAAGGTCGACGAGGCGCTGACGAAGATCCTGTGGTGGAGCGCAGATGAGATGGAAGGCCGTCGCTCACTCGAGTTCATCCATCCAGACGACCAGGCGTTGGCGGTCGACAACTGGATGCAGATGCTCGCGGTGCCGGGCCCGGGACGAAGGGTGCGCCTGCGCCACCGGCGCAAGGACGACGCGTGGGTGTGGTTCGAGGTCACCAACCACAACCAGCTCGGAGATCCCGAGGACCCCTGCGTGATCTGCCAGATGGTGGACATCACCGACGAGATGGCTGCCCACGAGGAGCTGCGGGCCCGAGAGCAGCTGCTCGACCGGCTCGCCGAGGCCGCCCCCGTGGGCCTGTTGCAGTTCGACGCACGCCGGGACGTCCTGTACACCAACGATCGACTCCATCAGATCCTCGGCGTAGAGCGAGCGGGCACCGTCGAAGCCCAGTTGCGCAGCGTCGCCGAGCCCAGTCGGGGGATCCTCGACGCTGCGCTCGAGGGCGTCCTGGGCGACGGTGCGCATGCGGAGATCGAGGTCGAGCTTCGCCTGCCGGGCACCGATGAGCTGCGATTCTGCACGATGGGCTTGTGCGCGCTCAGCGACGACGGCGGCGCGGTCAGCGGGGCGATCGCGTGTGTGGCGGACGTGACCGACAGCGCGCGGCTGCGCGAGGAGCTCAAGCGCCAGGCGACCTTCGACGCGCTCACAGGCTGCTACAACCGCGCGTCGCTCATGTGCGCTCTGGAGACGAGCATCGCGGCCGGATCACCCGAGGCGGACCGCGCGGTCGTGTTCGTCGACGTCGACCGCTTCAAGGACGTCAACGATCGCTATGGCCACGTCGTCGGCGATGAACTCCTGCGCGTGGTCGCGCAGCGGCTGCAGCACGCCGCGCGGGACGGCGACCAGGTCGGGCGCATCGGCGGCGATGAGTTCCTGGTGCTGTGTCCGCAGGTGGGCGGACCCGACGACGCGGTCCGGCTGGCCACACGGCTGGCCGATGCTCAACGCGAGCAGGTGCATCTGGCCGGCCGCGTGATAACGCCGCAGATCAGCGTCGGAGTGGCCTGGTCCAGAGGGGAATCGACCACCGCGGAGGCTCTCGTCGGCCAGGCCGATCACGCCATGTATGAGTCAAAGCGTGAGCGCCTGGGTCGCCCGAAGCTCGCAAGCGACCGCTCGGCCGGCGCAACGGCTGGCGGCTCGGGAGCGATCGGCGTGAGCGCCGGGAGCGCTCGAGCCGCTACCTCTGCGCGTGCGGCCGGGCGTGATCTCAGGGCGGGAGTCGGTGCGTCCTGCGAGGCTCCTGCGTCGCTGATCGACCAGGCGTCCGGGGTCGCGCGTCAGGCGCTCGGTATGGACATGACGCTCGTGGCTGCGCTGCGAGCCTCGACGATCAGCGCGCTGCTGTCAGCTCTTCACGCCCGCGACTTCTACACGACCGACCACTCCCACGCGGTTGTCTCGCTTGCCCTCGCGGTCGGGCGCGAGCTGTCGCTGGACAGCCAGCAGCTGCTCGACCTGGAGAGCGTGGCGCTGCTGCACGACATCGGCAAGATCGGCATCTGCGACGCCGTGCTGCGCAAGCCGGAGCAGCTGAGCGACGCCGAGTGGACAGAAATGCGGCGCCACCCGGACATCGGCGCCGACATCGTCGCGGGCATGCCCAGCATCGCCTACCTCGCCCCGGCCGTTCGCGCGGAGCACGAGCGCTGGGACGGACGCGGCTACCCCAACCGTCTCGAGGGAGAGCGAATTCCGCTGCTGAGCCGGATCGTGTTCGTGTGCGACGCCTATCACGCGATGACCTCCGACCGCCCGTATCGGCGCGCCCTGGGACACGAGGCGGCGTTGCGAGAGATCAACGACAACGCCGGGTCTCAGTTCTGCCCGCGCTCAGCCCTGGCGCTCGCGCGCGTGCTCGAGCGCACGCAGCCGGCGCGCGCGGCCCAGCCTAGGCGCCGCTTGCTCGCGAAGGCTCGGCCGCGTTCGCGATCCTCGCGATCGCTGAGCGGCTGAGTGTCTGGTCGGCGCTTGGCGTCTTTAGCGTGCGCCGACGCACCTTGACGATCCCCACCACAGCGCACGTCGACGGGCTCGCGTTCGCCGTCGGCCGCGCCGAGTTCGGGCTCTCGACGATCACGATCGGCCCGGCTTTTCCTGAGCTATCCGACGGCCTGGCCGATCTGCCTCGCGAGCCGCCGCGCCTCCAGCGCGCGACCGCTACCCGCTCGCGCAGGCCTTGTCGGCCGTGGCGCTGGCTTCGATCGTGTCGCCGGGCTGGGCGTTTTCGGGGTCGATCCCGGGGATGCACCCCGGCTCGTCCTTGGCGACGAACCAGCCGTCTTCGCAGGACGTAGCGTACTCGACGGCCGTGATCGCACCCTCTTCGAGGTGGTCGCAGCTCGCATCCTGGCTGTCGCCCGCGAGCGCATCCTGGTAGCCCTGCTCGCAGGCCGCGGGCGAGCCGTCGCTCGCGCCGCGGGTGATCGCTTCGCATTCGGTCACGGCCGCGGAGCTCGGCGTCGGCGGCGAGGAGCTCGGGCCGCCGGCGAGGATGAAGCCGGTCTTGCAGTCGTGCTCGTTCTCGATGGCTTCGATCGCGCCCACGCCGAACGCGCAGCTGGCCGCCAGCGTCGCCTTGCTGCTCGCTTCCGTGTAGCCCTGTGCGCACGCCGTGATCGCGTTGCCGCTCGCGCCTTCGGAGATCGAGCCGCACGCTTGCAGCGCGGCGCTCGACGGTTCGGACGCGCCCGAGGACGTGCTTGACGCGGCGAGCAGGACCAGCGCGCCGAGCGCGCTCACGACGACTGACACAAGCCACCTGTGCTTCACGCCACGGCTCCCCTTTTCCTGCGGCTCGGCATCGGCTTCGACTGCTGCCCGGCAGACCACTAAACCCAGCGATTCTCGCCGCTCGTTGGAGCGCACGTGTATGGACGCACGGCTAAATCGTCTCCCCGGTGCTTCGACAGGCGGCGAAGCGCTCCGCGGCGCGCGAGGCCGTGGGCGGGTCCCCGCCTGACACCGGCCGAGCGGCGGCTCACTCGAGCCACATGCCCGACGCGACCGGCACCTGCACGAGCCGTGGGCCGTCCTGCGCGGCGATCGCGCCGCCGAGCGCCTCGGTGAGCTCCTCGCGGCCGCCGTTCACGTCGATCGCGGGCACGCCGTAGGCGCGCGCGATCGCGGCGACATCGAGGCCGGCCAGGTCCAGGCCGGGCGCGCCGGCGACGTGCTCGAGCTCGGCGAACCACTTGAGGATCATGTACTCCTGGTTGCGCAGGACGAGGAACGTGACCGGGATCCGGTAGCTCGCGGCGGTCCACAGCGCGGTGATGCCGTACTGGGCGGAGCCCTCGCCGAGCACGCACACGACGGGGCGGCCCGGCTCGGCGAGCTGTACGCCGAGCGCGGCGGCGATCCCGAAGCCGAGCCCGCCGCTCGAGCTGAAGTAGTAGCTGCCGGGCTCGGACAGGCGCAGGCGGTTGCGCAGCGCGAGCGTGCTCGAGGGCGCCTCGAGCACGGCGATCCCGTCCGCCGGCCACGCCTGCGCGAGCGCCGCCATCGCGGCGGAGCCGCTGAGCGGGTCGGAGTCGACGGGCTCGCCCGGCGCCTCGCGTCGCGCGGGCGCGGGGCGCGCCGACTCTCCCACGAGCTCGACCAGCCGCGCGAGGGCGCCGGCGACGTCGCCCACGATCGCCTCGCCGATCGGCGCGCGCGCGGCCTCGGCCGGGTCGTTCGTGAGCTGCACCAGCGTCGCGCCCGACGGCAGCGACGGCCCGGGGATGTAGGGGTAGTAGGGGAACACGCTGGAGCCGACGACGAGCACGAGGTCGTGTCCGTCGAGCGCTTGCGCGAGCGGGCCGATCGCGGGTGGCAGGATGCCGCGGAAGTTGGGGTGTCCCTCGGGGAAGCCGATGCGCCCGCCGCCGGGCGCCGGCGTGGCCCACACGGGCAGGCGCTGCTTCTCGACCACGGCGACCGCATCCTCCCAGCCGCCGCTCGCGTCTATCTCGGGGCCGGCGACGAGCACCGGGTCGCGCGCCTCTTGGAGCATCCGGGCCAGGCGCGCGAGTGCGCCGAGCGCGGGCACGGCACGGCCGTCGACCGCGCGTGCGAGCGCGCCGTGGGAGACTTCCGCGTCGGCCTGCGCGTCCCAGTCGTCCATCGGGATCGACACGAACGCGGGCCCGCGCGGGGGCAGCGCGGCGTGGTGGATCGCCCGCGCGATCGCCCGTGGCACGTCCTGCGCGCGCGGCGGCTCGTGGCTCCACTTGACGTACGGCAGCGGGCCGAGGATCGCGTCGCGGTTGGTCAGGTTGGCCTCGATCGTGATCTGCGGGCGCACCTGCTGGCCGGCGGTCACGAGCAAAGGGGCCTTGTTGGCCTGCGCGTTGAACAAGCCACCGACCGCGTTGCCGACGCCGGGGGCGGTGTGCAGGTTGACGTGCGTGACGCGCCCGCTCGCCTGCGCGAAACCATCGGCCATGCCGACGACCACGAGCTCCTGCAGCCCGAGCACGTAGGAGAAGTCCTCGGGGAAGTCCGCGAGCATCGGCAGCTCGGTCGAGCCGGGGTTGCCGAAGATCCTCGTCATCCCGTGGGCCCGCAACAGCTCGAACGTCGCTTCGCGGACGCTGCTCATCGTGGGCTCATGATCCCAGCCGCACTCCTGTGTGGGGGTACAGCCGCTCGTTCGCCTCGGAGTACGCGTTCGCGAGCGCCCGCATTTCGGCGGGCGTGAGCGAGCCGCCGAACGCCGCGGTGCCGCCGAGCCGGTCGTAGTCTTTGAGCAGCTGCTCGCCGATGTGCGCGAGCGTGAAGTGAGCGTCGTAGACGCTCTCTATGTACAGGCCGACGTTCGCGTGCGCGAAGCGCGCCGCGGCCGCGGGGCCGTGTTCGGTCTGTTCGATCGCGGCGCCGATCAGCCGCCAGCCGCGCGCCGCGAGCAGGCTGGCGCCGCGAAACTCGCTGGTCAGGCCCGAGCCGGGCCCGGTGAGCGAGGCGCTCACGCGTCCTTCGAACAGGCCGGGCGTGCCGATCGCGCCCGCGCGTTCGCCCGCCGTGCGGATCGCGGCGCGCGCGATCGGGCCCGAGCGCGGCGGCAGGCCGTACACGACGTGAGGCCACGCGCGCTTGGCCGCGGCCGCCTCGCTGTGCACCGCCGGCACCTCGCGGTTGAGCGCGCGGGCGACGGCGACGAAGTCTCCACGCTCGAGCGCGAGCTCCGCGGCGGCCGTGTGCCGGCCGCAGCCCGCGAGGACGAGCGCGAAGCCGCCCAGCGCCGCGAGCGCTGCCGCGCGAAGTGCGGCGCGACGACCGGCCTGCTGGGATCGGCCGTCGCGGCGCGCAGCGTTCTCGTGCGCCCCCGCCGTCGGCTCGCCTACACGGCCAGCAGGTCGACGACGAACACGAGCGGCGAGTTCGGCGGGATCTTCGGCGGCGAGCCGGTCTTGCCGTAGGCGAGTTCGGCGGGGATGATCAGCTCACGTCGCCCGCCGACCTTCATCCCGGGTATGCCTTCGTCCCAACCCTTGATCACCTCGCCCTTGCCGAGCGTGAAGCTGAACGGTTCTTTGGTTTCCCAGGAGGCGTTGAACTCCTTGCCGTTCTTGTACAGGACGCCCACGTAGTTGACCGTGACCTTGTCGCCGGCCTTGGCCTCCGGGCCCGTGCCGGCGATCAGTTCCTTGGTTTCGAGCTTCGTCGGCGCCGGCCCCTTAGGCACGGTCACCTTCGGTTCTTTGGAGAGCGGGCCGCTGGTCGGCGTTTTGACGCTCGCGGTCGTCGAGGTGGGAGACGTGGACGTCTTGCTTTCGCCGGCGTGGATCAGAGCGTTGTCGGCGGTGTTCTCGTTGCCGACCGTAATCGTGCTCGAGCCGCCCGAGCCGCAGCCCGCGATCACGATCGTGGCGCCGAGCGCCGCCGCCGCGAGCGCCGCTCGCGAGCCGACGCGACCGCCGCGCGGACGGATCCTGGAGGGGAAGGTCTTGAAGTGGGTCACGGCCGGGCAGCCTAGCGGAACTGGACGGGGTTGTGGCGAGGTGGTGCGTTAGGATCGCACGTGGACCGTGCTAGGCGGGGAGGTAGCGGTGCCCTGAATCCGCAATCCGCTCTAGCGGGGCTGAACTCCCCTCCGAGGGGCTCCGGCCCCGGTAGCTCCGCCGTTCGAGGCGTCGATGGCTCGGGTCCCGCGCGGTGTCGGCTCGCGAACCAGGTCAGGTCCGGAAGGAAGCAGCCTTAAGCGATCACCGGCAGGCGCAGCGGGAGCCCCCGAGCCGGAGTCCCGGCGGCGACCGGCGCCGGGCGACGCGAGCGTCGACGAGGGGTGCACGGTCCAAATGCGCGCCCTATCGCCATGGTTGGACGGGTTCCCACGGGGGGCGCGCGCCTATGCGCAGCCCTGGAAGATCAGCCACGAGCGGTTCGCGGCGGACTCGCTGAAGCCGGGCGGGACGGAGACGGGCTCGACGGGGTCGTGGGCGGCGAGCACGTAGTCTTCTTCGACTTCCTTGCTCGCGGGATCGACGTAGACGCCCGACTTGATGTGGCCGGATTGCAGGCTGACGATGTTGCGCGGACTGGTCTTGAGGTACAGCGCGAGCAGCGGCACGGGCGCGTGGTTGGGCACGCCGACGGGTCCGCAGCGCAGATTGATCGCGTGGCTGGCGACGAGCGCGACGAGGTCGTCTTCGATGCTGTGCTGGTGGGCGAGGATCCGCATTTGCTTGTGCGCGGCGCGGTACTGCGAGGGGGCGTAGGCGACCAGCGCGACGAGTACGACCGCCGCGCCCGCCATCCACCAGCGCCGCCGCGGGTCCGCGCGCGGGAGCGCCAGCCAGCCGAACACGCCGACGCCGCAGAAGATGCACAGGATCGCCGAGGCGAGGAACGCGTAGCGGGTGTCGATCGGCAGCCCGATGGCGGCGAACGCGGTGAACACAAGGACCGCGAGCACGCCCGCGAGCGCGCCGGGCAGCGCCCGCGAGCGCAGCCACAGCAGCGAAAGCACGCCACCGAGGGCGGCGCCGAGCAGCACCGGCGGGCGCAGGATTTCGCCGATCCGCCGGGGTATGTACTCGGGCACGTTGGCGATGCCCGTCACGCGATCCAAGGTGGAGGCGTCGTGTTGGGTGTGGGTGAGCGACCACAGCGGGTCGCCTGTCACGAGCAGGTCGCTCAGCACCCACACGAGCGGCCCGGCGGCGGCGAGCAGCGTGAGCCGCGCGACCTCCCCGCGGGGGCGTCCCAGCCAGCGTGGCTCGCCCGCGGTCGATCCCCGCGCCCGGCGCGGCACGAGCCCCATCAGGCACAGCCAGTACAGGCCGGAGAACACCCATGCTTCGGGGCGCAGCAGCCCGGCGAGGGCGAGCAGCGCGAGCGCCGGCGCGCCGGCGGGGCGCCCGCGGGCGCGGCGCTGGCTTGACTCGAGGAGCAGAGCGCCGAGCACGAGCGCGAGGTACGGCAGGTCGATGTACGCGCGCACCCCGTAGGAGAGCACGGGCACGCGCGTCAGGAACAGCAGCGCGGCGAGCGCGCCGGCCGCCCAGCCGAACCACTGGGCGCCGAGCCGGAAGATGATCCAGCCGCAGGCGGACAGCGCGATGAAGCCGAGCGCGACGGTGACCTGCTCGATCGCGTGGGGCGAGAGCGGCGCGAGCACCAGGCCGAGCAGCTCGTACAAGGGATGCGGCGTGGGCGCGATCGGCACTTCGTACGCAGGCGCGACCCCGCGCGAGAGCTGCCCGCCCCATGCGAGCGCGTACAGCGTGTCGTAGTTGGCGAAGCCCACGCCGGTGATCGCCCGCAGCGCGAGCGCGACGAGGGCGATGACAGGCAGGGCGACCCAGCGCCTGATGGCAGCGCTCATGCGCCGGACGCTACCGGCCGCCCTGGCGGTGCAGGCCGGCAGGCCGTGCGCGCCGGCAGGCCGTGCGGGCCGGCGCACGGCCTGCCGGCCTACTGGCGCGGATAGACTCAGGCGCAACGGTGTCGACGGTGGAGCATTCACGAGAGCAGCAGCGCTCGGACGCTGAGGACGGGCAGCCGTCGCTGTATCGCAGGCACCGGCCGCGGACGTTCGCGGAGGTGGTGGGACAGGAGCCGGTCGTGCGCACGCTGCGCAACGCGGTGCAGCGGAGGCAAGTCCACCATGCATACCTGTTCGTGGGCTCGCGCGGGACGGGCAAGACGTCGATGGCGAAGATCCTGGCGGCCTGCCTGAACTGCGATCGAGATCCCACCCACCCGACGATCGAGCCGTGCGGGGAGTGCGAGTCGTGTGTGTCGATCGCGCGCGCGAGCTCGCTCGACGTGATCGAGATGGACGCGGCGTCGAACAACTCGGTGGACGACATCCGCGAGCTGCGCGAGAGCGTGGCGTATGCGCCGGTGAGCGGGCGGCGCAAGGTGTACATATTGGACGAGGCTCACATGCTCTCGACGGCGGCGTGGAACGCGTTTCTGAAGACGCTCGAGGAGCCGCCGCCGAACACCGTGTTCGTGCTTGCGACGACCGAGGCGGCGAAGGTGCCGGCGACGGTCGTCGATCGCTGCCACCGCTTCGACTTCCAGCGCCCGACGGTCGAGCAGATCGCGAGCGTGATCCGGCGGGTGGCGGCAGCGGAGTCGATCGAGATCCCACCCGCGGCGGTGGCGGCGCTCGCGCGCTCGGCGACTGGCAGCTTCCGCGACGCGCTGGGCACGCTCGAGCAGCTCGTGACTTACAGCGGTCGGGAGATCGCGCTGGACGACGTGCTCGCGGTGCTCGGCGCGACCGACGCGAGCCTGCTGGAAGCGACGATCGACGCGGTCGCGGCGGGCGAGGCGGCGGATGCGCTGCGCACGCTCGAGCAGTGTGCGCAGCAGGGACGCGATGCGGGCTCGTTCGCCGCCGACCTGGAGGTGCGCGCGCGTGAGCTGATGGTCGTCCAGACGCTCGGCGATGTCCCGGCGCAGCTGTCGCTGACCGCCGAGGCCGACGCTGCGCTGGCTGCGCAAGCACAGCGCGTGGAGCACGCGACGGTCGTGCGTCTGCTCGAGCTGCTGGGCGAGGCGATGGAGGCGGTGCGCGCCGGCGCCGACGCGCGCACGCGCTTGGAGCTCGCGCTGGTCAAGGCGGCCCGGCCGGAGACCGATGGCTCGCTGCGCGCGCTGCTTACGCGCATCGAGCGGCTCGAGCGAACGAGCGCCGGCGCAGGCGCGCCGGCGTCCGCGGGCGCCGACGCTCGCACGCCGGGCACGTCCGGGTCGCCGGCCGCGACGCCCGGCGCGGGCGCTGACGCTCGCACGCCGGGCACGTCCGGGTCGCCGGCCGCGACGCCCGGCGCGGATGCCTCACAGCCGGCCGGGGCCGAGCGCAAGGCCGGCGAGCGGCCGGCGGCGGCGGAGCCCGCGGGCCAGCTGGAGTCGGTGCGCGAGGCGTGGCCCGCGGTTGTGGAGATGGTGCGGGAGAGCGGAGACTTGCTCGCTTGGGCGGCGATCGCCGAGGCGAGTCCGGTGGCGGCCGACGATGACGCGTTGACGCTCGCGTTCGATGCTGCATTCCACAAGAAGACGGTCGAAGCGCCGAAGCGCAAGGCGGCGGTGGGCGAGGCGCTGCATGCGGTCACAGGCGTGCGCTGGCGGCTGGCGTACGAGCTGCGCGACAAGCCCGAGCGGGCGCCCGATCGGCACGAGCGCGAGGGCACGGAGCAGGAGTGGGTGGCGCGCTTCATGCGAGAGTTCGAAGCGGAGGAGCTGAGCGACGAGGAAGCCGTGACGAGCGGCGAGAAAGGCGCGTGATGCCCAAGCAGCCTAAGCAGCCGCGGATGCCGAACATGCAGCAGATGATGGCCCAGGTCCAGAAGATGCAGAAGGACATGGAGCTCGCCCAGCAGGAGCTCAAGAGCGAGGTCGTGGAGGCGTCCGCGGGCGGCGGCATGGTCAGCGTGAAGGTCAGCGGCGACCTGCGGGTGCGGGAGGTCGCGATCGACCCCGCCGCGGTCGACCCGCAGGACGTCGAGATCCTCGCGGACATGGTGCTCGCGGCCGTCAACGAGGCGCTGCGCATGGCGCAGGAGCTCGCGGAGCGCAAGCTCGGCGGCGCGACCGCCGGACTGGACCTCGGCAGCCTCGGCGGCCTGGGCCTGCCGGGCCTGTAAGCCGGTGAGCACCTCCTACGCGCCGCCCGTTCAGCGCCTGGTTACCGAGCTGTCGAAGCTGCCGGGCATCGGCAGCCGCACGGCGCAGCGCCTGGCGTTTCACATCCTGCGCTCCTCCGCTGAGGACGCGAGCGCGCTCGCGCGCGCGATCGTCGAGGTCAAGGAGAAGATCGGGCTGTGTGAGGTGTGCTTCAACCTGACCGACGAGCCGCGCTGCCGGATCTGCGAGGACCCGCGCCGCGACCACGGGCTGATCTGCGTCGTGGAGGAGCCGAGCGACGTGATCCCGATGGAGCGCACGCACGAGTACCACGGCGTCTACCACGTGCTCGGCGGTGCGCTCTCGCCGATCGACGGCGTCGACCCCGAGGATCTGCGCCTGTCGGAGCTGTTCGCGCGGGCGACCCCGCGCGGCGATGCGCCGGCCGACCGGGGCGCGGGGCCGGATGCGCCGGGCGGCCGGGGCGCGGGGCAGGATGCGGCGGGCGGCCGGGACGCGGGGCAGGATGCGCCGGGCGGCCCGGCCGCCGGGCCGGATGCGGCGGGCGCCGGCGGCAACGGGGCCGGCGCGGACGTGGGTGCGCGCGTCAGGGAGGTGGTGCTCGCGACCAACCCGACGACCACCGGCGAGGCGACCGCGCTGCACATCGCCGAACAGCTGCGCGTGCGCGCGCCCGAGCTCAAGGTCACGCGCCTGGCGAGCGGCCTGCCCGTCGGCTCGGACCTCGAGTACGCCGACGAGGTCACGCTCGGCAAGGCGCTCGCCGGTCGCCGCGCGCTGTGAGCGCGCACACGAGGTCACGCTCGGGAAGGCGCTCGCCGGTCGCCGCGCGCCGCAAGCGCGGGCGCCGCTGTCATCGCTCTGTGAACGCGGGGACCCCTGTCCAAACGGCTTTTGACCTGTGTCGCCTTGAACTCTGTCGCGTAATCCGCTGGTATACACGACAGCAGAGCGGGGCGTTGACATCCCGACGCCGACACAGGCCCGTGGACGACGGGCTGTGGCAAAGGAGCAACGGGCTATATGGACGGCAAGGTCGCGGAGTCGCAGGTTTCCGTGGAGGACCGGCGTGCGTCGCTGGTCGTGCGTCGCCTGCGTCCGCTCGGGCGCCCGCTCGAACAGCTCGGCCTCGGCCAGTTCGCACTCGGGTTGCCGATCTCCGAGGCTCGCGGCCCCGCGGCGAGCAGGCTGCGCGACTCGATCTTTCGCCGCATGCTGCTGTTCGCGGACGCGCTCGCTCTGACGTGGGCGTTCGCGCTCACGCTCGAGCTCTCCGCGCCCCGATTGCGACCGACGTGGGTGAGCGTGCTCGCCCTGCCGCTGTTCCTGCTCGCGGCGAAGCTGCTCGGCCTGTACGACCGCGACGAGGCGCTCCTGCGCAAGACGACGCTCGACGAGGCCCCCGGGCTGTTTCAGCTGGCGACGCTGTCGGCGCTGCTCGCATGGCTGAGCGGCACGACGATGGTCAGCAGGCCGCTCGACCGCCACGAGGCGCTGTTCCTGTGGCTCGCCCTGCTGCTGCTGCTGATCGTCATGCGCACGCTCGCGCGGGCGCTCGCCCTGCGCCTCGCGCCCGCCGAGCGCTGCCTGTTCATCGGCGACGACGCGGCCGCGCGGACGATCCGCGCGAAGCTCACCGGGCACGGCGGCGTCAACGCGACGATGGTCGGGCACCTGGACCTCGACAAGATCGCGCCGTGGTCCACCGACGCGCGCTCCGCGTCAAAGCTCGCGGAGGTGCGCGACCTCGCGCGCGATCTGGACGTGCACCGTGCGATCGTCGCGCCGCGCAGCGCCGACGCGGGCGAGGTGCTCGACCTCGTGCGCACGCTCAAGGCGGTCGGCGTGCGCGTCAGCGTGCTGCCGCGCCTGCTCGAGGTGCTCGGCTCCTCGGTCGAGTTCGACGACCTGCAGGGCATCACCGTGATGGGCGTCAGGCGCTTCGAGCTGACGCGCTCCTCGGCGCGGGTCAAGCGCGCGTTCGACGTCGTGTTCGCCGCCGTCGGGCTGTTGGCGGTCGCGCCGCTGATGGCGATCGTCGCGATCGCGATCAAGCTCGACAGCCGCGGGCCGGTGTTCTTTCGACAACTGCGCGTCGGGCGTCACGGCGAACGCTTCCATATCTATAAGTTCCGAACGATGGTCCGCGACGCGGAGGCGCTCAAGGACTCGCTGCGTCACCGCAACGAGGCCCAGGAGGGGCTGTTCAAGATCGCCGACGATCCGCGCGTCACGCGCGTCGGTCGAGTGCTGCGCAAGACCGCGCTCGATGAGATGCCGCAGCTGCTGAACATCCTCAAAGGCGAGATGAGCCTCGTCGGGCCGCGCCCGCTGGTGCTCGAGGAGGACATGCGCGTCGAGGGCTGGCATCGCCGCCGGCTCGAGCTCACGCCCGGCATGACCGGGCACTGGCAGATCCTCGGTCCCGCGCGCGTGCCGCTCGCCGAGATGGTCGCGATCGACTACCTGTACGTCGCCAACTGGTCGCTGTGGACCGACGTCAAGATCCTGCTGCGCACCGTCCCGTACGTGCTCGCGCGCCGGGGGCTGTAGGGCGCCTGCGCCGGCGCGCTCGAGCGACCGACCGCGCGGATTATCCTGCGCTGCGTGAGCGCGCTGATCGTGATGAAGTTCGGCGGCACGTCCGTCGCCGACGCCGAGCGCGTCAAGCGCGCCGCGCGGCGCATCGTGCACAAGCGCGAAGCCGGTCAGCAGGTCGTCGCGGTCCTGTCCGCGCGCGGCAAGACCACCGACGAGCTGATCGCGATGGCCGAGGAGATCTCGCCCGCGCCCGACCCGCGCGAGATGGACATGCTGCTTTCCACCGGCGAGCGCATCTCCTGCGCGCTGTGCGCGATGGCCATCAACGACCTCGGCCACCGCGCGATCTCGCTCACCGGCTCGCAGGCCGGCATCGTCACCGACGAGTCGCACACGAAGGCGCTGATCCTCGACGTGCGCGCCGAGCGCATCCGCGCCGCGCTCGACGAGGACCACGTGGTGCTGGTCGCCGGCTTCCAGGGCGTCTCCGAGAGCGCGCGCAACGTCACCACGCTCGGGCGCGGCGGCTCGGACACCAGCGCCGTGGCGGTCGCCGCCGCGCTCGGCGCGGAGGTGTGCGAGATCTACACCGACGTCGCCGGCGTGTACTCCGCCGACCCGCGCATCGTGCCCGACGCGCGCAAGCTCGAGCGCGTGTCCTTCGAGGAGATGCTCGAGATGGCCGCCTCCGGCGCCGGCGTGCTGCAGCTGCGCTCGGTGGAGTACGCGCGCAACCACGGCGTGCGCATCCACTGCCGCTCGTCGTTCAGCGAGCAGCCAGGTACCTTTGTGGTCGCGGAAGGAGAGACGATGGAGCAGCCGCTGATAACAGCCGTCACGCACTCGACCTCGGAGGCGCGGGTCACGCTCACCGGCGTGCCCGACGCGCCCGGCGCCGCCGCGCGCATCTTCGACGCGATGGCCAAGGCCAACGTCAACGTCGACATGATCGTGCAGAACGAACCGGTCGCCGCCGGCGGGCAGGCCGAGATCTCCTTCACGGTGCCCAGGGAGGACCTGCGCAGCGCCAGCGCCGCGCTGCAGCCGCTCGCCGGCGAGGCCTACGGCCAGATCACCACGCACGAGGGCATGGGCAAGGTCTCGATCGTCGGCGCCGGCATGCGCTCGCACCCCGGCGTCGCCGCCAAGGTGTTCGGCGTGCTCGCCGAGCAGGGCGTCAACATCGACATGATCTCCACCTCGCCGATAAAGATCTCCTGCGTGATCGACCTCGAGCGGGTGCCCGACGCGGTCAAGGCGCTGCACAGCGCCTTCGAGCTCGCCGGCGAGGGCACCGTCGCGGTCGAGGACGCGATCCGCGCGAGTCCGCTCAGCTGAATCGCGCCGATCCGGCAACCGCGTGCGCGGGGCTGCGCAAGCTGTACAATTCCTGCTCGTAGTTGCACATCGCGATCCTGGGGGATCTGAGGATTATGCGCACCATGAAGCGCCCGCGCCGGTACATAGATCGACGCGTGCTCACGCTGGTCAGACCGTTCGTCCGCTACAGCATCTCGCGCGACGCGTTCGTGCTGAGGGGCGTCGGCAGCACGGTCGGACCGGTGCTGCGCGCCGACCGTCGCAGCCGCCGCGGCTACAGCGGCGTCGAGCGCCGCCACGCGCGGATGGCTTAGGCAAGCCGTTCCCACGTACGGGCGGGCTGAGCCGCTCGAC
This sequence comes from Solirubrobacteraceae bacterium, assembly GCA_035503075.1. Lineage (GTDB taxonomy): Bacteria > Actinomycetota > Thermoleophilia > Solirubrobacterales > Solirubrobacteraceae > Palsa-744. Next base: position 15,211 of record DATJTT010000033.1, read on the forward strand.
CAGTTTTCACACTTGGAATCCGCGCGCCGGCACGTGCGAGATGTGACAACTGTTGTCGAAATGTGTTTATACAGATGAAGCCTTGCGCTTCGGCTGCAAATGCGCTGGTATATCGGTCCAGGAGGAGGGGCAACCAGGAAGGAAGCCTTTGAGACAGTTCAGGCGAAGGCCTGCACGGACGCGGAACGTCCTGTGGGCTAGCACGAGAAAACCCAGACACCGACGCTACGCGTCATTGCGATCGCAGTGAGTCTGGACATGGGGGGGCCAGCAACAACCGAGAGCGCGCTCACGCGCGACTCGTTCGCCGGCGTGGAGGCCGGCGGCGGCGTTGTCGTACGCCGGCGCACGGTGCTGGACGGCCTGCGCGTGGCCGTCGCCCAACCGCAGGCGCGCGGCCCGGCCGCGAGCATGCGCCGCGACTCGCTGTTCCGCCGCGCGCTGGTGGTGGCCGACGCGCTCGCGATCACCACCGCCTTCCTGTTCACGGTCGCGGTCGCCTCGCGGCCGCTGGGGCTCACGTGGGCGAGCCTGCTGGGCGTGCCCGTCGTGATCGCCGGCGCCAAGGTGCTGGGGCTGTACGACCGCGACGAGGCGCTGCTGCACAAGACCACGCTCGACGAGGCGCCGAAGCTCTTCCAGCTGGCCACGCTGTGCGCGCTGCTCGCCTGGCTGGCCGGCGCGCACGTGGTCGCCGGCGTGCTCGACCGCCACGAGGCGCTGCTGCTGTGGGTCGTGCTGGCCGTGCTGCTGATCGTGCTGCGGTCGAGCGCGCGCGCGCTCGCGCTGCGCCTGGCGCCGGCCGAGCGCTGCCTGGTGATCGGCGACGCGCAGATCGCGCGCACGATCACGAGCAAGCTCGACTGCGGCGGCATCCGCGCGAGCGTGGTCGCGCACCTCGACCTCGACAAGATCGCGCCGTGGTCAAGCGACGTGCTGTCCGCCCCGCGCCTGGCGGAGATCCGTCAGCTCGCGCAGGAGCTCGACGTGCAGCGCGCGATCGTGGTGCCGCGCAGCGCCGACGCCGGCGAGGTGCTCGACCTGGTGCGCACGCTGAAGGCGGTGCGCGTGCGCGTCAGCGTGCTGCCGCGGCTGCTCGAGGTGGTCGGCTCCTCGGTCGAGTTCGACGACCTGCAGGGCATCCCCGTGATGGGCGTGCGCCGCTTCGAGCTCACGCGCTCCTCCGCCGCCGTCAAGCGCGCCTTCGACGTCGCCTGCGCCGGCGTCGGCCTGGTCGCGGTGGCGCCGCTGATGGCGCTGATCGCGATCGCCGTCAAGCTCGACAGCCGCGGCCCCGTGTTCTTCCGCCAGCAGCGCGTCGGGCGCCACGGCCAGCGCTTCGCGATCTTCAAGTTCCGCACGATGGTGGAGAACGCCGACGCCATGAAGGACCAGCTGCGGGTCAGAAACGAAGCCGGCGGCGGCCTCTTCAAGATCGCCGACGACCCGCGCGTCACGCGCGTGGGGCGGCTGCTGCGCAAGACCGCGCTGGACGAGATGCCGCAGCTCTTCAACGTGCTCGGCGGTCAGATGAGCGTCGTCGGCCCGCGCCCGCTGGTGCTCGACGAGGACGAGCGCGTGAGCGGCTGGCACAGGCGCCGGCTCGAGCTCACGCCAGGCATGACCGGGCCCTGGCAGATCCTCGGCCCCGCGCGTGTGCCGCTCGACGAGATGGTCGCGATCGATTACCTCTATGTCGCCAACTGGTCGCTTTGGAACGACGCGAAGATCATGCTGCGCACGGTGGCATATGTGCTGGGGTGCAGGGGGCTGTGAGCAGCTGCCCATGAGTCTGTGTAATTCCAATTGTTTGACAAAGCGCAGTGAAGTTCCTGTAAACTGTCGCGGCAATCGGGCTCGGAATCGTTGGACATCCGTCTATTGGGCCTCAGTTTGTTCGTTGTAGGTTCTTGGACATGGCAGTGCTTTGCTCGAGGAAGTTCGCGTTGATGGTGAGTGAGTATTTGCAAAGGAAGCCGGACTCGCAGATTCACCTCACGGGGGGTAGTAATGAACACACATAGTTTTAACTCACAAGGTGTCATGGTCGATCCCGATCCCGCCTACGAGCAGGACGCGGCTGTGCGCCCTTCGCGCCTCGGTGCGGTCGGGGAATCGTCGCTCGCCAGCGGCATCATCAGCATGGCCTCGGTAGCGCTGGTGAACGGTGCGCCGCGGTTGGCCGTGCGCGCCGCCTACGCCGTCGTCCAGGACAGCTACGCCTCGCGGCGAACGCACCAGCGGCGCCTGCGCTGGACCCGCCGCGGTGGGCGGATGCGCCCCGCGGCCTGACGCCAGCCGAGGCGACGCTGACGCTGTGCAGCCAGGTGGTGCGCGCTTCTTCACCACTGGGCAGTAGAGTACGCCCAGGTGGCGAGTTCCAGGACTCGAGTTGCGCGTGCGATCGTGGCGCTGCTGACGGTCGGCTCGCTGTCGGCGTGCGCCGGCGGGGAGCGGCTCGCCACGCCGCTCGCCGCCAGTGCCGCATCCTCGCATCGGCTGCCGGCACGGACCGCGGCCCACAAGCCCCAGCGGCTGTTCTCCGCATCGAGCTTCTGGAACGAAGAACTCCCGGCCGATGCGCCACTTGACTCGAGCTCTGTGGCAGTCGTGAAAGCGCTCTCTGAAGAGCTCGCCGCCGAAACGAAGGCCGGAGAGGCACCCTTCGTCAACACCACGTCGTGGTCGGTGCCGGTATACAAGGTGGGCCCCGAACAGCCGATGGTGACGGTGGCGCTCGAAGAACCTGCGCGCTCGCCGGCGCTCGCGTCTGCATGGAGCGCGGTGCCGCTGCCCGCCAACGCCAAACCGGCCGCCGGCGGCGACGAGCACCTGGTGGTGTGGCAGCCCAGCAGCAATCGCCTGTGGGAGTTCTGGCACCTCACGCACACGAGCACGGGCTGGCGCGCGGCCTGGGGCGGGGCGATCCGCAAGGTCTCCTCCAGCTCGGGCGCATACAGCACGAAGGCGTGGCCGGGGGCGAGCCCGAACTGGGGCGCCACGGCCAGCTCGCTGTCGGTGGCCGGGGGCCTCATCACCCTGGAAGACCTGGAAGCGGGCCGGATCGAACATGCCCTGGCGATCGCGCTTCCTGACGTGCGCGGCGGCGTGTACGCGGCGCCTGCACAGCGGACCGATGGATGGATCGAAGAACCGCGGTGGCTGCCGGAGGGCGCGCACCTGCGCCTCGATCCATCACTGAAGCTCTCCTCCTTGCACCTGCCGCCATTCACCCTGATGCTGGCGAAGGCCGCGCAGCGCTATGGCATCGTGGTGCGCGACCAGGCGGCGGAGACGACCTTCTACGCGCAGGACCCGATGCCCACGGGCACGAACCCGTACACCGGGCCCGATGGCTATTTCGAAGGCGAGTCGCCGCAAAAGCTGCTCGCCTCGTTCCCCTGGAGTCATCTGCAGCTCTTGAAGATGAATCTGCACAAGGTCGAAGTGGGCGGCGAATGAGCGTACTTGGGAGGGTGTCGCGCAGCTCGAGCTCGCGCGCGGAACAGCGCCTGATCCTGCTGAGCGCGGGCACGGCGGCGCGACGCGGCGGGCTGGGCGACCGAGCCGTCGACGCCGGCCGGCGCGTGGACTGGTCGCGCCTGGCGCAGAAGCTGACCGCGCGCAAGCTGCTCACCGTGCTCGGTCCGCGCGTGCTCGAATTCCCGGGACTGGCGGTGGACGCGGGCTTCGCCGAAGCGGTGGAGCGGGCGCTGGTGGCGGCGCGGCGGCGCGGCGCGTTCCTGCAGATGATCTCCGCTCACGTGCGCGGAGCGCTGGCGGGCGCCGGCATCCGCTCGGCCGGCTTGAAGGGCCCGTTCCTGGCCGAAGACATCTACGGCGACCCGGGCCGGCGCATCTCCGGCGACATCGACCTGCTCGTCGCCGCCGAGCAACTGCACGATGCGGTCGGGGTGGTGCGTGGCCTGGGCTATGA
>DATJTT010000034.1:0-40629 GCA_035503075.1 Solirubrobacteraceae bacterium
CACTCCGGCTGGCTTGCCAAGAGCGTCAGCATGCACACCCCTTTCGACCCGAAACCCCATTACTTGCAAGAGATTCTGGCCGTCAGCACGGACAGAAAACCGGCCCCTTTAGGAGCTACTTTTTCCGCGGCAAGTAACTAACGCCCGACGCCGAGCGCGGCCAGATCGGAGTCGCTGTCTTCGAGCGCGGCGCGGACGGACTGCTCGAGCGGCTTGCCCGCGACGATCAGCCGCCGCGCCGCGTCCAGATCATCCGGGCGTCCGAAGGTGAGCGCGGCCTTGAGCACGCCGTCCTTCAGGTACCAGTTGGTGAACGACGCGTCCGCGAATGAGCCGCGCAGGATCTCCTCGTCCCACTCGCGCGCCGGACCGACGTATTCGAGCTCGCCCCAATCCCCGAGCACCGAGTAGAAGTACGGGACGACCTCGTGCGGCAGGTCGCGCCCGAGCATGTTCAGGGCGGCGGTCTTGCCGTGGTTGAAGGCCACGTCCCAGTGCTCGATCCGGATCGGCGCGCCGCCGTGCACCGGCGAGTCGTATTCGCAGATGTCGCCCGCGGCGTACACGCCCGGCGCCGAGCTAGCCAGCCGCGAGGAGCAGCGCACGCCACCCAGCGCGCCGACCTCAAGACCGGCCTTCTGCGCGAGCGCGACGTCCGGGCTGACACCCGCGCCGACGACGACCGCGTCGGCCGCCAGCTCAAGGCCCCGCTTGCTCACCACCTTGGTGACGCGGCCTTCGCCCTCGAAGCGCTCGAGCTCGTCCTCGCCGTGCACGCGCACGCCATGGGATTCGAGCAGCTCCTGGAAGAAGCGCCCGACGCGCTCGCCGAAGCCGCGTTCGAGCGTCGTGCGCTCCTGCATCACCAGCGTGCAGCTCTTGCCGAGCATCGTCAGCGACGCGGCGACCTCGCAGGCGATGTAGGAGCCGCCGATCAGCACGACCTCGGCGGCGTCCGCGACGCCCTCGCGGATCGCATCCGAGTTTGCGAGCGTGCGCAGGTAGTGGATCTGCTCGAGCTCGCAGCCGCTGACGTTCAGCCGGCGCACGTTCGCGCCGGTCGCGACCAGCGCCTTGTCGAACCCGATCTCCTGCTTGTTCGACAGCCGCGCCGTGCGCGCGCCCAGGTCCAGAGCGATGACGCTCGTGCGCGTCAGCAGCTCCACGTCCTGTTCGGACCACCACGCGTTCGGACGGAACAGCGGCTGCTCGCGCGTCTCTTCGCCGCGCAGGTAGCCCTTCGAGCACTCCGGGCGGTTGTACGGCGGGTCGGGCTCGCGCCCGACCAGCAGCACCTCGCCCTCGGCGCCTTCCTCGCGCAGCCAGCGCGCGCAGTTGGCCGACGCGAGGCCGCCGCCGATCAGCAGATAGTCGACCTCGCGGGCTGCCATCGCAGCGCCACCTTACAGCCCCGGCGGGTGGCGCACAGACCAGTGCGCCCAGGTGGGGATGTGATCGAGGATGCGCCAGCGCGGGCCTTCTTGCAGGCGGTTGGGGCCAATGTCGGTGGAGCCTCCGACGGTGTCAAGGCGCAGGCCGGCGATCAGCATGAAGACGTGCGGCGTCGGGGCGTCGGTCGCGTAGATCGTCACCCAGCGTCCCGGCCCGGGCTCGCCCCAGTCCACGTAGTCCTGCGCCAGTGGGTTCTCGTCGATGATTTCCGCGAGGGGGCGCACGCCCGCGCGATACAGGACGTAGTTGACCGTGCTCGAGCAGTCCTCCTGCGGCGCCCCCAACGGATCGGGATGCCCTGCCGGCCCGTACGGAAGATCCTGCAGCTCGTTGCCGGCGACTACCATCGCCTGCACCGTCGGCGGCACGCCGGCTGGGACGAGCGCGAGGTGCCCGTCCCCGGGCGCCAGCTGCGCCCGTTCACCGGCGATGAAGCGCACCGGGGTGCGCGTCCGCGCTTGCAGGCCGAGGTCGGCGCCCGCCGGCTGCTGTTCGTCTTCGCGCTCGCTCGCGAGCGGGTCCTGCGCGAGCGGGTCCTGCGCGAGCGACCCCTGCACCGGGGCGCCGCTGGGTTGGCCCGCGGGCGAGCTGTATCTCGCCGCCCAGCTCTCGACCTCTTGCACGTACCAGCCAGCGTGGTTGTACGCGAAGATCGCCCGGCGATAGTTCGCCGGCGCGCCGGACGCGCGCAGGTAGTTGGCGGCCGAGTAGATCGCATCGGCGGGGTTCCACCGATCGGGCGCGCCGTCCCCTTCCGCGCTCACGCCGTACTCCGCCCAGGTCGAGGCGAGGAATTGCATCGGCCCGCCCGCGCCGGCGCCGTTCACCGCTCCCTCCTGCGTACACGACGGGGCCGGATCGCGACCGTGATCGCACTCGACCTTGCCGATCCCCGCGAGGATCGCCCAGCTCAACCCGTAGCTCGCGGCCGCCTGCTCGTACAGTCGCAGGTAAAGCGGCGGGATTTCGCGCTCGGCGAGCGCCGAGACGCGATCCTCCTGGCCGCTTCCGCCGCTCTCCTGCCCGACACCGCCAGCCCCGCCGTCGAGCGCTGCAAGCGCCGCCACGAACACGACCGCGAGCAGCGCGATCGCGCTCGCGCCCAGCGCTCCCAGCCAGGCGCGCACGTCCCGCTGGCGCTCGGCGCTCGCCGCGGCGCCCGTCACGCCCACGACCTCTCAGCGCCTGCGCGCCCAGCGTCCTGCGGCGTCGATCGCGTGTGCCGAGTCGTCGACCCCCTTGCCGGGAAGCCCCCCGCGGTCACGGCCGGTCCCTGCCGAGCTGGCGTTTGCGCCGCGCGGCGACCTCATGAGCGTCGCGCATCACGCTCGATTTCGGCGCCGCTCCCGGAGTTGGGCGCTCAGCGCGCGCGGCCTCGCGCCAGCGCTCGATCTCCGAGCGCGGTCTGCGCGAGGCGGGCATGCGATGCCCTCGCTCCGCCATCCGCTGGTGCACGGCGCCCTGAAACTGTCCGTCCGCTCGGCGCTGCTCGCGCCGCCCCAGCGGGAGCGTCTGCGCGCCCGCCGCGAACGTGCTCGCTGTCTGGCGTAGCTCGCTGCGCAGCGCAAGCTCGCGATCGATCTCCGCGCGTGCCGCCCGCTGGCGAGCGGGATCGAGCTGTTGGTACTCAGCGCGACCGAGTCCCGCGAGCCCGGCAAGCGCCGCGTAATCGCGGCGCTTGCCGGGCTGTGCAGACGGGTTTGCGGACAGCGCGGCCTGGGCGTCCAGGAAGCGACCGTGGGCAGCCCGGCGCTCGGGCGTGTGCAGGTCGCCTGTCCGCCGGCGCGCGCGCTCGCCCTCGCGGACGATCGCTTGCGCGGCGTGCAGCGCCTGTTCGCGGCGCTCGAGCTCCGTCCGCACGCGCGCGCCGCGCTCGCCGAGCTCGCTCGCCCGGCGCGCGTCGCCGCGCTCCAGCGCCTGCGCCCGCGCGGAGCCGATGCGCGCGAGCTGCGCGCGCTTGGCGGCGAGCTCGCGCTGAATCGCGGGGGCCTGCTCGGATCGCCTGCGCGCATCGCTGTACTCGTGCTCGAGCGTGCGCTCGACCTGCTCATCCGTGCCGGCTCGGGCAAGCGTCCGAGCCGCCTGAGCCCGTCTCCTGCGTTCGATCTCCGGCGCCCGCTTGGAGAACCGCTCGCTCGTCCAACGCGCCGCGGCGATCCCCTGGCGCGGCATCCGCAGCAGCTCGCTCGCGCTCGGCAGCGCTGAGCGCCGCACGCCGCGCTCGCCGGTCGAACGCTGAGCCGCGAATCCAGCGCCCGCGGCTGCGAGCGTCTGGTGGCGGCGCAGGTACGCACTCCACCAGAACGCCGACATCAGCAGCCATTGCGTCCACCAGCCGAGCGCCACCAGGCCGGAGAGGATCGCGATGAGCGAGAGCACGACGCCAAGCACGAACGAGAACACGAGCTTCGAGACGACCGCGCCGAGCAGCTGTCCGGCCCATCGGCGGAACAGCGAGCGCCCGCCCTCCCCGAACGCGGGGACGACCACCATCGCCGGGGCCAGCAGCAGGCACAGGAGGCTGAAGATCGCCGCGAGCAGCAGTCGCACCGCGACGAATCCCAAGAGCAGCAGCATCCCGAGCAGGCCCGCGGCGATCAGCAGCAGACCTCCCAACCGCGCCATGGTGCCGCTGGCGGTGCGGAATTCGGCCTGCGCGGCGGTCGCACCGTGACAGCTCGTCGCTTCGCTGCTCTGACACAGCGTGCGCAGCAGGGAGCCCTGTTCGTTGATCGAGTTGCGGGCGACGCCGTTCGCGGGCAGTGCGAGGAAGATCGCGCCGTTGGTGCGCGCGTCGCGGAGCAGCTCGGCGCTGTGTTCGAGCGCTGAGGCCTGGGCGCCGGTCACGAGCACGCACGACCCGAGCGCTTCGCCGCCGGGTTGGCACTTGGTCTGCGCGGTCTCCTCGGCGGCGATCTTCAGCGCGGCGGCGCGCAGGCGCGGATCCAGCCGCGCGGGCTCACGGCACCAGGCGACGTCGCCGAACTCCAGGTAGCACCACGGCGCTTCGATCGCGGTCGCGTACAGGGAGCCGAGGCTGCTCCCGAGCGCGCCGCCGGGGGCGCTCGGCGTGCCGTGAGCCGTGACCGCGAGCGTCCCGAGGCTAGCTTGGTCGGCCCACTGGCCGAGTGCGCCGATCGTGCCGGCCGGGTCGACGATGAGCCACAGCCCCGCGATCATCATCGCGCCCATCAGCAGCGCCTCGCCCAGCGTCTGGGCGACCCTGCGCCTGATCAGGCCGTGATAGAGCGCCAGCATCGAAGCGCACGCGAGCGCGATCGGCAGCCACGGCTCGGTGAAGCTCGCCTGCATGGCGCGCAGGCTGCCGCCGAGCCCGAGCGTCGTGGAGCCGTCGAGCAGGTCGAGGTTGAAGCACCACTCGAGCATCACCACCAGCGCGTGCACAGCCCACACGAGCGCCATCCACAATGGCGTGACGATCAGGTCCTGGACCGCGCTGGCGAGCGCGCCGGAGCCCAGGCCGAGCAGGCCCGTGTCGATGTGGACGTCGATGCCGTAGTCGCCCGTTGGCGCCGGTGCTGCCACGAACCCCGAGGTCTGGCAGTTGCGCCGGGAGGCTTGTGCGAGCTCGCCGGCGAGCGCTCCGTGGCAAGTTGGGCTGCCAAGACCGTTGCTGACGAGCGGATCGGCCTGCGCCGAGGACCCGCTCGTCGGTTCTTCGCCCTCCGCTGCGAGCCCACTCCCTGCCTCGCCGCCAATCAGGGGCGGTCCGTCTGGCGCGGTGTCGGCAGCGGCGGGCGCCGCGCCGGGCGAGCTCGGATTCGCGGGCGTCCGTGCGGGGCCGCTCTCGCGCGCGGCCCTGGCTTCAGGGCTCACAGCACGGCCGCCGCCGAGCGCGGCGGCCGCCGTCCACGCCGGGCGGCAGGCGGCCGCGCTCAGCGACGCCAGCACTGCGAGTGTCGCCAGTGTCTGACGCCTGCGCCTCACTCAGAGTGCCGGGGTCGTCGAGAAGGCCCCTAGCAGCGAGGGCGGAACGAGCTCGACCTGAATCGCCTCGATCCGGCCTGCGTGGTCTCGGAACAGGCAGCGCCCGGCCTGCAGCTCGAGCAGGGTCTGGCACATCCTTCGGTCCTCGGGGTCGAGCCCGAGCAGGCGCAGAGCGCGCGCCGCCTCGGCCTGCGAGCGCAGTCCGAAGATGAAGGTCGCGCCGATCAGGTTCTCGAGCGACTCGCGCTCCCCGATCAGCGCGTCGCTGATCAGCTGTGTGCTGATGATCGGCACCGCGAGCTCCGAGCGCCCCATTCGCTGCAGCGACGCGAGCAACGTTCGGCCGATCGGGTCACCGAGTAGGCGCCAGCCCTCGTCGAAGCAGAACAGCTTCAGCCGCCCGCGCTCCGAGCCCATCAGCTGGGTCGCGAACATCGCGATCAGGCGGACTATCTGCTCGCCGACGCGCTCGGCCTGGGAGTACTCCGCGCGCGGCGTTCCGGGTGGCGGCGCCGGCAGGTCGCGAATCGGCAGGTAGGTGACCTGGCGCTGCCCGACCGGCGGGAGCCTGACGGCCGGGTCGGCGAAGCCGAGCTGCGTCAAGCCCGAGCGTGCATAGACGTCAAGCGCCTTGGCGACTTGGGCGTCGGTCTGATCGCCCTGCTCCAGCGCGCGGATGACCTCGCAGCAGGTTGGCTGCGTCGCGCGCGTGAGCACGCGATCGACTGCCCCGATGATCGCCGTCTCCCACGCGGGGTCGGCGCGCCCGGGCAGCAGGTCGCGCAGGAACGACGCGGTGGCGTCCTGGCGCAGGTGTGCGGGCGCGACTCGCAGCGGGTCGAGCATGCCCCGCAGCGTCGCGTCGGGGCGCAGCGTGACGAGCTCGACATGCGGCGCCACGTCGGCGAGCAGGTGGAAGCGATGGTCGCCCTTGGGGTCGCAGTCGACCACCCGCGCGCCCTGCAGGAAGCCCTCGTACGCGAACTTCTGCGCGAGCGTCGTCTTGCCGGAGCCGAGCGCTCCGACGCTGAGAACGGTCGCGTTGCCGTCGCACTCGGAGCCCTCCCGCAGGTTGAACCTGAGCGGCTGTCTCGAGCCGGACAGCGTATGTCCGAGATAAAAGCCCTTGCCCGACCCTGCCCGGTGCGTGGCGGTGGGCATCATCGCCGCGGCCTGCTCGACCGTCAGCGTGTCGTCGTACCCAGCCAGGCGTGTTCGCTGCCCCGGGAGATGCTGCAGAAACAGCTGCAGCTGGTCGCCGAGCGGCCTGTGCAGGCGGATCTCACCATATGCGCGCCTGCATCTCTGCACGCGATCCTCGAGCTCGCGCTCGCTCTCGGCGCCAAGCGCGATCGCGAGCGTCGCGCGCAGCAGCGGCGGCTTGCTGCTCGCCTGCAGGTAGGCGAGCAGGTCGCGTGCGTCCTGGGTGCGCTCGTAGCCGAGGTCGGAGACGCCCTGTTCGCCGCCCGACTCGGCGCGTACGATCTGGTCGGCGTCCTGGACGCGCCGCCTGGCGATCCTGAGCGCGAGCTCGTTGGGCAGGAATCTGGCGTTCAGGGACAGGTCGACGCCGAACGGCAGGCTTTCGACGGGCGCGAACATGAGCTCGGCGGCGGCGCCCGGAAAGCGCGCCCGCTCCGGGAGCGCTCCGAGCACGAGCTGTGCCTGCCAGCTCGTCCCAAGCTCGGACTCGATCCTCAGGGCCCGGCCGCGATTCTCCACGTAGCCGTCGAGCCAGCGCAGCACGTCGCCCTCCAGGGGCGCCAGCACCGCCTCTCCGTTGCGCTCGAACACGAGCGCGCGCGGCTCGTGCAGCTCGTCGATCGCAGGTTCTCCCAGACCTCTGCAGAAAGCCCTGCGGACGAGCCACTGCAGCTCGACGCCGCGTGCCTGGCGCACCGGCAGGAAGTCCGCGAGCAGCGCGTGCGCGTGGTCGGCGCGCACCCGCGCACGCTCGAGCTCGGAGGCCGACAGCGTGCGCCGGTCACGCAGCGCGAGCGCCCGCCCGATGCCCCGCCACCACTCCCGCGGGTGTTCGGCGAGCGTCCGCGAGACGTAGGAGGCGACATCGCGCTCGGGCTCCCGCAGGCTCACAAGCACGAACACCGCAGGCTGCGCGCACGCCACCTCGCCGAGGTGGCGGACGTGCTCGTCCAGGTAATCCGCGCAAGCCTGCGCATGCGCTCGCGCGCAGGCTGGCCAGCCCTCGCGATCCTCGCGCACCGAGTCGGCGTACCGGTCGAGCTGCCAGCGCCGGCAGACACGCAAAATCTGTACGTCCGCCTCGATCGCTTCGAGCGCTCCGACCAGCTCGAGGAAGCGGCCACGCTTGCGGTCCTCGCTCAGCCACGCGTAGGAAGAGGACTCCACCGCAAACGCCGCCCACGCGTCCTCGAGCGTGCTCGAGAACACACAGTTTCCGTACACGAACGTGATCGGCGGGGGCACTTTCAGCGGTCTCCGCGAGCGCCGGCTCGCACGCGCAGCCGCGCGTTCGCCGCGAGCGAGATCACCTGACCATGCTCGAGCCGGCGGGCCTTGCGAGCCTGCACGAGGGTGAGCGCCGCTCGGACTCCGGGGCGCGCCCGGCCGCTCGAGCCGTGCTCGCGCGCACGCCCGCGCCGCTCGTGCTCGATCGAGATCAACACGGCGCCCGGCCCCGTGTAACGCAGGTGTCGAAGCCGGCTGTCGGACCCGTCGGGCAGGATCACGACCTCCCATGGATGCCAGCGCCCGCCCGGCGCTTGGCAGCGCCGCGCGCCGGCGAGCCGCCGCGGCCCGAGCCAGTAGCGCACGAGCGCATGGACCGCCAGATGTGAGCTGCGCCCCTCGAGCCGGATGACGCTCAGGAGCGCCGCCGCGCCGGCGGGAAGGGCGACGTCGCGCAGGTACCAGGGCAGCGCCCGGGCGAGCCAACCGAACACCGGCAGGCCGGCCGCCAGGACGCTGATCGCGACGATCGCGAGGAAGTACACGACTCCCCGGACCGGTATGCCGCCGGGGTTCAGCCGCAGCTGGTCGACGCTGTAGATTCGCCGCTCGAGATCGAACACCCGGCGATAGGAGCGGACCTCGATCACGACGATCCGAAAAGCGAGGCCACCGTGTCGCGCAGCAGGCTCACGCCGGCGGGCGTCGCCAGCAGCACGGAGACGATGCCGACGGCAAACACGCCCGCGGCCTCCTTGAAGTCCCGCCGGAACGCGAGCACCGTCGCCGCCACGGCGAACGCCAGCCCGATCAGACTCATCGCGACCGTGCGCCCCGTGTTGCCGGCCTTCGCGGCCGCGGATTCGAGCGAGCTGCCCCCGGGTTCCCCGGAGGCGGGCGCCGCGGCAGGCGGGTTGGAGCTCGTGACCGACGCGCCGGCCACGGCTGGGGCTGCCGCGAGCGCCGCGCACGTGAGCAGAGCGACGGCCAGCCGCGAGAATTGTCGCGTCTTCATCGGGTCTCCTCTCCTGGGTGTCTAAGCATCGGGGTCCGTCTGCACCGCCGAGACCTCCCAGCGTCCCTGCTGGCGCAGTACGTCCAGTTCGTAGGCGAGCGTGTAACGGACGCCGCGTTCGTCTTGTGCCTGCACCGTCGCGAGCACCGCGCTGCCCTCCTGCGCCCAGTCCAGGTGCGCCGGCGACTCCAACGTCAGCGGCATTGCGGGCAGCGACACGCGAGCGCTCCCCGCGAGATCGGCCGCGAGCTCGCTGGAGGAGGCGGCGAGGTAGTTGCGCAGCGCGCGCTGCACGACCGTCGCGAGCGCCGGTTCCGTGACTTCGCGCAGCGTCGCCGGCGGATGCGCCGCTTCGGAGGCGGGAGCGCCGACGAACGCCGGATAGCCCGCTAGCGCGAGCGCTCCGCCGGCCGTGCGCTCGACCGGCACCGTCAGGTACAGCAGACCGGCCGTGTCGGTTTGCGCGGCGACCGTGTAAACGTGCTCGCCGGGCGCCGGTTCACGCGCCTGCACGACTTCTGCCCATTCGACTCGCTGCTCGCCGCTCGCCGGGAGCTGGATCCCGGCGTCCGTTTCCATTCCCGGGCCGAGGAACGGTTCCAGCGCGCGCTCGCTCGCCTGCGGTTCGCCGGCGTTCCAGGTCAGGTAGCGACGCGCGAACAGCGTCGCGTACGCTTCCGCCGCCGGGTCCGCGGGCGCAGGCTCGCGTCCGGCGCTCGCCGACGCGCTCGGCGACGGCGGCGCCAGCGCGAAACGCGCGCTAGCCGCCAGTCCCGCGATCGAGGCCGCGCACAATAGATAGCGGGGCAGCTCGCGCGCCAAGCGGATTCGCCACAGCGGACGGCTCGTGACGCTCACCCGCGGGCTGGGCCTTGCGCCGCTCACGCCAGCCGCCTCACTGCTCGAACCCGAACTCGACCTGCGCGGCCGCCTGCGCTCGCGGCTGCACCGCCGCGGCGGGCGCTGCCGCCGCCGGCGCCGAGGGGGGCGGCTGCCCGGGCGCGGGCGCCGTGTCCTGCGCCGCGTCGGGGGCGGACGGCGCGACATTCGCGGAGGCCCGCGGCCGGCCGGGCGCCGCCGCCCGAGCCGGCGCTGCGACCGCCCGGGGGTGCTGCTCGACGGAGTCGGAGAGCTCGCTCGCGCGTGACCGCTCCGTGCGCGCCCGTGCCCGGCTCCGGGGCACCGAAGCGGGATCTCGCTCGCCGGACGAGCGGCGATCGCCTCCGTCGGGGCGCGGTCCAGGCCACAGTCGGGCTCGCGGCGAATGTGGGCCGGAGGACGAGCCGGCGCTCGCGAGCATGCGTTCGCCGGCTTTGCGCCCGGTCCCCGGGATCGATGCGGGGCCCGTGATCACCACGAGCCCTCCGACCGCTCCGATGGCGGCCACGAGCAACGTCGCGCCGGCGACGCGTCGCAGCGCACGCGGCTCGCCCGCCGACCCTGCCGGTGTCGAGAGCTCCTCGGTGACGGCCCCGTGCAGGGACCGCTCGACGTACGCGAAGAACTCGTCCTCGCCGTACAGCCGGTAGACCTCGCGCGAGGCGCGGCGCGCCAGGATCATCGCTCCGCCCGGGAAAGGCGCGCGCGGGCGGCCGGAAGCCAGAGCGGGGAGCTCGCCGGCTCCCGGCCGCTGGCGCGCGGATGAGGATCGCCGCACCACCGTCCGTTCAACCGGCGGGCGGCGCCTCCGGGGATCTGCCTATGAGTGGGGGGAGATATGTTCATAGGCGTCCCTGTAGCCCTCTACGACAGCCGCCCTGCATGCGGGACATCCATCTCCTCGAGCGCCAGCAACTCGCGCAGCCGCGCCCGCGCCCGTTGCGCGACCTTGCGGTACTTCTCCGCCGACCAGCCGTGACGTCGACAAAACTCGTCGCGGTCGACCTCGCCCAGCTGCGCGGCGAGCGCCAGGCGCTGATCGTGGCTGAGCTCCGGCGCAAGCTCGCGCACACGTCGCAGCTGCTGGCGCGCGAGCGCCAGCCGCTCGAGCTCGGCGCGGATGTCCGCGATCTCGAAGCGCTCGCGCTCGAGCGCGTCCAGCGGGAGCGCCGACTCGAGCGCCGCCTGCATCGCGCTGCGACCGGACAGCGCGCGCCGGCGATCGTGAACGCGGGAGAGGAAGCGCTGCTCGAGCGCGTTCGCTACGTGTGCGCCGCTCGCAAAGCGCCCGCCGCGCCGGACGTACGCGAGCAGCTCGAGCGTGGCCTGGCTGTAGCAGTCCTCGAGATCCTCCGGGCGCAGCCGATGGCGGTGCACGCGCAGCAACACCTCGCGCTTGGCGGCGGCGACCAACGCCGTCTGCTCGATCGGATCGAGAACGCCTCGCGCACGCGCGCGCGAGGCGGCGGCGAAGTGCGGCGATCGTGCCGGGGGGCGCGGGTGGGTAGACACATGGGGATGTCGCACCCGGCGATCCGCAGACCCCCCTCCCAGTTTCCGAGCGCGGCGTCCTCGCGCGCCGGCTCGCACAGCGCGACGGGAGCGCCGCGATGAGCCTCGGCGACCGCCTGCACGCCCTCGACCGCCGCCAGCAGCAGGGCCGGCGCAGCGCGTTCGTGGCGGCGGTGGTCAAGAAGTTCCAGGAAGACCAGGCCGGGCAGCTGGCGGCGCTGATCGCTTACTACGGCTTCGTCTCGCTGTTCCCGCTGCTGCTCGTGCTCGTCACGATCCTGGGCTTCGTGCTGCAGGGCGACCCGGGCGAGCAGAAGAAGATCCTCGACGGCGCGCTCGGGCAGTTCCCGATCGTCAGCGACCAGCTCAGGCTGCACTCGCTGACGGGCTCCAGCGCGGGGGTCGCGATCGGGGTGCTCGGCTCGCTGCTCGCCGGCATGGGCATCACGGGCGCCACCCAGAACGCGTTCAATCGCATCTGGCACGTGCCCTTCAAGCAGCGCCCAAACTGGATATACGCGCGCCTGCGCGGCCTGGGCATGCTCGCGATCCTCGGCACGATCTCGATCGTCTCGAGCACCGCCGCCGGCTTCGTCGGCACCTCGAGCCATTCCGCTCCGAAGGTGATCGCGGGCGTGCTCGTAGCGTTCGTGCTCAACCTCGCGCTGTTCATGACCGCCTTCAAGCTGCTCACGGCCGTCGAGGTCTCCTGGCGCGAGCTGGCGCCCGGGGTGGTCGTGGCGTCGGTCTTCTGGCAGGCGCTGCAGTACCTCGGCGGCGTGTACGTAGGTCACGAGCTCAAGCACACCGGGCCTCTGTACGGCGT
Organism: Solirubrobacteraceae bacterium; assembly: GCA_035503075.1. Lineage (GTDB taxonomy): Bacteria > Actinomycetota > Thermoleophilia > Solirubrobacterales > Solirubrobacteraceae > Palsa-744. The sequence continues at coordinate 12,063 of DATJTT010000034.1, forward strand.
GTTCGCGCTCGTGCTCGGGCTGCTCGCGTGGCTTTACCTCGGCGCCCAGCTGACGCTGCTCGCGGCCGAGGTCAACGTCGTAAAAGTGCGCCGCCTGTGGCCGCGCAGCTTCTTCTCCGACCCGCTCTTGGACGCCGACCGGCGCGCGATGACATCCTCCGCCGAGATCGAGGAGCGCGTGAGCGCGGAGAACGTCGAGGTCAGCTTCGACGCGCCGTCCGAGCCGGCGGATCACGCCTCCGCGTGAGCGCCGCGGCGCCCGGACGCGGCGCCTCGAGGTGCTTGCGCACGCAACCACCGCGCGCTATACTAACTAAACTTTCGTAAGCTCATATGGAGCGAATACCAATGGCACCTTCCTCAACCTCCCCCGTGAAGCCCCCCATCCAAGAGTCCGATCCCAAGCCGCGCCTGCGTCTGATCCCGCTCGACGACACGGTCGTGTTCCCGAACATGGGCATCACGCTGACCGTCGACGTCGGCGACGACGAGCGCGTGGTGCTCGTGCCCCGTCACGAGAACGAGTTCCTCGAGGTCGGCACGATCGCCGAGGTCTCCGACAAGATCCGCCTGCCCGGCGGCGGGCGCGCCGTGTCGCTGTCCGGCGAGCACCGCGCGTTGATCGGCGCCGCCCAGACGGGCGCCGCCGGCGAGCTGCGCGTCGAGGTCGACGAGCGCCCCGACGAGGTCCCGACCGACAAACGCACGCGCGAGCTCGAGCGCGAATACCGCGCGACCGTCGAGGAGATCCTCGAGCTGCGCGGCGACGACGGGCGGATCGCGGCGTTCCTGCGCGCGATCGCCGAGCCGGGCGCGCTGGCGGACTCCGCCGGCTACTCCCCCAACCTCTCATACGAGCAGAAGGTCGAGCTGCTGCGCACGCTCGACGTGACCGACCGGCTCGAGCTGGCGGTGAAGCTGCAGCGCGAGTCGCTCGCCGAGCTGCAGGTGCGCAGGCGCATCCGCGAGGACGTCCAGGAGGGCGCCGAGAAGCAGCAGCGCGAGTACTTCCTGCGCAAGCAGATGGAGTCGATCCGCAAGGAGCTCGGCGAGGACGACGCGTCGGTCGCCGACGAGTACCGCACGAAGATCGACGAGGCCGACATGCCCGAGCCCGTCGAGGAGCAGGCGCTGAAGGAGCTCGCGCGCCTGGAGCGGATGGGCGAGCAGACGGGCGAGTCGAGCATGATCCGCACCTACCTGGACTGGCTGATCGCGGTGCCGTGGGGCAAGCGCTCGGAGGAGCGCCTGGACCCGGTGGCCGCGCGCGAGGTGCTGGACGCCGACCACGCGGGCCTCGAGGACGTCAAGGACCGCGTCACCGAGTACCTGGCGGTGCGCAAGCTGCGCTCCGAGCGCGGCATCGAGGCCGATCCTAAGTCCGGCGCGATCCTCACGCTGATCGGGCCTCCCGGCACCGGCAAGACCTCGATCGGCGAGTCGATCGCGCGCGCCACCGGGCGCGAGTTCGTGCGCATGTCACTCGGCGGCGTGCGCGACGAGGCCGAGATCCGCGGGCACCGGCGCACCTACATCGGCGCGCTGCCCGGACGCCTGGTGAGGGCGCTGCGCGACGCCGGCACGATGAACCCGGTGATCCTGCTCGACGAGGTGGACAAGGTCGGCGCGGACTGGCGCGGCGATCCGTCGGCCGCGCTGCTCGAGGTGCTCGACCCGGCGCAGAACCACTCCTTCCGCGACCACTACCTCGACGTCGAGCTGGACCTCAGCCAGGTGATGTTCCTGGCCACGGCCAACGTCGCCGACACGATCCCCGGGCCGCTGCTCGACCGCATGGAGGTGATCAGCTTCGACGGCTACACCACCGAGGAGAAGCTCGCGATCGCCAAGGGCTACCTGTGGCCGCGCCAGCGCGAGCGCAACGGCCTGCGCGAGGACGAGGTGGAGATCTCAGACGAGGTGCTGCGCACGATCATCTCCGAGTACACCCGCGAGGCGGGCGTGCGCAACCTCGAGCGCAACCTCGGCACGGTGCTGCGCAAGACCGCCACGAGGATCGCATCGAGCCAGACCGCGAAGCCCGCGGCCGGCGAGGGCGAGGAGTCATCGGAGAACGGCGCCACACCGTCCCCGGAGGGGGAGCCGGCGCAGACCCCCGTGCAGATCGGCCTCGACGCCGTGCGCGACGCGCTCGGGCGCCAGAAGTTCTTCCAGGAGTCCGCCGCGCGCACCGCTCATCCCGGCGTCGCCACCGGATTGGCGGTCACGGGCGCCGGCGGAGACGTGCTGTTCGTCGAGGCCACCGCCATGAAGGGCGGCGGCTCGGGCGCCAACGGCCTGGTGCTCACCGGCCAGCTCGGCGATGTGATGAAGGAGTCCGCCAGGATCGCGCTCTCCTACGTGCGCGGCCATGCCGAGGAGCTCGGGATCGAGGAGGCGGCGTTCGAGAGCCGCGAGTTCCACGTGCACGTGCCCGCCGGCGCGATCCCCAAGGACGGGCCGAGCGCCGGGGTGACGATGGTCACCGCGCTCGCATCGCTGCTGTCCGGGCGCCCGGTAAAGCACACCGTGGGCATGACCGGCGAGGTCACGCTGCAGGGCCGCGTGCTGCCGATCGGCGGGCTCAAGCAGAAGGCGCTCGCCGCGCACGCAGCCGGCCTGACCGACGTGATCCTGCCGGAGCGCAACCGCGGCGATCTCGACGACATCCCCGAGGAGGTCCGCGAGCAGATGACCTTCCATCCGGTGATGACCGTCAAAGAGGTGCTCGACCGCGCGCTCGAGCCGGCCCGCGACGTCGCGCACGCGTAGACGAGCGAGGTAGCGACGATGTCATCGCGCGCACGTAGGTGTGAGCCGGTCCCCGTGGAGGTCCGCCAGGCGGCGGACCTCCTCGAGCGCCGCTGGCAGCTGTCGATCCTGTATGCGGCGCTGACGGGCGCGCTGCGCTTCAACGAGTTCGCCGACGCCGTCGCCGGGATCTCGCCGCGGATGCTCTCCGAGCGCTTGCGCGAGCTCGAGGCGGCGGGCCTGATCGAGCGCACCGTGATCCCCTCGAGCCCACCCTCGGTCGAGTATCGGCTGACCCGTCGCGGGCGCCGGCTCGCGCCGGTGATCGAGGCGATGCGCGCGTACGCGCGCGAGCCCGTGTAGTCCTACGCCCGCGCCGTCTCCTGGCTGCTGACCCCCACGAGCTGCCCGCCCGCGCAGTCCGACGCGCGCACGTCGGCGCGCCGCGGGTTGCGGATCCCGGCGACGCCGATCAGCCCGCCGATCGCGACTAGCGCGGCGGCGATCGCCATGCCGAGGTGAAAGGCGTGCAGCGAGGCCGCTTCGGCGGCGGCGCGCACGGCGTGCGCCTGCGCGGGCGCCAGCGCGTGCACGTCCGGGCGCCCGAGCGGCAGCCGCTTCGCCTCGCCGACCGCGCCCCGCGCCGCGCGCCCGAGCCGCACCCCGGCCAGGCGGTGCTCGAGCGCGCCGGCGAACGACGCGGAGATGGCGGCGCCGACGGAGGCGGTGCCGAGCAGCCCGGCGACGCGCGCGACCGCGTTGTTGACGCCCGAGGCGATCCCGGCCTCGCGCTCTGAGCCGGCGAGCACGGCGGCGGTGAGCGGCGCGACGGTCATCGTCAGCCCGAGCGCGAACACGAGCAGCGCCGGCAGCACTTCGGCGAGGTAGCCGACCTTCAAGCCGACGCGCTGGAAGAGCAGCAGGCCGGCGGCGGCCACGAGCGGGCCGGCGCCCATGAACGCGCGCGGACCGAAGCGGTCGGCGAGCGCGCCGAAGCGGCGCGAGAGCACGAACATGACGATCGTCGCCGGCAGCGTCGCGAGGCCGCTCGTCAGCGGCGTGTAGCCCCCGATCTGCTGCAGGAACAGGACGAGGAAGAAGAACAGGATCGACAGGCCCGCGTACATCGCGAACGTCTCGACGTTGCCCGCGGCGAAGTTGCGCCTGCGAAACAGGCCGAGCGGCAGCATCGGCTGGCGGGTGCGCGCCTCGAACGCCAGGAACGTCGCGAACAGCGCGAGGCCGACCGCCAGCGGCAGGATCACCGCGGGGCTCGACCAGCCCAGGCGCGGCTGCTCGATCAGCGCGAACACGGGGCCGCCGAGGCCGGCGGCGCAGAGCGCGGCGCCGGGCACGTCCACGCGCTTGCCGCGACTCGCGCGCGCGCGGCCGCGGGGAATGGCCGTGAGGATCAACGTCACGCAGACGATCACGAGCGGCGCGTTGATCAGGAAGATCCAGCGCCAGGAGACCAGGGCGAGCAGCTCGCCGCCGGTGAGCGGGCCGAGCACCCCGGCGATCGACCCCCACGCGGTCCAGGCGCCGATCGCGCTGCCGCGCTCCTGCGCCGGGAAGGTGTTGACGATCACCGCGAGCGAGCTCGGCACGAGCATCGCGCCCGCGATCCCCTGGACGGCGCGCGCGGCCACCAGCGCGCCGATCGACGGCGCGGCCGCGCACGCCACCGAGGCCGCGCCGAAGCCGGCGACGCCGAGCGCGAAGACTCGCCGCTCGCCGAACAGGTCTCCCAGCGACCCGCCGATCAGGATCAGCGAGCCGAGCGTCAGCAGGTAGCCGTTGACGATCCACTGCTGCGCGGCCAGGCCGCCTCCGAGCGCGCGCTGGATCGTCGGCAGCGCGACGTTCACGACGGTGCCGTCCAGCAGCACGATCCCCGAGCCGAGGATGCACGCGATCAGCGTCAGGCGCTTGACGGACGCCTCGCTGCGTGCGGGCATCGCCTGCGCCTGCCTCAGTCGGCGTGGCGCAGCGCGGAGCGGTCCAGCTGCGCGAGCTCGGTGTAGCCGCTGAGCGCGAGCGTCAGGTCGAGCTCGGCGAGCAGGCAGCGCAGCACGTGCTCGACGCCCGCCTGTCCGTCGAGGCCCAGGCCCCACATGTACGGACGCCCGACGCACACGGCGTCGGCGCCGAGCGCGAGCGCCTTGAACACGTCGGCGCCCGTGCGAATGCCGCTGTCGAACAGCACCGCGAGCTGCTCGCCGACGGTATCGCGGACCGCGGGCAGCGCGTCGAGCGCGCCGAGCGAGCCGTCGACCTGGCGCCCGCCGTGGTTGGAGACGATCAGCCCCTGCACGCCCGCGTCGAGCGCGCGGCGCGCGTCCTCGGGGTGCAGAATCCCCTTGAGCACGATCGGCAGCTGGGTCTGCTCGCGCAGCCACTTGAGGTCCGCCCAGGTGACGCGCGGGTTTGAGAACTGGTACACCCAGTGCCCGATCGCCGGCCCGGCGTCCTCCTCGGGCGCGCGCGCGAGCGCGCCGCGGAACACCGGGTCGCTGAAGTAGTTGGCTACGCCCTCGCCTTTCAGGAACGGCAGGTAGGCGTTGGCGAGGTCGCGCGGGCGCCACCCGAGCAGCCACGTGTCGAGCGTGACGACGATCGCTTCGTAGCCCGCCTCGCCCGCGCGCGCGACGAAGCTCGCCGCGAGCTCGCGCTCGCGCGGCCAGTACAGCTGATACCAGCGACTCGCCGGCGCGACCGCCTCGGCGACCTGCTCGAGCGTGTGCGAGGAGGCCGTGCTGAGGATCAGCGGCAGGCCGTGCGCGGCCGCCGCGCGGGCGACCGCAAGCTCGCCGTCGGGGTGGACGATCGCCTGCACGCCGACCGGCGCGAGCAGCACCGGCGCGGGCATCGCCGTGCCGAGCACCGACACGCGCAGGTCGCGCCGGGAGACGTCGCGCAGCATGCGCGGCACGATCTGCCAGCGCTCGAACGCGCGCAGGTTGGCGGCCATCGTGCGCTCGCTGCCGGCGCCGCCCGCGACATAGCCGTAGGCCTCGGCACTCAGACGCTGGCGTGCGCGCTCCTGCAGCTCGGCGGCCGCGACGGGCAGCTCGGGCGCCTCCCCCGCGAGGCCGCGCCCGTAGATTTCGAGCTGGAAGTTCGCGAACGGCTCGCGCTCGGTGTCGAGGTCGCTCATCGCTCGTCAGACCCTACGACAAGCTGGCGCGCTCGGCGACGCGCGGCAGCGCTGCGGCGGCGGCGAGCGCTGACCGGCGCCGCCCCGTCCTCGCGGATTTCTTCACCGGTGTTGACACGCCGTTGAGAGGCTGCTCAGGAAGACTTTCCCCCAGCTGGGTATCAATCAGACATATGACGGTCACGGATCCGACGATCACGCGCAGGCAGCTGCTGCGTTATGCGGGCGCAGGAGCGGCGGGCCTCGGCCTGACTGGGGCGTTGGGCGAGCTGCTCGCGCGCACGGCGCTCTCCGGGCACGGCGCGAGCGCCGCGCCGGCGGGCGCGAGCACGCCGCTGCCGAGCTGGCACACACGCCCGGACCTGCGGATTCCGGGATTGACGGTCGTGTACAGCGACGCGGGCGCGTCGCGCGATCCGATCTTCATCGCCCCGTACAACGCCCCCGACGGCGCGCAGGCGGGCGCGGTGATCGTCGACGGCAGCGGCTATCAGCCGATCTGGGAGAACCCGCTGGCGAACAAGGTGACGACGAACTTCCGCGTGCAGAGCTACCGCGGCAGCCCGGTGCTGACATGGTGGGAGGGCATCATCGAACTCGGGCACGGGGTCGGCGAATACGTGATCGCGGACGCGAGCTACCGCACCGTCCGGCGGGTGCAGGCCGCGCGCGGGCTGCACGGCGACCTGCACGAGTTCGTGATCACGCCGCGCGATACCGCGCTGCTGACGAGCTACGTGGTCGACGGCGCCGACCTCTCGAGCGTCGGCGGCTCGCGCAGCGGCACGATCCAGGATGCGATCTTCCAGGAGATCGACCTCGCGAGCGGCAGGCTGCTGCTCGAGTGGCACAGCCTCGATCGGATTCCGCTGCAGGAGTCCTACTCGCCGGTGAGCGCCGACTGGGACTTCTTCCACATCAACTCCGTGGACCTCGACACGGACGGCAACCTGCTCGTGTCCGGGCGCAGCACGCACACCGTCTACAAGATCGCCCGCGACGGCACGATCCTCTGGCGCCTGGGCGGCAAGCGCAGCGACTTCGCGATGGGCTCGGGCGCGAGCTTCGCCTGGCAGCACGACGCCCGCCGCCAGCCGGACGGCACGCTGACGGTGTTCGACAACGGCGCCACGCCCGCGGTCGAGCCGCTCTCCCGCGGCCTGATCCTGGAAGTCGACGAGCTGGCGCAGACGGCGTCGCTGGTACACCAGTACAAGCACGCGGACGTGCTCTCGGGCAGCCAGGGAAGCGTGCAGCTGCTGCCCAACGGCAACGTGTTCGTCGGCTGGGGCGAAACGCCGCGCGTGTCCGAGTTCCGCCGCTCGGGGGAGCTGGTGTTCGACGCGCTGCTCGACGAGCGCTACGAGTGCTACCGGGCGTTTCGGCTGCCGTGGGAAGGGCGCCCTGCGCAGGCCCCGGCGATCGCGCTCGCGCGCTCCGCGCGCACCGGTCGGATGGTGTACGCGAGCTGGAACGGGGCGACGAACGTGCACAGCTGGCAGCTGCTCGCGGGCGCCCGCGGGCGCGAGCTGCGCGTCGTGGAAAGCGCGCGCGCGCTCGGCTTCGAGACCGAGCTCGCGCTGCCGCCGCGGGCCGGCCCGCTCGTCGCGGTGCAGGCGCTGGACGCGGGCGGCGCGCCGCTAGGGCGCTCGCGGTCGATAAGCGTGTGAGCGGGGGGCCGCGAGCCCGCGGGCGTGCGCGACGCTGCGCGCCGCGGCGCTCGCGCCCGCCGGGCGCGCGGTCGCTCAGCCGAGCACGAGCTCGGCGGCTGCGCGCAGCGTGGCGGCGTCGCCGGAGACGAGCAGCGTGGTGACGGGCGATTCCCGCCACTTGGCGAGGTCCTCGCGGATCTTCTCGCGCGGCCCGATCAGCGAGAGCGCTTCGATCAGCTTCCTCGGCACCTTCGCCCCTGCCTCGTCCTTCCTGCCGTCCAGGTACAGCTCCTGGATCTCGGCCACCTCGCGCTCGTAGCCCATGCGGATGGGCACGTTCGCATGGAAGTTCGCGCCTTTGGCGCCCATCCCGCCGAAGTACAGCGCGTAGAACGGCCGCAGGGCGTCGGCGGCGGCGGCGAGGTCGTCGGTGACGATCAGCGGCACGGTCGCGCACACCTCGAAGTCCTCGACGCTGCCCCGCGAGCGACCGTTGGCGGCCCGGCGCGCGAAGCCCTCCTGCAGCGACGGCCGGTAGAGCTCGTCGTAGACGGCGGGCGAGAACAGCATCGCCAGCCAGCCGTCGCACAGCTCGGCGCACAGCGCGATGTTCTTCGGCCCCTCGCAGCCGAGGTAGATCGGGATGTGCTCGCGCAGCGGATGGATCGAGGACTTCAGCGGCTTGCCGAGGCCGGTCCCACCGGCAAGCGGCAACGGATAGTGCGGCCCGGGGGCTTGCACGGGTCCCTCGCGCGCCCAGATGTCGCGCAGGATCGAGATGTACTCGCGCGTGCGCGCGAGCGGCTTGGCGAACGGCATCCCGTACCAGCCCTCGACGACCTGCGGCCCGGAGACGCCCAGGCCGAGGATGAAGCGCCCTCCCGACAGATAGTCCATGGTCATCGCGGCCATCGCCGTCGCGGCCGGCTGGCGCGCGGACATCTGCACGATCGCCGTGCCCAGCTTGACGCGCTCGGTGCCCGCCCCCCACCACGCCAGCGGCGTCAGGCAGTCCGAGCCGTACGCCTCGGCGGTCCAGATCGAGTCGTAGCCGAGCCGCTCGGCCTCGGCGATCGCCGAGGCCGCGCCGGGCGGCGGTCCTCCGGCCCAGTAGCCGGTGTTCAGGCCGAGCTTCAACTCCCCTCCCACGTGAGCGCGAGCCTATCGCTCGACGAGCGCGAGCGTGAAGCCGTCGTAGCCCTTGGCGCCGACGGTCTGGATCGTGGTCGAGCTCACACGCCGCTCCGCGGCGAGCAGCTCGTGGAAGCGTCGCATGCCGAGCACCCGCGGGTCCTCGCTGTCGGCGTCCGCGAGCGCGCCGTCGCGCACGACGTTGTCGGTGACGATCACCGTTCCCGGCCGCGAGAGCTCGAGCGCGTGCTCGAAGTACTCGGGCGTGCCCTGCTTGTCGGCGTCGATGAAAATCAGGTCGAAGGGCCCGGCGCCTTCGCCGCGCAGCGCCAGCAGGCTGTCCAACGCGGGACCGACTTTTATATTTATGAGGCCGGCGAGGCCGGCCAGCTCGACGTTCGCTGCGGCCACCCGCGCGTAGTCCGGGTTCAGCTCGAGCGTCGTCACACTGCCGTCCGGAGGAAGCGCGCGGGCGAGCCAGATCGTGCTGTAGCCCCCGAGCGTGCCGAGCTCGAGGACGCTGCGCGCCCCGTGAACGCGCGCGATCAGGTGCAGCAGCTTCGCCTGCGCGGGCGTGAGCGCGATCGCCGGCAGCCCCGCGTGCGCGCTCGCCTCGAGCGCGGCGTCGAGCACCGGGTCAGAGCCGATCAGCTGCCGCTCGATGTAGTCATCGACATCCCGCCAGCGCTGCTCGCTCACGCGCGCCCCTCCCCGCCGACCGGCGCGAAGCACACCGCGGCGCGACCACCGCGCTGCTCGCTCACGCGCGCCCCTTGCCGCTGGTCGACGCGAGCGACTCCTCGACGGCCTCGCGGCGCGCCTCGCTCGCGGACTCGCGGCTGATCAGCGCGAGCGGCACGCCAAAGCCGGCGGAGCGACGCACGGTCGCGATCCGCCGCCCGGGCTGGACTGCGGCGCGGATCTCGCTCACGTGCGGGGCGAAGCTTGCGGCCGCGCGCTCGAGATCCTCGGCGAGCAGCGCGAGCCCCCAGAAATGCGCCGGGCGCTGCGGGCCGCCCGCGCCGCGCGCCACCCGATCGGGCTCCTCGACGAGCTCGAGGATCTCGCGCCCGAGACGGAAGAACGCCTGGCGCGGCGCCCCCGCCGGCGTCGGCTGCTCGCGGACGCGACGCAGCTCGAGGCCCGCCCGCCGCAGCGCCGCGACGCTGCGCTCGAACGCCGGCGAGATCGCGACCACGTGATCGATCGCGAGCACCCCGTTGGGGTGCGCCGGCGCGGCGGCCGGGAGCGGGCTGTGAGAGATCGTCGTCGGCAGGCCGTCGAGCTGCGCGCTGTCGATCCCGCGCAGCGACCAGCCGACGAGGCCGCGCGCCGCCTGCGCCGCGCCCGGTCCCGCGCCCGGATCCGTGAAGCGCACGCGCACCGCGCCGATCTGACACGCGTGGTCCGTCAGCGCGAAGCCACACGCCGTCCAGGGATCGGAGTCTTCTGCTAGCGCGAGCTCATCTATCGAAACTGCCTGCATCGGCCGGCCCTTTCGCGTTCGTCGCGGCGTCGCGCCCGACCGGGCCCGCCTGCCCGTGCGCCCCGCGCCGCTAGAACTACGGAGCATGAACGGTACACCCCAGCTCAGCGATCGCCGGCGGCTCGCGATTCTCGCGATCTGCTGCATGAGCCTGCTGATCGTCGCGATGGACAACACGATCGTCAACGTCGCGCTGCCATCCATCCGCCGCGAGCTGCACGCGCCGCTGTCCGGCCTGCAGTGGACCGTCGACGCGTACGTGCTCGTCATCGCCAGCCTGCTGCTGCTTTCCGGCTCGACCGCCGACCGGCTGGGACGGCGACGCACCTTTCAGGTCGGGCTCGTGCTGTTCGTCGCCGGCTCGCTCGCGTGCAGCCTCGCCCCAAGCCTCGACTGGCTGATCGCCGCGCGCGCCGTGCAGGGGATCGGCGGCTCGATGCTCAACCCGGTCGCAATGTCGATCATCACCAACGTCTTCACCGACCCGCGCGAGCGCGCCCGCGCGATCGGCGCTTGGGGCGCGGTCGTCGGCATCAGCCTCGCGCTCGGGCCGATCGTCGGCGGCGCGCTCACCCAGAGCGTCGGCTGGCGCTCGATCTTCTGGATCAACGTGCCCATCGGGCTCGCCGCCGTCGCGCTCACCGCGCTGTTCGTGCCCGAGTCGCGCGCCGCGCGCGCACGCCGCATCGACCCGCTCGGACAGGTGCTCGTGATCGTCACGCTCGCCTCGCTCACCTACGCCATCATCCAGGGCCCGCAGGCCGGCTGGGCCTCCGCGCAGACGATCGGCCTGTTCGCGACGTCCGCGCTCGCGCTGCTCGCGCTGATCGTGTACGAGCCGCGCCGGCGCGACCCGCTGATCGAACTGCGCTTCTTCCGCAGCGCGCCGTTCTCGGGCGCGACCGTCATCGCGATCAGCGCGTTCGCCGCCTTCAGCGGCTTCCTGTTCGTCAACACCCTCTACCTGCAGGACGCGCGCGGCTACTCCGCGCTCGACGCCGGACTGTGCACGCTGCCGATGGCCATCGCCGCGCTCCTCATCAGCCCCCTGTCCGGACGCGCCGTCGGCGGACGCGGGCCGCGGCTGCCGCTGCTCCTCGCCGGCGTGTGCATGCTCGCGAGCGCGCTCGTGCTCACCACGCTCACCACGTCGACCCCGCTCGCGCTGCTGCTGTGCGTGTACGCCGTCTTCGGGATCGGCTTCGGCGCGGTCAACCCGCCGATCACCTACGCGGCCGTCTCCGGGATGCCCAACAGCCAGGCAGGGGTCGCCGCCGGCGTCGCCTCCACCAGCCGCCAGATCGGGCAGGCGCTCGGCGTCGCGATCACCGGCTCGATCCTCGGCGCTGCCGTCGGCGGGGAGCTCAGCGGCCGTCACCTCGCCAGCGCCAGCCACCCCGCCTGGTGGCTGATCGCCGGCTGGGGCGCGTGCGTGCTCGCGCTCGGCGTCGCCGCCACCAGCCGGTGGGCGAGACGCACCGCCAAGCGCTGCAACGAGCGCCTCCAAGAGGACCCCGCGGCGCCGCAACCGGTGCCCGCGTGAGCTCGCCGCGCGGCGCCGAGCCCGAACGCCACACGCGCGCCGGTCCTCGCGCGAGCTCCGCCAGCCCCGCCAGCTTGACGAGCCGCGTCAGGCGCTGGCTGCTCGCCGGCCTGCGCTACGTGCTGCCGTTGCTCGTCACGCTCGGCGGCATCGTGATCATGGCGCTCGGAGGTGAAAACGACCTCCTTGGGGGCGCGAGCATCGTCAGCGCCGGTCTTGCGATCTACTTCGTCAACTGGCTGTTTCGCATCGGCGTCGCCGGCGACCGCGAACGCGAGCGCGAGGCCGCCGCGCGCGAGTACTTCGACCGTCATGGCCGCTGGCCAAGCTGAGGGCTCGGGCGTGCTCGTGCGCGTGCGCGATCGCGCCGCGCGGCGACCCGCCGCGCGGCCTCGCGCGCTGCGACAACTGAGCACCGCGACGGCCCTCGCTTTGTCCATCCGTCGAAGGTGAAGCCCCATCCTCCGCGAGAGAATCCCGTGGTGAGCTCGGGGGTGCAGATACCCGCGATCGACGCCTATCGACCGCAGGCGCCGTTCCTCGACGAGCTGTTCGAGCACGACGGCACGCCGCGCCCGACCGCCCGCGCGCTCGTCGAGGACCTCCGCGAGCTCGGGCCCGAGGGACTGATCGACGCCGGGCGCCGCCGCGACGCGATCTTCATGCAGCAGGGGATCACGTTCGAGACGGGCACCGCCGGCGGGGTGGGAGGGGAGTCAAAAGAGCGCCCGTTCCCGCTCGACCTCGTCCCGCGGGTGCTCAGCGGCGAGGAATGGCGGGCGATCAAGCGCGGCCTCGCGCAGCGGATCCGCGCGCTCAACCACTTCGTCGACGACGTATACCACGCGCGCGAGATCGTGCGCGAGGGCATCGTCCCCTGGCGACTGGTCGCCTCCTGCCCGCACTTCGCGCGCGCCGTCCACGGCATCCGTCCTCCCGGCGGCGTGTACACGCACGTCGCCGGCTGTGACCTCGTGCGCCACAGCGACGGCACATGGAAGGTGATCGAGGACAACGTGCGCATCCCCTCGGGCATCTCCTACGTGCTCGAGAACCGCGCCGCGATGGGGCGCCTGCTGCCCGAGCTGTTCCGCTCCTACCGCGTGCGCCCGGTCGAGCACTACCCGCAGCTGCTGCTGCGCGCGCTGCGCTCCGTCGCGCCCTCCGCCGAGAGCGAGGCGACCGTCGTCGTGTGGACCCCCGGACCGGCCAACCCGGCGTACTTCGAGCACGCGTTCCTCGCTCGCCAGATGGGCGTCGAGCTCGTCGAGGCCTCCGACCTGGTCGTGCGCGACGACGTGCTGTACATGCGCACCACCCGCGGCCTGGAGCGCGCACACGCCGTCTACCGGCGCCTGGACGACGACTTCGTCGACCCGCTCGAGTTCCGCCCCGACTCGCTGCTGGGCGTCCCCGGGCTGGTGCGCGCGTACCGCGCGGGCAGCGTCGCGATCGCCAATGCGTTCGGCACGGGCGTCGCGGACGACAAGGCGATCTACTGCTTCGTGCCGGAGATGATCCGCTTCTACCTCGGCGAGGAGCCGATCCTCGAGAACGTCCGCACCTATCTGCTATCCGACCCGGAAGTGCTCGAGTACGTGCTCGAGCGCATCGCGCAGCTCGTGATCAAGCCCACCGGCGAGTCCGGCGGACGCGGCGTGATGATCGGCCCGCACGCGCACGAGAGCGAGATCGAGCACATGCGCCGGGTGATCGCCGACCACCCCGAACGCTGGATCGCCCAGGACGTCGTGCGCCTGTCGACCGTGCCCACCGTCACCCCCGACGGGACCCTGCACCCGCGCCACGTCGACCTGCGCCCGTTCGCCGTGTTCGGCGAGCGCATCGACATCGTTCCCGGCGGGCTCACGCGCGTGGCGCTCGAGGACGGCTCGCTGATCGTCAACTCCTCCCGCGGCGGCGGCTCCAAGGACACTTGGGTGCTCGAGGACGGCGACGACGCCGATCGAGCCGGGCCGCCGATCGCGGACACGCAGCCACCGGCGCTGCCCGATCTGCGCTACGGCGAGTGGACCAGCCAGCAGCAGCAGCAGCAGCAGCAGCAGCAACAACAACAACAACAACAGCAGCAGCAGCAGCAGCAACAACAACAACAACAGCAGCAACAACAACAGCAGCAACAACAACAACAGCAGCAACAACAACAGCAACAACAACAACGACGGTCACCGCGGCAGCGGGCTCGCGAACGCCAGGACCAGCAGCGCGTCGCACGCGAGCGCGCGCCGGCGCGCCGCCCGGCCTGATGCTCGCGCGGATCGCGCACGAGCTCTACTGGCTTGGTCGCAACCTCGCGCGCGCCGAGTTCACGGCGCGCGCCGTCGAGGCCGTCTTCCAGGCCGAGCTGCAAGGCACCTCCGAGACCACGCCCGGCGTGAGCTTCGACTCCGGCGGCCTGCTCGCGATGTTCGGCGACGTCTACGAGGACCCGGGCAACGTGCACGGCGGCCACGCACTCGGGCAGCTCACGCTCGACCCGCAGCGCCCGGGCTCGATGCTCGCGAGCATCGAGCGCGCGCGCGAAGGGGCGCGCACCGTGCGCGACGTGATCAGCGCGGAGATGTGGGAGGCGATCAACACGACCGCGCTCGGGCTGCGCGGCGGCGGGCAGGGGTGGGCGGGATTCCATTCCACCGCGCCCGCGGGGCCGTCGCTCGCCTCCCAATACGTCAAGGAACGCACAGCGCTGATCTGGGGAGTCGCCAACCGGTCGATGCTGCGCGATGAGGCCAAGTGCTTCCTGGACGCCGGCGGGCTGATCGAGATCGCCGACATGGTGCTGCGGATGCTGCGCGTGGCGCTGCCCGCCGGCGACTCCGCCCCCGGTGACGGCCACGCGCTGATCCTGCTGCAGGCGGTCGGCGGCTTTCACGCCTACCTGCGCGCTGTCACCACCCCGCCCAACGCCCACCCGGTCGCGCGCTTTCTGCTGTTTGAGCGCGCGTACCCCGACAGCGTCGCCGCGTGCGTGGACTCGCTGCACGAGGTCTTCACGACCGCCGACGCCGGCCCGCGAAACTCAAAGCCGGTCCTGCGGGTGAGTAGGCTGGCGGCCGACCTGGACTTCCAGCGCCGGGCGCTCCCCGACGGCGCCGAGCTGACCGGCATATGCGAACAGACACAACACGAGCTCTCCCGCATCGACCAGGACGTGACCGAGCGCTACTTCGCCGGCGCCGCGGCGCTCGCGGGCGCCGGCACGAGAGTGTGAGCTGATGCATTTCGCGATCCGCTACCTCACCGAGTACCACTACGACGCGCCCGTCACCGACAATCTCAACGCGCTGCGTGTGCGCCCGGCGACCACCTCGACGCAGCGCTGCGACGAGTTTCATACGCGCATCGAGCCCGAGGCGCGCGTCAGTCGCCATCTCGACTACTTCGGCACCGAGGTGCTCGAGTTCGGGATCCCCACCGGCCACGAGCAGCTGACGATCGACGTGCGCGCGCGCGTCGTCACCTCCCCTCCCCCCGACCCTCCGGACGGTAGCTGGGATGACCTGCACAGCCCCGCGTACGTGGACGCCGCCGGCGAGTTCGCCCTGCCCTGGCAGGACCAGCCGGCGATCCCCGGCCTGCGGGAGCTGGACGAGGAGCTCGCCGCGGACACGCCCCTGGAGACGCTCGAAGCGCTGTGCGAGCTCGTGCCCGAGCGCTTCGAGTACCGCCCGGGCGCGACGTACGTCGGCTCGGACATCAGCGACCTGCTCGAGCAGGGCGCGGGCGTCTGCCAGGACTTCGCGCACATCTCGCTCGTGCTGCTGCGCCGGCGCGGGATCGCCGCGCGCTACGTCTCCGGCTACCTGTGGGCGGCGCCCGAGGAGGAGGGCGCGGACTCGCTCGAGGTCGACACGCACGCCTGGCTCGAGGCGCTGCTGCCCGGCACCGACGGCCACGGCGAGCCCGTGTGGGTGAGCGCCGACCCCACCAACCGCCGGCTGACCGGCGAGACGCACGTGAAGATCGGCCACGGGCGCTTCTACGCCGACGTGCCGCCAGTCAAGGGCCTTTACATGGGCGGCGCCAGCTCACGGCTGCGGGCAGCGGTGACGATGTCGCGGCTTGACCCGCAGACCAGCGCGCGCGCCTGAACGGCCGCAAGCGGCTCGCTTGGGCGGCGCCCGGGCGGCGGCGATCGCCGGCGCCCGGGCGGCGGCGATCGCCGGCGGGCCCGTGTGCGGGTGCCGCGCTCCTTCCTCAGTTGCGTGCCCAGAAGCCCGCTCAGCCGTGGTATTCGGCGATCACGTCGGTGAAAGCGTACGGCGTCTGCGCGATGCCGCTGCAGTCTTCGCCGGGGGTCAGCCCGCCGCTGCACGCACGGTCGCGGTTGACCGCCCAGAAGCTGAAGCGCGCGAGGTCGTGCGCCTGCGCGAACGCGAGGATCGTGCGGAAGTCTTCGACGCTGACCGTCTCGCTCGCTTCATCGGTCTGCCCGTCCATCGATGAGATGCCCGCGCGTTCGTAAGCGCCGGCCAGCGACAGGTGATACGCGGCGGCGAGGTCGCCGGCGAGCCCTGCGAGCGCCCTGGTCGACGCGTGGCCCATGTCGGTGCGCGGCCGGCCGAAGTCGAACGGCATGATCGTCCAGGCGCTCGGCTGAAAGCCGATCGCGGCGGCGTCGGCGATCAGGCTCAGGCCGTCGGCTTCCGGGCCCGTTTCGTCGCTCGCGAACGTCACCGAGATCTCGAGACCCGGGTCCTCGCGCTGGACGATCGCGAGCGCTTCGATCACGCGCCTGCGCACCTGCTTGGCGGTGAACTCCGTGTGCTCGATGTCGACGTCTATGGCTTTCAGGGCGTACGCGGCGATCACCTTCTGGTAGGCGCGGGCGAGCGCGGCCGCGCTCGCGCACGCGTTGCCCAGCTTGTGCCCGCTCCAGCCGCCGAAGGACACGTCGACTTCGGCGCCAGCCGCGCGGATGCTTTCGATCGCCGCCTGCTCGGCGCCCCCGAGCAGAGGTTCTTCGCCGTTCCACTCGGGGTCGCACTTACCGTGCGAGAGCACGAACGCGAGCGTCAGGTCGCGCACGCCGGTCGCTTCGATCACGCTCGCCGGAGCCTGCGGATCACCCCAGCCCAGGTACTCATATGGGGCGGCCTGCTCGATCGGTTGCGCCTGCGCGCCGCCAGCCGCCAGCGAGAACAACACGAGCGCGAAGCACACGCCGAGCAGCGACGCAATCCCCACGGCGCGGGCACGAGCCGGCTTCGCGACGGCGCACCCTGCGCCCACGCACGCGGCTCGCGACCTCACCTCGCCACCATCGCACCTCGCCACCATCGCACGACGAGCGTACACGCCGAGGCGCCCGCTCCGAGCGCGAGATCCTCGCGCTGGCGCCTGAAACGCGGCGATCGGGAGGCGCCGCGCCCGCGCTGCCCGCCTAAAGCAGCGGTGGAGGGTTCCCGATACAAGCGCATGCGCGTGATCGCCGTAGAAGGCTGCGTGTGCGCCCGCCCACCGCGGGAGCGCGATGCTGCTGGCTGAGCAGGGGCGAGACGCCGCGGCCGGCGACGGCGAGGCCGGCTCGAGCGCCGCGGGGACCGGGACGGGCAGGCGCCGGCGGCGCTGGCTGGTGGCGGTTTGCGCGATCGTCGCGCTCGGCACCGCGGCCTCGCTCGCGGCGTCGCTGATGTGGCGCGCGAGCGTTCGCGCACGCGAAAAGCAGACGTTCGAGACCTCCGCCGCGAACGTCAGCGGCGCGCTCGGGACCTCGCTGCGACGCGACACCGACTTCGTCAGGTCGGTGCGCGCCGTCCTCTCCGTGCAGCCGAACCTGAGCGCCAGCGGCTTTGACCGGTGGCTGTCGCTGCTCGAAGACCGCCAGGGAGAACCGGCGGGCTACGGCGCGCTGATCGTCAAGTCGGTCCCGGCGGCGCAGCTCGCGAGCTTCCAGGCTCGGCGCGACGGGGACCCAGCGTTCCGCGCGCTCGTCGGCGGCCAGATCGAAACGATCGCGCCGAGCGGGGACGCACGCTACTGCCTGCTCTCGGCCGGCAGCGCCGACCTCTCCTATGACCCGGAAGTCGCGCGCCTGCTGCAGGGAGACTGGTGCGACCCCACCTCGCTGATCGGCGGCTACCCCCACAACGGCACCACCCGGGCGCAGTTCACGCAGGCGATCACCGACAGCGGCGCATACGGGATCTACTCGATCACGCTGTCCGACGTGACCAGCCTGATCATCGAAGTCGCCGCCTACCGGCCGGGCGCGCCGATCGCGACCGTCGCACAGCGCCGCACGGCGGTGCTCGGCTGGGTGCTCGGCTCTTTCAGCATCCCGTCGCTGATCCGCTCGGCGGTCGGTGGCGCGCGTCACATGTCCGTGACGCTCTACCACGCCAACCCTGGGCTCGGGCCCGAATTCATCGGCAGCACCGGCAATCGTGGCAGCGCGCACGCGTTCACCCACGAAGCGACGTTGCAGGCTGACGGCACCTGGATCGTGAAGGTCGCCGGCTCGCCCGCCGTCAGCGGCCCCTCAGCGGACCTCCAGGCGCTCGCCGTGTTCGCCGGCGGCATGGTCGCGAGCATGCTGCTGTTCGCGCTCGTATTCGTGCTCGGGCGCTCGCGCGAGCGCGCCCTGGCGATGGTCGCCGAGAAGACCGCCCAGCTGCGCCACCAGGCGCTGCACGACGCGCTCACCGGCCTGCCCAACCGCGTGCTCGCGCTCGACCGCACCGAGCAGATGCTCGCTCGCGCTCGCCGCCAGCAACTGCCGGTCGCGGCGCTGTACCTCGACATCGACGGCTTCAAGGAGGTCAACGACAGCTACGGACACGCCGCCGGCGACGAGCTCCTGCGGATCGTCGCGACCCGACTTCGGGGCGTCGTGCGCGAGGGCGACACCGCCGCGCGCCTCGGCGGCGACGAGTTCGTGGTGCTCGTCGAGGGCTCGACGCTCGCGCGCGGTCCCGAGCCGGTCGCCGAGCGTCTACTGGCCGCGCTGCGCGAGCCGTATGACATGCGCGGCGAGATCGGCCGGGAGCTGTCGCTGACGGCGAGCGTCGGCATCGCCTTCGGCGCGCGCGCCAGCGCCGACGAGCTGCTGCGCGACGCCGATCAGGCGCTGTACGCGGCAAAGGCCGCCGGCAAGAACCGCCAAGTGCTGTTCGACCCCCAGATGCGGACCGTGCTCGCGGGCGGCCCGGGCGCGGCCATGCCCGCCGCCGATCGCTGACGAACCGCCTGCGTGGCGACGCCCGCCGCGCGCTCTCGCTAACGGACCACCGGCGTGGCGACGCCGGCCGCGCGCTCTCGCTTGCGCTCGCGGGGCCCGGCCGAGAGCGCCGAGGCGGCGAGCACACCGCCGATGCCGCCGAACAGGTGCGCCTGCCAGGAGACCCCCGCGTGCGGCACCAGGTCGGCGATCAGCGCGCCGCCGAACAGCACCGCGACGAGCACCCCGAGCGCGACCTCCGCGAGCCGCCGGTTGAAGAGGCCGCGGCTGATCAGGTAGGTCGCGTATCCGAACACCACGCCGCTCGCTCCGACCGTGTCGGTGTGCGCCGGCGCGATCAGCCACACGCCCAGTCCGCTGACGACCGCGACGATCGCCGTCACCGTCAGCAGCCGCCGCGCGCCCGCGAGCGCGATCGCGAAGCCGAGGATCACCAGCGGGATCGTGTTGCCGAGGATGTGCGAGATGCTCGCGTGCAGGAACGGCGCGAACACGATCCCGTCGAGGTGCGAGACGCTGCGCGGCACGATCCCGTTGCTGTCCAGCCGATAGCCGTCGAGCAGGTTCACGAGCTCTACCGCCCACATGATCGCGACCAGCGCCGCGAGCGCGCGCAGCCCGTCGAGCTGGGGACCGTAGCGCCCGCGCAGATGCTCGCGTACGTTCACAGCGCAAGCATCGCAGCTTCGCCGGGCCGCGCGGCCCAGCTCGCATTCGCGCTCGATCGCCACCGCGCGAAGATCGGACGAAGCCGCGCGCCAGCGTGTCGCGAAAGATCCGATCTCGTCCGACCAAGCCACCGTCACCGGCCGACCTCGGAGTACGCCGCTGTCCACGCGAAGAGGCTCGTGGTGGCTGCCATCGTGCGGAACATGTCGGGGTGTGTTTCGGGGTCTGCGATCGGCCCGCCCCACCAGCTCGAGAGCCACAGTCCCTGCCCGTCGCCGGCGTTTTCGGCGGCGGCCGCCGCGTTCACCTCGGCTAGCTGGATCCAGTAGCGCTGGCCCGTCTGCTGTCCGTAGGCCATCATCCACTGCATGAAGATGGCGTCGTACTCGGGGCCGTAGTTGTACTTGTAGCCATAGGCGTCGACGTCTTCCTCGGCCATCGTCGCCGCCACCCGTCCAGCCTGCACGCAGTAGCTTTCCCCCTGCCCGTCGCGACACAGCAGATACTGCGCGTAGATCAGCGGCGCCTGGACGTAGTCGTTCACCGATTCCGGTTCGTTGGGCTTCTCGAGATACAGCTGGCGTTCGTCGTGGTTGTCGTTGGCGTTCGCCCAGTCCACGTAGGTCCGGACGTCCACGAGCTGCCAGGCTTCGTGGTCTGCGCGGTAGAGCAGGATCCCGAGCAGGCTGTCGGAGGCCAGCGCGGGCCCCGAGTGGTAGGGGTGGCTCGTGTTCCACCACATCCCGCCGCCGCCGTTGCGATCCCAGCCGCGGGCGGCGATGAAGCGGAAGGCGCGCTGGGCGTCATACAGCCAGCGGCGCTCGCGCGTCGCCAGATACGCGTCGTAGAAGGCGAGCCCCTCCCAGCCGTTGTCGTCGAAGAACGCCTGCACATCTGCGTCGCGGTCCCCCGGATAGGGAGCGTAGCCGCCGAGCGCACTGTCCCAGTAGCGCTCGTTGGCGCGCGCGAAGCGGTCCACCAGCGCCCGGTGCGCCCGCGAGGGAAAGCCGATGTCGAGCGCGTCGATCGCCTCGAACATCGGCACCTCGCCCCACAGGCTCACCAGCGGGTAGGGGCCGTGGCTGCAGCCGAGATATTCGCAATACCAGCTGCCCTCGCGCCAGCGCACTGCCTGGCCTAGCCCGGTTTCCGCTAGCTGCCGATAGTCGAGCGGGCGCGCGGGCGGAAGTTCCAAGCTCGGTCGCTGCCAGGGCGTCAGCGGCTCGAAACCCCCGAGTCCCGCCGTGCCTCCGTGCCCGGTCCCAACTCTCGCCGCGAGCGCGGCGCCCGCGACGATCAGCGCGACGCCAAGGAACCTCGCGATCGAAACCCGGGGCCTGCTCACGATCCTCCCAAGCGTGGGGGCGGCGCAACCCCGAAGCGCGGCGCCAGCCCGCTCGAAGCCCGGTCTGACGGCAAGAAGCCCACAGCCACATTCTTGCGTTCTCGTGCGCGCGAGACCGCAGCGGCACGATCATCGGACGCGTACGAGCGCGCCGTCTACGTGCCCGGAGGGTTGATGCGTTGGTGGCCGTGCCGGCAGCGACAACCTGACGGCCGAGCGCGTGCCCGGCGCCTGGCTGGTGGTCACAGGCGGCAGCGGGCGCGCCCAGCAGCTCGAACTGCTGCGGCATCTGCACGCGACCATTCGCCTGTGAGCGGGCGCGCGAGCGTCGCTCTCAAGAAGGCTGCACGCGTTCCGCGTCGCGCTTTTGGCGCTGGTCCACGAGCGATTGCAGCTGGTCGCTGACCTCGGCGGAGATGCGCTTGAGATCCCATTTGCTGAGGGTGATCAGGCGCATTGGCGAGGTTGCGACGACGTCGGCCGTGCGCCTGCCCCCGGAGAGCATCCCCATCTCCCCAAAGACGTCACCCGGGCCAAGCGAGCCGATGACCTCGCCGCCCTTGATCACGTCGGCCGTGCCGGTCTCGATGACGATCAAGTCATACGAGTAGTCGCCTTCGTGCACGAGCCGCTTGCCGGTTGAGACCGACGTCTCGCTCGAGAACACGCTCAGGGTCTCGAGGGCCTTGTCGGAGAGCGACGAGAACAGCGGAATGGTCTTCAGACGGTCTTGATCCATGGTCCCTCAAACTTTCGCGATGGCGGCCGGAAAACGGACCGACAGAATACGACCTCGGACGCGCGACCCCGACGAGGCGCACCCTGGCGCTCGCGAGCACCGTCGCGGCGGGCGACGAGCGTGTACCGTGGCGGCGCGGGCCGAGTTGTGTGCTCACCAGGACGACGATGAGGATTTGCCATGACTAAACCGGTGTTGTTCTGCTATGACGGATCGGACGGCTCGAGGTCGGCGCTGCGCGCCGCCGTCGGGCTCGTGACGCACCCGGCCGATGCGGTCGTGCTGACCGTGTGGATGCCAGCAGTGGTCAGCCTGGTTCGAGCAGGCTCCTTTCTGACAGCCGTCCCGAACGAGGGTGAGATAGACGAGCAAGAGGCGGCCTTCGCGAAACGAATCGCCGAGGAGGGTGCCGCGCGCGCCGGCGAGCACGGCTACAACGCCTCGGCGCGAATCGCGCAAGCCGACGTCTCGGTGGTCGGGAGGATTGGCGAGATCGCTCAAGAAATCGACGCCGCGCTGATTGTCTGCGGCCAGCGTGGACGGGGTGCGATCCGCAGCGCCCTGCTCGGCAGCGTCTCGCACGGACTCTCGGCGCACGCGCGACGGCCGGTGCTGATCGTGCCCGACCGCGCGGCATAGTTGTCGGAATCGATGTTCGCGCCGCCGTGTGTGGCTATGCGCGCCTCGCCGGCGGGTCGGTGAAAGCGGAGCTCGGATCCAGCGGCGTGGCGTGCTCGATGTGCATCGTCACGGCGAAGTGACAACACGGTCCGGTAACCAACATGGCAGTCGCGGGCGCCGCTGCCCCCGACGCGCCTGCCGTTGCGTGATCCACGGGCTTCGCCGGCGCCGAGGAGCTCTTGCGCTTCGCCGGAAGAATCAGCAGTGCGAGCAGCAGCCCCAGGGCGAAGATCCCTGCGGCCCACGCGAACGCAGCGGTGTAGCCGTGAATCGTCGCCGCGTTGACGACTCCGGGCGCCCCAGCGTGGCTGGAGGCGTAGGCGGCGGCCGCGCTTGCGAAGATCGTGCTCAACAGCGCGGTGCCGACCGAGCCGCCCACCTGTTGGGAAGTGTTGACCATCGCGGAGGCGACACCCGCCTCGGAGGGCTCGATCCCGAGCGTGGCGGTGCTGAACGCGGGTGCGAAGATGCAGCCGGCTCCGAAGCCGGTGATGACCAGCGCGGGCAGGACGTGGCCCGTGTAGCTGGCGCCGGGGGACAGGCGGGTCAGCAGCAGCATCGCGACCAATCCGAGCGTCATCCCGGTGGCGACCAGCGGCTTTGCGCCCGTGCGGTAGAGCAGCTTGGTCTGGACCGTCGTGGATGTGAGGACGAGCGCAGCGGTCAAGGGCAGGAACGACAGGCCGGTCTTGATCGGAGAGAAGCCGAGGTTCACTTGCATGTAGTAGGTCAGGAAGAGGAAGACCGCGAAGATCCCGGCGCCCGCCAGCAGGATCGACAGGTAGGCGCCGCCGCGCGCGCGGTGTCTTACGATGTGCAGGGGCAGGAGGGGATCCGCCCTGCGGCGCTCGACCGCCACGAACGCGGCGAGCGAGACCACGCTCGCGGCGAGCGCGACGATCGTCGCCGGCGTCGTCCACGAGTGCGTCTCGGCGTTGGAGAACCCGTAGACCAGCGCGAACAGGCCCCCGCAGGCGAGTAGGACACCTGGGATGTCGATCCGCGGGCGCCCTTCAGGCGGACGGTTCTGCAGGAGCCGCAGCGCCACGAGCACCGTCGGCAGCGCGATCAAGACGTTTACGTACAGGCACCACCGCCAGGTCAGCGTCTGCGTGAGCAGCCCGCCGAGGACCAGCCCGACCGACGCGCCTCCACCGGCGATCGCCCCGAAGATCCCAAACGCCTTCGCCCGGTCGGGCGAGCCCGCAAAGGTGACCGTCAGCAGCGACAGTGCCGACGGCGCGAGCAGCGCACCGAAGGCACCCTGCAGCGCCCGCGCGCACACGAGCATCCCGAAGGATTGCGCCAACCCGCCGATCCCGGAGGCCGCAGCGAAGCCGATGAGCCCCGCGACGAACGTCCACTTGCGCCCGAACAGATCGCCAAGCTTTCCCCCCAGCAGCAGGAGGCTGCCGAACGCCAGCGCATATGCCGTGACGACCCACTGCCGGCTGTCGGTTGAGAAGCCCAGAGAGCGCTGCGCCGAGGGCAGCGCGATGTTCACGATCGTCGCATCGAGCACGACCATCAGCTGCGCGACGCCGAGCAGCGCGAGGACCGCCCAGCGTCCGTCCTTGGACGCAGAGCTCGCCGCGTCCGTCAACGGTGCGACCCCGATACGCCCGCCACTCGCCATCGACGACATCCACGGTACGCGACAATCGCCCGGCCGGTCGCGTGACCAGCTCGTCTCGCCTCACAGGTCCTCGAGAATGAGCTCGACGTGTCGCCTGACCGACGCCTCGGGAAGCGCGAGGGCGGGGTCCGCCCGCTCGGTTCCCCGCTCGCGGCTCGCCTCCCAAATGAGGTTGTCGAGCTCGGCGACTCGCGCGGTCCGGTGTACGGCCACGCGGCGGCACAGGCGCAGCATGTAGACGAGCTCCTCGCGCGCCGCCTCGACGGATTCGTCGGCGAGCAGGAGCGTGGCTTGGTCTACGAGCGCAGCGATCCGGCTGCGATCCTGCTCCGCAGGGCCGTACGCGCGAAGCGCATCGGGTAGATGCTCCTCGAGCAGCGCGCGGAGCTCGAGCCATGCGATCGCCCGGTCGAGACTCGCCCGCTCACGGAGGTCGCTCGTGTGGACGGGGAGCAGCTCGCTCCAGGTGCGGTCGAAACTGGGCAGCGGCGCTTCGGGTAGCTCACGCGCGAGCCGCAGCCAGGGGCCAAGGAGGTCGACGTCGATCACGCCCGGGTCTCGCTCGCACCGCCTTCTCGCCGCCTCGAGTGCCGAGCCGACGAGCGCGCACAGCTCCTCGTGGTCGCGAGGCTCCACAGTGTCCCCTTGACCGGCCGCGGCTGCGAGCCCATCCAACAGGCGGATGACCTCGACGTCGGCTGCGCAGCGGATCACGCGCACCACCTGGTCGGTGAGCAGGTCCCAGTCGCGGTCGGTTCTGAGCAGGGCCAGCGTGCGCGTCCCGGATGAGCCGCCCGCACCCGAGAGCGCGAGCAGCACCCCCTCGAGCGTGCATCGTTTCAAGAACGCCTCACGCGCCTGCGCGTCGCCGCGCAGGGCATCGATGACCAGATCGCGCCAACTCGGATGCACCCAGTCGACCTTCAGCGTGTCGGTAACGCGCAAGAAATGATCGCTGAGCCTGTCAACCAGCTCGATCGGTGGGCGGCTCAGCCCCGTCGGGCTATGCAGGCGCGCAAGGCGCGCAAGCTCACGCTCCTCGACCGGTCCTGGTGGCGCGTCGAGCATCGCGATCAACACGGCGCGATGCTCCCCGGAGAGCGCGTTGAACGATGCCGCCATCGCCTCGGTGGGCGTTTGGATGTGCCACTCGATGAGCGCCTCAAAGCCCGCGCTCCCGGGATGGAGCATCGTATGCAGATCGCTCGAGACGAGGCGCCGGATCCGCTCCGGCGTGAAGTGCGGATGCGAGACGATCGCATAGCCGGCCTCGCGAAACCGCCGCCGAAGATCCCGGGGGACCTTCGCCTTCGCGTGACGGAGAAGGATCAGCACCTTCTCATCGAGCGAGAGACCGCCGGCGTCGACGAGCACCGCGCCGGGCTGCGGGAAGCGCTCGGCGCCGCGCTCGCGATGGATGCGCCGAAGCCCGGCCCGCAGGGGCGCCGGACGCGAGGTCCAGATCAGGAAGTGGCGCTCGTCCATCGCGCGCGGCAGCCCGTCCATCTCGCGCGCCCAGCGCTCCGCAACGTCGGGCCGGTACTCCGTCGATCCGAACGCGTCATCTGCGATGAACACCTGTGAGCGAGCCGGCTCGAAGGCAAGCTGGACCTCCTGCGGGGCGGTGCACTCGAACGCCTCCCAGCCGTTGCTCACGAGCGCCAGCGCGATCATTCGCGCGATCGAGGTCTTGCCCATCTCCGGGGGACCGGTCAAGACGGCGAAGCGATGCGCGTCCAAGACCTCGAGGGCGCGACGATAGGCGCCTGTCGGCACGAACACCTCGGACAGGGCGCGGGCGCCTGCGATGTCGAGGGCGTGGCGCGTCCGGCGATCACCAGCCAGCCAACGCTCCATGTCGCCGAGGCTGAGCAGCGACGGCATCAGCCGGCGCAGACGAGGATTGCGATCGATTCGTTCGGAGAGCCACCCGGGCCCCAGAAGAGCGAGGCGATCCGAGCCAAACAGTGCGCAAAGGCGCGCGTGGTCGGCGAACACGCCCGCGTAGTTGGTGAGCAGTGCGAGTGAGCCGGTCCAGCGCTCCGAGGAGAGCGTCTCGCGGACAGCGAGGAGCTCGCTTTCGAGGCTCGCCGCCCTCGACATCGTGCCACCGTCGGCGATCCAGAGCGCCTGCACGTGACAGGGACCCGAAAGCCGGCCGGCGCCCGCCAGCTCCAGTCCACAGTCCACGGTCACGTGGTAGAACCGGTCCTGCTCGCCGACCCACGCGCCCGCGTCTACGCCAGCTTCAAGCTGGATTACCGCGATGCACAGGTCCAGGAACTGGCGCCAGCCCAGCTCATCGAGGGCCAAGGGTTCCGGATGCGGCGATGGCGTCATTCAGCAAGGATGGCATCCGGAGCCGAGGCACCGACGTGCGGCTCCGAGCGTCCGGCCGCCTTGCCCGGCGCTTTCGTGCGCCGCTTCGCTCGCAGGTCTGAGAGGCTTGCGCCAATGTCGCGCGCCATCGAGGACCGCAACCGCCGCATGTTGCGGACCCGCGACACGGTGGACCGCGCGTTCGCGCAGCCGCTTGACGTGCCGATGCTCGCGCGTGTCGCCCAGATCTCCCCGGCGCACTTCAGCCGCCAGTTCCGAGCGACGTTCGGCGAGACGCCGCATCGCTACCTGCAGCGCCGTCGGGTGGAGCGTGCGATGGAGCTGCTGCGCGAGACCGACCGTTCCGTGACCGAGATCTGCTTCGACGTCGGGTTCAACAGCCTCGGCACGTTCACTCGCACCTTTCGCGAGATCGTCGGCGAGCCGACCTCGGCATACCGCGCACGTCTCGCCGGCGACGGCGCCGCCCTGCGTGTGCCGGCCTGCTGGGCGATGGCGTGGCTGCGCCCGGCCGGGTAAGAGAGCAGATTCGGAGTAGCGGCGCCACGACGCCGCCGTCTAACGTGACGCCCATGCTCAAGCGAATCAGCCACACCTTCATCCATGTTCTCGACCAGGACGAGGCGCTCGACTTCTACGTCGGCAAGCTCGGGATGGTCGTACACAACGACGCCGACCTCGGCGTGATGCGCTTTCTGACCGTGAACCTCCCCGAACAGCCCGACGTCCAGCTTGTCCTGATGCTCCCGGGACCGCCCGCCTACGACGACGCCACCGCCGCGGAGATCCGCGAGCTCGTAGCAAAGGGGGCCGCCGGCGGCGGGGTGATTTTCGCGACCGACGACTGCCGCGGCACCTACGAGAGCCTGCGGGCGGCAGGCGTCGAGTTCACGCAGGAGCCGACGGAGCGCTTCTACGGGACCGACTGCGCGCTGCGCGATCCCTTCGGGAACCCGCTCCGCTTCACCCAGGCGCCGCAGGGACCGATCGTCGTGCCGTCGGCCGAGGAGCTGCAGGCGCGATCCTGAGGACCAGCCCGCGCCGGCGCGAGCCCTCGAGCCGCGATCTTCGCGAGCGTCTCGTGCGCTCGCCTGACTTCGCCTGACTCCAGCTCGACAACGCGCGATCCGCTCGTGCCCGGGCGATGCGCCTGGGGAAGCGCGGAGAGTCCGCGATCGGCGCGGCAGCAAATCAAACTCACGGCGAGCGTCCGCGTCAACGCCCCAGTCGTGGGGGCCACGCAGTCCTCGCTGCGCCGGCTCAAGCTTTCTCGACGGCCGGCCGATGACGAACGAGCATCGCAGCGGCGGCGTTTAGCTCAAGCCGAGCCGCCGGGGAAACGTGTTCGACAGGCAACCATGCCAGCCAAGGAGGCGACGCCCGTGTTCAAGCGGAACCACGTGATTGCGGGTCTCGCGCCCGCGATAGCAACGACCAGATCGCGAGCTTTGCTGAAAGCGGCGCTTGCTATCGCGTTGGTGTCGTCATTTTCGATCGCGCTTCTGCTGAGCTCGAGCGCCGTCGCCCTCGGCGCGCCCTCCGCGGCGGAAGAAGCCGGCTTCACGTCGGGGGCCAACGCCGCATTCGGCGCCACGCCGCTCGTTGAACTCGCCTCGCCCGAAGTCTATTCGGTTGAACCCTCCGTGGGTCCCACGAGCGGTGGGACGGCCGTGAAGATCAAGGGCGCGGGCTTCTTGAAAGGCTCGACGGTCACGATCGGCGCCGCCGCGACCGGCGTCGAAATCAAGTCCGAAACGGAAATCCTCGCGAAAACAGCCCCCGGGAGCGCCGGCGAAGACGAAGTCATCGTCACCCACGAAGGCCACGCTTCCACCGACGGACCAGGCTTCACCTACGAGGTGCTGCCTCACGTCACGTCCGTCGCCCCGATTGAAGGCACCACTAGCGGCGGCACCCACGTCGTCATCGCGGGGACTGGCTTCCTCGCCGGCTCGTCGGTCACGATCGGCAGCAAAGTCACGTCTTCGACGGTCGTCTCGGAAGAGGAAATCACGGCTACGACGGCCGCCGGTACCGCCGGCGCACACGAAGTCCTCGTGGTCGACAAAAGGGGCGCTTCCTCGGGCGGCCCGTCGTTCACGTATGTCGCGCCGCCGACCGTGACCTCGATCAGCCCCACCGAAGGCTCCAGCGAAGGCGACACGGCCGTCACGATCAAAGGCACGAACTTCTCGAAAGAAAAGACGATGACCGTCGAAATCGGGGGCGCCGAAGC
>DATJTT010000035.1:0-116243 GCA_035503075.1 Solirubrobacteraceae bacterium
AATCACATACTCCGACGGGAAAACCCCAACCGTCAAATACGAATACAACGGCGACGGAGACCGCACGAAGATGATCGACGGGAGCGGCGAAAGCACGTACACGTACGATCAGCTCGACCGACTCGAAGAAACCAAGGACGGCCACGGCGAGACAATCAAATACGAATACAACCTCGACAACCAACCCACCACGATCACGTACCCAAACGGGAAAGCCGTCAGCCGCACATACGACGAGGACGACCGACTAGAAACCGTCAAGGACTGGCTGGAAAACACCACGAGCTTCGCCTACGACCCCGACTCCAACCTCGAAAAGATCACCTACCCCAGCGGAAGCGGCGACACCGACACCTACGCCTACGAAGACGACGACGCGATCGAAGAAGTCAAGTTCAAGCAGGGAACCGAAAAACTCGCCTCGCTCGTATACACCCGCAACAAAGACGGCGAGGTCACGAAAGTCACGAGCAAGGATTTGCCGGGCGAAGAAAAACCCGCGTACAGCTACGACGAAGACGACCGCCTGACCAAAGGCGCCGGTATCGCCTATGCCTATGACGCGGCGAACAACCCGACGACGATCGAAAAAACGACGCTCGCCTACAACGCCGGCGACGAGCTCGAAGACGCCACCAACTCCAAAAAAGCGACCGTCGACACCTACAACTACGACGAAGTCGGCGAGCGCACCAAAACCACCCCGGCCGCCGGCCCCGCAACCAGTTACGGCTGGGACCAGGCCGGCGACCTCATCACCGTCGAACGACCCAAAGAAGGCGAAACCCCCAAGATCGAAGACACCTACGCCTACAACGGCGAAAACCTACGCGCCTCAGAAACCATCTCAGGCACCACCAACTACCTCACCTGGGACACCGCCGAACCAGAACTTCCGTTGATCCTCAGCAACGGCACCAGCAGCTTCATCTACGGTCCAAGCGGCATGCCCATCGAGCAAATCAACAACAGCACCAACGCCGTCCAATACCTCCACCACGACCAAGCCGGCTCCACACGGCTCATCACCGGCGAAACCGGGAAAGTCGAAGGCAGGTGCAGCTACAGCCCCTACGGCACCCCCGACTGCGAAGGCACCGCTTCGACCCCGCTCGGCTACGACGGCCAATACACGTCGTCGGACACGGGCCTCGTCTACCTGCGCAACCGGGTCTACGACCCCAGCACCGCACAGTTCCTTAGCGTTGATCCAGCGGTGCCGATTACGCGGGCGCCCTACACCTACGGTCAGGACAACCCGCTAAACCGCGAGGACCCGACCGGACTCTCAGCCGAAGGGATCGGCGACGGCGGCGTCCCGTGCATCTGGCCCTTCTGCGCGCCGCCCCCAGGCGCCGAAGAAGGCGCGCGGGCTCTCGGCAAAGGAATCGCCGAAGGTGCTAACGACGTCTACGAAGGAGCTAAGCACGGCGTCGAAAGTGTGGTCAGCTGGATCACCGGCGAAAGCGAATCAAGCAACGAGAACGCGCAGAGTGGAGCGAGCGAGGGTGAGTGCGGAGAAGTCACGTTCGGACATGGCGGACGACATCTCGAAGGCACTGGTCTCAGCCAGGAAGAGGTTGAGCGCGCGATCGAAGATCAGGTCAATGGAGGCGCTGGCCGCGGCAATGAGTATGGACCGTTCGGCGGCCGCGTCATCGTCGATGGGAAGACGATCGAATATCGCGGCTACGGGCTCGGTGGCGGAAATGTCAACATTGGGACTTACTACCCGGTGCCATGAGTGGTCACTCGACCGACGACTTGAAGGCACTGGACAGGCCGCGTGATCTACGCGACGGTGAGCGTGCGTTGCTTAGTCAGCTTCTCGCGCAGTCTTTCAACGGGCGAAATGAGATCGCTGCGCAGCTACGTGGTGCTCAGGTGATTGCGGAAGGTGTTGGAGATACACGCACACTGAGGTTCGCGCCGCCTCCCGGTGATGTCCCTCCTGTCCCGACGGCGCTACGGATACCAGTGGAGGGCATAGCTGATGACGCTGATGGCGTTGCGATCACAGTCCTTCTCCACGTCGTTGACGGTTGGGTCACGGAGCTTGAGGTTTACCGCGTCGACGGGAAGTCAATAAGGAGTGGCGAGCAGCTATCGCTTCGTGCCGTCGTGGTAAACGAATAGGAGGCGGCTGTTGAGACGCCAACTTTACGTGTACGGTCCGGCTGAAACCAGTATCGAGCAAATCGACAACAGCACCGGGGCCGTGCTCTACCTGCACCACGACCAGCAAGGCTCAACCCGCCTAATCACCGGGTCCACCGGCAACGTCGAAGGGAAATGCAGCTACTCGGCCTACGGGGTGCCGACGTGCGAAGGCGCGGCCACGACCCCGCTCGGCTACGACGGGCAATACACAAGCTCGGACACGGGGCTCATCTACCTGCGTACTAGGGTCTACGACCCGAGTACAGCGCAGTTCCTCAGCGTCGATCCGTTGGAGATGGTCACGCGGGCGCCCTACACATACGCCGAAGATAACCCGGTCGACGGCAGCGACCCGACCGGGCTGAGCAACTGGAACCCATTCAGTGAAAGCTTCTGGACGGAAGGCAACGTCATCTCCGAAAGCCCAATCAACCCGATCCCCTACTACAAAAAAGAGATCGAATCGTACGACGATGGGTGTGGATACTTCGCGTCATTGACGAATGGTATCGAGGGCGCGTTCGCCGGGGCCGCACTGTTCGCCGGCGGCGAGGGCGCTGACGAGGCGGATGTCACCGTCAGCGATGTTCTTGCGGGGAAGGTAGGCAGGATCACACGGGCCCCTCTTCCTCCGGGCTCGCCAGCGTGGGCAGATATCCAGGACATGTCGATTGCCGATGTGCGCGCGGCGGCGAAAGCAAACGAGCCGGGGTTCAAGGCGATTTACAAGCTCCTAAACGACAACAGGTTTAACACGCCATGACAGCAATCGAGAAGCTTCTAGCATTCTGCACCGCGCTACACGAGCGTCGGGCGCACTACGAGTTGCTGGTGGTAAGACCCGAAGCGATCATGGTCTTGCTTTCGGTCCCAGGAGAGCGCTGGGAGATCGAGTTCTTCCCTGACGGGCATATCGAGTTGGAGCGCTTCGTCAGCCAGGGTGTTGCTGATGCAGGTCCTGCCGACCTCGACGCGGCCCTGCGTTACTTCGACGCCGATTGAGCTGGCAACTACGTGTACGGTCAGTGCGAACCCACAATCGAGCAAATCAACAACAGCACCGGGGCCGTCACGTACTTGCACCACGATCAAGCCGGCAGTACACGGCTCCTGACCGGCAGCACGGGCAGCGTCACCGGCAAGTGCAGCTACGCTGCCTATAGGAGCTAGCAACGCATGTACTCCTAGTGAATACGGCGGTCCTTTCGCGGTTGCGGGCGGTAGCGCCACGTTTGGAGGTGGGCTTTACGGTACAGGCTTCACCAATGTGCCGATCCCTGGGCTGGACGCACCGTTAAAAGGCGCGACGGGAGGGGTGACATGGGGCCTTAATGCAGAGACTGGCGCGGGAGTGTCAGAGACTGGTGTCGTTTCGCTTGGATCAGGCGGCAGTGGTGCATCGTCCTGCGGATGCGGCGGCTAGCGCGCGACGATGAGTTACCTCGTTGGAGCCATATTCCTAGTCGTAGGTGTCTCGATGGTGGTCTTCGCTCGTCCGATGGCACGCTTCGGGATATCGTTCTACTTCTCCGACCACGATCTTGCTGCTGGGCTGGAGTCGCGTAGCGGTCGCGTCGTACTAGTGATGACCACCATACGTGTTGCGAATACGATCGTCGACCTTCTTGCAATCTACATAGGCGTATCGGCGCCAGCAAGGGTCCACGCGGCTCATCACCGGCAGCACAGGCAAAGTCGAAGGCAAGTGCAGCTACAGCGCCTACAGCACGCCCACCTGCGAAGGGACGGCTGCAACACCGCTCGGGTTTGACGGGCAGTACACCAGCAGCGACACCGGGCTCACGTACATGCGCGCGCGTGAGTACGACCCGAGCACAGCGCAGTTCCTAAGCGTCGATCCACTGGGGATACTGACAAGAGCCCCCTACAGTTACGCTGGCGACAACCGCGTAAATGGGACCGATCCTACTGGCCTCTTCTGTCTATCGTTGAGCTTCAGTTGCGCCGAGAAAGATCTGGGCGAAGTGACAAAGACAGGGCCAAATGCGGGCGCAACCATCATTGGGGCGTCGCCGTTCGGCCAGGCACTTCAGCTTGACAGCGAAGCTACCGGAGCCGCCCTCGGTGGGTGCGTTGGAGGCAATGCTGGGCTGGGTCTTGCGGGTAGCGTCTCCTTGTGCTACATGGCGACACCCGGCGCTCAATCCTGTGTTACACCGGGAGGCGAGGCTGGGCTTAGCGAAACCGAAACGTTCTCTCCGTGTGCCTGAAGACGGCCAGCGCTCCGGAGGACGATTTTGGTGTTTCTGCTTCTACCGGGGCGCGAATCTGCCGATGTCGATCGCCGTGGAATCCGGTGCCGTTACGTGCAGCATTCGGCGGTGGGTCCCAGTCGTACATCGAGAACCTACGATCGTTGTCACACGGTTTAAGCTAGTGCCCCCTGGCGGCCGGCGGGCGTTGACATTGGTTGGAGAAGGTGGCCGGGTGGTGTACATCCAGAATTTTCTCGGCCGGCATAAAGATCTGATACCAGCGCTAGAGGATACGGGATTCGTGATCGACGCGAACGAGGTGTCCCGGTTGTACCCGTGGACGTGGAGATGACGCCCGAAGCCGCGCAACAGAAAATGTTGCGCGCGCCGCGGGACGCCGGCAGCCGGCTAGTTTTCGATCCGGTTGTAGACTTCGAACAGCGGCAGGTACATCGAGATCACGATGAACCCGACCATCGCGCCGATCACCATGATCATGATCGGCTCGAGGATCGACATCAGCGCCTTGACGGACGCTTCGACCTGTTCCTCGTAGAATTCCGCGACGCGGTCGAGCATCTCGTCGAGCGCGCCGGTTTCCTCGCCGACGCCGACCATGTGCGTGACCATCGAGGGGAAGATCGGCGCCTGGGCGAGCGGCGCGGCGATCGTGCCGCCGCGCTTGACCGAGGCGATCACGCCGTCCATCGACTCCTGCACCGCCGAGTTGCCGCCGGTGCGCCCGGTGATCTCGAGCGCCTGCAGCAGCGGCACGCCGGCGTGGGTCAGCGAGGCGAGCGTGCGCGACCAGCGCGCGACCGCGACCTGCTGGACGATCGCGCCGATCTTCATCGGCACGTGCAGGCGGAAGTGGTCCCACTGTTTGCGCCCCCAGGTGGTTTTCTTCCACTTGATGAACGCGACGACGAGCGCGACCGGGATCCCGATCACGGCCCACCAGTCGTTGAGCACGAAGTGCGACATGTCGACCGAGACCTGCGTCATCGCCGGCAGCTTGCCGCCGAATTCCTTGAACACGCCTTCGAACACGGGAATCAGGAAGGCGACGAGCGCCATCATGATGAGCAGCGCGACGATGATCACGAGGGCCGGGTAGATCATCGCGGATTTGACCTGGCGGCGCAGGGCTGCGTCTTTCTGGAGCTGGTCGGCGACGCGCACGAGCGAGCTCTCGAGCACGCCGCCCATCTCCCCCGCCTGGGTCATCGCGACGAACAGCGGGTTGAAGACCTTCGGGTGGCGGGCCATGGCGTCGCTCAGCGAGAGGCCCGCCTCGACGTCCTTGCGCACGGCGACGATCGTTTCCTTGAGGAACTTGTTTTCCGTCTGTTCCTCGAGCACGTACAGCGCGCGCAGGATGCTCATCCCCGAGGAGATCATGGTCGAGAGCTGGCGCGCGAAGATCGCCAGTTCGTTGGCGCCGACGCGCTTGGGGCCGAGCTCGATGTTCTTCGAGGAGTGCTTGTCGGCGATGTCGAGGACGATCAGCCCGCGCTGCTTGAGCTGGTCGGCGACCGCCTGCTTGGAGTCGGCCTCGACCTCGCCCTTGGCCTTGCCGCCGCCGGCGTCGATCGCTTTGAAGACGTAGGTGCTCATCGTCGGCGCCTACGCCGCCGCCAGCGTGCTCGCGCCGAGCAGGCGCCTGAGCTCCTCCGGCGTCGCCGAGCGGGTTTCGGCTAGCTTCTGGCTGATCTTGCCCTGGCGCACGAGCGTCGCCAGCGAGGCGTCCATCGTCTGCATGCCGGCCGCCGAGCCGGTCTGCATCACCGAGTAGATCTGGTGGGTCTTGCCCTCGCGGATCAGGTTGCGCACGGCGGGGGTCGGCACGAGCACCTCGGTCGCCACCACGCGCCCGGAGCCGTCGGCGTTGGGCAGCAGCTGCTGGGTCATGACGCCCTGCAGCGCGACCGACAGCTGCACGCGCACCTGGCCCTGCTGGTGCGAGGGGAACACGTCGATCACGCGGTCGATCGTCTGGGCGGCGTCCTGCGTGTGCAGCGTCGCGAACACCAGGTGGCCGGTCTCGGCGGCGGTCAGCGCCGTGGAGATCGTCTCCAGGTCGCGCATCTCGCCGACGAGGATCACGTCCGGGTCCTCGCGCAGGGCCGCGCGCAGCGCGTCGGCGAAGCTGTGCGCGTCGGAGCCGAGCTCGCGCTGGTTGACGATGCAGCGCTTGTGCCCGTGCAGGAACTCGATCGGGTCCTCGATCGTCATGATGTGCTCCTCGCGCGAGGAGTTGATCTCGTCGATCATCGCCGCGAGCGAGGTCGACTTGCCCGAGCCGGTCGGGCCGGTGACGAGCACGAAGCCGCGCGGGCGGCGCGTGAACTCGTGCACGGTGGAGGGCAGCCCGAGCTCGTCGATCGAGGTCAGGTTGAAGGGGATCAGGCGGAAGGCCGCGCCGAGCGCGCCGCGCTGGAAGTAGGCGTTGACGCGGAAGCGCGCGTGCCCGGGGATCGAGTAGGCGAAGTCCAGCTGCCAGTCGGTCTCCAGGCGCTGGCGCTGGTCGCCGGTGAGGATCGAGTAGACGATCTCCCGGGTGTCCGCCGGGGAGAGCTTCGGGTAGTCCTCGAGCGGCGCCAGTTTTCCGCGCACGCGGACCGTGGGGTGCGCGCCGGAGCTAAGGTGCAGGTCGGAGGCGCGGCGATGCACGACCTCCATCAGCAGGTCTGCGAAATCGATGTCCATGCTCCGCCCATCGACAGATCGCGGCCAACTCATTAGCCGCGGTGGCGCCGCTCGACCTTTCTCCGCGAACGCGCGCGCCCGCCGCATCGTGCTAGTTGGTGCCGATCACGCGCGCGATCTCGGCCATCGAGGTGCGCCCCATGCGGACCTTCTGCAGGCCGTCGTCGCGCAGGCGCGTCATGCCCTGCTTGACGGCCACGTCGCGGATCGCCTCGGCGGGGCTGCGTTCGAGGGCGAGCGCCTGGATCTCGGGCGACATCTTCATCACCTCGTACAGCCCCAGGCGGCCGCGGTAGCCGCTGGCGCCGCAGCGCCTGCAGCCGACCGGTTCGTAGGCCTCGAGCTCCATGCGCGCGCGGTAGCCGTTCTCCCGCAGCACCTTCGCGGGGATGATCGTGCGGCGCTTGCAGCTCGGGCACAGCTGGCGCGCGAGCCGCTGCGCGACCACGCAGTCGAGCGCCGAGGCGACCAGGAACGGCTCGACCCCCATCTCGATCAGCCTGGTGATCGCGGAGGGCGCGTCGTTGGTGTGCAGCGTCGAGAGCACCAGGTGGCCGGTGAGCGCCGACTCGACCGCGATCTGCGCGGTCTCGCGGTCGCGGATCTCGCCGACCATGATGATGTCCGGGTCGGCGCGCACCATCGAGCGCAGCCCGGCGGCGAACGTCAGTCCTACCTTGGCCGAGACCTGGACCTGGGTGAGCCCGTCCATTTCGTACTCGACCGGGTCCTCGACGGTGATGATGTTCTTCTCCGGCGTGTTCAGCAGCTGCAGCGCCGCGTACAGCGTGGTCGACTTGCCCGAGCCGGTCGGGCCGGTGACGAGCACCGCGCCGTGGGTCTCGTGGCAGGCCGCTTCGAAGCGCTCGCGCTCGGGGTCGGCCATCCCGAGCTTGTCGAGCTCGACGACCACCGACTCCTTGTCGAGCACGCGCATCACGACGCCCTCGCCGTGGACGCTCGGCAGCGTCACGACACGCAGGTCGACGTGGCGTCCCTCGACGACCAGCCCCACGCGCCCGTCCTGGGGCAGGCGCTTCTCGGCGATGTTCAGCTCGGCCATGATCTTGATCCGCGAGATCACCCCCGCGGCCATCCGCCGCTGCACGGTCGTGATGTCCTGGAGCACGCCGTCGACGCGGAAGCGGACCCGCAGTTCGCGCCCGTCGGGCGCCAGGTGGATGTCCGAGGCGCCGCGCTCGACCGCCTGCGCGACGACCTGGTTGACGAGCTTGATGACCGGCGCGTCTTCGGAGGTCTCGTGCAGGGCGACGACCTCCGCGCCCTCCTCCTCCTCGGCCTCCTGGATCAGGCCGGCCTCGCCGACGACGTCTTCCATGCGATCCAGGCGTGAGATCAGCGCGGCGATGTCGTCCGGGGGCGCGACCGCCACACGGATCTCATAGCCGGTCATGATCGCGATGTCATCGACCGCGAGCACGTTCGAGGGATCGGCCATCGCCACGAGCAGCGTGCGCTTGTCGGCGAACGCGACCGGCACCGTCTGGTAGCGCTTGGCGACGGTCGTGCTGATCAGGTTCGCGGCGTTCATGTCGACGCTGAACACGCCCAGGTCGAGGTGGTCCAGGCCGTAGCGCTCGGCGAGCGCGCGCGCGAGCGCGTCCGCGGTCAGCGCGCCGCTGTCGACGAGCACCCGCTCGGGCGTCGTGCCGGCGTTGCGCGAGCTCTCGATCGCATCGTCCACCTGCCGCCGCGAGGCGAAGCCCATGTCGACGATCACGTCGGTCAGGAAGCGCTGCGAGGAGCCCCGCCGCGAGGGCTCGGTGATGCCGGTGTATCCCTCGGCCGAGGTGCTGCGGTCGGGCTGCCGCTCGCCTTCGCCCGCGCCGAGACCTTCGCCCGCGCCGAGGCCTTCGCCCGCGTCGAGGCCTTCGCCGGCTTCGCCCTGCGCGAGCCCGACGGGCGTCTCGCCGTCGGGGATCACCTCGTAGGCGAGCCCCGCGCCCGCGGCGTCCGCGAGCGGTCCGTCCGCGCCGGTGACCGCGTCGACTCCCAGATCGGCCGTCAGCGCGCGCTCGACCGAGATCAGGCGCTCCGCGTCCGGGCCCGCGCCGTCGATCCCGAAGATCGCGTGCAGGTCCGGATCGGCCTTCTGGGGCAGCTCGCTCATCGCGTCCCGTCCGCGAGCTCGGGACTACCGCTCGCAGCGCACGGCGGCGCGCATGACCGCGAGCGGCGCCCGCCGGCCTGTCCACAGCTCGAAGCTGAGCGCCCCCTGGGCGACGAGCACCTGATAGCCGTCGACGGTGCGCGCGCCATGCGCCCCGGCGGCCGCGAGCAGCGGCGTGGGTGTAGAGCGATAGACGAGATCGACGACATTCGGGTACTCCCCGACCTGATCGAACGTCAATCCGAGTTGGTTGAGAACCTCCACCCCACCGGACGAGCGTTCTACGTCCGGGCCCGCGTCGAGCCCGACTGACGTGCAGTTGACGAGCAGCTCCGCTGGCTCGGGCGCCTCGATCGCGCGCACCCCCAACGCGTGCGCGAGCGCGAGCGCGCGCTCGTGGGTGCGGTTCCAGACGCTGACCTCGCTCGCCCCGGCCTCGCGCAGCGCCCACGCCGCGGCGCGCGCGCTGCCGCCCGCGCCGAGCACGAGCGCGCGCGGGTGCGCGGGCAGCTCGCCGAGCGCCCGCAGCGCGGCGATCAGCCCCGGCGCGTCCGTGTTCTCGGCCGCGATCTGGCCGCCGGGCGCGAACGTGAGCGTGTTGGCCGCGCCGATCTCGCGCGCGGCCCGCGACGCGGAGCTCGCGAGCGCCAGCGCGGCGTGCTTGTGCGGGATCGTGACGTTCGCGCCGAGGAACCCGGCGTCGCCGAGCGCGCGCACTGTCTCGGCGAACAGCGCCGGCGCCACCGGCAGGCGCTGGTAGCGCCAGGCGTCCATCCCGAGCGCGGCGAGCGCCGCGTTGTGCATCGCCGGCGAGCGGCTGTGGGCGACCGGCCAGCCGAGCACCCCGAGCCTGACGGGCGCGGCCCGTGCGGGGTCCGAGGCGGGCGGGCGCGCCATCACCCGCGCCTGCACGCCGGCGGATGCCCGCCGTTGCGCGCGACCGCTTCGCGGTAGGCCGCGACGTCGACTTCGAATTCGGCCTGCGTGTCGGAGAACACCTGCTCTCCGCAGCCGTCCGCGCCGGCGACGTAGTACAGGTAGCCGACGTGCGCCGGGTGGGCGGCGGCTTCGATCGAGGCGAGCCCCGGGTTCGAGATCGGCGTGGGCGGCAGGCCGACGTGCGTGCGGGTGTTGTAAGGCGAGTCGATGTGCAGCTGCGATTCGGTGAGTTCGCCGGTGTAGGTGGGTATGTGCTCGGCCTGCTCGACCGCGTAGTAGATGCTCGCGTCGATCCCCAGGGGCATGCCGGCGGCCAGGCGGTTGTAGATGACCGCCGCGATCTTCGGCCTGTCGCCGGGCACGACCGCCTCGCGCTCGACCATCGAGGCGACGATCAGCAGCTGGTAGGGGGTGATGTGCAGCGCGCGGGCGCTCGCGAGCTGGCTCGCGCCGAAGTTTTCGTGAAACGCGGTCAGCTGCTCTTCGACGAGCCGGCTGACCGAGTCGCCCTTGTACATGTCGTAGGTCGCGGGGAACAAAAAGCCTTCGAGGTTGGGCGTGCCGGCCGGCGCGCCGTATTCGACGGGGTTCAGCGCGGGCGCGCGCGCGGACGCGGCGAGATAGTCGCCCTTCAGGCCGTCGGCGGCGACGAGCGGCGCGATCTGCGCGCGGGTTTTGCCCTCCGTGATCAGCACCTTGATTTCGGGCGCCGGCGCGAGCGGCTTGACGGGCTTGGGGTCGTGCGTGCCGGCGAGCGCGACCACGACCGCGGCGAGCGCCGCGAGCGCGACCAGCGCCGAGAGCCATGCGAGCGGCGTGCGCCGGTGCCCTGAGGTGGATCGATCGCCGCGGGACAACGACGGCTGACCTTAGCTCGGATGCGCCGCGAGCCAGCTCTGCAGCAGGTGCGCCGCGGCGCGCGAGTCCTCGCTGGTGCGCGCGCGAGCGCCGGCGCGACCCTCCGCTCCGATCCGCTGGGCGATGCGCGTGGTGAAGCGCTCGTCGTGCATCTCCACGGGCACGCGCTCGCCCAGGCGCTGCGCGAGCGCGCGGGCGAACGCGCGCGTCTCGCGCGTCTGCTCGGTCTCGCCGCCGTCGAGCGACAGCGGCAGCCCGACGACCACGCGCTCGACCTGCTGCTCGCGCACGAGCTCGCGCAGCCGCGCGAAGCCGCGCTTGGTGGCCGGTCGCGCGACCGCCCGCAGGGGCGTGGCGATCGTGCCGGTGGGGTCGCTGAGGGCGCAGCCGCAGCGTGCGCTTCCGTAGTCGAGCGCGAGCACCCGCATGCCCGGATCAGCCCGCGAGCGCGGCCTCGATCGCGGCGCGCCCGGCGTCGATCGCCTCGCCCAGGCGCGCGGGGTCGCGCCCGCCCGCCTGCGCCATCGTGTCGCGCCCGCCGCCGCCGCCGCCGACGACGCGAGCGGCCGCCTTCACCACCTGGCCGGCCTTCACGCCGCGGGCGACCAGCTCGGGGGCGACGCTCGCGACCAGGTGCACGCGCCCGTCGGCCGCCGTGCCGAGCACGATCGCCGCGTCCTGCAAACGGCCCTTCAGGCGATCGGCCACGTCCAGCAGGCTGTGCGCGTCGGGCACATCGACGACTGCCGCGAGCACGTTCGCGCCGTCGCTGCGCCGGGCGCGCCCCGCGAGGTCGTCGAGGTCCACACCGGGCCCGAGGGCGCCACCGCCGCGCCCCTCCTTGATCTCCCTCTCCAGGCGCTTGCGCTCCGCGACCAGCGTGCTCAGCGCAGCCGGCGCGTCCTGCGGGCGCGCGCGCAGCTGCGCGGCGAGCTCGAGCAGCAGCCGGTCGTGGGCGCGCAGCAGCTCGGTCGCCGCCGGCCCGGTGACCGCCTCGATCCGCCTGACGTTGGCGGAGCTCGAGGTCTCGCTCGTGATCCGGAAGGGGCCGATCTCGGCGGTGGCGCGCACGTGCGTGCCGCCGCACAGCTCGCGCGAGTACTGATTTTCCCCCCCGCCTCCCCCCTCGCCGATCTGGACCATGCGCACGACCTCGCCGTACTTCTCGCCGAACAGCGCCATCGCGCCGAGGCGCTTTGCCTCCTGCAGCGTGGTCGTGAGCGGGCGCACCGGGTCGTTGCGGGCGATCCATTCGTTGACCCGGTCCTCGACGTCGGCGAGCTCCTGCGCGCTCAGCGCCTGTCCGTGGCTGAAGTCGAAGCGCAGCTTGTCCGGGCCGACGTAGGAGCCGGCCTGGCGCACGTGGCTGCCGAGCCGCTCGCGCAGCGCGGCCTGCAGCAGGTGGGTGGCGGTGTGGTTGGCCTCGGTCGCGTGCCTGGCGAGGTGATCGACGCGCGCGAGCACCGGCTCGCCGGGGCGCAGCTCGCCCCGCTCGAGAACGACCGCGAGCGCCTGGTCGTCTCCGAGGCGAAAGACCTCCTCGACGCGTGCGCGGCAGTCGCCGTGCTCGCACTCGATCGTCCCCGCGTCCGCGACCTGCCCGCCGCCGGCGGCGTAGAAGGGCGACTCGGCGAGCTTTACCAGGTAGCGCGCGTGACCGTTCGCGGACAGCGCCTGAAGCGCGCCGACGGTCGTCTGCTGCTGCTCGGTCTCATAGCCGGTGAAGCGCGTCGCAAAGCCGCTGTCGCCGGCGAAGCTGGCGGCGAGCGCGCGCGCGCGCTCGCCCTCGCCGCCGCCCGCGCCGGCTCGCGCGAGCGCCCGTCCGCGGGCGCGCTGCCGCTCCATCAGCCCCTCGAAGTCGCCCTCGATCGACAGCCCCTGCTCGGCGAGCAGCTCGCTGGTCACCTCGTAGGGAAAGCCGAACGTGTCGTGCAGGCGAAAGACCTCGGCGGCGGGCACGCTCGCGCGACCGGCCTCGCGCGCCTGTTCGATGTGCAGCCCGAGCGTCGCCATCCCCTGGGTGAGCGTGCGCGAGAAGCCCTCCTCCTCGGCCTGGGCCCACATCGCGATCGCGGCGGCGTGCTCGAGCAGCTCGGGGTAGGCGCCGCCCATGATCTCGCCGACGCGCCCGGTCAGGCGCGCGAGGTAGCCCGGCGCGAGCTCGAGCGCGCGGCCCTGCAGGATCGCGCGGCGCATGACCCGGCGCAGCACGTAGCCGCGGTCCTCGTTCGAGGGCACGACGCCGTCGGCGATCAGGAAGCTGATCGCGCGCGCGTGGTCGGCGAGGATCCGCAGCGCGCGGTCGCCCGCGTGCTGCTCGCCGTAGCGCCTGCCCGAGAGCTCCTGGCCGAGCTCGATCAGCGGCCAGAACTGGTCGGTCTCGAACACCGACGGCTTGTCCTGCAGGATCGCCGCCATCCGGTTCAGGCCCATGCCGGTGTCGATGTTGTTGGCGGGCAGCGGCGTGAGCGTCGGCGCGGCGCCGTTGGTGCCCGGCCGCTGGTCGTACTGCATGAACACCAGGTTCCAGTACTCCAGGAAGCGCTCGTTCTCGCCCCCCGGCAGGTCGCCGGGCGAGCCGCGGTGCTCGCCGCGGTCGATGTACAGCTCCGAGCACGGCCCGCACGGCCCGCTGGGCCCCGCCTGCCAGAAGTTCTCAGAGCGCGGGCACAGCACGATCCGCTCGCGCGGCACGCCGACCGCGAGCCACTGCTCGATCGCCTGCTCGTCCGCGTCGAGGCCGAGCTCGCGGTCGCCTTCGAAGACCGTCACCCAGATGTCCCGCGCGGCGAAGCCGAAGACCTCGCGCGAGAGCTCCCAGGCGTACGCGATCGCCTCGCGCTTGAAGTAGTCGCCGAAGGAGAAGTTGCCGAGCATCTCGAAGAACGTCAGGTGCCGGGTGGTGTTGCCGACGTTGTCGATGTCGACCGTGCGAAAGACCTTCTGACAGTCGGTCAGGCGCGGCGCGGGCGGCGCCTCCTGGCCGAGGAAGTACGGCTTCAGCGGGTGCATCCCGGCGACGGTGAACAGCGCCGAGGGATCGTGCGCGGAGGGCACCAGCGAGGCCGACGGCACGCGCCGGTGGCCGCGTTCCTCGAAGAAGCTCAGATAGCGCTCGCGGATCTCGTCGGAGGTCATTGAAGGAAGGATTTTAAGAGGG
The DNA here is from genome assembly GCA_035503075.1 of Solirubrobacteraceae bacterium. GTDB lineage: Bacteria > Actinomycetota > Thermoleophilia > Solirubrobacterales > Solirubrobacteraceae > Palsa-744. Next base: position 14,174 of record DATJTT010000035.1, read on the forward strand.
CGGCGGGAGCGGGCGGGCGGGCCGGTCCGGCGCTAGGCCGCGACGATCGCGTGGCCGACGATCAGATCGCCTGCGTACAGGCACGCGAGCTGCCCCGGCGCGGTGCGCTCGGCGGGCCGCTCGAGCTCGATCGCAAGGCGCGGATGGCGCCCGGCGCGCTCCCCGCCGGGCAGCCGGCAGGCAAGGCGCCGCCCGTGCGCGCGCACGCGCAGCCCGTCCACCCACCGCGCGTCGCGGTGCAGCACCGCCGCGCGCGCGCGCAGCGCGCGCGCGAGCAGCGCGCTGCGCGGCCCGACGGTCACGGTGTTCGCGCGGGCGTCGGTCGCGAGCACGTACAGCGGCTCGCGCGCGGAGAGCCCGAGGCCGTGCCGCTGGCCGACGGTGTACGCGTGCGCCCCCGGATGCTCGCCGAGCACGCCGCCTCCATAAAAATCGATTATCGGGCCAGGGCGCCCGCCGAGACCGGCGTGGCGCTCCAGGAAGCGGTCATGGCGGGTGCCGGCGAGGAAGCACAGGTCCTGGGACTCGCGCTTGCGCGCGACCGCCAGCCCGGCGTCCCGGGCGAGCTCGCGCACCTGCGCCTTGCGCAGCTCCCCGAGCGGAAAGCGCAGCCGCGCGAGCGAGGAGGGCGCGAGCGTCGCGAGCACATAGCTCTGGTCCTTGCGCTCGTCGGCGGCGACCCTCAACAGCGGCGCGCGCGGCGGGCCGGCGGCGAGGCGCGCGTAGTGGCCGGTGGCGAGCGTCTGTGACCCGAGCCGCGTGGCGAGCTCGAGCATCGCGTCCAGGCGCACGCTGCCGTTGCAGCGCACGCACGGGTTGGGCGTGAGGCCGGCGGCGTGCCCGGCGAGCCACGGCTCGACGACGCCCGCGCGGAACTCGGCGCGCAGGTCGATCGACAGGTGCGCCATGCCGAGCTCGTGCGCGAGCTCGCGCGCGCCGCGCACCGCGCGCGCCGAGCAGCAGCTGAGCTCGCCGTCGTTCTCCGGGTCAGACCACAGCTCGAGCGTCACCCCGACCGCCTCGCGCTGCTCGCCCGCGAGCAGCAGCGCCGCGACCGCGCTGTCGACGCCGCCGCTCATCGCCACGAGCGTGCGCCGCGCGCACGGCGCGAGCGCGACGCCGTGACGCGCCGCGCCGCCGAGCGCGCGGTGCAGGGCGTCGGCCGCGAGCTCCGCGGCGTGGCGCTTGGCTTGGCTCAGGCCGCCGAGCTCCGCGGCGATCTCGCGCGCGCCGATCCGCGCGGCCGCGAGCAGCGGCGTGCCGCGCACGAGCCCGACGACCGCGCTGCCCGCGGCGATGCTCGCGCCGCAGCCGCTCGCGTCGAAGCCCGCGTCGGCGATCCGCCCCTCGGGGCTGGCGTGCTCGAGCGCGACCGAGACGCGGATCAGATCGCCGCACGCGGCGCCGCCCGCGGCGCCCGTGAATGCCCCGGGCGGGAGATGGCCGCGCCCGAGCGGGCGTTCCAGATGGCTGATCAGATGCTCCCCCCGCGGGGGCGCATCGGCATCGTCTACGGATGCGGCGGGCGCGCTCACCCGAGCGAGTGTACGGCGGGGAGCGCCCCGCGGCTAGGACATGGAGGCGAGCTGGCGGGCTTCTTCGATCGCCTGGTCGATCGAGAAGGGGTCCTGCACGCCGGTCAGCACGAGCGCGTGCCCGCCCTTGGAGATCACGAGGATCGTCGGCGTCGAATACACCTGCACGTCGCGCGTGATCGAGCCGTATTCGGCTATGGCGCTGGCCGGCGCGTCCTCCACGATCACCCGCTGGTGGGAGGCGAGCGCGGAGCGCTCGACCTGCAGCAGCGCGCGGTAGTCGGCGACGTCGTCGGCGCCCTTGGGGTTCCAGAACATCACGATCGCGACGAACCCGCCTTCGAGCTCGACTTCGATGAGGCGCTGGTTGATCGGGATCGTGGAGCTCGAGGTCCCGTGCGGCGCGACGCCGGCCGTGCCCGCGGCGCTCGCGCCCGGCTTCGTGGTCGTCGGCTTCGCGGTCGTCGGCTTCGTTGTCGTCGGCTTCGCGGTCGTCGGCTGCGCGGTCGTTTTCGAAGCCCGGGCGCCTGCGCTCTCGGCGGGCGCGGCTTCACCGGAGGCCTTTTCGGACTTGCCCTGCAGCTGGTTGTCTTTGCGTTTGGTGATCGCGTTCGCTTCGTGGGCCTTGGCGATCGCGCGCGTCAGGCCTTCGACCCCGGGAGCCGGACCGTGGTAGACGTGCGTCGGGCGGCTCGTGGGAGCGGCGGCGGACTTCGAGCCGTGCGACGCCGAGCTCGCGCGCGCGGCGGCGCCGGCGCGGTGCGCGGCGCTCGTGGGGGACTTCGCCGGGCGCGAGCCTGAGCTCGAGGCGCTCGAGCCGCGGCTCGCCGCGCTCGCGCCTGCGGGCGGGTTGCTGCTGGCGGTCGTCGAGGAGCCTGAGCCGCCGCCGTTGCCGCTCGAGTGCCCCTGCAGCGCGAAGAACCATATGGCTGCGAACAGGACGACAGCTACGAGGGCGACCTGAAAGGGACGGGAGATCTGCGCCATCGCCCTTGTTTCGGCATCTCGGGCGCAGAAGTTGAACGGCAATTTTCGGCTTGGACGCCCCCGGCGCGGGCGCGAGCGCTCAGAGGGCGTGATGGGAGCGCAGGACCGCGTGCACGACGGCGTCGGTCGCCATCTCCCGCTGCCCGCCGCCCTGCATGTCCTTGAGCGTCGTGCGCCAGCCCGCGCCCCCGGCGGGGGTGTCCTCGACGATCGCGACATAGCGCGCCCCGAGCGCGTCGGCGAGCCCGAGCTGGCCCTTGAGCGAGCGTCCGGCGAGGTCCATCTGGGCCGAGAGGTCCGCCGAGCGCGCCTCGCTGAGCAGGGCGAACGCGACCCCGCGCAGCCGCTCGCGCGGCCCCGCGAGCGCGACGAACAGCTCGAGCGGCGCGGGCGCCGGCGCTTGCACGCGCGCGTGGCCGGGCTGCTCGGGCTCGCCGTCGCCGGCGAGCATGATGCGCTCGACCCCCGCGGCCCAGCCCATCCCCGGCGTCGGCGGGCCGCCGAGCTGCTCGATCAGGCCGTCGTAGCGCCCGCCGCCGCCGACGCCGCTCTGCGCGCCGAGCGCGTCGGAGGTGAGCTCGAACACGGTCCGCGTGTAGTAGTCCAGGCCGCGCACGAGCGTCGGATCGAGCTCGTAGGAGACGCCCGCCAGGTCCAGCAGCTCGCGCACGCGCGCGAAGTGCTCGGCGTCGTGCGCGTCGAGCTCGTCGAGCAGCCGCGGCGCGCTTTGCATCACCTGCCTGGTGCCCGGGTGCTCGGAGTCGAACGCGCGCAGCGGGTTGAGCTCGATCCGGCCGCGGACGTCCTCGGAGAGGCTCGCCTCGTTGGCGCGCAGGTGCGCCTGCAGGCGCTCGCGGTATGCGCGCCTGCTTTGCGCGCTGCCGAGGCTCGAGAGGCGCAGCCGCAGGCCGCGCACGCCGAGCTGCGCGAGCAGGGTCGACAGCAGCCAGATCAGCTCCGCGTCCACCGCCGGGTCCTCGGCCCCGATCGCCTCGGCGCCGAGCTGCCAGAACTGGCGGTAGCGGCCCGCCTGGGCGCGCTCGTGGCGAAAGAAGCTCGACCAGTACCACAGCTTGACCGGCTGGCGGCGCTTGTGCATGCCGTGCTCGAGGTAGGCGCGGCAGACCGGCGCGGTGCCCTCGGGGCGCAGCGTCAGCGAGCGCCCGGCCTGGTCCTCGAACGTGAACATCTCCTTGCGCACGATGTCCGTCGAGGCGCCGACGCCGCGCGCGAACAGCTCGGTCGCCTCGAACGTCGGCGTCTCGATGCGCTCGTAGCCGGCGGCCTCGAGCAGCGCGCGGGCGCGCGCCTCGAGCGCGCTGCGACGCGCGGACTCCTCGCCGAGCACGTCGAAGGTGCCGCGCGGCGCTTTCAGCTTCCTCTGGGTCGACTGGCCGCGGCTCAACTGGCGGGCGCCGCGGGCGCGTGAGCGCCCGCACTCCTCGCGCGCGGCACGCGCCGGCGGACCTCGGCGAGGAACGGGTTGCTCTCGCGCTCGCGCCCGAGCGTCGTCACGCCCATGTGCCCCGGGTACACGACGGTCTCGGCGGGATAGGAGCGCATCAGCCCCTCGATCGAGCGCTCGAGCGTCGCCCAGTCGCCGCCCGGCAGGTCGACGCGCCCGACCGAGCCCTGGAAGAGCACGTCTCCGGAGAGCAGCGCAGGGTGGGCGGGCGACCGGAGGGCGTAGGTCAGGTGCCCGGGGCTGTGCCCGGGCGTGAACAGCACGTCGATCTCCAGGCCGGCGAGGCTCAGGCGCTCGCCGCCCGCGAGCGTGTGCTCGGCCTCATAGCTCTCGAACGGCCCGAACCCCGGCGGCACCCAGCTCATCACGTCGGCGAGCACCGGGCGCTCGATCACCGGGCAGTAGACCGGGGCGCCGGTTGCGCGCGCGAGCGGCGCGACCGCGCCGATGTGGTCGAAGTGGCAGTGGGTCAGGAGGATCGCCTCGACCTGCACCCCGAGCGCCGCGATCGCCCCCTGCAGGCGCTCGGGCTCATCGCCCGGGTCGATCAGCAGCGCGCGCGTCGCCTCGGCGCCCGCGCGCACGACGTAGCAGTTCTCCTGCACGGGCCCGACGGTGAACGAGCGCACGTCGAGCGCGCTCATCGCGGCGAAGCTCCGCTGCCGCCGGCCTGCTTGGCTTTCTTGCGCATCCGCCGCTCATACGCCCACTTGTCGGTGTAGTAGCTGATCGGGGTGTAGAACAGCAGCGCGATCGGGAAGAACTTGATCCCCTGTTCGGCGCGCCCGAGCAGCACCGCGAAGATCGCGAGGAACGCGATCGCCGCGAGCATCGCCTTCATCAACGCGCCCCACCAGGTCGGCGCCCGGTCGCGGCGGTCGACCTTGCTCGCGCGCTCGCGCGCGAGCTGGCGCGCGTCCCCGCTCTTCTCGCCGGCCGTCGGTTTGCGCCCGGTGCGCCCGCGCGACTCGATCACGCCCGCGGCGTTGCCGCGGTGCTTGGTCTGGCGTTTGCGCCTGGTCTGAGCCATGGTGACTCAGCAGCGTAGTGCGTTCTCGATCACGTGGCGCGCGGGATCGAACCCCCGCAGCGCCAGCTCGGGCGGGAAGCCCGCGAGCGCCGCCGCGGGCGCCAGCCCCACGAGCTCGGCGCTGGCGACGGGCGCGTGCGTTCGCACAGCCGCGACGATCTGCGCGAGCGCCAGCTCGAAGGGGCGCTCCACGTTCATCGAGACCTGTGCGACGCCGCCGTCGAGCGCGACGCCGATCGCGCGCACACCGGGCAGGCCGCCGGCGCCGCCGTCGCGGATCAGCGCCGCGATCCTGCGGGCGTCGTCGAGCCCCGCGGGCGGCGCGAGCTGCAGGTTGAACGCGACCAGCGGCGGGCGCGCGGCCAGGAGCGTCGCGCCGGCGCTCGGGTGCATGCGCGCGGGGCCGAAGTCGGGCGTCAGCGGCGGCTCGCCGGCGCCCATGCGTTCGGCGAGCCCCGCCGGCCCGCCCCGGCGCAGCTGCGCGCGCGTGCGCATCGAGGCGCCGTCCACGCCCGAAAGCTCGCCGTACATGAACACCGGGACATCCAGCTCGGCGCCGATGCGGTCGCCGAGGACGAGCGCGGCCGCGCACGCCGCGCCGCGCTCGGCGGGGTCCAGGTAGACGAGCGGCGCGACGTCGAGCGCGCCCACGTACGGGTGCTGGCCGAGCTCCTCGGGCGAGGCCCCGGCGCGGCGCATCACGTCGATCCGCTGCACCGCCACGCGCGCGCCGCGCGCCAGCGCGTCGGCGAGCTGCGCCGGCGGGCCCGCGAGCGTGAACACCGTGCGGTGGTGGTCGCGATCGGTGTGCACATCCAGGAGGCGCACGCGCGCGGCGTCGTCCCGCGGGTCCTCGCCGAGGGCCCCGCCCTGCGGGTCCTCACCGGGCGCCCCGCCCTGCGGGTCCTCACCGGGCGCCCCGCCATGCGGGTCCTCGCCGGCGAACGCCGCGGCCAGCTGCGCGATCGTCCGCGGGTCGCGGCCCTCTGAGACGTTCGGCACGGCTAGGAGGGTCGGTGGCAAATGGCTCTGCTCTGATTGTTAATCGATCGATCACCCGCGTTTGCAGGCCCTTTGCGATGCCGGAGGAGGGACTCGAACCCCCGACACGCGGATTATGATTCGCGCGCCTCGACCTCGATTTGGCTCAACTAAACGGGTTTTGGGCCTAGATACAGGCCCTATTTCAGCCTGGGCACGGCCCTCTCTAGAAATCCTAGAGAAATCTGCCTCTCGACTCGAACCTCATTGGCCGGTTCGACTCGATGGAGGTCTACAGCAACATGAGCACCAAATCTCGCCCCACGGGGCATCTACAGGTCCGCCCTGACAAGACGGGTGGCGGACGGTCTTATTGGGCCTTCTGGTACGACCAGGATGGCGAACGAGGCGGACGCCGTCTCGGCCCGGCGCACGTCCGCGACTCGGGCCGGCGCAGCGCACGGGGCGCGATCATCTGGCGGGCAGGCAACGGACCCCGCCCGACGCCCGAGCACCTGACGCCGAAGGACGCCGAGGAGCAGCTGGACGCGATCCTGCGCGAACTGGAGACCGTCGCCGAGCTCCCCGAGCCCGACGAGCAGCAGGCGACCCTCGCAGACGCCCTCTACGGCTCGATCGCCGAGCGCGAACGCGACAAGGGCCTCAAGCGCTCCACGCTCGCCGGCTACAACGCCATGACCGAGCGCATGTACCGCGATCTCGGCGCCGACACTCCGCTCCGCGACTTCGCCGACGGTCGTCTGCGTGCGTACTTCGCCGATTTCAAGTCCTACAAGGTGCGCGGCGAGAGGGCGGCGAAGAAGGCGCGCGCCGAAGGCAAGGAGGTTCGCCGCATCGAGGTCGAACGCTGGACGGCGCAGCCGCCCGGCAGCCAGGCCGTCGAGGTCGCGACCAAGGCCGAGGCCGTGCAGCTCGCCGACGAAATGCCCGGCACCTGGAAGCACCGGCGCCGCGGCGCCTACCGCGTCGTGCCGCTGAACGCCCAGCGCCCCAAGTGCGTCACGTTGGCGAAGGCGAAGGCCCTCGAATCCGAGGGGTTCATCATCGCCCGACGCAAGACGAAGGTGTGGATGCTTGTGCAGCCCGCCGCCGCGCAGACCCGCAACGAGTACCGCGATGTCCTCTCAGCCGCCTTCGACTACGCCGTGCGCAAGCGCTGGCTCGACGTGAACCCGCTGGCCGAGGTCAAGCGCGCCAGCAAGCGCGAGGAGCGCGAACGCATTTTGCGCCGCGAGGACTTCTACGACACCGACGAGGTTGCCCGCCTCCTCGCACACGCGCCTGGTGTTCTGGAGGAAACGTTCTGGCTCTGCGGTGCCCACGCCGGTCTACGCCTGCCCGGCGAGGCCCTTGGCATGAAGTGGGGAGCCGTTGACTTCCAGGCAGGCGTGATTCGCCCCTACGACAATTGGGTACTCGGCCAGCTCGACACGACCAAGACCGGCGACTCGGAGGCCATCCCCATGACGCCTCGCATGGCTCGCGCACTGGCGAAGCTCAAGCAGCGCGGCTATGCGACCAGCGATGAGGACTTCGTGTTCGCCTGCGAGCTCGAACCGGAGCGGCCCGTGCCAGAGCGTCCGCTGCGCGAAGCGTTCAAGCTCGCGCTCCAGACGGCCGGATTGAAGCCGATCAAGATGTATAACCTGCGCCACTCGTTCGGCACGAGCCTGGCCGCCAAGGGCGTAGATGTGAGGACGATTCAGGCGCTCATGCGGCACAAGCGCATGAACACGACCGAACAGTACATGGCCTACGCGCCCCGGCCGGAGCTCGCGAATCAGATCACGCGGGCGCTCGATCCCGACAGCCTGCCCGAGAACTTCATGCCGCTGCGTCCTGTCTCCGGCGATGCCACGGCGACGTTCCTTGAGCGCTTGGAGGAGGAGATACCGGCGAAGTGGCTCGCCGAGGTCCGCCAGCTATGCGCCGAGACAGGAGTTCTACAAACGGCATAGGGTTGGTGCCCGTTCTGATCTAGAGCCCAGCGGTGCGCCGTGGGGATGTTACGCTCGTTATCGCTACATGAGCGAGAATCAGTGTCCTAATCCTAAGTGCACCTGTGTGGATTGTCGATGCGGTGCTACGTGTCGGTGCGGCATGATGACGCTCGGTACGCTGGAGCGCCGCGTCATGGACATGCTCTGGGAGCAGCCGGAGACCGGTCGCACCGTGCGAGAGGTCGCAGATCGGCTTCCGGAGTACGCGTACACGACGATCGCGACGGTACTTGATCGGCTTGCCGACAAGAACCTGCTCATGGCCCGCCGAGACGGGCGGGTGCTCCGCTACGCCGCCGCCGATACCCGCGCCGTCCACACGACGCTACTGATGCAGGAAGCGTTGTCAGCCACCCGTGACCCAGCCGCCGCGCTCGCGTGCTTCGTCCAGAGCGCCACAAAGGAGCAGGTCACTGCACTGCAAGATGCCGTCGAGCGCCGCCTTCACGGCCCTTCGCGCAACGCTGCGGACTGATCGTGCACGCTGTCGACGCCACTCCCGTCGCGTGTGCAGGTGCGTCGCGACCGCGAGCAAGGCGGCGGACTCCTGGGCTCGCTGGTCCTCGCCTCGGCTCGCTACTACCCCGTCGCTCACCCGGCGGCACGGGGTGCGCGCTCGACTACTCGTTTGCGGTACACAACCTCCTTGCGCCAGGTACGAGCGAGCCATACCGCGGCCGCCGTCCAGACGACTGCTCGTAGCCCCCAAACGAACCAGCCGGTGCTCTCACTGCCCGTGAGCGTGCCCGCCAGTACCTGCGAGGCGTACCAGTAGTAGAGGCTTATGGCGAGCCCGGCGTAAGTTGCAGCGATCTTGCCGACGCTCACCTTCAGCGCCGCCTCCGCGAGGAATAGGCTGCCCGCGCTGACGGAGAGGCACAGCGCGAGGTCGCCGAAGTCATGTGCTCCAGAAACGTGGTCAGGCAGCGTGAAGTAGCCGAGGATGAGGCCGGGGAAGCAGCCGGCGAAGAACTTGCGGGCGCCGACGCTAAAACGGTCTTCCTCGTACAGATCCGCTAGGTATGCCGTGGCGGGATTGAAGTCGTAGCAGTTCTTGGTGCAGGCGACACAAGGCCGGCAGTACGCGTTGGGAACCGTCACGGAGGGAGTCTGGCCGTACATTCGCTGCACCGGCAGCAGTGGACAGATCATGCTGCACCAGCCGCTCTTGCCCTTGAACAGGATGCCGCCTACTATCGCCGCCGCCAGCGATGCGCTGATCAGCACGCATGTGGCGATACCACTGGTGTTGAACAGCAGCTTGCGAGAGGCGATCAGCAGGATCAACGCGGTCATTCCGATCGCGGGCGCGTACCTGCGATACCACCCCGGCGCGCTCAGGCTGTGCGTGAACCCGAGCAGCCGCGGCGTCTGGTTGGCCGCGGCGAGCGGGCACACGTTGCGCCACAGTCCGGGAGCCACCAGCCACACCAACGGCAGCAGCGGAACCGCGAGTTTCCACCACAGTTCGAGGCCCTCATCGGGTTTCACCACCAGCAGTACACACAACGCGACCGCCGACCCGAACGCGAGCAGGCGGCCGATCCGCCAAGCCCAGGCGGGTACGCGTTGAGGCATCTGCCGGTAGCTGGGAAACGGGTTGACAGACGCCCTGGTGGTCATATTCACCGCCACTCAGCGCGAACTGTGGCCTGGCCTGACGAGAACCGACCCCTGCTCGGTCGCGCTGCCCTGAATCCACGCTGCGCCTCGTCCCTCGGCAACACCTTGGTGCGGTCGCAGCTTGCCACTATGGTCAGCTACCTTCCCCAGTCATGCACACCACGATCGCTGGAGTGCGTGGCAGCGCAGACGCGAGGAACACTGCGCTCAACGCACGGTCACGGTTTCGTGCGTGTGCGCCCCGAGCTTGAGGGTGTAGGTCCCGGCGGTGATCTGGCGGAGCAGGCGCAACAGCAGCCTGGTCGTGTGGTTGATGCGCTGACCCTCGCCGAGGGCGTATACGGACCTCCCGCGCGACAGTGACGCGTCGACGACGCCCGCATCAAGCGTCGAGGTGAGCTTCACGACGCCGCTCACACGCTTGGTTGTGCAGGACCGCACCTTATGCGTGCCGTCCTTGGTCTTCTCCGAGATCGTCTTGCACGTCACCAGCTCGACGTCCCCCGCCTTGCCCGCAGGCCCCGTGGGACCCGCAGGCCCCGTGGGACCGACAGATCCCGTGGGACCGGTGGCCCCGGGGGCGCCCGCAGGGCCGCTCGACTCTGGTACCACCGTTACCGGCGAGCTGACTGCGAACACGGTGGTGGGGAAGAGCTGATAGGTGACCGTCACCTTGCAGGAGAGCTGATGCCCGACATCCGCTTCGGTTGGCGTGTAGCTGTCGGCGGTCTCGCCGGAGATCGGGACACCTTCTAGCTCCCACTGGATCCCGTCGAAGGCGAACGCGTCGAGCGCGGGCTGTTGCCCGGCCCAGTCAGACCACTGCTCACCCTCGCAGACCTGCTGGGTGCCCTCCTGGGCAGTGCCCACGACCGCCGGTGCCTCGATCGAGGCCGAATGCACGTCCATGCCGAAGAAGCCGATTGCCTGCTTGCCGTCACCTGGGATGCCGTCGTCGGCGAACCACAGGTTGCCATCCGGACCCGTGACGAGCGGGCCGATGCCGTCGCCGTTGTCGGCGAACGCGCTGTTGGTGAACATCGTGAATTCACCTGTCGGCGAGATCCGGTCGATCGAGCCGGACGTCGCGCCGGAGCCGTCCTGGCTGACCCACATGTTCCCGTCGGCACCCGCCGCGATGCTACGGGACACGCACGCTGTGCAGGGGCCGCCCGGGAACTCGACGATGTTCCCGGTCGGTATCGTGATCCTCCCGATCGCCTTCGTGGTGCCGTTGTCGTTGAACCAAAGGTCGTCATCGGGGGCGTTCGCGATGCCGCCGTCCAGCAGCGCGCCCGCGTTCAGGCCCGCACTAAACTCGGTGATCACACCGCTCGTCGTGATCTTCCCGATCGCCGGGGTCGTGCCGATGTCGGTGAACCACATGTCCCCGCCCGCCCCGGCCACGATCGCGTCCGGGTCGGAGCCCGGGTTCAAACCTGCGGTGAATTCGGTGATCCTGCCGGCGGGCGTAATCCGCCCGATCGCCTTCGTCGCGCCCTCGTTGGTGAACCACAGGTTCCCATCCGGACCGTCCGCGATCGACACGGGATCAGAGCCTGGGGGCAGGTCGAACTCAGTCACCGCACCGGTGGGAGTGATCTTGCCGATCGCCGGGGTGGTGCCGTCATCAGTGAACCAGACATTCCCGTCCGGGCCGGCGGCGAGCGAACCGGGACTCGCGCCAGGGTTGAAGCCGGCCGTGAACTCCGAAACATCGAAGAACACGTTGTCCGTCCCTATACCCGCCGGGCTGCCCACGCTGAACCAAAGAGTGCCGTCGGCCTCGATGATGGCGGTCGGGCCGTTCGCCCCGAACACAGGGTTGGTCGCCTCTTCGACAAAGTGAAGCGGCTTGCCCAGTTCGGCGCCGGCAGGCGTGGGCAGGCCGATCGTCGCGATCAGCATCGTGACGGCGATAGCGGCAGCGGCGCGCGGGCGCGTCGGTCGACCGGCACGTGGGCGGTTGCGGCTGGCTTGGTTGCTCATCCGGGAGCTCCTTTTAGGTCGCTCTACTTGCCGACCCGCAGCCGGCGAATGTTGTGCGTGGACGGCATACCGCCCGTGGGGGCGTACTCGATTCGCAGATCGATGGTGATGTGGCGGTGGCTGCGAAGCGCCCGGCGCCCGCGCGCATCAGGCTTCACGGTCACCGCGATCGTGCCCTTCCCGTGGGCCGCCAGAGTCTGACTACCAAACGAGAACTGCCCGGCTCCAGGCTTCAGAAGTCCAGCGGCGGCGCGCTTCGCCAGCGAGTCCGCTGCCGTCTCGAGGATGTCGAGCGTCCCCGGTCCGGGGAGCGTGAGACTGAATCTCACGACTCCGTTCTTTCCGGCCCGCACATGCGCGATCGAGAACGCGTTTGAGACCACCACGACCGTCGGCGGCACCGTCGCCTGCGTGACTGCGGCGGCTGGGACCGTGATCGTCTCAGAGCTCGTCGCCGCGGGATCGGGCGTGCAGAAGGCCGTCTGGCCGGTAAACGGTCCAACGGTCGAGCACAGGTCGCTGTCGGTCAGCGTCAGCGTCGCTGTGTAGGTCCCTGCCGTGGAGAACACGTGGCTGACCGACGCCCCGCTCGCGGTCGTCCCGTCGGAGAACTGCCACGCGTAATCGGAGATCGGCTCAGACCCCGCACTCGATGCCACCGCGCTAAACGTGCTCGCTGAGCCCGCCGGCGCGGGCGTCGCCGAGAACGCCGCCGTCGGACCCCGGTCGGGGGTCACCGCCACAAAGGTAGGACTCAGGCCGGTCGCGACGATCGCGGGGTTCAGCGGCGTGAGCGCCCCGCCTTCGGCGATCGAGTACTGCGAGACGCTGTTTTCGTCTGCGTTCGCGACATACAGGGTCTGGCCGTCGGGCGCCAGCGCGTCACCGATTGGCAGGTCGCCGGCCGGGACGGTCGCAGGGTTCAACGCCGTGAGCGCACCGCCTGCGGTGACCGAGAACTGCGAGACCGTGTTGGCGCCCAGGTTGGTGACGTAGAGGCTCTGCCCGCTGGGCGAGATGGCAATGTCCTGAGGCTCTTGGCCGGTCGCGACGGTCGCTGGGCTCAGCGGCGTGAGCGCTCCGTCAGGCGCGATCGAGTACTGCGAGACTGAGCCTTCGCCGCTGCCGAGCTCGTTGGTGTTTGCGACATACAGGTTCTGACCGTTGGGCGAGATCTCAAGGCCGAACGGGGCGTCGCCGGTCGGGACGGTCGCAGGGCTCAACGGTGTGAGCGCTCCGTCGGGCGCGATCGAGTACTGCGAGACCGATTCTTCGCTGAAGTTAGCCACGTACAGGTTCCGTCCGTTTGGGGAAACCGCGATCCCGCCAGGGGCCCCGCCCGCCGGCACCGTCGCGGGGTTAAGCGGCGAGAGCGCCCCGTCGGGCGCGATCGAGTACTGCGAGACTCCACTTAGCTGATCGGCGACATACAGGTTCTGACCGTCGGGGGAGACCGCCACACCGATCGGATACCCCCCGGCTTCGGCAGTTTCGGGGTTAAGCGGCGTGAGCGCCCCATCCGCGGCGATCGAGTACTGCCAAACCGCGCCGACGTTGGGGGGCGGTTCGGCGCTGACGTAAAGGTCGTGCCCGTTAGGCGAGATCGCCAGCCCTGCTGGTTCCTTGCCGGTCGGCACGGTCGCGGGGCTCAGCGGCGAGAGTGCTCCACCCGCCCCGCTCGAGAACTGCGACACTGTGGCTTCTTCTAGATTGAAGACGTACACCCCGTTGGCAAGCGTCGGCGCTGGGAACGCGGCCATGGCGCACACCGTCACACCCGCGACCCAACGCGTCACCCGTCCGACCCTCGACCGCGCCAGCGTCGCCGAGCGCGAATTTGACTCCGACCCGAACCTCGCCGCGTTCGAGTTATCCGCTGCAAAGCGCGCCCGCGCGGGAGGCCGCAGATCCCGCGGCAAGGTCCAGAACTCGGCCGACTTTGGGGCATGTAGCGTCTGCATATCCATCGAATCTGGCCCCTTTCAGTTCAGCGACAGGGCGTCGCAGGTGAAGTGATCCCGTTTTGCGTTGGTCGGCGCGTCAGTGTTCAGAAGGCCGCGACCCCGCAAGCGCGTGTCAGCACGACCCTGATCGGCCCATGTCAACGTCACTGATCGGCATCCATTTCGCGTCATCATGTTCTCCTTGCGAGCGTGAGCGTCGGGCACGCTACTACAGAACGTAGTAGCGTGCCGCCACGTTGCGTTCCGCGGCTGTAGGCGGCCGTCAGGCCGGAAGTTCGAGGTCGCACCGTCAGCGATGCTCCACGCGACAGGCGGAGCAGACTCCGACGACCCTCGCGGAGCGGGTGCGAGCTCAGCGACGCGCCTACTACGACATGTAGTAGGGTGTGCCGAATGCCTCAGACCCATAACCCCGCCTTCCGCGCTGACAGCAGCTCCACCCGCAGGCGAGGAACCACAGCGCCACGGCCGCACCGCGGGCCGTGGGCGCCGGCAACCGGGCGCCCTAAGCAACCGGGCGCCCTAAAACAGGAGAGGAGCATCAGACTCGCAGTGGCAGCCAGGAACCGTGTCAGGCGCCCGCTGGAGCGCACGCGAGCAACGAGTCCTTGGGGGACTGCCCTGGGGATGGTCGGGCGCGCGGTCCATGGTCGGGGAAAGACAGGAGGATCTCGAATGCATTCAAGAGTCAGATTGCGCGCTGGTCAGGCGCTCGCGCTGCTCGCCGGGTTTCTCGCGGCAGCACTAGTCTGCGCGAACGTCGCGGCCGCGACCGGAATGAACACGAGCACGACGATGGGCGGCGGCTCGTCCATGACGCACACCCGTGGGAGCTCGTCGGTGCCGGCAACCAGTTCGAGCGGGTCCTCCATGAGCAGCATGAGCAAGTCATCGATGTCTCACACGAGCGGCATGCATTCGATGTCGATGGGGAGCATGTCCATGAGCGTCGCCAGCAACTCGACGAACATCCTTCCCAACTGGCTCGCGATCATCTGGATGCTCGTCTTCTTCGTGATCATCGCGATCCACGGACGGCACGTGCTCGAAACCAAAGGCCAGCGTCGCTACTGGCACTCCGGCCACGTGTTCATGGCGGTTGGGATGGCCGTGATGTACGCGCCGGGATCGGTCGACTACTTCAACATCCCGACTGGCTTCTGGTCGCTGGCGTTCGCCAACTGGGCGCTCGCAATCGCCCTCTGGGTTGTGGTCCAGGCGTTCGCCGGGCGCGCGACGAACCTGTTGTGGCTGACGATGGCCTTCGACATGGGCGCGATGGCCTACATGTGGTCGCCGAGCGGGTTCCAGGCGCCGATCACCTGGCTTCTGGTGGCCTACTTCGCCTCGCAGGCGGTGCTCTGGGGCACTAACCGGATGCGCCGTCTGGACGAGCGCGCGATCCTCGGCGGAGGGGCGTCGGTGACCGCCGATGGCGCGATCGCGGCGAGCGTCGCCGAGCCGCTCATTTGTGAGAAGGACCTGCGTGTCTCGATGGCCGCCATGACTCTTGGCATGGCTTACATGTTCGCCGCGATGCAACTACTGATGTAGCGGCATGATCCGCGCGGACAGCCACAGCCAGAAGATGCGCGCCACCCTACTGTCGCGGACCGGGCACTTGCGCTCGACGAGGCGCATAGCGCGTCGGAACCTGGCGGGACAGCGTTGACACGCCTTGGCCGAATCTGGCGTCCAGTCGAGCGCCCTACCCTGACCCGCCATCTCAGAGAAGGACGATGAACATGGCTCAGACACTCCAGATCCTCGAGGCCCAGAACGCGGTCACACCGCTCTCCGTGGACCTCGACCTTCTCGCGGCCTACCTGGATGCGCTGGCAGCCTATGAGCAGGCTGCGAGCTCGTGCGCGGCCGCGATGAGCGCCAGCGGCGGAATCCCCGATGCCGTCGCCGCCGCAGCGAGCAGTGTTGACGTCGTGGCGGCGGCACGCGGCGTGCTGACCCGCTCAACGGGCAACCGCGAGCTGGCACGCCAGGTGCTCCGCACCGCGGTCACGGCCTGCGAGCAGTCTCGGGCTGCGTGTGCCCCTCATGTCGAGCACCACGAGCACTGTCGGTTGCACGTGGCCGCCGCCGATGAGGCGATCTCAACCGCGAAGGAGCTCGCCGATGCGTCGGCCTGACCGTTTCCTCAAGACCGCTTACAGGCGAGACGTTTGCGAAAGGTACCTCTCACATAAAGGAGCCCCAATGCCGATCCGCGACCTCCACGCGCGCCGGGACCCCGGGGCGAAACCATCATGAGCGCCCGGGCTGAAAGCGCGCGAACAGGCGGTCGGCCGGTCGTGACCACCCGTGGAATACAGATCGCTCTCGGGTTGGTCTGGTTGCTTGACGGTCTCTTTCAGTTCAAGGGCTTCATGTTCACCCACAGTATCGTTAAGGAAGTCTTCGAACCCGCAATGAAGGGCCAGCCCTCGTTCATCGGTGACCCGATGCGGACGTTCGATGACTTCTATGGGCGCGATCTGACCCTCTGGAACACGCTCTCCGGGGAGATCCAGATCGCGATCGGTCTCGCGCTGATATGCAGTAGGCGCCTGGTCAAGCCAGCGCTCGCGGTCTCGTTCGCGTGGGCGATCTGGGTCTGGTGGTTCGGTGAGGGCTTCGGCGGCCTGACGTCAAACACCCTGCCCGCGCCTCTGATGGGTGCGCCCGGGGCGGTGATCCTCTACGCGATCATCGGCCTGCTCGTGTGGCCCACCGACAAGCAGGAGGGTCGCTCACCTACCGATATGGGACCGTTGGGGGATCGCGGAGGGCTCTATTTCTGGTCAGGGTTGTGGGTCATGTCCGCGGGCCTGTGGCTCGCGAACGTCAATCGCGCCAAGGAAGCAACCCACGGCATGATCACCGAAATGGCCGAAGCCTCCCCGCACTGGCTCGCCAAAATCCAAGACTCGCTCGCGAAGCACACGCTGGGTCACGGCACCACGATCGCGATGGTACTCGCGATCATCTCGGTCGCGGTCGCGATCGGTGTGTGGACGCCGCTGCGCTGGCCGGCGCTCGCGATCGGGATCGTGCTCTCCCTCGCCTACTGGCTCTATGGGCAGGACCTCGGCGGCCCATTCTGGACCGAAGGCGCGACCGACTTCAACGCAGGACCACTGTTCGTCCTGCTCGCCTTCGCACTATTCCCGGTTGCGCAACTCGCGACCTCCGGCCAACGCGTGCGATCCGCGGAGATAGCACCGGAGGAAACACCGCCAGTCGGGGCACCAGGAGTAAGCGTGACGTGAGTCCCGATGGAGTATCCGGTCAGATCGGGATGGCTTATGGGCGCTCGGCGAGGTCGTGACCGCCCGTTACTACAACGGCTCTCACGGCCTCGCCGGCGCTGCGGTTCCGTGCGTGTCGCGAGACTCCCCGCGGCAATCAGTCTGGGTGCGCTGCTCTGCCTCACAAGCGGATGCGGTGGCACACAACATCACACGACACCAACTACATCGCCTAACGCCAGCACCTCTCCTCCTCCTGTGGCGCTCGGGCGAAGACTCTACCAAGACGATGGCTGCGCCGGCTGCCACTCGCTCAACGGCACACGCATGACCGGCCCATCATGGAAGGGGCTGGCTGTCAGCCGAGTGAAGCTGAGCGACGGACGAACCATCATCGCCGATAACGCCTACCTGACCAGACACATCGTCGAACCCAACGCGCTCACCGTCCAGGGATACCCTGGTGAAGTCATGGCCGAGGCGATCGAAGAGCTCGACCTCAAGCGCAAGCCAGCCGATGTAAGGGCGCTCGTCGCGTTCATTGACTCACTCCGATAGACGCCGGTCGGCTCGCTGCCGCGCTCGCTGAGCGGGAAGCAGCAGAGAGCAGTCGCGCGTCGTCCGCACGGCTCTCTTGTGGAGCAGGCACCGCCGGCCGCTGCCGTAAGGGCGAGCCGCGAGGGCCTGGACGCCCGTTCGTTGGGCGGCTTGCCCGTCCATTTTCGCATCCCTGCGGGGATGCGGCCGGGGCTGCGACCGGCCCCGCATCGGGCGGAGCCACCTGTATCCAAAGGAGGGCGCTATGCCTACGCGCACCCGCTGGCCGGGAGACGAAGGTTACGACCGGAGGGAGTTCGCAAGCCGTATCGGCTGGGTCGCAATCGGGAGTTGGGGACTCAATGGCTGGGACCTCGGCTGCTGGCCGTATGTCGTCGTCTACCACCGCGGCGAGACAGAGCTCGCGTTGGACGTGGAAGGCGACATCGACATCGAGGAGTTCTCGACGCGCGAGGAGCGCGACCGCAAGACCGACAAGCTGGCCTTCTTCTACTGGAAGAACAACGAGCAGGAGTGGGTGGCCGGTATCGACTCGCACGAGCAGATGCCACCGAACCTACGCGGCCCCTTCTCGTGGAGCCGACTCGACGGTAGCCATGAGCCGGAACCAGAGTACGAGCACTCACAAGCGGAGTAAGCCGGACCTTCCCGGTGCGGGAGCCCGCTTGCCCGGCCAGTGTTGCATCCCCTCCGGGGATGCGGCCAGGGCTGCGACCGGCCCCGCACCGGGCGGGACCACCGATCCAAAAGGAGGGCGGCAGTATGTCCGCTGGACTCACAGATTCAGACTCGATGTTCTCCGTGCGCGACACACCCTGGCACGGGCTCGGCGCCGTACTCGACCAGCCACCGGCGACCGTCGGTGAGGCGATCGAGGCGTCGGGGCTCGGCTGGGACGTGGCGAAGGAGGCCATCGCGATCGACCGCGGCGATATGCCGGCCGCCGATTGGTCGATTCCGCGTTGCGAGGAGATTCCCGGCTACTACGCCACCGTCCGCCAGGACACCCGTGAAGTGCTGGGGATCGTCGGTGAGCGCTACCGCATCGTGCAGAACCACGAAGCGTTCGCGTTCATCGACAAGCTGCTCGGCAGTTCGATCAACTTCGAGACGGCCGGCAGCCTGCACGGCGGGCGCCGCGTATGGGTCCTCGCCACACTGCCCGAGCACGTCGAGGTCGGCGGCGACCCGGTGCGGCCCTACGTGCTGCTGATGAACAGCCACGATGGCTCGACGGCGGTGATCGCGGCCACGACCCCGATCCGCGTCGTTTGCCAGAACACGCTCAATTGGGGGCTTCGTCAGGCTCGGCAGAAGTTCTCGATACGCCACACCGAAGCTGTCACGCAGCACATCCACGAGGCGCGGCGGGTGCTGGACCTCTCGATCAACTACTACGAGCAGTTCAAGCGCTTCGGGGACGAGCTCGCCTCCGAACGCTGCACCGAGCGCCAGTTGCGCGCGGTCCTCGATGAGCTCTACCCGAATGGGACCGGCGACTCGATGAGCAGCCGCGCACGCAGCTCGCGCCAGCAGACCAAGGACCGAATCGCCGAGCTGTTCCTGCGCGGTGAGACGCAGGGCAACGCGCCGGGCTCCAAGTGGGCGGCGGTGAACGCGATCGTGGAGTACGGCGACTGGATTCGCCCGCTGCGCTCAAAGGCTCAGCGCTTCGCCCGCGCGCTCGATGACGGAGCAGAGAAGACCCGCGCCCTGGAGCTGGTCGCAGCTGCATGATGACCAACAAGGCCCGGCGGGCGTAGGCTCGCCGGGCTTAGCGCCCCGACCGATGGAAACCACCCGCGTCCTCCCCTACTATGGATGGTCAAGGAGCCGGTCCGCGCGGCCGACTTCTACCAAGGAGCTTCCAATGGCTACCCGAACTGACAACCAAATCCGCGAGCTGAACCCCGAGGAATGGGCTCAGCGAGTCGATGAACAGGCACGCAAGTACCTGGGCATGAGCGGCGAGGAGTTCGAGCGGCGCCTGCGTGCGGGTGAGATCGACATAGACGACAGCCCCGCCGTCACGCGCCTCGCGATGATGCTCCCGCCCAATGGCACCCGGAAGTAGGACACCCGCCGAGGCCATCGAGCACTACCGCGGCCGAACGGCGCGGCTACTGGCGTGCCTGACGGGCGAGTACGTCGTCGTAAGCGCCTACCACACCGCCGACCCGCCGCATCAGCTCGAACTCTTGGACCTGGCGAAGCTGCGCGCACCGCATCCGCTCCGCCTCAGCGTCGGCGAGCACTACGAACCCCGCGAGGGCGCCGACGGCTGGCGCGTCGAGGTCGTCGGCTACAACTACGCGATCGAGCACGACGGCCGCGATCTCGTCTCCTACCACTGGCATCCAGAAGGCGAAAGCCCCATCACCTGGCCGCACATGCACGTGGGGACCGGCATCCACGTCGGCGAGCGGTGGTTCGGCAAGGTCCATCTACCCACGGGCGTCGTCGGCCTTGAGCTTGTAGTCGCACTGGCGATCACCGAGCTGGGAGCCAAGCCGCTGCGCGACGATTGGGAACGAGTGATCGCTGAGGCCGCCGACCGTTGACGGCTGGTTCGCCGCGGTCGTCTCGGCCCGTCAGTAGTCGCGACGCGCCGCGTGCCGGCGCAAGGTGCTCGTCACCGCCAGCTCGTGATCGAGCTTCGCGCTGACGCGGATCAGGGCGTGCGCTGCTGTGCGCGGACCGAGCTCGAAGATCGCGGTCAGCTTGCCACGCTTGAGCGCAACGGTCTTTGCACCCGAGGCGATCGTCCTGCGCCCGAGCCGACCCGTGAAGCTGACGCGCACCCGACCCGTCGCGGGTCCGCTCACATGCACGATGAGCTCGCGCCCGCGCAGCGTCTCCGTGACGTGGATCGTCGGCGTTGTCGCTGTCGCGCTATGACCCGTGCCCGCCCCCGAACCGCCCGAGCTGGACGGCGGTGCGACGACGTTGGTGTGCGCAGCATTGGCGGCGCTTGCGTTGCCTGCCGCGTTGGTGAGCCACACAGCGATGCTCCAGCTTCCAGGCCCAGGCACGGTCACTGTCGCCGGTCCTGTCGCCGGTGCCGACGCGGGCGCGCTGCACGCGCCCGAGCCGCTTGCAGGACAGACTTGGTAGAACGCGCCGGTGATCGGTGCGAGCTGGCCTGTGGGATCGCTCCAAGTGGCCGTAAATGTGGAGCTGCCCGCTTGCGTCGCGGTGGCGGACAGCCCCACGGGCGGCGGTGGCGCGCTGTTCTCCACCGTGATTTCGTGCGAGGCGACCGTCGATTGATTGCCGGCCGCGTCAGTCGCGACGAGCGTGAGCGTGTGCGTGCCGTCAGAGAGCTGCGTCGTCGGAAACGTCAAGGTCTGTGTCCCCGTGGATGACGGGCACGGCTGCGCGAACGTGAAATTGCACGGTGCCGTGTAGGTCTCCACTGGCCGCCCGTCAGCAGACAGAGCGATGCTGGCGACGCCCCCGCCGACATCAGCGGCCGAGACCGTGACGCTTTCGGTGCCCTTGTGAAAGCCGCCAGCTTCGCCCGATCCCCACAGAGCGCCCGACGGCGCGCTGAGCGTCGGCGGCGTCGGATCGGAGAGAGTGACCGTCGCGCCATACATCGCTGCCCACACGGCATATTGGGTTGCTCCCGTCACACATTCGTCGCCCGATGGCGCCTTGCATACCACGCCGAGTGAGAGTTCGTGCGCTGAGAGACCTGTGATGGCTGCCGGTTCGCCTCCCTCTCCAGGCGGAGCGCCGACGGAACACGTCTCGCCATTTTGGACCGAATCCAGGCAGGTTTCTCCTGGCACAATTGCCCCGTCTGCGCGTAGCGCCGGCGACCAATCGTTGAAGCCGTCGTACTGATGGCCGATGAACCGTTCGTAAGTGAGCCCGGTGATCGACGTGCCCGGCGGCGCCGTGAACGTCCAGCCCGCGCTTGTGCCCGGCGCGGCTCCACTTGAGAGACCGAGCGCGTCGGTTGTCGATAGTCCACCTTCCTGATCGGCCTTTCCGCCATCGCCTCCCAGCCGGTACGGGCAGTTGGCGTGCTCGGCGTAGTGCGCGGGCTGCGCGGGATCGTTCGTCGCCCATACCCAGGAGTTGTTGGCGGCTTCTGGCGCAAAGTTGCACGCGCTCACCTGATAGGTGCCGGCCGCAAACGTCTGCGACGGCGAGAGGCACGCCACGACGGCCAGCATGACCGCGATCGTCACGCTCGATCGTTTCATCGTGCGCGCGTCGCCTTTCCCGTCGTGTTCGCGGATGCTGGTAGCCGGAGTGTCGTCCACGGGCTTGCTCGTTCCACGTCGTAGGGGTCGGTATAGCGCACCGATACCTCGACCACGCCGGAGCTCGGGAGCGTCAGGCTGGTGAAGACTCCGTGCAGCGTGCGCAGCACGCGAAGCCGGCGCGATCGTCCCCTGTGGCCGAGATAGCGCACCTGCACCTGAGCTTCGCTCGGGCGTCCCGACAGCGCGAGCACGAATCGATGCTTGACTCGCCTCAGACGGGCTCGCGGGCGTCCGAATGGCTGCGTGAAGGTCATCGCGGCCAATGGTGACACCGGCTGGGGAGACGATGCCGGAGCCGCGTTGGACTGTGCCCCTGGCTCGGCTGCTTCGCCCGCCGTGACGATCGCTCCGAGCCCCGCGTTGCGGAACGTCTGCGCGATGTCGAGCGTCCCGCTGTCGGCTTCCGTCAGGTCCTTCTCGCCCGCTTCCGGCGACAAGCCGGGTTGGTAGGAGTCGAGCGCATCAAGGGCCGCTGCCGCAATCGCCGACGCCTCGCTGGTGCCCTGCCAGTAGTTGTAGTCGGGTTCGCCCGTTGCGGGGTCCGCGCCGTCGAGGTCGCAGCCGGGCGCGAGTAGGCGCAATCCTTCGCCACGGTTGGAGAACGAGCAGAAGCCGCCGCCCTGGGTATCCGTCGCGCCAACCGAAAGCACGCTTGGATATGCGGCGGGGTACTCGACCCCGCCCCCGTCGTCATTGCCCGCAGCTGCCACCACTGCAACGCCATAGTTCGTAGCCCGTTCGACTGCATTGGCTAGGGCTTCGTAGCTTTCGGCAGATGGTGATTCAGAAGTCCCGAGCGAGAGATTGATAACCCGGATGTTGTAGTGAGAGCGGAGGCTAAGACATGCGACGATTCCAGTCGCGTATGCGCTGAACGGAAACGTGGTCTGTTCGGGCTCAAGGATTCGCACAGAGACGATCTGGATGGCGTGGGGTGCCGTGCCGACCATACCCCAGCTGTTCGCAGGCGCTCCCGCCATCATGGCGAGCACAGTCCCGTGCAGTGTGGAGGACACGTCATTCCCCGAGCCGCCGTCGAGCGCCGTTCGTTCGACTACGACGCCTTCGGTGTCCGGGTTGAGATTCACACCCGTATCAACCAAGCACAGGCCGGCAAGCTGCGCCGGCGCGGGAGCGTAAGGAAGGAAGGCTCCGTTGTCTGCGGTTGCCTGCGTCGTAATCCCTGTCTCGGCGCCCGCCATCGTCGGCGGCAGGACAAGCGCGAGAAGTGCCGCGACGACGCCCACCCGGCCGCGCCAGAGCATCATCAACGCGCGGCGCGTCGGGTTACTTGGTGCTGACATCGACCACCTGACTGTCACCGCTACCGAAGGGAAAGCCTGCCTGACCGCCGGGGACTTCGGCGCGGAAAGGAAAGCGCCCGACGCCACCCTCGAACTGATACGCGACTCGAAAGCGACCGCGCCCGTTCGTTCGCGGCGTCCTGAACGGCTCCCAGCGGCCACGGTAATGCACGAGCAGGTCTACGATCGCGCCCTGCTGCGGGATCGGTCCCTCGACCGTGCCGGACAGCACGATCATCCCTTCGGGGCCAGTGCGAGTCGGCGTGACGCTCAGTCGCACACCCGCCTCTACCGTCTCTCTGATGTGAGCCACGGCCGCGTAGCTTGTGTCACCCGAGAACGCCCTGTAGGCAATCTCGATAACCCGAGACGGCCCGGCAGGCACCCGCACGCTGAACGTGCCGTCAGAGCTCGTCGTAGTGTGAGCTAGGAGCTGCGGCGTCGCTGTCCCGACGAGCTGCTGCGAAACGTCGAGAGTCGCGTGCGCAATAGGCTGACCCTCGCCGTCGAGCAGGCGCCCGGCGACGACAAGCGCCCGATGCGCGTAGGTGCGCCTTACCGCTCGCCGCAATCCGAGCCGCAGGCTGGCCGTCTCGCTGGCGCCCGTGCCGTTCGGACTGCCACTGCCAAGCACGCTGGCACCCATGCTGCCAGCGCCGGGAAGGGCACCCAAGGACGCGGCGCCCGCGGCGTTCTGAACAGTGACCTCCCCGCTGTAGATGACGCTCGTGTTCTGCGCCGCGTCCTCGACAACGAGTTCCACGCGATGCTGGCCGTCTGCCACCGCCGCCGTGTTCCAGCTGA
This sequence comes from Solirubrobacteraceae bacterium, assembly GCA_035503075.1. GTDB lineage: Bacteria > Actinomycetota > Thermoleophilia > Solirubrobacterales > Solirubrobacteraceae > Palsa-744. Next base: position 37,954 of record DATJTT010000035.1, read on the forward strand.
TCGTGTCGGACACGCTCGGCGGGCACGCCTGAAAGTCCGTGTACGAGCAACTTGCGATGTAGTCCTTCTCCGCCAGCGGTTCGCCATCTATCCGCAACTGCACAAGCCGGACCCCTGAGCTCGCGTCCGTCGCCTGATAGCTGATCGAGGCCGTGCCCGAAACCATGCCCGAGCTCGCGAGCGCGCCGCCTGTCACAGTGCCGCTTGGGAGGGTCGTGTCATCGAGCGTGAGCTGCGAGCCAAGCAGCTCAAGGTCGGGGTTCTCGCCGCTGCCGAGAGTGCAGCCGGCGCCGGCATCGTCGTTCGAGCAGTAGTCGGCCAGCGTCAGCTCCGTCGTGTTCGACGGCAAGGTCCATTCGTCGGGGGTGCTTGCGCTGTCTTTCGGGGTGCCGGCTTCCTCGATGCCGCCAGTGTTCACCCCGGCGATCGCAAACGTGTCCGCGCCCGAGACCTGATGCGGCACAAACCACCAGATGCGCGCCGCTGCGATCGTGATGCCGCTACCGGCGGGAACTGCGACCTGAACACCATCGACCGTGGCCGGGGCCATGCTGCCACCGAGCGGACCGATGAAGTCGCCCGGCCCCCCGTCGCAAGTGCCCTTCGTGTTCTGCGGTGCCCCGAATACCGTCCACGGCCCCGGATTGCCGTTGCCGCCGGGCGCCGCTGGGCAATTGTCGATCACGTATGTTCCCGCGCTCGCGGTGGGCACGACCAACAGTCCCACGGCCGCGCCAATAAGGACCAGCAGCGCGAGATTGCGCAGCCAGCCGGGCAACCGTGCGGCGCGGCGCCCGCGCTCGATCGCACTCAACGGTGCGGTGGTGTCAGTTGGTGGTGACATCTACTGCCCCGCTTCCACCGCTGCTGAATGGGAATCCTGACTGTCCCCCGAAGGCCAGCGCCCGGAAGGGAAACCGCCCGATGCCGCCCTCGAATTGGTAGACGACGCGGAAGTCGCCGTGGCTGTTCGTGCGCGGCGTCCTAAATGGCTCCCAGCGACCGCGGTAATGCACGAGCAGATCGACCACGACACCCTGGCTGGGAATCGGTCCCTCTACCTTGCCACTGAGCGTAATCGTGCCTTCGGAGCTCGTCCCATGCGGGCTCACGCTGAGCCGCACGCCAGCGCTAACGGACTCCTCAACCTTCGCCACGGCGGAGTACACGGCGTCTGCGGAGAACGCCCGGTAGGCGACCTCGATGACCCGTGACGGCCCCGCCGGCACATCGGCGACGAACGTTCCGTCTGCGCGCGTGGTCGCGTGCCCGACCAGCCGGAACGTCGCTGTACCCACGATCTCCTGCAAGACGTCCAAGCTGGCGTTGCCGATCGGGTGTTCTTGGGGGCCGAGTAGGCGTCCGGCGAGCCGCAGCCCACGGTGCGCGAAGGCGCGCGTGATCCGGCTCGCCCCCAATTGAAGCTGTGCTGCCTCGTTCGCGTTCGTCCCGTTCGGGGTGCCGAGCCCGACGGCTGAGATAGAAGCCGTCGCGCCTGTGCCGGGTCCAGGGGCCGCTCCGAGCAGACCCGCCGATGTCGAGGGGTTATCCACCGTCACCGAACCCAGGGCGTCGTTCGTCACGTTGCCTGCCGCGTCAGTGATCGAGAGCTCGACTGCGTAGGCGCCATTGCTCAGAGCCGTGGTGTTCACCGGATAGCCGCTGACCGTCTGCGTGACCGGACAGGCGTTCCATGCGTCGTAGGTACATTCCGAAGCGAAGTCGAATGTGTGAACGCTGGGGGCGCCGCCGCTCTGTGGGCTCAGGGTCAGCGTGGCGGAGCGCACACCGCTGTCTGCGTCGCTCGCGGTGAAGCTGATCGCTTGTGAGCCGGAGACTGCCGCGTCGGTCGCCGCCGCGCTTGCCAGGAGTCCAGAGACGCTTGCGACGGTCGGCGGCGTGTTGTCTGTGAGGGTGAGCGTAATGTCCGTCAGCGCGGGCACGGTGATCGAGTCCGCGAAGTCGCAGGTAGGCGAGCTCATGTCGGTTGTGCAGTTGACGTGCGCCTCGAAATCCCGAGCGCCCTGCGGCAGCGACCAGCTCTCGCTGGCCGTGTAGCTGCTCCCGCCGTAGGGCAACTCGACTTCGCCCGGAAGCGCCTGGCCCGCAGAAGTGAAGCCCATGAACGCATCGTCACCTGTGACCGACGAGCCGATGACCTCGGCACTGATGGACTGGATGCTGACATCGGGGGCGCTGCCCGGCACATCGAGCGCCAGCCCCACTTGGCTGCCGCTGTGGCCGTTCTCCGTCACCGCGCCGGCCTGTTCGTCACTCGAAACGTAGACGCCGATGGCGCCGCCGGTTGAGCAGGTGTTCCACAGGACGGTGCTCGCGTTCGTGTTGTAACCGAACACCGACCATCCCGGCGACACCGCCTCGGTGCCGGGCGAGCACTGATACATCGGGTAGGTGCCCGCGCTCGCGGCGGGAGCGCTCGCCAAGGCCAGTGTGCCCACTGCGAGCGCCACCAATCCCGATCGGCGAGCCAGCGAGGATGAGCTACACACAGCGCAAGCGCGTTGCAAACCACGTCGCGCAAGGCCACGTGCGAGCCTGGTGTCAGTTAGTCGCAACATCGACCACCTCGCTCAGTCCGCGGGCGAATGAGAAGTCCGCCTGGCTGCTTGGCACTTCTGCGCAGAACGGGAAGCGCCCGAGAGCCCCTTGGAATTGGTACGTCACCGCAAAGTGACCGGCCGCGTCGGTCCTCGGAGTGCGAAACGGCTCCCAGCGCCCACGGTAATGCACGAGCAGATCGACAATGACGCCCTGCCTCGGCACCGGGCCGAGGACCCGGCCGCTAAGTGTGATCGTGCCTTCCGGGCTGGTGCGTCGCGGAGTGATGACCAGCTGCACGCCGGCCGTCACCGACTCCGCGATCTTTGCCTCCGCTGCGTACCCGGTGTCTGTGGAGAACGCGCGATAGGCGACCACGATCGCCCGTGACGGTCCCGCCGGCACGCTGGCGATGAACGACCCGTCATTGCTCGTCCGCGCGTGCGCGATGACCTGAGTTGCACCACTGCCCGCTGCCTGTTCGATCACGTCCAACGCGGCCCCGCCGATTGGCTGGCCCTGTGCGTTGAGCAGGCGTCCCGGCAGCCGCAGCGCCCGGTGAGCGAACGATCGTGTGATCCTGCGCGGCAGGCCGAGGCGAATCTGCGCCGCCTCGCTCGCGCCGGCCCCATTGGCCGCCGCTACGCCTGCGGCGACGCCCAGGCTCGCGCCGCCCGTGCCGGGGCCGGGGAGTGCGCCCAGCGAATCGTTCGACGGCTGCTTTGTCGTGATCGTCCCGTCGAAGACGACGCTCGTGTTGCCCGCGGCATCCTCGATCGTCACCTTCAAGGTGTGCTGTCCGTCGGCGAGTTCGGTCGTGTTGATCGGCAGGTCAACCGACTCGCTCGTCCGGCACGGTTGGCTGTAGTCGAACATCAACGTGCCTCCGCTGGAGCCCACCGGGACGCACTTGCCTTCGTTGTTGTTCGGCGTGCCCGAGTAGACCGTTTTGCCGTCGATCTGCGCGGTGACGAGATAGACGCCGGGACCACCCGGATCGCTCGCGTCGAACGTGAGTTCCTGAGTGCCGCTCGCGTTCGCGTTCAGAAGCGTCCCTCCGAGCCCGCTCGCCGCTGGCGTCGCGCCGTTTGAGAGTTCGATGTCGGCGCTGCTGACGTAAATGCCCGCGTCGAGCCCGCCGCTGGCCGGGCAGCTCGTCGCACCTTCATACGGGCCTACACACACCGCGATTGCGTAGAGGTTCGTCCCGCCCGGATGCGTGATCGGGAAAGTGCCGCTGAGCGTGCCGTCCCCGCCACACGCAAGGTTGTACTGGCAATTCGCCAGCACATCGGCAGCGTCGTAGTCCACGTTGGGCGTGCCGAGCCACGCCTGTCCGTGTGGCGAGGTCAACGTCGCGGTCACGCTCCCTCCCGCGATCGTGGAGCCGGCCGGGGCGGTGAACACCCACTCGGGTCCTTCGTATGGTCGTTGAGGCGCTTCGCCGCTCGTGACGGCCCCGAGGCTGCCTCCCTGCTCACAGGTGTTGGAGTCGCCGCTATCTGGCCCGACGGCGCCCGTCGCGCTCGTGCTCCACCCTTCCGTCGGCGCAGGCCGACCGTCAGGCTGCGCACACGACACAACCGTCCAGGTGCCTGCCCGAGCGCTCGACGTAAGAGCTCCACCCGCTACCAGGATCAACGCCACACAGACGAGGACCGCGCGCCAGGACGAGCTCCGGTCGTAGTGAGCGCCTGTCAGTGGCATGTCAGTTCGTGGTGACATCGACTGCCCCGCTTTCGCCGTGTATGAAGGGGAACCCGGATTGGTTGCCAAACACCAAGGCCCGGAACGGGAACCGCCCGACGCCGCCTTGGAATTGGTAGACGACGTGAAAGCGACCGTGCGAGTCTGTGCGCGGATCGCGGAATGGCTCCCAATGGTCTCGATAGTGGACAAGCAGCTCGACCACCACTCCCTGAGCAGGGACCGGGCCGAGCACCCGGCCGCTGAGTGTGATCGTGCCTTCGGGGCTCGTGCGGCGCGGGGCGACATTGAGCCGGACCCCCGCGCTGACCGACTCCTGGATCGTCGCCAGTGCCGCGTAGTTGGCTTCCGTGGAGAACGCCCGGTAGGCGACCTCGATCGTCCGCGTGGGTCCACCCGGCGCCGTCGTCGCAAATGTCCCGTTCGAGCTGGTCCGTGCGTGCGCGATCACCGCCTGAGTCGGCGAGCCGCTGACCTGTTGCAGAACTTCCAGCGTCGCGCCGTCGATCGGCTGGCCCGCAGCGCTCAACAGACGCCCCGTGATCCGTACCGCGCGGCGCGCGTACCTGCGCGTGATCCTCGATCGCACCCCGAGATGCAGCTGCGCTGTCCTGCTCGCGGTCGTTCCGTTGGGGACACCCGTTGGCGCGTCCGAGCTCCCCGCGCTCGCGCCGGTGCCTGGACCGGGCATCGCGCCGAGTGAACCGCTCAACGGCTGCTTTGTCGTGATCGTCCCGTCGTAGACGACCGCCGAGTTGCCCGCCGCGTCCTGCACGACGACCTTCAAGGTGTGCTGGCCGTTGGCAAGCGTTGTCGTGTTGATCGGAAGGTCCACCGACTCGCTCGCCGGGCAGGGCTGTCCGTAGTCGAACATCAGCGCGGCGCCGCTTGTGCCGACCGGGACGCACTTGCCGCCGTTGTTGTTCGGCGTGCCGGAGTAGACGGCTTTCCCGTCGATCTCGACCGTCACGAGATACACGCCGGGACCGCCAGGGTCGCCCGCGGTGAGCGTGAGTTCTGCGGTGCCTTCGGCGTTCGGGCTCAACAGCGTGCCGCTGACGCCGCTGCCCGTAGGTGTCGCTTCGTTGGCAAGCAAGAAGTTCGCCCACCACAGCCGCACGAGTGACCAGGCGCCTTCGCTGCCGCCTTCGTCACAGGCGTAGCCAGCCGCGCCGCCGCATCCGGCGCCTATGTAGAAGCTGCCGCCACGATTCGCCGGCAGCCCAAGCACGCCGGAGAAGTCGTCGGTCCCGTTCGAGCACGGTTCCAGGCCGCGCGCGCACTGAAAGAACACGTTGGAGGAGTCGTAGGCGAAGTCCGGCGTGTAGGCGACGGCCGTGCCCGAGGCGTTGTAGCCGCCGCCGTCGGCGTACATGCTCACGTCCACCGAGCCGCCGATCAGCGTCGAGCCGGCCGGCGGCGTGTACTCAAGGTTCTCGCCGGACCCGACGCCGGCCGCCGCCGCGGAGCTGAGGATCGCGAACATTGGGCTACCTGGCGCGCAGCCGGTCCCGTTGTTCGAGCCGTATCCCGGCCCGCCGGTCGCGAAGCTCGTCCAGTTTTCGCTCGGGGCCGCCGATTGGTTTGGGTTCACGCAGGAGACCTCCATCCAGTCACCCGCGTAGGCGCTGCTCGTTCCGAGCACGCCGGCGGCAGCGGCCAGGGCGAACGCCAAGGCGAGCAGCAGCCCCATGTCCGTTTGTTTGGTGCGGTGCTTGTTCATCGTCGCGTCCATCCTGTGTTCAGGCCCCTTCTGGTGGGGCTTCTGTGGTCTGTGAACGCGAAGGCCGCAGAGCGGCCAACAATTTTTCGCGGGCTTGCTCATGGGCTGAACGGCCCCCCGCCGTGCTGGTCTTCTGAGACCGATGCCGCTTGAGCTTGCGCGGCTGGTGGGCTGGTCGGCGTTGTGGGAACGCCCAGGTAGGCGAAGCCTCCCGGTTCGCGTTCCTGAGATGCCTGGCCCGAGTTCGTTGGATGAGTGCTCGCTAGGACTCGACCAGGCGCCGAAGACGATCCTCTGCGTCGAGACTGATTGCGCGGCGCCTTCTGTTGGACGGCCCGCGCAGTCGCCTGCCGGCCAGAGAGCGCCGGCGTCGGGGCGATCGACGTCGTGAGCGTCTGATGCGGTGGTTCGCTAACTCGAACGGCGCTATGGCGCGGCTGAGCGAGCGGTGCATGATCGAGGACATGGGTAGCGATCGTCCCGCCGGCGATGACGGCTACCGTCGCGACGCCCGCCGCGATCTTCGCCGCTGCGCCGCCGCCGGCCAGGAGTGCCGCTGCGCGTTCGCGCACCGCGCCCGGCCCGGCGGGCACACCGTCGGGCATGAAGCGGTGCAGCAGCATCCTTGCGCGCGTGATCCATCCGAGACGGCCGACGAGAATCGGCGGCAGCAGGGCCGCGGCGTCGCCCTGGAAGCTCCGCCGCAGGCGTCGCGCGTTCGTCTTGTGCTCGGCGCGGCAGTGCGCGCAACTCTCAAGGTGCGCGAACGCGCGCTCCGCAAGCTGCTCGCTCGTCGCCTCGCCGCTCTGGAGCGCATGGATCGTCGCGGAGCGAAAGCCGCACAGTCGCCCCGTGTCGTACAACAACTGGAAGCGCTCGCGCTTTCGCTCGCACGATCGCGCGGCGTTGCGCGCGACGTTGACGTCGATCCCCTCAACCGACGCTATCGCCCGGTACTGCAATCCCTCGACGAGCCATCCAAAGACGCACTGCTCGACTTCCGTCAGCTCGGTCAGGAACTCGGAGACGATCAAGCGGTCCTGATGGACGAGCGCGGCGAGCTCGGGAGCGTTCTGACCTCCGCGCTCCTCGGCCATCACGTACATCCCCGGAGCGCTGCGCGCGAGGATTTGCCCGCGCCGGCGTTCGTCGCGATGCAGGTTCAGCGCGCGGTGCTTGAGGCCCATCCGCAGGGCGTTGCGAAGATGCTCCTCCGTCTGATACGGGCGGCGCAGCAGCGCGACAGTTGTCTCCTGGTAGATGTCCTCCAGCTGCTCGGTAGTCAGCCCACGACACTCTGGGAAGTTGCGGGCAGCGCGAACCTCCTGCGCCTGCCATTCCCCGAGGACTTGCCCGATCCACTCCGAGTCATACCCGTAGCCCGGTCGCGGACGGAAAAGGCCCGTCAGCGACCTGCGTCCTGATTCGGTAGGGCGCTCCTTCCCTGATCGCTGAGCTCGAACATCCATTCCGATCTCCTCCCCTCAGCCCCGAGCTGCACCGAAACTCGGCGACAGGACTGAACGGTTCCGCACACAACAATTTACTCGCAACTTTTGTTGCACGCGCCGCCGCGCGGCCTGGTGCCCATCCGGTTCTGCGGGACGAAACTCGTCCGGCGTCGGGCTGTTGGCTCGCCGTGTCATCTGTGTGGGACGGCGACGGTCTCGAGCACTGCGGCGCAGAGCAGGACACAAGCGGTCAGCGCCAGCAGCACGAGCCCTTCGGGTACGGCCAGAGCGCGGCGGCGTTGCAGCAGCCAGGCACTTGCGCCAAGCGCGAGACCGGCCCACTCGACCGGCAGCTGGGGGATGTACGGCAGCAGCGGTGCGCCGTAGGCGCCGAGCGCCACACCGACCGGCAGGGTGTTGACGGTGATGCACGCCAGCAGAACGCCGTCCGCGATCTTCCGGCCGAGGCGATGGTGATGAGCGCCGATCACGCCAAGCAGCAGCGGCCAGGCTGCGATCGGGACGTTGTGGGCCGCCAGGGCAACGACGTGACCGAGCTGCGGCGGACCGTTGGGCTCCAGGCGCAGTCGCAGCAAACGGCGAACGGGCGCCTTGGCCGTCGCGCCGAGTAGCGCGACGAGCGCGGTGGAGCCAAGCGTCACCGTCCAGGTCGCGGCGTAGGCCGTCAGCCACGCCGAGCGAAGCCCGATCGGCAGTCGCCAGCGCGACGCGGCTCGACCGGCGGAGAGCTGATATTCGTTGCGCACGAACGCCTCCGGCCTGCGCTCAGCGAGCGCTCTGCCGCTGGGGAGCGGACGGGTCTTTCGCGTAGGCGTCTAGGCACTCGTCATCCCAGCCGACCGTTCCTTGGACGAGCCTCTGAACCAAGTCGGTCTCCCAGGAGCCCGGTCGCCCCGCCGTCAGCGCCCCGCTGCTGCCGAGCTCGCAGGCGGTCTGGGCGAGAACACCCGCAAGCCACCCAGCGAAGTCGTGCTCGTTGCGTACCGCGTCGAGCATCGCTGCCGCGGCCTGGTCGGTGTAGCTGCTTTCACCCTGCATGTGGAGCCTCCTTTGTTGACCGTGATTTCCAGCATTTGGGTCAGCTCTCCGGTAGCCACTGTTCGACCGCGTAGCCGCCGGGGACGCTCGCGAGCTGCGCGATGGTGACGTGGTAGGCAGCGGGCAGCCCTTCGTATTGGGGGTCGCCGCCGGTCTGCTCGCGGGTGACGATCACCCATGAATCCGCGCTGGTGAGGTCGCGGGCGATGCTGACTATCTGGCCGCTGTTGTAGATGTGCCCGCGCGCGATCGTCGTGTCGGCCTGGCTGCTCGCAGCGGCCTGGTTCTCCGACAGACGCGCCGCGCCGACCGACATCGCGGCGAGGGTCCGCTGATGTTCTGTGAGCGTGCGGTAGGTCCAGTTGACGTAGAGCTCGGCGAACGCCGCGATGGCCTTCGTCGCCGTCGCCTGGACATCGAGCGGCGTCTGCGCGCTCGCGGACGGCGGTGGGGGTGCAGGCGGCTCGCCAGCGTTTTGCGGCGATGAGCTCGCCGACCCGCTCGTGCTCGTCGTCGGCGCGTCGGGGTTGGTGCATCCCGTCAGCGCGACGGCCGCGAGCAGCGCCACCGGCAGGAGCCTTCTGACGTTCGCGCTCGTCATAGCCCCGGCGGGTGACGGACGACCCAGGTCGCCCAGTTGGGGACGGATGCGGAAACGCGCCACTTCGGGCCGGGCTTGCCCGAGTTCGGGCCGCTGTCGTAGGCGGGTGCTTCAACGGTGTCGAAGCGCAGGCCGCCCACGTACATGAAGACGTGTCCCGCGTTGGCGTAGATCGAGACGTACTTGCCGGGGCCGGGGTCGCCGTAGGACTCAAGTTCGGTCGAGTCCTCGGCGTATTCGCCGAACACGCCGCCGGCGTGCAGGACGTAGGAGACTGCCGATGAGCAGTCATACGCCGGCTCTAGCTGACTGAGCGGCGTCCCGTGGGCGCCGCCGTAGAGGTAGCTCGCCCCGAAAAGGCGGTTGCCCGCGGCCACCATCGCCTTGACTTGCGCCGGCGCTTCTTCGCCGGCGGCAGCAAGGCCGCTCGGCAGAATCTTCGTCTGCGTGCCGGCCGTCAGTGGGAGCGGGATGCTGCCGGCGCCTTCGGCCACCGCGCAGGCGCTCGCCGCTGGACCGCCGCCGGCTTCGCTGGATTCCGGTAGCGCTTCGAGTGTCGCTCCCGCTCCGGTGCGCGGTGCGAGTTGCACCTGCACGGGGCTCTTGGAGATCCCGAGCGCACTGGCCGCCTGCCACCACACGTCCAGCCGGTAGGGCTGGCCGTTGGCGATGAACTGGCCCGGCCCCTGCCCGTAGCCCACGTCGCGCTTCGCCAGGATCGCCTCGTGGCCCGCGTGCAGGACTCGCAGTTCGGTCAGGTAGGCGAGGTTGTCAAGAGCGTCAGCGTCGCTGAACGTGAGCGCGCCTCCGTTGTTCGCCGGGTTTGAGTTGAGCAGCGAGAGCTCGGCGAAGCTGTCGGGGTGCGCCGGCAGGTAGGACTCGCCGGGGTCGGGGATCGACCCGTAGTCGCCGGTGGAGTCGCCCGGCCCGCCGTAGGCGGTCGCGCCGACTTCATACCAGCGGCCCGGCCGCAGTTCGAGCGGCGCCGCATACAGGCCCGCGGCGATCGGTCCTCCGCCGGCGGGCGTGTCAACCACGCCGGGAGCGCCGGCGCCGCGGCAAGCCACTTCCGCTTCGTGCGCGAACAGCCCGACGATGGCGGCGGCCACGAGCACGGGCAACGAGACGACGATCAACGCCGCGACGAGCAGCGCAGTCCTGACGTTGCGGTTGCGCAGCAGCTCGATCGCGACCTTGACCTGCATTACGCCGCGACCTCCAGTTCGCTCGCGGCGGCTGCCTGCCACTCGTCGTTGACGAGCAGCCTCAGCGCGGGCCAACTCTGCTGCTGTGCCTCTCGGAGCGCGTGCCGGCGCACGGGCTCATCGCGGGCGGGGTCAGAGCTCGCGATCCAATACTCAAGCGGCCCGACGCCGATCTGCAACGTGCCCTCGCCGCGCGTGCCGTTCATCAGGTAAGCGGTGGAGAACGCGCCGCGGACCGTCTTCAGCGTCGAGATCGCGTCGATTGCCTCGTCGGTCAGCTTCAGCGCTCCCTTGACGTAGGCCAGCTCGCGCGTCTCTTGGCGCAGGAATAGCCGCATCGCGGCGTTCGCCAACAGCGCCGTTCCGTACTCGCAGTCGAAGTCCGATAGCTGCTGGCTGATCGCGATGAGCCACAGGGCGTAGTGACGGCTGCGGCGGACGAACTCGTTGAACCACCTGCCGGTGCTCGGTCTCTCGATCAGCTTCCACGCCTCATCCACGACGAGAAAGCTCTTGCCGCCCCAGGTGTGCTTGGGGCCGGCGCCCGTGAGATGCAGGGCGCGAGTGCGCGCGATCCGGCTCTTGACGTGCTCGCAGATGACGAACAGCGCCGCCGCGGCCTTCGCGTCGGGGATGCTCCTGGTGTCGAATACGACCAGCGGCGCCCCGGCGGGGATCGTCGTCGGCCGGTCGGCGAGATAGGCGTAGGGGCCGTCGCCGATGTAGTTGTTCAGCCTCATCGAGAGGTTGCGCAACGCCTCGGCGATCCCGACCGACCCCTCGCCGCGCTCGGCGTGATACCGGCGCTCTAGCTCCTCCTGCAACAGCAGCTCGCGTGGTTCCTCGCCCGTCAGCGCGCAGCGCGCGTAGACCTCGGCGATTGCCAGGCCGAGCAGGTTGGCCTCAAGGTCCGTCAGGCCGTAGGAGTCCCGGCCGGCGTGGTGCTCGCCCAGCAGTAGCGCGTGCAGCGCGAGCAAGTAGTCGATCTTCTCCGCGCCGACCTGCGCCGGGTCATCGACATCCCACGAGTTGATCGCGTGCGCGTCGCCGCCGATCTCAAGCGACGCGGCGCCGGGGATCAGGCTGCACAGGAAGTCGAAGTGCCCGGCCCGGTCGATGATGAAGCCGCTCGCGCCCTGCGCGAGCGCGCGGATCAAGAGGATGATCGCGGCCATCGTCTTGCCCGCTCCGCTCATGCCGTTGACCAGCAGCAGGTGGTTGGGATGCGCCGGGTCGAACGGGTCCAGGCGCTCCAGGGTGCGGCCGGGCAGCGCGTAGCCGAGCGGGATGCCCTCGGGGCTGCCGCAGCTCGTCCCGCACAGCGGGAAGGTGTCCCCGACGTTGCGGCTGACGTACTTGCGTCGCCGTCGCGCCACGTCGCGCCCGAGCGGCAGCGTCGATCGCCACAGTGCGCCTTGCGCGAACAGGCCGTGCCCAATCCGCGCGTCGCAGGCCATCGTGACCTCCCGCCCGGCCGCCTGGCAGAGCTCGTGCAGGGTCTCGATGTCCGGCTGCGGCCCTGACTCAAGCAGCGAGCCGTAGATGCTGACGCGGTAGATACCGGCGCCCGCGCTCGTGGCGAGCTCGTCGTTGAGCTCGGCGGCCTCCTCCTCCTGCACCCGCGCGTCGGGATCAAGCGGGCGTCCGCGCTGCTCGACGCCGCGGTTGACGCCGTGGATGCGTCGGTAGCGGCGCTTCTGCGCCATCCGCTCGCGGTAGCGCTCGGTCGCCTGGATATGCACGCTGAGGGTGAACGGGCGCGGCGCCTGCATCATGTGGAGCAGCCAGCCGAGCCACGTCTGCTCCGGCGCCAGGCTCACATAGAAGACCTCCTCCGCCGAGCTGCCGATCGCCACATGGCTGCGCTCGGACAGGCCCAGCTCGGCCGTGCAGATCGCGCTCGCCAGGGCGCTCGCGCGAGCGCTCGCGTCCTCGGCGTCCTCGCCCGCGACCGGCGAGGCGATGACCTCGGGGCACATGAAGCTCGCAGGCAGCTCGCCCACCAGCTGCGCATCGGGGTCGAACCTGGCGTGCAGTAGGTCGAGCACTTCCCGCCCGTCCAGCGGGCGGGCCGGGAGGCCCATCGCGTCAAGGTCTGAGCGGACGCCTTCGGCGTGCCGCAGCGAGTCGCGCATCGCGCGCTCGTGAACGCTCGCCTTCACGCGCAGCGCCCGGCGCGACCGGCTCCCCGAGCGCAGCGGGCGGCCTGCCGGCCGCCACGGACAGATCACGAGGTAGCGCAGCGTCAGCGGCGCGACATTCAGCGCGGTTGCGCGGATCGACTGCTCCTGCGCGATCCCCAGCCGGCGGATCGCCGTCGCGCGCTCGTCCTCGTCGGCGTCCTCGGCCGCGCCCGCCGCCTGCTCGCAGCGGTGGGTCTCCTCCGCAAGAACGTCCTCCAAGTCCAGCGGAGTACCCTGCACGTAGAGTTGGAGGGACTGACGGTCGGGCAGCCGCGCGGCGAGCTGACCGAACGCGGCGGACACCCGCTCGCCCTCGGCTTGCTCCATGACGAGCGGGTTGACCGATCCGACCTCCAGATAGCGCACGTACTCGCCGTCCTCGCGCACGAGCAGCCCGTCCTCGCCGATCGCGGCAACTCCGAGCAGGTCGGCGGCGCATCGCGCTCGTCTCATGCGCCCCAGCGCTCCTCCGACAGCAGCTCCTCAAGCGCCGGGTCCGCCAGATGATCGTCTGCCAGATGACCGTCTGCCAGATAGAAGTCTGCGGGCGCGAGGATCACCAGGCCGCGCGCGTCGGCGTAGCCGCGCGGCGTGGCAGGGAGGCGATGCCCGCCCATGCGCCAGCGGCACATATCGCGCAGCAGCACGCCGAGTTGCAGCCCGCCGCTCTCCGAGACATACGTCAGCGCGGCCGGGAGCCCAACGAAGAACACGCAGAGCGTGATCGCCGGCTTGGTCGGCAGGTGCGCGAGGTAGACAAGGCCGAGGACCGCGCTCGCGCCCACGATCAGGACGCACCATTGGCGCATCGTGAAGCCGACCAACTTCGGGGCCTCGTCAAGCGAGCGGAAGGTGCGGTGGATCACGACCCGCTCCGCGGTCGCGGTTTACGCTTCGCCGGCCGCTTCGCGCGCACCGGCGGGGGCGGGGGAGTGGGCGCGTTGGCCGCGCGGCTAGGCGGACGGGTGCCACCGGACGCCTCGCGCTGCGCGCCGGTCGCCACCTTGCGTCCAGGGTGCGTGCCCCCCGGCGCGTTCGGCGTCGGGGCGCTCCGCGCACTCGGCGAGCGTCCTACGGGCGTCTGCGTCCGCGGCGACGGCGCTCGCACAGGCCCTTGGGTGCGCTGGCGCGACGCGGGCGATGCCTGGCTTGAGCCTCGGCCACGCGCCGATCCGCCAGCGACGCTCGCCGGGGTCTTCCCCGTGCTCGTGCCCGTGCCCCTTGGGCCGCGTCCAGCCGCGCGCGCGGCACCGGCGGCGTGGGGCGTCCGGCCTGCCTTGCGGGCACCGGCCGCCATCGCGGCGCGGGCGTCACTCGGCGCGCTGGCGATGATCGCGCCCGCGTTGCGCAGCCGCTCGCGGATGCCGCGCCGGCCGCTCTGTGCCAGGTCGCGCCCCGCGGCCTTCCCAGCAACGGCGCCGCCGGCGACACCGGCCGCCGCGCCGGGCAGGACGCCGCTACGACGAGCAGCCCCGGTCAGGCCACGCCGGGCGGCGCCGAGCGGCCCTCCGGCCGGGGCGCCCAAGGCGCCGGCCGCTCGTCCCGCGCTGCGCCCGACCGAGGGCACGCCCTCGAAGGCGGCGCTGCGCAGCCGCGCGTGCGCGGCCTTCACCCGCTCAGCGCCCGGCATCGTGCTCTGTCCCGACGAGCCGCCGCCACCCGAGGAGAAGGCGGAGCCGAACAGGTGACGCAGCTCGCCGAGCAGCATCAGCGGCAGCTTCACCGCGATTGCGAATGTGATGAGCCCGGCGAAGGCGGCTGCGACGTGCCCCGGCACGCCGCCGGCGCCGCCGGTGAAGCTCGTCGCGTCCAGGCACAGCGCCCCGGCCGTGGCGAACAGCACAGTCCAGCCGAGCGGGACGAGCGTGATCGCCATGAGCGCGTGCGCCCAGGTACGCGCCAGGTGCGAAAGCTCGGGGATCGCCGACAGCGCGATCAGGGGCGGGCCGGCGACGATCAACAGCGCGAGCAGGACCGTCAACAGGACTTGCACGGCGAACAGGCCCGCGGCGAACAGCACGCCGACGATCACCAGGAACGCGCCAAAGACGCCGCCCGCGCCGCCTAGCAGCGCGCCGCCGAACAGCACGCCAATGATCCGCTGTAGGCCGCTGGCGACGACCGGGAACCCGAGGATCGCGTGCGTCATGGTGTTCGTGATCGCGACCGTCTGCTCCACGAACCAGCGGTAGGCGACGAGCACGAACGTCACCCACACGCACCGCCCCAACGCGCCGGCCGGGTGCGCCGAGCCGGTCAGCCCCACCAGCCAGTAGCGCACAGTCCCGATCGCGAGCGTGACCGGCAAGAGCGATGCGCCCAGCCACACCATGTCGGCCTGCAACTGGCCGACGTGTGTCCAGGTCGCCGGGTCCGGCAGCGCGACGAGATGCTGAATCGTCGCGACCGTCCCGTGTGTGAGCCAGCTCGGGACGAGCGCGTGCGCGAGCGCCCCGAAGAACCCCTTGGCGATCCCTTCGATGATGCTGTGCAGCGACGGAAGTTCGATCCCGAGGAAGGCGAGCGGCACGATCGAACCGCTGTCCGCTGCTGACGCGGCCGGCGCGAACACGAGCCCGACCAGCAAGGCGCCCGTCGTCGCAGCCGGCAGCGTCCATACCAAGCGGCGGTGGATTACCTGGCATCCGGCTAGGCCACGATGCCGCTGATCGAGGCGAGGATCGCCACGCCCACGAGCGTCTTGATCGCCAGGTCGTGCGCCCTGGAATGACCGGCCATGAACATGATCCCGACGACCGCGATCACGAGTCCCATCGCCGTGCCGCCGAGCCACACGATGTTGCCCTTGAGCTTTTCGACCAGCTTCGCGACGCCTTCGATTTCGCCGCCCTTGAAAGCACCGGCCGCGTCCAGTGCGTGAACGTGTCCATCGGGGAACGCCCCGAGGATCACGACGCCCACCAGCACCACGATCAAGGCGCAGCTCGCCGCGGCGACCTGCGCGGTCCTTGTGAGACGACGGGCCTGCGCCCGTCTGAGTGCGAGGGCCATCACTGGCCTCACCTCCTTTGTGTTGTTGATTGCCAAACCTCACGGCGAGAACGGCCCCCCTCCGGTCTGTTCCGGCGCCGGCGCCGGTGCCGACGCGGGCGGCGCAGTAGCGGGAGCCGGTTCGGGCCGCGGCGACGCGGGAGCCACCGGCGCGCTCGCCTGCGGTGTCACGGGGACGCTGCGCGCCGGCGCGCGAGACACGGACGGCGCAGCCGCCACCGGCGCTGTGCGTCTCCGGTGCCGCCTGCTCGCGCCGATGCCGCGATGAGCCGCGGCCGGTGGGCGTGACGGCGACGGCTTCACCGCGCCGGCCGGGCGCGCTGCGCCGTCCTGCTTGACGATCGTGCGCGCGGCGCTCGTGCGATGAGCGCTCCGCGGATGGCCTGCGAGGGCAGCCGCGACGCCGACCACTACCCACACAGCGAGCATCGCGCCGGTAATCCCGAACAGCCACGGGTGCCCCGCCAGCCGCACGCGGACCCCGCGGCGCGGGTACACCCGCCGCCACAGCGGCCGTCCACGCCCGGCGAACAGGTCATCTACATGCACCACGAACTCGTCGGTGAGCTCGTCGCCGGCCAGCTCGTCCCCAGGCTCCTCGCCGACCGCCGCCTGATCCAGCCATACAGACTCGCCAGCGCCATCGTGATCCCACCCCTCGGCCTGCTCGCTCTCGTGCGGGGGTGCTTCGCTCGGCGGAGCGGGGGTGGGCGGGGTCTCGAAGACCTTGCCCGTGCTCGCGGCTCGCCGCGACTTGCGCCGGCGGCGAGGCGCCGCAGCGGACGGCGCATCCTCCTCGCCGGCGTCCGGCGCAGCCGGCGCCACGTTCGCCGGCGCCGGCGCGGGCTGCTCCTCGCCTGTCATCTCGGCCGCACCGGGAGCAGCGACGTACAGCGTCACCAGACCGTTGCGCGTCAGGTCGCTGCCCGCTGGCGGCTCCTGCGCGACGATCTGCCCGACGAGCTCCGGCGCGCAGCCGAAGGACCGATCGAGACCGGGGCGCAGCCCGGCTCTCCGCACCGCCTGGGCGGCGTCGGACGCGGGCTGCCCCACATAATCGCCGACCACCCGGCGCCCCGATCCGCCGCCGCGGCGCGGCTTTGCCGTGCGCTCGCCCGCTTGCGACGCAGCTGTAGCTCTGTCGTTCATCGGGGTTGTTGACCCGCACCCCGCGCCGGCGGCCAACGAATCGCTCATCGCAGCTCCGGCCCTCGCAGGCGTCTTCTCGCCGAGCACTCACGCGGACGCGGCACGCGCCCCAGCGACGAAGCGCCGTAGCGCGAAGCCAGCAGTCGGGCGTAGTGCGCGAACCTGGGGTCCTCGAACCATCCAGGCGCGCGGACGATCGCCGGCGGCAGGTCCCGGTAGACGAGGATCGCTCGCCCGCGGCCGATCTGGCGCAGCCACGGCGAGGGACCGGCCTTCTGATGGCCGATGCTCAGCGTGTGCCGCGAAAGCCCGGTCGAGGTCGATGCGTTGGCGACCGGCTCCTCGCCCAACAGCTCGGTCAGATACCCGGTGCTCGTCGGCTCCACCAGCGGCGGCAAGAACACCTGGGCTGTTGACGCCGCGCAGATCGCGTCGCGCGCGGCGCGGCCGTAGCGCTGGTCAATCTGCGCGATCGACTGCCAGATCGTCGCGATGACGATGCCGTGGTCTCCGCACTGCGAGAGCCACGCCGCGAGGTTGCGCAGCGGCGCGATGTTCGCCGCCTCGTCCATGAGGATGAACAGGCGCGGGTCGAGCGCGCAGCGCCCGCGCGCCTTGACGATCGCCGCCTCATACATCGCGGCGACGAGCGCGAGGATTACCGGCCGCAACGCTTCCTGGTCGTGGCCGGCGGCCACGACATAGATCGTGTTCGCCTCGCCGTCCAAGAACCGCTCAGGGGTCAAGTCGCTGTGAGCACACGCCGCGACCTGCGGGTAGCGGTAGGCGCGCAGCAGGTTCAGCGCCGACATCACCGTCGTCTCGCGGTTGCGCTCGTCGCGACGGCCGACGCCCTCAAGCTGCTCGGCCGCCGCCGCCGCGCCGGAGCTCTGGAGCACGCTCACCGCGCTCTGGAAGTCACGGGCGTCCAGCCACCGCACGAGCTCGTCCATGCCGTCGCGGGCGAGCGCCGCAGCGTGCAGCAACGGCGCGAGCATCGCGGCGGCCTCCTTGTCCCAAAACTCGTTCGCCGCGTTCGCCTGGTCAGGGTGCGCGGCGCTCGCCAACGCCTCGCCCGCACGGATCGCGCCGGCCCACGTCCTCGCCGGCACGAGCGGCGTGAAGCCGGCGCTCGCACGGTCGCCGAACGGGTCATAGACCCACACGCGGCCGAGGCCGCGGCGGTACGGCGCCGTCGCCTCGTAGATGTCGCGCTTGGTGCTCAACACCAGCGCCGGCCCGTCGTGGTCGAGCAGCCAAGGGACGACGAAGCCGCTGGACTTCCCCGCGCGCGGCGGCGCCACGACCATCGGCTGAACCTCAAGCTCGGCCGCGAGCGTGCGCGCCGGCAGCTTGCCGATCACGCCCAGGTACGGCCGCGCCGAAACGGGGCCGGGCACCCATAGACGACGCACATCTGCCGGGACCGCCCAAGTCCGCTGCCGCACCCAACCACGATCGACCGCGTGCCGCGCCACGGTGCGCTGCTCCTTGCCAAGCGGCGACCCGGCCCGCCAAGCCCGCATCCTGCGGTGCAGGCCGAGGCCCCCACCGATCACAAGCACAACGAAGCAGCCGCCGGTGAGCGCGTATGCCCAGCCGGCGGGCGCCACCGCGCGCTCCGCGCGAGTCGGGAACGCGCTCGCCGGCGAGCTCCAGCCGCCGCGGATCAGCACGCGCCACATCGCGTGCGCGGCGTCCGCGGCCGTCAGCCGCATCGGACCCTTCAGTTCCAGCAGCGACGCGGCCTGCGTCCAGCACCACGCCAGCGATCCGCTGAGAAGCAGCGCGAGCAGCACGATCGCCGCGAGGCAGATCGTGAACCTGACGAGCGGGCGGCGTCCTACCGCGTGGACCCTCATCGAGACCCCGCCGCCAGCCAGTTCGAGCGCCCGAACGAAGCCGGGGCGAAGGCATCTGTGCGTTCCATTGCCCCCTAGTGACCAGCGACGCGCCGAAGCGGCCAACGACTTTTGCGTCGCCCGCCACACGGGTCCGGCGGCGGCCGTCTTCGACCCTTTTGCGAACTCGTTGGCCGGTTGCTGGCGGTGGGGCTCAGTAACCGAGAAAGCCGCGGGCGACCGCTCGCGGACAGAGACACGACAAACGCCGACGATGCTCTACAGACCGCCAGAGGCCGCGGACGTAGGCAGGAGCCGAGAAGTTGCGCGGCTCCACCTGTTCACGGGTTCCTCGTGGTCGGTGGGGCGTCGTTACTTGCCCCATTTTCGACGCCGCCGGACTAGCGCTTCAACCCCCACAAGGGGGGTTCCCCTGCGCCCTGACGGGCTCCGGTTCCGCGCGCCGGTCGGCGTCGTTTTTGGGCGGCGTAACTAGCACCACCACCACAACAGGAGGAAACCGAAATGGCTCAGCGCAACATCAACAAGTTCATCGCCACCGGCCGTCTGACCCGTGACCCCGAGCTGCGCGCCCTGCCGAGCGGCACGAGCGTCTGCGAGCTGCGTCTCGCCGTCAACGGCATGGGTCGCAGCGGCGAGGTCGGCTACATCGACGTGAGCGTCTACGGCGCCAGCGGCGAGGCTTGCAGCCGGTATCTCAACAAGGGCTCGAAGGTCGGCGTCGATGGCCGCCTCGAGTACGGCGAGTGGGAGGCCGACGGCGGCGGCAAGCGCCACAGCTACAGCGTGGTCGCCAACACGGTCGAGTTCCTGACTCCCCGGAGCGAGGAGGAGTCCGCGGAGCCCGCCAGCGAGCCCGAGCCGGTGGCCGCCTAGCCACCGAGCGAGCCCGGTCCGCGCCCCGCAGGGGGCGCGGACCATACGGCTCATGCGAGGTACACATGAACGAGACCCTTTTCATCGACGACCTCTTTCGGCACCTCAGAACGCGGGAGGAGCGACTACGCCCGCTCTGGCAGATGACGCCCACGCAGCGCATCGCCGCGATGCGCCGCGGCGAACTCACGCTGGAGCAGTGCTCCGCGTGGGCCGCGCGCTATCCAGAGCAGGTCCCGCTACTCAACGGCGAGTTCGAGTACCTGGCGGCGTTCACACCCGAGGTCCGCGATTGACCTCGCACCGGCACCCCACCAACGACCTGCTCGTCTACCTGCGCACCCTGACCGCCGATCCCGGTCTAGAACAGTTCTTGGAGCTGCGCTGGCCGTCACCGCGCGGCTGGATGGACCGGACATTCTTCGCTGAGGACGCAACGACCGGCGCGGCGCGGCGGATCATCCGCATGGCGGCCAAGGCCGACGTGTATGTGGGCGTCGCGCTGCGCGATCGTCCCACCGACGGCGGCAAGGACGCGATCAGCGGCTCGCGCCTGGTCTACATCGAGTGCGATGACCCCAGCGCGCAGCACAGCCTCGCGCAGTTCGCTCACCCGCCGACGATGGAGGTCGCCTCGGGCTCGCCCGACCACGTACATCTCTACTGGCGTCTCGCCCGACGGGCAACGAACGCACAGGTCGAGAGCGCCAACCGGCGGCTCGCGCTCGCGCTCGGCGGCGAGCTCGGCTGCATCGACATCGCGCGCCTGTTGCGACCTCCGGACACCCTCAACTACAAGCACGACCCGCCGCGCCCCGTCAAGCTCCTCGCGTTCAGGCCAACAGCGCGCTACACGCTCGCAGAGCTCACGAGCCGCCTACCTGACGATCCGCTCCCCGCGGCCACCGGGCCCGCGCGGCCGAAGCCGCGCAGCTCGGGCCGCACACAGCTCGACCATGCGCTGCTGGCGATCCCCGCAGTCGATTATGTGCGCGTGCTGGCAAACGCCACGCCCAACCGGGCGGGCAAGATTCTCTGCCCGTTCCACGCAGACACCAGCCCGAGCCTCCAGCTCTACCCCGATGGCACCTTCTACTGCTACGGGCGCCACAGCAAGCACCGGCCGTGCCGCAAGGGCGGGACGATCTTCGACTTCGCCGCCGCGACCTGGGGGCTCGCCACCCGCGGCCACGACTTCCTTGAGCTCCGCCGCCGTCTCGCGTCCACGTTCGGACTCGCCTAGACCTCGCTCTCCACGGAGCTCGCGCTTCGTCCGCCCGGCGGTGATCCCGGCGCGGCGATCGTCACCTTCGGAGCTTCGTTCGAGCGCAAGCAGCTCCTCGCTGTGCGACCGTCTTCCCGCGCTTCGCGATCGGGCACCGCTCCGCGGCCCGGCCTTATGTGCGCCTCCGCATCCGCTAGGGCGCGGCCGAGGCCCTTCGGCCTGCCGAGCCGATCGTCTCGCCCGATGCGAGAAGACGCTCTACCAGGAGGATCAAATGCCACAACGCCCGAATGAACCCCACGACGGCCACCGCCACGTACCCACCGAACCATGCCCCGGCTACTTCGAGTGCGAGCGCTGCGGATATCGCTGGATCGACGTTGACGTTCTGCGCCACTTCCCGCCACCGCAAGAGATCATCAACTGGCTCCACCACAGCCGAGGCCCGGCCTACCGTCCCACGGGCGCTCACACCATCGAGCACGGCGTCATCGCCGCCGAATACTGACCGCCTACCGTCTCGCCGGCCGCCGCCAGCTCGAAACCGAAAGTACCGGAGGCAGGACTCGAACCTGCGACCTTTGGATTATGACTCCACTGCTCTAACCAACTGAGCTACTCCGGCGCGAAGGACTCCCGAGTTTAGCCGCGCCCGCTCCGGCGCGGTCCGGCGCCGCGTCTCGCCGAAGAAAGGTCCTCGTGGACCTCGCGATACCGTAGCGGCCGGTGAGCACTCAAAGCACAATCGCGCTCGAAGTCAAGCTCGATGGCCGACGTGTCCAGAGCGAGACCGTCTGTGCATGGGGCGGCCCGCGCGCGCTCGTGATCGCGACGACGCTGCCCGAACCGGAGCTCGCGTTCGAGCTCACGTCCACTTTCACCGGGCATAAAGGCGTGCCGACCCATGTGGCGCATCTCACGCTCGGGCCTCCCGGCCACCATCCCGTCATGCGGACCGACGACCACGAGCACAAGAACCTCAACCCCAACGACAGGGTTAGGGAGTGCGTCTACGAGCACGTCGGGGTCGTTCTCGAACATCTCAAGGCGCTGGGCTACGACACGGTGATCGACGTGCCCGACGACGCCTTTGAGCAGCTAGAGCGCGCCGAGCACTGACAGCCGCGCCGGCCCGATCGAGATAGCGCTGCGACCGACTGGCGCAGCGCGAGCCGGCCCCTTCCGATTTTCGCACGCTGCGCGTGCGGGGTGGTCGGGGACGGCTCCCCGCTGGGGGGAGCCCTGCGTGAAAAAGGAGGGCCTTATGGCCGCCCAGAGCACCACTCAGAACACCAACGGCGCGCACGGCCGCGCCGAGCTGCGTCACATTCCGCTGTCGCAGATCACCGTCCAGGAGGGTTTCAACCCGCGCGGCGAGATCATCGACGCCGAGCTCGACGCGATGGCAGAGACGATGCGCGAGCGCGGCTGCCTTCAGCCGGTGCTCGTTCGCTCGACCGGCGGCGAGGACTACCTGCTCATCGCCGGTGAGCGGCGCTACCGCGCAGCCACGAAGGCGGCGCTGACCGAGATCCCCGCGAACGTGCTGCCGGCCGGCTCGGGCGACGAGGCCGAGCGGTTGGAGCTGCTGACGGACGCGATGATCGAGAACGAGGTCCGCAGCGACCTGAACCCGCTCCAGCGGGCGCAGGGCTACAAGGCGATGCTCGACTGTGGATTGAACGTTCGCGGCGTCGCCGAGCGCTTGGGCGGCAAGGCCAAGCGCAGCTCCCGCGAACGGCGGATCAGGGATCACCTGGCGATCCTCGCGCTGCCGGACGCTCTGAGCAGGCTCGTCGCCACGGAGGCGATCCCGCTGCTGGCCGTCAAGGCGCTCGGGGAGCTCAGCGCAATCCATGAGGAGCTTGCGCGCAACGCCGTCGCAGCGATCCTCAACGCCGAGGATGGTGACGAAGCTCCCACCTGGAGCGAGCTCGCCGACGATGCGCTCTCGATTGGCGTGCTGCACACCGACCCGCTGCCGGCGGGGCTGTTCCAGTCCAACCACCGCTATCCGGTCGGGATGTTCACTCTCGGCGAGAAGGCCGCGAAGAACCTGATCGCCTACGAGAAGGCAACCGGCCGGAAGCTCGAATCTGTGTCCTTCACACCCGAATTGGTCGAGCACGCGCGCCGGCTCAAGGCGGTTCACGAGATCGGACGCTGGTCGCAGCTGATCGTCGGCCAGGATGTCGGCGACGCGCTCGCCGAGGACTACATCGCACAGAGCCTCAAGGCGGTGCGCGCGAGGATCAAGGCCGAGCGCGAGGCGGAGCAGACGCGCAGCGCGACGCAACCGCCGTCCGGCGCTCCCGAGGGCGACTCCGACGGCGCGAGCACCAAGACGGAGAGCGCCGAGGAGCGCGAGGCACGCATCCAGGGGGAGGCGAAGGCCCAGCGCAGGGAACAGCAGGAGCAGCGCGAGAAGGCGACTCGCTTCAACGAAGCGGTCGGACTGCTCGTGTTCAAGCACCTGCCGCGGATCAAGGTCGATGAGCGGGTGCTGCGCATCCTCGCCTCGGTGAACCTCAGCGGCGAGCTGCGGGGGATCGCGGCACGCGGCGCTCGGCTCGCGTTGCCTGGCTGGATCAACCAGGCCGCGCAGGGCAACGGCGCCACGAAGACCGTCTACCTGGAGACGCAGGAGGCGCACGAGCGGGCGAGCCGCTACCTGGCGGACGCCCGCTCGGCCGGTGACATCGCCGGCCGGGCGCTGACGTTGATCGCGCTCGGCTCGCTGGTCGATGAGGAGGCCATCGCCATGTCCCGGCGCAGCTACTACAACCTGCGCTTCAGCGGACCGCTGGCCGCAGCCGCCGAGCGCGACCTGAACGCGATCGTCAGGGAGCGCATCAAGGAGGGCCAGCTACCGGCGCTCGATGACATCCTCACCGAGCGGATCGCCACGGACGAGGAGAACGCGCGCCGGGAGGGCGAGATCGCACAGGCCCTCGCCCGCCTCGATGGAGTAAGCGACCGGCTCGACCAGCTGGACGGCGACGAGCTCGATCGAGCAATCGCCGACGCCGACCTCGTGTGGGGCGAGTTCCACCCCGAGACCGGCAGGCTGCGTGACGCTCAGGAGCAGCGCGCCTCCGAGGCGGACTCGCAGGACAGCGGCCAGCCCGAGGATGAGCAGGTTCCGGCCGCGGCATAGCAAGTGACCGTGACCGGCGGCGGTGCCTTGCCTCCCCGATGGTCGCACGCCCGAGGCGTGCAGGGGAGCGGCAAAGGCCCGCCGCCGGGGCGGGTCGCCGAACCCGACGGGAGGAATCATGGGCTGGACCGCTGGACAACTTGAAGGTCCGTTCACCGCGCGCGCCGCGATCGAGTTCGACCTTGGCTCGGACTTCGCCGCGCGAGTCATCGACGCCGTGCGCTACGGCAAGGTCGTCTACGCAGCCGTGCGAGCACACACGGGCGATGAGATATTCGGCCTCGTACTGCTCACCGAGCGCGAGAAGGGCCTCCTCTACACCAAGCCTGTCAGCGAGGACATGGGGCCAGTCGAGGACGGCTGCCCCGCGCGCATCCTCGACCTGCTCAGCACACCTAGCAACGACCACGCGCGCGAGTGGCGCGAACGCTGCCGCGCCCGCCTGGCAAAGCCACTTCCACGCAAGGGGCAAAGCGTCGTGTTCGCCGATCCGCTCACGTTCACCAACGCCGAGATACACCGCACATTCACCTACGAGGGCGGCTCACGGTTTCGCGCAGCCAACGGATGCCTGTGTCACATTCGCAATTGGCGGGAGCTTCACTTCAGCTTGCGAAACTGACGAGCAGACCGCTGGGCCTAGCGAGTCCACTGCCGCTTCTCGGGGCCGCGGCCGAGCTCACCCCTTAAGGCCAGCAAACCGGCTTTCCGGCGCGTAAAGCCCTGCGCTGCGCGTCGCCTATGGCGATCCCTGCCGGGACAGGGCTTGACCCGCCTCGCCGGCCCGCTCAGGCCGGGGCGTGCTCAACCACGACCCAAAAGGAGAAGCGGTGAATAGGTACTCAAGGCGAAACAGCGCTCTGCTCATCCCAGCGCAGGTGAAGCTCGGAGCGCCGCGTGCGGTGCATTGCAAGCGCGACCGCCACCACGTTTACATCGGGCGCCCCTCGAAGTGGGGCAACCCGTTCGTGGTTGGCAAGCACGGCGCACGCGGCGAGTGCATTGCGCTGTACGAACGTTGGCTGCGCGAAAACGATGCGCTGATGGCCTCGCTCGATGAGCTGCGCGGGTTGGTGCTCGGCTGTTGGTGTGCGCCGCGGCCCTGCCACGGCGATGTGTTGGTGCGGTTGGCGAACGCGAGCGAGTTGGAGCGGCAGCGCTGGCTCGCGCTCGCGGCATGAGCGGGATCGCTCGGGCATCGGCCGATGAGGTTTTACCTCGGAACGCACGAAACGGCCTGGCTGCGGCTCGGGATCGGACCTCTCTTTATCTCGCACCGGCGCCTGGTGCGTTGCGCGACACTGCCGCGCGCGGCGGCCGGCTGGGCGCTCGACTCCGGTGGCTACTCCGAACTTCAACTTCACGGCCGCTGGCTGACGAGCGTCGATCAGTACATCGAAGCGACCCGGCGTTATGCGCAGGAGATCGGTCGGCTTGATTTCGCCTTCGCGATGGATTGGATGTGTGAGCCCACCACGCTCGCGCGCACGGGTCTCACGGTCAAAGAGCATCAGCTTCGCACTGTCGCCAACTTCGTTGAGCTCCGCCAGCGCGCCCCCGACCTTCCCTTTGTGCCTGTCCTCCAAGGCTGGCGCCTGACGGACTACGAGCGCTGCGCCGCCCTTTACGCCGCCGAAGGTATCGACCTCGCCCGCGAGACCCGAGTCGGCGTCGGCTCAATCTGCTCACGCCAAGGCAGCCGGCAGGTTGAGGACATCCTGTGAGCGCTCGCGATGAGGGGCTTCGCGCTGCACGCCTTCGGCGTGAAGACGCGCGGCCTGGCCGGATGCGCGGAGGTACTGGCCTCGGCCGACTCGACCGCCTGGTCCCTACAGGCCCGCTACGACCCGCCACTCCCGTCGTGCAAGCACCAGCGTTGCTCCAGTTGCGTGCGGTATGCCGTACGCTGGCGCGACCGTCTCCTCGCTCAGCTCGATCTCGACTGACGAGCTTTCACGGTACTCACGGGCGGAGTTGCGTGGCGCCGGCAGCCATCAGGATCGCACCCCTGCGGGGTGCGGGATGGGCTGCCACCGGCGCCCGCAAACGAGCGGCTGCTACGACACGAAAGGCCGAGTCTCAAAAATGTGTGTTCACACGAACCTCGTTTGTATGCGTTGCGGGCACGTACAACCCATTCAACGCGACCAAATGCCCTCGCGCTGCGAGAATTGCCGTGAATCATTCAGAGCTCATGGTTACTTTCTCCAGGACGACCTCACCGACGCGGAGGAATTGTCACAAGATGTCTTGGACGCGCGCACGATCTCGCGTGCGGCGGGGATCAGCAGGTAAGCAAGAAGAGACGGCAGGTCGATGTCAACGGCTCCCTTCCAGTCCGGCCGGGATCGAGCGCACCCCTTAAGGCCAGCAAACCGGCTTTCCGGCGCGTAAAGCCCTGCGCTGCGCGTCGCCTGCGGCGATCCCTGACGGGACAGGGCTTGACTCGCCTCGCCGGCCCGCTCTGGCCGGGGCGTGCTCAACCCCGACCAACAGGAGAACAAAATGAGCCTATCGACCACCAAAAACCGTCCTACCGATCGACAGCTTCGCTTTCTGAAAGCTCTTGCCGAGCAGACCGGCACGAGTTTCACCTACCCCAAGACGCGCTGGCAGGCAAGCCGTGAAATCGAGCGCCTGGTTGAGCTCAAGGACTCAGGCTGCACCACTCCTTCGGAGATGGTGGAGACCGACGAGCGCAGCCTTGTCTACGCGACGGCGGTAGCGGACCACGAGGTATCCGGCTACGGGTCAACCGCTACCTGGAGCGAGGCGCCAGTCGATGATCCCCTCTGCGTCTGCGGGCACCGCCTGAGCAAGCACAGCAGCTCAGGAGACACACGCTGCCTGGCCGTCGAGCATCGAGCGGACCTGATCGGCGCGTTCGATGACGGACGCGATGGCGACATCGCCTATTGCGAGTGCCTGCGTTTCGATGACGGCAGCGAGCCTCGACGGACCGGCGAGCGCACGGAGCTCGCGCGCTACGGCGTGAGCAGCGGCGAGCGCGTGCTCTACGGGCAGCGCATCAACGGCGGCGTGCGGATCACCGACCGACCCGCCGCAGGCGAGGGTCGCTCCTATCTCGTGGAGCGCGAGCTGGAGCAGGACGGCTACTCGGCGCTGAAGTCGCTGGTCGCCGACTACATCGAGCAGGCGCACAGGTTGGATGCGATCCCGATGGCGAGCAGCGTCGTCAGGCGCGAGCTTGAGCAGTTGGGCGCAGATGCCTAGCGCTCTCGGCCCGGCGAGCCTCGACCGATCCGCCGCAGGTGGACCGGCCGGGGCCGACGCCCTCTCCATCGTGGCACGCCCTCCGGGCGTGCGGGAGCCGGGCTACACGGCCCCGCACCGGGCGGGGTCACTGCTGATTGGAGGCTCGTGATGAACGCCAGGGCTGCGACGCTGCTGGTCATCGGTGAGGGGCGACGAAACGATGCGCTCGCCGAGGAGCTGACTCTCGACGGCTTTCTGCTGCACCGCGCCGAGGACACGGGCGTCGTCAAGACCCGCTTCGCGGAAGACGACACCGACCTCATCATCTTCGGTCCCACGCGAGACCGGGCTGCGAGCCTCGCAGCCCTGCGCTCGCTGCGAGCGGACGAGCTCGGCCCACACGTCAATCCCGACGTTCGTGTCCTTTGGGTGACGACGAGCGGGGACGTGGCGGAGACGCTTCGCGCTTTCAGCGCCGGCGCCGATGACGTACTGCGAACCCCCTGGGAGTACCCAGAGCTGTTGGCTCGCGTCGGCGCACTTCTACGCCGGGGCCGGATCGACCGCACCGACTTGATCCGGTTCGGCGTGCTGGAAATCGACACCCAGGCGTGCCGTGCAAGCGTCGGCTCGGTCGCGGTGCCGCTGCGCCGGATGGAATACGCACTGCTCGCCCACTTGGCCCGCCACCCGCACCGGGTCTACACCCAAGACGAGCTGATGCGCGACGTGTGGGGCTATCCATCCACCGGCGCCACGCGCACGCTGCACTCGCACGCCTCCCGTTTGCGGCGTGCCCTCGCACGCGCGGGAGCGGAGGGACTGATCCCCAACGTGCGGAGCATCGGCTACCGCCTCGCCCCCGAAGGCCACAGCGCGCCCGACGAGGAAAGCGACTAGCGAGCGCGGCCGTGTCCTCCCGATCATCGCACGCTGCGCGTGCATCGGGATCGGACCACGGCCCGCATCCCAGCGGGCCGGCGCCCCCAAAGGAGAGTGATGAACACCCTCACGGCACCCGAGCCCGAGGTCAGCCAACCCATCGAGCGGCATCGCGCTCGCCTTGGCCGCTACGCCGATCCCGAGAGCGGCGAGGCACGCGAGCTCGTCACCGTGCGCGGCGCGGGCGGGAGCACGCTCGTCATAGACCGACTCGCATGGACGCACGCCGACTCGCGCCTGATCGCGCACCTGGCCTCCGACGAGCCGCCCGAGAACGCACACGTCCTCTGCGAGATGTACCTCGCCGACGAGACGCGCGGTCGCTGCCGACGAGTCACCTTGCAAGACCTGGAGCTGCACCCGCCGATCCTGTCGCCGCTGGCTCCTACGGCAGCGCAACCATCGTCGGACGCGCCGCTTCTGGACGCCAACGGCGACTCCTACCTCATCCGGGCGGTCTCCGACGGCGAGCGGTGCCGCGCGCTGCGCTGGACGCGCACTCGCCACCACGACAACGAGGAGGACTTCGCCGTCCTCACTCTACGCGAGGTCGTCGGCGCCCTTGAGGACTACGAGCCGGCGCGCAGCCTCACCATCAACGCCCTCGCCGCTCCCGGTGGGGAGGACCGCCCTTCGGTCTGCGGACTGCGCGCCGAGCTTGACCGCCTGGACGAGAGCTCGACGCTGCTGAACCGCGGCCTGCGCGAAGCCGTCCAACGCAAGGTCGCGCGTGGTGAGATCAGCTACAGCGAGATCGCGCTGCGCTGCGGTCGCATCAAGCGCGACGGCCGCGGGAACGTCAGCGGAGAGACGAGCTGGCTCGCGCGCCGGATCGGCTTGAAGCCCGAGGGAGGAGAGACCGAGCCGACGCCTTGGATTCACACCAAGACTCTCGCGCTCATCGTCCGCGAGGGCCTTGGCGCCAGTCCCCACGAAATCGAACTCGGCTGATGCGCGCTCACGCCAGCCATCGGCAACTATGCTGCGCCACGATGCCCGTCCCGGTGTGCCTGCTGGACAACCGCTCCGACGGCGCCCGCCCGCCCGTCGCGGCGCCTGACGCCGGACGGATCGGCGAGCAGCTTCCAAGCGAGTGCCACGCGCTCAGCTACGAGACGAGCAAATGAGTGCGCCGGCTGAGCGTCCAACGACCGATGCCGACCTGCGCGTCCTCGTCAAACTGCTGGCCGAACTGCCGGGCCTCACCCCGGCACGCCTGGAGCTGTCGATCGAGGACGGCATCGTGACGGCACAGGTCATGGCCGACAAGATCGCCGTGCCGCTCGCCGCCCAAGGCGCCGATGCGCCAGCAGCGCTCCGCGCGCTGGTCGAGGCGGTGGAGCAGGCAGCCAAGGAGAGGCGCCGCCGCCGACGGGCGAAACCGCCGCGGCGATGAAGATGGGCGCCGCCCCGCTCGCCTCGCCGACCCCAAAGGGCCGGCGGCCGTAGACCGGCTCGCCGCTCGCTGACGCTCACCGGCACCGCTCGGCGGCTGGCCCTCGCGCGGGCTCGCGCCCGCACTCCGCGGCCTGCCGGCCGTGACGCCATCCCCACGCGCCGGCGACCGCCGACGGCGCGGTCCGACAACGGCCTCAGATAGCGCGGGCTGCGCCCGCTGTAACCGAGCCTCCCTGCGGTCGGCTCTCTGATCGACCCCGGCACTGCACGCCTACGGCCTACGGGCTGCTCACTGGACTGCTGGCTTCGCCGCAGCCAGCACGGCCGACCGCTTCGCGGCGGCCTTCGCACCCCTCCGGCCTGCGCTGCTTCGCCTTCGGCTTCGCCGCGCCCGGCGCACAGCACCAAGCCGTTGCTCCTATGTCAAATCTTTAGCGGACTTTGCGAGATTCCTGTCGTCGCCCCGGATGGAGTCTGTGGGTGCTACCTTTGGTCGTGTAAGGCGAATGCGCTCGTCTTGGGCGCGAAGGAGATCAAGAGAGATCAATGGACACTGAACCTCGAAGTAGCTGCGTCTCCGCGTTCGCCTGCGGCAGCGTTCTCGTGTAGTCACGAGCGTTGACCTCGCGGGTGGCCGGAGTACCAGCCCGTGAAGGAGGTGGCGTAGTGACGCCCACCACATCGCGCGCGGCCGTACGCGGCCGGCGCACCCCAGCGAAGGACAACATTCGACACCAGCCGCTGTCGCGCTTTGGTGTTCGCCAAGCGAACCGCATCGGCCGGGCAGAACGCGCACGGTCGCGTCGTGCTGCGCCGATGTTCTCGTTGCTGCTGCCGTCTTACTGCCAGATGAACCCAAAACCGAGCGAGGAAGCGATGCCTGATCCAGACGCAGGCCCGAGTCATAGATCCGGCGCTCGCACCCTCGACGGCACGTCCTGACGCAAGGACTGTGACCTCCCGGTGGGTGCGACGCGTCGCCCACCCGCATTCACTCTGACGTGAACCTTGGAGGTCACGATGAACAACACACGCCCCACCACCAACACAGGTCGCCGGACGGTCCTCGACACCGCGCACGTCGGCGATATTCACGGCGCGCTTGGCACTATCCGAAGCCACCACGCTCCGCCACGCGGACGCCGCCGCCGGCTGCTCGCGCTGCTGGCGATCATGGGACCGGGTCTGATCGTTATGGTCGGCGACAACGACGCCGGGGGTGTCGCTACCTACGCGCAGGCAGGGCAGAACTACGGCCTCACTTTGCTGTGGGCGCTGCTGCTGCTGATCCCTGTGCTGATCGTCAATCAGGAGATGGTCGTGCGTCTCGGCGCCGTCACAGGGGTGGGGCACGCGCGGCTGATCATCGAGCGGTTTGGGAAGTTCTGGGGCGCGTTCTCGGTCGGCGACCTGTTCATCCTGAACTTCCTGACGATCGTGACCGAGTTCATCGGCGTCAGCCTCGCCCTCGGCTACCTCGGCGTCAGCAAGTACCTCTCGGTCCCGATCGCCGCCGTGGCGCTGGTGGCGATGACCGCGACGGGGAGCTTCCGCCGCTGGGAGCGCTTCATGTACCTGTTCGTCGCGACGAACTTCGTCGCGATCCCGCTCGTAATAGCGAGCCACCCGCACGCCGGACCGATCATCGACCACACGCTCATACCCGGCGTGCAGGGCGGGCTTGGCTCGACCTCGATGCTGCTCATAATCGCCATCGTCGGGACGACCGTCGCTCCGTGGCAGTTGTTCTTTCAGCAGTCAAACGTGATCGACAAGCGCATCACGCCGAAGTGGATCAACTACGAGCGCGCCGACACGATCATCGGCTCTTTCGTCGTGATCCTCGGGGCAGGTGCGCTGCTGATCGCATGTGCGTTCGCGTTCTCGGGGTCGCCGCTGCACGGACAGTTCACCGACGCTGGGGCTGTCGCCACCGGTCTCGCCCGGCATCTCGGCCCTGCGGCCGGCGATATGTTCGCGCTCGCGCTGCTGAACGCCTCGATCATCGGCGCCGCCGCCGTCACACTCGCGAGCTCCTACGCCTTCGGAGACGTGTTCGGTCGCCGTCACTCGCTGCACCACAGCGCACGCGAGGCACGCGCCTTCCACGGCAGCTTCGCCGGCCTCGTCGCGCTCGCCGCCGCGATCGTGCTAATCCCCGGCGCCCCGCTCGGCACGATGACGACCGCCGTACAGGCCCTCGCCGGGGTACTACTCCCGAGCGCGACCGTGTTCCTCGTCCTGCTCTGCAACGACAAGGCGGTCCTCGGCCCGTGGACGAACCCCGGTTGGCTGAACGCCCTCGCCGCGCTGATCGTCGGCGTGCTCATCGTGCTCTCGGCGATCCTCACCGCGACCACCCTGTTCCCGCAGGTGGACGTGACGCTGCTCGCCGAGGCCCTGTTCGCCGCCCTCGCCCTTGCCCTCGCTGCCGCCGGCATCTACACCCGCACGGGACAGCGGCGCGGCAATGGCGCGGCGCAGACCGAGAGCGTCCCACGCGAGGACTGGACGATGCCCCAGCTGGAGCTGCTTGAGCGGCCCGTGTGGTCGCGCACCCGCATCGTCGGCATGTACGCGCTGCGCGGCTACCTCGTGCTCGCCGTCGTCATGCTCATCGTCAAGGCAATCGAGGTCAGCGTCGGCCAATAGCCGGCTCACAGGCTTGCCTGAACTACGTCGGGCACGGCACGGCGATCGCGGAACAGGCCGTGATAGCCGTGCGTGGCGTGGCAGTTGCTGGTGGTTTGAGCAGCAGCCGATGGAAGTGGCGTGCGAGCTGGCGCTTGAGGCACCGGAGGGCCTCCAGTCGTGTCTTGCCCTCGGCTTCCTTGCGTTGGAGGTATGCCTTGGTGGCGGGGTCCCAGCGTCCGCGCGTGATCGCGATGACGTGCAGCGCGCGGTTAAGGCGTCGGTTGCCGCCGCGGTGCAGCCGGTGGCGTTCTTGTTTGCCAGAGGATGCGGGGATCGGAGCGACGCCCGCCATCCTCGCGAAGTGCGCGTCGGTCGGGAACCGCTCGGCGCCCGCGGTCTGCCCGATCAGGATCGCGGCGGTGATCGTGCTGCAGCCGAGCTCGGCGAGCAACTCCGGCCGATAGGCGGCGATGAGGATGTCCAGCTCGCGCTTGAGCTCGCGGGCCTGGCGTGAGAGCTCGCGGATCTTCCGCACTTGCTCTTTCGAGATCCGCACCCGCGCAGAGGGCTCCATGCCGCGCAGCCGCCGCGCGACCCTGTCGAGCTGGCCGGCGAAGTCCATCTTGCGCGGCGGGATGCTCGCCTCCAAAGCGGGGTCGAGGATCACGAGGTTCCACCGCAGCCGGTTGGTGAGCCGGTTGATCTCCGCGACCTGGTCTTCGCGGTGATCGCACAGCAGCCGGATCTCCATCGCGCGCTCATCGAGGTGTGCGCCGGGGAACTTCTCCACGCCCTCCCGCAGGACCGCTCGTGAGACTGCTCTGGCGTCGATCTGGTCGGACTTGCCGGCCTCGCGCTCGCCTCGCCGGGTCTGCCCCATCAGCCGCGGCGCGACTCGCAACACTCGCTCGCCGCTTCTCACGAGTGCCCGCTCGAGGTGATGGGAGACGTGCCGGCAGTCCTCCAGCGCCCAGACCACATCAGGGTCGATCTCATGCGCCCAGATCAGGGCCTTGCGGTGCCCTTCGTCATCCGCGGTGATCTCTCGTTCGCCGCGAACCTCGCCCGTGCCCGCGTCGACGGCCGCGAGAGCGTGGGTGCTCTTGTGGGTATCCGCTCCGATCACGATCATTCAGCGTGTCCTTTCAACCGGGGTTCGTTTGATCGGACCTCCGGCGGACAGTTCTGAGTGGGGGCGGTTGCCACGCTCCTATCAAGTCACGCCGGTGATCCCGGACGGCGGTGGGCGACACAACGGCCTAGGTCAGACACTCCGCCGACAAACAGACTAAGAGTCAGCCCACCGCCGGCCCGGACCTAAACCGGCCAGCCGGACGCCAAAGCAAACAGCCCAGGCACGGCTCTCAGCAAGCTGAGAGCGACACCACCTTGAGCGCTTTGCTCGACGCCCACCATCCGGCGTCGAGCAGCTTCGCACTCACGAACAGACTAGATGCAGGCCCCAGCGGGGGCTTAGCGGGCGCTGTGCAATTCGTTGGCCGCCTCGGCGTGGTCGTGGTCTTAGGGGGTGTGATGACCGCAGCCAGCATCGGCGCCGCCAAGGGCGGCGGGTACGCGCGCTACCTGGAGAGCAAGACGATCCGACCAGAGCGCGGCGACTACTACCTCAGCCCGGAGGGTGAGCCCACGCAGGCCCCCGGCCGGTGGCTCGCCTCGCCCGACACGCTCGCGCGGCTCGGCATCGAGGGCGAGACCGTCGAGGGCCGCGAGTTCATCGCGCTCATGGAGGGACGCCACCCACGCACCGGCGAGTGGCTGCGAGCGGAAGGCGCCGGTGGCGGCCGGGGCGGCGGGATCGACCTGACGTTCAGCGCCCCGAAGTCCGTCTCGGCGGTGTGGGCGCTCGGCGACGAGGCGCAGCGGCGCGACATGGAGGCCGCGCACGCCGCGGCCGTCAAGGACGCGATGGCGCACCTGACCGAGACGGTGCCCACCGTGCGTCGTAGTCGCCACAACCAAGTCTTCGAGGAGCACGCCGCCGAGCTGATCGCCGCCGAGTACCGGCACACGACCGCGCGCGGCGTGATGGAGGGCGACGCGCCCGACCCGCAGCTGCACAGCCATGTGGTCATCACGAGCGCCGTGCGCGATGACGGTCGGATCGTCGCCGTCGCCTCCCGGCCGATCTTCCGCTCTGCCAGAGAGCTCGGCGCGTACTACCGCTCGGCGCTCGCTCACGAGCTCGCGCAGCGCGGCTACGCGATCGAGCGCGGCATCGGCAAGCAGGGCCGCTACTTCGAGATTCAGGGCGTCCCACGCGGACTGCTCGACGCCTTCTCGGCGCGCAGCCGTGAGGTAGCCCGCGCCGCCGAGCGCTTCCGCGCGAAGTACGGACGGGCACCCGAGCGCGGCGAGCTGCGCGCGCTCAAGCTGGAGAACCGCAAGGCCAAGGTGCTCGTCACCCGAGGCGACCTGCAACGGGTCTGGAACGAGACCGCCTCGCGCTTCGACTACACCGCCGGTCAGGAGCAGCCGGGCACGCACGAGACGAGCGCCGCGCCGGAGCGCGCCCTTGAGGATCGTGTCGAGGAGCGCCTGACCGAGCGCGCGGCGACGTTCGAGCCGGGCGAGCTGCGCGCTGTCCTGCTTGAGCAATCCGTCGGCGAGCTGGCGCCCAGGGAGGCGCTTGTGCTGTCCAAGGGCATGATCGCGGAGCGGCGCATCCTGCCACTGGAGGGCGGCCTGATGACGACGCTCGCGGTCCGCGCCCGCGAGCAGGCGATCGAGCGGCGCTTCGGCGAGCTCGCCGGCGATGCCGGGCGCGACGTGGGCGAGCACGCGCGCTCGGCCGCGGGCGATCAGGTCGCGGAGCGGATCAGCGGCCGTCTCTCAGACGAGCAGGCCAACGCGCTCCAGGTCATCACCGGCCCGGAGCGCAGCGCGATTCTCGTCGGACCCGCCGGCACCGGCAAGGGCGTGGTGATCGACGCGGCGGCCCGTGCCGAGCAGATGACCGGCCAACGCACGTTCGGGATCGCCGTGTCCGGCTCGACCGCGCAGCGGCTCGGCCAGGACTCCCCGGCGCTCGCCGGTCAGACGCTCACGCTCGACGCGCTCGTTGCCCGCGTGGAGCGCGGGCAGTTGCAGGTGGGCGAGGGCACGACGATCTACTTCGATGAGGCAGGGATGGCCGACACCGACCGCCTCGACCGGCTCACGGAGGTCGTGGCGGACACGGGCTCCAAGCTCGTCGCGATCGGCGATGCCGCGCAGCTGCCCTCGATCGGCGCGGGCGGCATGTTCGATCGGCTCGCGCAGATCGCGCCGAGCGCTGAGTTGTCGAACGTGCGGCGCACGCTCGACCCGGCCGAACAGCGGGCGTGGGCGGACCTGCGCGCGGGGCGCTCGGACCGTGCGATGGCGCACTACTACGCCGCCGGTCGCCTGCACATGGAGGACACCCGCGATGAGGCAGTCGAGCAGGCCGTCCAGAACTGGGCGGCGCTGACCAAGACGCACGCGATCAACGAGGTCGCGCTGATCTCCGACGCCTCCAACAAGGAGATTCACCGCCTGAACGCTCGCGCGCAGCACCACCGCGCAGAGCGCGGCGAACTCGGCGAGCTTGAGGTCCCGGTGCCGGGCGTCCACTACGGCGTCCGCGCGGGCGACCGCATAGCGATGATCGACCAGCACCACGAGCCCGGCGTCGAGCGGATCGAGAACGGCGCCCGCGGCGAAGTGCTCGACATCAACGACGCCGGGGAAGTGCTCGTGCAATTCGACGTGACCGGCCAGTGGCGAACACTCGTCGGCGATGACCTCGCGCGGCTGCGGCTCGGGTACGCGCAACACATCCACCGCGCGCAGGGCGCGACCGTGACCCGCACGCTCGTCGTGACCGGCGGCTGGCAGACGAGCAAGGAGCCCGCCTACGTCGAGGCATCACGCGCCCGCCAGGGCACCGATTGGTATGTCTCCCGCGACGACCTCGGCGTCGAAGGCCACGACACCGACCGGATCAAACGGCTCGCTCAGAACATGAGCCGCAGCCACGCGCAAACACCGTCCCTGGCCTACCCCGAGCTGCCCGACCCCGAGTACGGGCCGAGCTTCCAGCGAACGATCGCCCCGAGTCGAAGCCGACTGCCGGGGATCGTCCGCGCCATCCACCGCATCGTCCAACCGCAACCGACACAGGAGAGAACACGATGAGCCTCAAGGTCCAGGTCGTCCTACCCGACCCCATAGCAACCCAGCTCCAAGAGCTCGCCGGCGCCGCCGGCGAACCACACTCCAGGCTCGCCGCGCAGCTGATCCGCAACGGCGTAGCCCACGCCGCCAAGGAGGGCAAGGTCCGCCCGCTCAGGCAGGCACCCGTCATCGTTGGCGGCAAAGCAGGCGAGCGCGCGCGCTGGCTTGAGCCCTACGGCGGCGACACCGGCTGGCGCGCAGAGATGTGGGGCCAGATCGTCGCGCTGCACGGCCGCTACCCCCGAATCCTCGCCTACCTCAAAGACGAGTGGTGGAACGAGGAGGCCCACGTCGAGACGCTGTGCGCGCTCGCCGTGTGGCGCTCAGAGCTCGACGACGGCGGCGTTGACCCGCGCGAGGAGCTTGCCTTCCACACGCAGCTCACCGACTACGCCCAAGCGCTCCGCCAAGAGGGCGGCGGCGTCACGAAGGCGTGGAAGCCCGGCGCACCGCCGGAGGGATGGGCCGGCGGATAGCCACACGCGCTCAACGAACAATTCGGGCTCCAGCCTTCCTGCGAGATGGCGCAGAGCACGGCGCTATGCTGCGCCGATGCCCACCGATCTGAACGATGTAGATGCCCTGATCGAGAACTTGGTCGATGCCTTCCGCAAAGCGGTCATCAAAGGCGTGCATGTGCGCGTGGACGAGAGCGGGGAGATGACCGTCAAGCATGGAGGCGCAGAGCGCGCCCACGTCTCCGCGACCGGGGTAGTCGCGGAGATCGACGGCGAGAAGGTCCGCTCGAAGCCGCCGCTATCGGACCTCTTGAGGCATACGGATGAGTCGCAGGCAGAGACGGAGCGGCGCGTGCTCGGCGACGACGGTGGGACCTGAGCCGGTTCGTATACTCGGAGCGAAGATGGCCGATCAGCGCTACCTCTACTTGCTCAGAAAGTACCCACAAGAGGTTCCCGGCTGTGGGCCGTGGCCGCTCATCAACACGTTCTCCGAAGGGGAACTGAGGGACGACCTCGCCGTGGCCCAGGCGCTGCGTGACGAGTACGACGCGAGCACGACCGAGGGCGCGATCGGAGGCGGCACCATCGGCGGCTGGATCGCGCAAGCGCTCCGGGCGCGCCCGCACCTCTTGCAGTATCCCGTTGGGCTGATCTAGCCACCCACCGGCTGTCAGCCGACTAGAGATACCCGTCCGGGCGGCGCACCGCCGCGAAATGACGACTCCGCACTGTGCTCCGGGTGCTGTCGTCGGGCAGGCGTACACTCGAATACGAACGTAGGTTCCCAGTCGATTCGGATGGATATATACGGGTTCTGGGCTGGGTGGGGTTCAGGAGATCAGGGAGTAGCTGTGCTTGGGGTCGTCGTGGGGGCGTTGGTTGGTGGGGCGCCCGGCGGTTAGGTAGAGGCGTTCGCGGATGCGGTCGGCCCAGACGCGCGGGTCGGCTTGGCCGGTGAGCTCGAGTGTCATGAGCGCGAGGAGCTTTTTCATGCGGGCGCGGTTGGTAAACGAACCGGCGCGATGGTGTAGCCGGCGATCGAGCTCGTGCAGGACCGCCTCGACTGCTCCCGTGGAATACGAGCCTTCGGGGCCTCGGGTAGCGATCTGCGCCTCGACACGCGCGCCGTAGGTCTCCAGCCAGCGAAGCGTGAGCGTAAGCGAATAATCGTCGTCGCTGTCGTTCTCGGCCTGGATCGCGTCCATGAGATTGCCCCAGGCCTCGGGCGTGTGAAAGGCAAGGGGCAATGCCCTGGTGATCGGATGCGCGGCGTCCTGGAGGATCTCGTCCGGGAGATGCTGGCGCAGCTTGCGAGACAGATGCCACTCACAGAGGCGATGCTCTGGCGGCCGAGGCTCGCCTCCGAAGACGCCCTGCACCGCGCACGCCAGGGCGTGATCGGCGTCACTGACGATCACTCTGGGGACCCCACCTAGCGCCCGGAAGAACACTTCCCACGCCGCCTGGTCCTTGCATGCGAAGGGCTCCAGACGCCACAGCCCGCTCGGCTGTGCCTCGCCGTGCTCGTCGATCTCGATGCCGACGGCAGCGAATACGTAGAAGCTGCGACCCGCTCGCTCGCCGGTCGTGACGCGAAACCCGCGGCAGTCGATGAGCAGGATCGTGGGCCAGCGCTCAGGCAGCACATCCGCGCACACCAAATCGCTATACACATCGACCCAGTTAGCGACCAGCTGCCCGTCCCTGGCCGGATCGCGATACCGCCAGCCCCGATCCTCAGACGCCGACGGGGGCATCCGATCGGCTGCCAGCCGCGCCATCTTGGCCGCCGACTTATAGCTCGTGCCCCTCGCGACCGCGGCCAGCGCATCGCCGATCTCGCGCGCCGCGAACCTATAGTCCCGCGCGCCCGCCTGGCCCTCCCACTCCTCCAACCTCGTCGAGCACTCCACGCAGACCGGCCGCGGCTCCCCCTGGCGCGTCAGGACCGGCGTGAAACGGTGCGGCACCTCACCGTTACCCGGACGACACAACCACCGCTGCCGCCGATGCGGCGCCTTGCCATACCAACCCGCCCGCACAACGACCCCACCACCATGCCCCTCCACAGAACACACCGGGATCTCCACGCAAACAACCGTAACCACCCCACCAGACGTATCCATCCGAATCGACTGGGAACGTAGGTTCGATCCGAGAAAGGAGCGCAGTATGAGCATCAAGTACACGGGCAAAGACGGACGGTCGTACCCGGATATGACCAGCATGCTTCGTGCAGGGTTCGACGAGGCGCTCGCCGACACGTATGCGGAGATCGAACGGGCAATCCGTAGACCGACGTGCCCCGTTCACCACAGGAAAGCGACGGTCCATCGCACGCGGTCCGATAGCAAGGTCGAGTTCCGCATCATGGCATGCTGCGAGCAGCTAAAGGATGAGGCCGAGGCAGCGGCAGGAAGGGCGATGAAGGCATAGGCTCATCTAATCCGAACCCAGGCGCACGACCTTGTTGGCGTGTTCAAGAAATCGCGATTGATCGAACCCGTATTTCATCCAGAGGCCATCGAGAGCCAGCCTAATCTCCGGCGTCGTCTGTTTGGCTTCCACGCGTTGTCGCGCAAGGTGGATCAGCGCGTCGCCGTCACCCGCCAGTTCGCCGAGCCACATGGACACCTCTGCTTCTGGACCGAGTAGGACTACCAACACACGCCGGTCTCGCCGGAGCCTCTCCGCCGTCTTTCCGACCTGATCCAGCGGCTGCTGGATAGCCTCTTTCCACTCGTCGAACTCGCGGTTCTCGGCTTGATCCAGCAGGAAGTGCAGCGACGTGAAGGCTTCCCAGCCGATGGCGTGTTCCGCGATCGGAGCCAGCGTCTCGCGCAGGTACTGAAGGTCCCGCATGTCCCGGTCGTGTGCGAGCTGCTTTTCCGTCCGCTCCGCGTCTGCATCCCGCTGCTGCTGCGCCAGCCTCACGTCGTTCTCCCGCTGTTTCCTCGCGGCTTTGAGCGTCACGACCGCCACGATCACCGCCGCACCCAAGCCCGAAATGAGGCCCGCGATGACCACAGGCCACGTTTCTGCCGCTTCCACGATGATCGGTGG
This sequence comes from Solirubrobacteraceae bacterium, assembly GCA_035503075.1. Taxonomy (GTDB): domain Bacteria; phylum Actinomycetota; class Thermoleophilia; order Solirubrobacterales; family Solirubrobacteraceae; genus Palsa-744. The sequence continues at coordinate 77,652 of DATJTT010000035.1, forward strand.
CATTGGGTTTGATCTTTGCGGCTCAGGCGGACGCCGCGTCGATCGCCGCGCGTGGTCGAATAGCCGCGCCGCGCTCGTGCGCGGAGCCCGCCGTGCAGGGGGTTGAAGGCCAGCTTGCCGCACCTCAGCGGGGTAGAGACGGGCAAACGCGCGCGATCTTCGCCATGCTCCGTCTCTACTCGACACTGATCCCCGCTGACTGATCGGCGGGGGTAGGCTGCGCCGGGCGATGGCGAAAGACGAACAGCACCAGGCTGACATCGACGATGCGTACCGCGCAATCGGCCGCTATATCGCGGCGTTCTCGCAACTGACGCACGGACTACGACGGATGATCGCCGAATACATCGGCCGTAACGAGAAGTGGATACTCGTGGACATCGTGCTCGGCGAGGCTATGGCTGCGCCGTTGTCGCACGCCTTCTTTGCGCTCTGCCGAGATGCGGCCAACTTCTCGGCGGCTGAGACTGAGATCGAAGGCCAGCTACGAAGGGAGGTCGAGGAGGAGATCATCCCAACGCGCAACGACATCGCCCACGGCGACTGGGAAGTCGGGAACAGCATGTCAGTGGACGGCACACTCGAAACCCTCCCGCCTCGCATGATCCGCATCACCCCGCACCGAAAGGACGGCCCTTATCAGATCCGGGACGTGAAGATCGAGGAGCTTGACGCCACGACAGACCGACTCGTCGAGGTCCTAACGATGGTCATGGAGTTCGGCAAGCTAGCGCTGGGCCAGCCACTAGTGCGGCGCAGCGCTGATGGCGGCAGCGCCGTCAGCGTGCGCGAGTTCCGCGTCCAAGACGTGTTCGTCGTCCCCGACAGCACGAAGTCGCGAGACGAGCCAGCGCCGACGACAGCCAAGTCGCCCGCGAACAAGCGGGCGAAGGTCTCGCGCACAGGCCCTCGCGCGGGCGAGGTCTCCCTACTGCCCCACGTCGCGTAGTCCTCGAAGCGCACCTCGTCTAGCGCTCGCTGTTCGACCTCATGAGATTCGCGGTAGCCCTCAGCAGCCGCCCGCGTCTCATAGTCGTCCTCATCATCGTTGTCGGGTCCTTGATGGTGGCGTTCGGCGCCCTCGATCGCGGCGAGCACGACGGCATCGGAGACGGGGCTCAAACCGACGCGACTCGCCCTCTAAAGCCCGGTGAAGCTGCCGACGAGAACGTCCTCACCGACCGTCGGCGAGCGCGGCGCGCACGCTGCGGTCGCCTGGAATCCGGGCGACCGTTACAAGAGTGTGCCCTTCTGTGCCGGCTCGCTGTCACACGCTCGCGGCCGGCTCGGGCCGATGTACGGTCGCGCCATGAACTGAAAGCCAGCGGCCCGTCGGTCCCGGCCGGCGAGCCCTTCGGCCGCCCAATGATCGCACGCCTCAAGGGCGTGCGGTGGGGGCGCAGAAGGGCTCGCTGCCAGGCGGGTCCGCGTTTTATCTACAACTGAACACTTGGCGCCGGCGGCAGCTCTAACTGCCCCGGCGCCGTGACACAGGAGCTACTTCTCCCATGCACAAACACCGTACTCCAGAAGGGTTGGAGGCGCACGCGCTGATTGACCGTGCCGTCCTCAACCTCATGCTCGACATCGACCAGCAGCGGCCGTGGGCGGAAGATGAGATCGCCCGCGCGATCGGCGTCCCCGGCGATGTCCGCGACAGCCTCCGGCGCCTGCGCGCCTCCAAGCTCATCCACCGCTGGAACGACCTCGCGACAGCATCGCGTCCGGCCGTGCGCTACCACGAGCTCACCCAGGGCGGCGACCCGGACTCCGCCCACGAGCGCCGCGACGACAAAGCGGTTCTTGAAGGTCTGCTCGTGCGCAGCGCCGACGGCGAAAGCCCGCGCACCGAGGAACAGATTTGTCAGGCGCACGGCGCGCGCAAGCGCAAGCAGCGGCTCGCGATCACCGACGCGCTGAACCGGCTGGAGGGAGCCGGTCTCATCGAGCGTCGCGGTGGGCGCGCGATCCCCTCAGAGGTCGCGCAGCGCCTCGATGAACTGATGACGCTTTGACGCGCGGGGGTCAGCTATGCGCGTCACCGAACTGGCCTTGAGCCAGGCTGCCTCCCCCAGCCTGGCCAGGGCCGGCATACATGAAGTGGATCAGCTCGCCGCGTACACCACCGGCGAGCTGATCCGCCGCCCCGAGTTCAGTAGCGGGGTGGAGCTGCACGAGCTCATCTGCGAGCTTCACCGCCACGGCCTGACACCGTTCGCTCGCAGCGGCGGTCACGTCCAAGGCGAGCGCGAGCTGACGATGTTCCGTTTGCGCGCGGTCGAGGGACTGACCCTCGAACAAATTGGTGAACGGCTCGGCATCAAGCGCGAGCGCGTGCGCCAGCTGCTTCACCTTCACTTCGGGCTGGACGGCAGGCCACCCGCCGCACGAAAGCGACCGGGCACAAAGCACCGGCCGTCCACCATCAGTGAACGCCGGCGGCTGTACCTGCTCGCGCGCCTGGCGGTCAAGCGTTACTACCGCAGGGCATTGACAGTGGAGGCCGTTGCGAAGGCGCTCGCCAGTTCCCCGCGCCAGCTACAGCGCGCCTACGCGCAGTTCGGCAATGTCACCTTTCAGGATGACCTCGCCCGCAGGCGCATGGAGGCTGCCGCCGAGCTTCTGTCGCTGCCCTCGATCCCGGTGTGCGACGTGGCGCAGCGGGTCGGCTACTCGCAGGCGTCGCACTTCGCGCGAGCGTTCCGGCGCCGCTACGGGGTTTCTCCGTCCTCCTACCGCGCGGCCCTAATCCAGGCGAAGCGCTCCGCCACGCCGGGGGTGATCGCCGCATGAGTGCGCAGGGCATCGCGATCAGCCGCTCCGAGACGACCCCCGTTATCAGCCCCGAACGCGCACCGATTCTCGTTGTCGAGTCTGACGCCAGCCTGGGACGAGAACTTGCCGAACAGCTCATGGCGGACGGACATCCCACGAAGCTCGCCAGCACCGCGACCCACGCTGGCGTGTCGGCCGGGGCGTACCCGCCAGGACTCGTCGTGATCGGAGAGCTCGACACACCAAGGGGCTCCCTCGACCTTCTCGAAAGCATCCGCGGGCACGGCCTGGACGAACCCCACGATCAGACAGATTCGCCGTGGCCGCCGCGGCTGCCGGTGATCGTCCTCAGTGCCCGCGGCCACCAGCTCGAAGTCTTGCGAGCCTTCGAGGCCGGCACCGACGACTTCCTGCCACGCGCCGCGGGCTACCTGGAGTTGCGGGCGCGAGTACGAGCGCTGCTGCGACGATCCGCGGGCGATCAGCGCACAGCCCTCCAGCTAGGGCCGCTCACGATCGACCCCGCCTCCCACGCCGCGAGCCTCCACGGCGAGCGCCTAGAGCTGCGCCGCATGGAGTACCAACTGCTGCTGCACCTAGCCAGCGAGCCGCGGCGAGTGTTCACCCGGAGCGAGCTCCTGAAAGCAGTGTGGGGATACCGCTCGATAGGCACTACACGAACCGTGGACAGCCATGCGAGCCGCCTGCGCCGCAAGCTGGGCGTCGCCGGCGAACGTTGGATCGTCAACGTGTGGGGCGTCGGCTACCGCGTCGTCTGACGCTCACCGGGGGCATGGACGCCACTCCAAAGGTACTGAGTGGATGCGTGCCTTCGAGCGCTGGCCGACCGGCTACAACGGCTTGGCGCTGTAGCATCGAGCACTCATGCAATGGGACAAGACCAGGCCGATCCTGCTCGCCACGTACGACCTCATAGACCAGCACGGCAAAACGGCCGGTAGCGCAGTTTGCGAGGCTATGGGCGTTGCTCAAGACGACGAGGACATTCGCATAGCGATCGAACAACTTGACGAGGCTGGCTACGTCAAATGCTTCTTCTCGGGAGCCGGAACTGCGCAGCTCATCGACCCTACCGCCTAGGGCTTCAATACTGCTCGGGCTGGCCGACGCCTGGCGGCGCGTCGGATTTCCTGACCGCATTCTTGAGTGCGGTCGCGGAGCGAGCCGACGGGACCGATACGCCGGAGGAGGAAAAGAGCCGTCTCCGGCGCTTCATTGAGGCTGCGAACGGTGCCCCGAAAGAACTGCTCGCCGAAATCACCACCAAGCTCATCGAAGGCCAAGCAGGGCGGTGACGCCCGATCAGGCATCGGAGCGCCGCGCTGGTCCGCTTGCCCTTCGGTTCCCTATACCCTCTATACGCTGGCATGACGCGGTTTCAGCGGCTCTTGCTCGACACGAGCCGCAGCCACCATGTCCTCGACGCTCGCATTGCCGCTTCGGTACTCGTCGTGCAACGCTCGCCAGTCGTGTACCGACCAACATTCGCGGCGCAAGCGCAATGCGACGTCAGGCCAGCCGTTGCGCTGAGCCCATCTACCAAGCAACTGCTCACTCACCTGGGCAAGCACGTAGTCGCGAACTTCGCACGCAGCGATCCGACAGCGCACGAGCCGATCGACGTAAAAATACTCTGTGACATCCTCGTCGGGCGGCTGGAATAGGCGATCTCCGACGACGGCATCCTGGACCTTCTCGTGGTCGAGCGCACCGGCATATGCGCCAGCGCGACCTCTAGCGACGGGCAGAAACGTCTCCTCCGGTTCGGCACCCGCACGCGCTCCCGCGAGCAGGCGATTCGCGTAGCGGTCGAGCGAGCGGCCGACTCGCCGAGCAACGGCTTCCGGGGCACGTGCGCGGCTAGGCTCGTGGAGCGGCCAGCGCAGATGCACGATTTCGTCGGCGGAGAAGACCTCCAAGAACTCGCGTGGGCCACCCATCACAGAGATGCTGCCGCCCTCGGGCCAGTGTTTGCTCACGAACTGCTCGTAGCGTCTGTGCTCATCTTGTCCGCGAACGACGATCGTCTCTGGCGGGAGCCAGCCAACGAAGATGAGTTTCCACGGTTCGTCGTCTCCGACACGCTCCAACGCGAAATGAATGTAAACGTCGCGAAACGTGAGCATCCCCGTGACCCAAGAGCGTAGCTCCATCGCCATGTTTGGCTGGTCCCACAGGTCATGTCGGCTCGACCAATCGAACAGCGTCTCTCGCACCGTCTCTGCGACACCGCTGTCAGAGCACTCCACTATGAGCGAATCCTCATCGATGTCGGGAATCACAAGATACGAGAACGTCTCCGACGCGTTGTGAATCCGCGCGTCCGCCATTGAGCTGCCGATCGGTGGTCGCGTGTCAAGCGCGAAGCTGGCGTAGTTATCCATCGTATAGAAGCCCCGGATGCTACGAGGCCGGCGTCTCATTTCTCGCCCTCACGCATCTCGGCAAGCGCGTGCAGCGAGGCAACAAGGTGTTGGCGTTCTGCTTGTCGCAACGCGACGCCAGCACCAATGAGATGCACCAGAACCTCATCGTAATTCTCCCCCATGCTCCAGCTCGCGAACACCGATGATGCGTGGAGCTTGCCGCGTTCGATGGCGATGTGCTGTGGTCCGACGGATTCGTAATGTGGCGGCAGGCTGCTCGCGGCGATCAACAGCGTTTGGAACCAGCGCTGGTACTTGATGCCGGTGACGAACTGGAGCGTGAACGTCGTCGTGAAGTGTTCCTCTTTAGTAACCATTGTGTTGAGCGCATCGAGATCGTGCCAGGGTCGTTGTAGATAGACCACCAACCGACGGACATGGCGTGGCTCGCCTGTTAGCTCCGCCCATCCGTAGACGTGCGCCAGGGTGAAAAGCAGGTCGAATGCAAGCTCGACCTGTTTCTGCTGGTCGGTCTCACGTTGTCGTTCGAGCATGTTGAGCACCGCTGCTGCATGTACCACACTCCAGCACTCTTTCCAGTGACCGGCCTCCGCAAGGTTGCGTGCCAACAGCGCAGTGTCTTCGCGAACGTCTGCTCTCAACGTGGCATCTTCCGTGTCATCGAAGGCTTTGGCGAGCAGTTGTGACAGGTCGTTGGCTATGCGGATCGGCAACTCCCTGTAGACGGCTCGAAGCAAGGCTCGCACCACCTGCTTCGCCACCACACCTGCGGTCGGCGCCGATCCATCCACAGCCTGCTTGAGGCGATCGTGCAGCCACATATATGCCTCGTCTGTCAGGCGACTACGAATCTCCGCCTCCTTCGGCGCGAAGTTGATACTGACTTCATTGATCTGTGCCTCGTGCGGCGTCAAGACTTTGCCAGTGATCGCGCGCTCGCGTTCTATCTTGACGGCGATGTTGGCGGCCTCCTCGCGCTCCAGCCAAGCCAATCCAAGCTGATCGATGTCGTGACGCCACGGCTGCGCATTGACGACGCGCTTGGCGCTGAACCCGATGCCGGTGTCGAGCAGGTTGAACAACAGCCACGTCACCTGCGTCAGTTGTTCAGCCAACGTGCTGTCCGAGAGTGCGACATCGGTAGCGGAGAGGCGCTGCAACTCGTTGAGAACTCCGAGGCAAACATCGAACTCCTGCATGTGAAATGCGATCTGCACGTTGCTGATCAACAAGCCAGCGACGGCCTCGCCCACGTCACTCTCGGCGACTAGCCCGGAGTCCACGACTTCGGCGACGAGCGTGAGAATGCGCCGCTCCAGCCACTGACGATTGGGCTGCTGTGACGTCGGGTCCATCAAGCCCTTAGTTGCGAGCTGCTCGGTCATGCGCGTTAGTGGCGAATCCGCTCGCACGGCTTCGCGTTCCCACCACTCGCTTCGCTCTGCGATGTGCCGCTTGACGACGAGGTAGTGGGAGAGAAGTTGCGATGCAGCGCGCGTGACGCTGGCGACGCCGATGACGTCGCGGTCGGGCGAGATCAGGCGCCGCAGCAGGTCCACCATCGTCTGCATGTCTTCGATGACGAGCTGCTGCGCGCGGTGCTGAACGCTTCGTCGTGCGTGACGCTGGCGAGCATGTGCGATCGCCTGCATCATCTCATGCGTGAGCGCGTCGGCGATCGAGGAGGGCAGATAGCCGAGCAACGCGTGCGTGCGGTACGTAATCAGCGCGAGGACACCGGCGGTACTCATCGCGAGCGCAAGTCCCGACGAGAAGTACGGGGGGCTCGCTTTAGTCGCGACTTCGAGCAGCACGAGCACGGCCAGCGAGTAAGCGAAGCTCAGGGCGAGCAACCGAATCACCGCCGAGCCAACACGCTCACGCAGCAGAAACGAGACGATGCGCGCGCTCCCATATCGCTCGGCGGTCGTCTGGAAGACAATCAGCGTGATCGAGAGGACAATGCCCAGGATCGTGCCCGTGGCGCCGGCCGTGGCGGCGAGCAGGACGCGAAGCGTCTCGGTGTTCGGCAGCGAAATGTTGTGCGTCAACCAGTGGCGAATGCCGAGCGCATTCTCGATATTGCGTGCGTATTCGTGCGCGAGCACGTCCACGGCCATGCCAAGAACGACCAGCAACACCAACGTCACGAGCAACCCGCGCTGCCGACGCACGAGCACAGCGACGACGCGACCGGGCTCGACGCGCTCGGGCAGCCTCGCACGCTGGATTCGCACGTGCTCGCCAAACTTCAAGGCGCCGAGGTATCCACGACCCAGCAACCGTCCGACGCGAAGCTGTGGCCCGGCGCCGATAGGGCTCGTGTCCTCGGGCGCACGGATGAGCCGCAAGCGACGGATGCGCGGGCTATAGCGGAAGGCCCGCAGGCGATAGCGCCACCACAAACGCCAGCGGCGCCACCACGCCCGAGGCCCCGACGGCAGCGGAGGCCCCTGATGCGTAGGGGAGTCGCCGTGTTCTGGCTGGTTGATCACCCGCGCACGGTAGCTCGCGTGCCGGCTGCTCGTCTACGATGCCGGTCGGGTCGTCGGATTATGACGGACGTGCATACGCTCGGTCTGTCTGTCTGTCTGTCTGTCTGTCTGTCTGAGCCGGCGCGAAGCTCGTCATTGGCGCGGACTGAACCGACTGGCTGCGCCCCGCGCCAGCACTGATGGGAACTCAGGCGTCGAGCTGCGCTGCTGCCAATGACGGTCTACCGCTCGTCTGCGTACTCGGCCCAGTCCGGGCGCTCCACTGCGCCGCCGATCGGCGACACGGGCTCAAGGCACACCGGGTCGTCTGGTTCGCCGGGGCAAAGATAGCCGTCGAACCGTTCGCCGCCGGGTCCCGAGGGCTCTGACCTGACCCGCTTGGCGTGAACGTCGCCACGCGTGGGGCAGTTGGCGAGCACGTAGGGCATGCGGGCATTGTGCCAATCGCTGCCGCCGGCTGCCCTAGCGAGCGGTCAGCAGCCCACAAGAGCTGCGATGCGGGCGTCGCACCTATGCTTGGTCGCTATGCGGAATCCGCTGCTTGGTCGCATTGATCGTGCTGCTTGCCGTCCTCCTTGGCTCGGAGCCAATGATCCCCGGCAGCTTCGTAGCGGCGAGGCCGGGCGATGACTGATGATCGTGCGCTCATGGAGCGTGCGATTGCGATTGCCCGCCAATGCGTGAGCGAGCCGGGCAAGGTCTCGCCGAAGGTCGGAGCGGTCGTCGCCCGCGACGGCATCGTGATCGGCGAAGCGTTCCGGGGCGAGCTGGCTCCTGGAGAGCACGCCGAGTTCACGTTGTTGGAGAAGAAGCTCCGCGAGGACACGCTTGCGGGCGCCACGCTATTCACCACTTTGGAGCCTTGTACGGGCCGTAATCCGCCAAAGATCGCGTGCGTGGAGCGAATCATCGAGAGGCGGATTGGCCGAGTTGTCATTGGTGTACTCGATCCCAATGACGCAATCCGTGGCCGGGGTGAGCTACGGCTTAGGGACGCGGGTATTGAGATCGCTCGGTTCGATCCTGACCTGATGGCGCAGATCGAGGAGCTAAACCGTGAGTTTGCCCGCATTCAGCGCACCGAGGCTCAGATGACCGATCCAGCGGACCCGGACCAGGTTGGCCCCAACGGTCATCGAATCGGCTATACCGACGACGGCGACAAGGTTGAGTGGATACCGGACGACGACGAGCCGGGCAATTTCTGGCCCATGCTGCTCCGCCGCAATGATCGCCAAATCCTCGACACCTACAAGGAACTTTGGGACAAGATTTGGTGGAACCGGCACCAGAACTGGCTACACAGGCTGGAGAGCGGAGAGGAATCGCTGCCACAGGAGCAGGAGGCCATCTTCGAGCAAGCGTCGCAGGCCGCCGCGCGAATTGAGGATAAGTATGGGCGGGAGAATCTGGGGTGGGATGACTTTGAGTGGGGACTTCTAAGTGGGCGAATGTCTGCCTTGTCGTGGGTGCTCGGGGCGGAGTGGAACGAGTCGCTTGATACCTAACTCCGATCCAAGGTCGCCTGGTGTCTGACAGTCTTTACGGAATCCGCGCGACTCGGGCGTCGCCCCCCGGCTTTGCGCGGGACGATGATGAGCGGCGCCGTGTCTACGGCGCGGCGCTCGCGCAGTTTGACGAGCTGATCGCGGCTTCGGCAGCGGTTGGGCCGGCCTCCAGGCCGCTGCCTCTGTTCTATGCCTTGAGCCAAGCCGGACGGGCCATCGCGGCGGCCCATGCCAAGACCGCATGGAGTCTCCGCTGGCACGGCTTGTCGTCCCAGGAACTGAGCGTGGCGCCGCTCGACATTGAGGTCAGCAGAATCGCTGCCTCCAGCAAGGATGAAAGTTCGGTGGACTCCGTTACCGGCGTCGCGGATGCGACCGGCAGCGAGGTCTTCGCCAAGGCGGCGACGATCGGTGCGCTCTGGTCCTCGCTTCCCGAAGTTTTCGATCTGCTGCCGGCGTCGTTCAGCAGGGAGCTGATTCCGGTGCGGCTGGCTCTTGAGCCGGACCCGGAAGGAATCCGGGGCCGCATCGATCAGGCGCATTTGTATGCCGTAGCCGTAGATTGCGACGGCACGCCGGACGAACTCGACAACGACCTCAGCGAGAACTACCCGACGAGCGTCGGCATGAGCGCCTACAGGCCGTTTCAAGGTCAGCCTGTCATGCGGGTGCTCACGCACATGGGCAGCGGGCTAGTGGTCCGCTGGAACCGGGAGGCGGCCCGTGAAGCGGGTCTAGGTCGAGATGTCGCGGCTCTGGAACGAGAAGGTTGGTCCTGGCTGCGTCCAAGCGTCAGCGGCGTCGCGTTGTCCTCGCTCGTGACCTGGTGGACTCTGCTTTTCGGCCTCTCGATGCTCGCACGCTACGAACCTGCCGGCTGGATGCGAGCACTCGACTATGAATCCTCCGAGCTTGCCGCGCCACTTGCCGAGTTGCTGGACATCGGCGTGACCCGTGTGCCCGACTTGATCCTCGGGGCGCTGATGGTGGCCCCCGAGCCCGAACCGACTGACGATGGGGCAGCGTAGAGTTCGTGACCGCGGCTAGGCGCGTCGGATGGCCGGATGACTCGGCGGCTAATGCTCGGCCTGATCGGCGAGCCAGTCTTCAAGCATCTGTCGCGTGAAGCGGATGTGGCGCCCGACACGCAAGCATGGGAGCCGGCCGGCTCGCACCGCCTCATAGACCCAGCTGGTCCTGACCGACAGTTCGTGGGCCGCCTGCTCAGGTCGCAGCAGTGGCCCGGAGCCGAGCAGCGGCATCTTGACGGTTGATGGTGTCTCCATGCTCGTTGTAGACCCGCACCACAGCCGACCGGCCAACGAGTTTTCCGGTCGCCCCGCAGCCGCTCAACGGAGCCGTTTTCGCCATCTCGCGCCCCCGGAGCGGCCCTCTGGAGAAATCCGTAGAGAAATCTGAGCGCCCCGCCGCACCCCCTGGTACACTGCAAAAGGTTCGATTTGCGGGGCTTTTTCTCAGGCCAGAGGCGCGCGGCGGACCCCCGGATGGGGGATTATGATTCCGCTGCTCTAACCAGCTGAGCTACTCCGGCCCGGAGTGCAGGAGTCTAGCCGCGCGGCCCCGCCGCCCCTTGTGCGTCTGCGGCGAATCTGACGAGCGTCCCTAGCCGCGTGCGCGCCCTCCCCGGGCGGCCCTCAAGCCCGCGATCACTCCGGCGGCTTCTCCCCCGGCCACGCGCCGGTCACCCGCTTGAACGCCTGGCGCGAGCCGCGATCTACGATGCCGCGCACCACACGGAAGATCGCGCCCTCGAGCAGCAGCGCCGCGAGCAGCTTGCTCCAGGGCGCATCGCTCTGGCTCGGCGCGGGCGGCTCGCGCTCGTCGAGCAACGACCACAGCCGCTGGAACATCCGCCTGCCGATCACGCCGGCGAGCAGGCCGCCCAGCGCGCTCACCGGAACGAACAGGAGCTTGCTCACGCGCGCCACCCCCTAAGCATGCCGGCTTGCGAAGGCCCGTGCGCTCCGGAGGCGCCCGGGCGACGTCCGCGTGGATCTCCGCGTCGCGCAGGGCCGTGCGCTTGCAAGCGAGCGCCGGGCGCGTCACGGGACGGCCGAGGCGCCGGCCGGTGCTGCTAGGTCTCTTCGACGGCCGCGGCGAGCTCGACGAGGCTCACGTCGAGCGCTTTGGCGATCTCGCGCACGGTCGTCCACGCGGGGCTCGCCTGTGCGAGCTCGATGCGTGCAAGTGAGCCGGTCGTGAGCCCACAACGGAACGCGAGTGCTTCCTGAGTGGCGCCGCGCTCCTTGCGCATGCGCCGCAGAACGGCAGCGAGGGCGGGGTCGGGCGCAAGCTTGCGCGGCACCCGGCAAACATCCCACGCCATGCACGCCTAGGTCTATGCCTTTCACTGCCCATTCTTGACCATGCATGGTATACAACTGTCTGTAGAGATGGCTGGTCAATACACCCACGTCGTCCAGCTGCGCCTGACGAGCGAGGAGTGGCGGCTCGTCGCCGAGATCGCCGGGTTGCGCCGGGTGAGCGTCGAAGATCTGCTGCGCGAGGGCCTGCGCCTCTCCCAGCGCGACGCGCAGCCGCCGGTCGAGCCGCGCCCCGGGTCGCTGCGCCTGGTCGGGCCCGGGGCGCCGCCCGGGCGGCGTGTGTGGCGCCGGCGCTGAGCGCGCAGCCGCTCAAGTCCCCGCGCGGGGCGTGCCGATGCCGAAGTGGTGTCGAGCATCTCAAGCCAAAACATCGCGCCGTCGTCGCCGATGGCGGTGGCGGCGCGGGCGTTCGGCGACGCATATCCGCCGATCCGCGGCCACTGGATGGTGCGCGCCGCGGGAATCGCCTACCTGATCTGCGCCGCGATCTACATGCCGTGGCTGCTCTCGGCGCTCAACCGCCACCTGCCGTGGCTGGCGTGGCCGTTCCTGGTCGCGAACGCGTTCACGCTCGCGACGACCGCGCTGAGCATCGCCAACCATTGGTCGCGCGCCGTGCCGCGGCCGCACCCGCTCGGCCACGGCGCCGAGCCGCACGTCGGCATCGTGATCCCCTGCTGCGGCGAGCCGGTGCCGATGATCCTGCGCACGATCAGCTCGGTGCTCAGGCAGGACTGGCCGCGCGAGCGGATGGTGATCGTCGTCAGCGACGACGGACACGACGCCGCGCTCGCCCGTGCGCTCACGTGCTGGCCGGTGCTCTACCACTCCCCGCCGCCGCGCGACGCTCCCGGGCGCGATGGCGCGGCCAAGGCCGGCAATCTCAACTCGGCGGTCGCGATGCTGCTCGCCGAGCACCCGGAGATCTCCTACGTCGAGACGCGCGACTGCGACGACGAGCTCGGCTCGAACGCGTTCCTGCGCCAGGCGGTCGGCCAGCTCGAGCACGACGGGCGCCTCGCGTACGTGCAGACGATCAAGGAAACGCAGGTCAGCCCCGGCGACCCGTTCAACAACCGCGAGGCGATGTTCTATCGCGGCCAGATGCTCTCCCGCAACGCCGCCAACGCGACCTTCCCGTGTGGCTCGGGTCTGGTCTGGCGCCGCACGGCGCTCGAGGAAATCGGCCTGTTCCCGACGTGGAACCTCGTCGAGGACCTGCACTCGGGGATCGAAGCGCTGCGCCGCGGCTGGCACAGCTGCTACCTGCCGATCGTGGGCGCGATGGGCCAGCACTCGCCCGAGGACGTGCCCAACGTGTACAAGCAGCGCGGCACGTGGGCGATCGACACGGTGCGCCTGATGATCTGGGGCGAGCTCGACGGCCTGAACCTGCGCCAGCGGGCGCAGTTCTACGAGCTGCTGTGCTACTACCTGCACTCGTTCACGGTGCTCGTGTACGTCCCCGCGATCATCGGGGCGCTGCTCGGCGCGGTCCCGTTCACCGCCTCCGGCTTGAGCTTCATCGAGCACATGCTGCCGATCGTGCTCGCGACCGAGGCGTGGCTGCTGGCGATCAACCGCCCGTACAACGACCGGCGCCGGCGCCAGCGCCACCCGATCCGCGAGCTGTGGCGGGTGCGGATCATCTGGAGCGGCCTGGCGCCGGTGTTCATCAAGGCCTCGGTCCAGGCGATCCTCGGCGGCCCGCGGCGCAAGCCCGTCTACAAGGTCACCCGCAAGCACAACGACCCGCGCTGGCACTGGGGCCACACGCTGCCGCAGACGACCGTGCTGCTGACCGTGCTGTTCACGCTGCTGTACGCGCTGCACAGCGGCACGCTGCCGCGCCTGACGACGCTGATCCCGGTCGTCTACTGGGGCGGCCTGTACGTGGCGCTGTTCGCGGGCTTCGTCGCGCGCAGCTGGTATGGCGTGGTGAGCGTCCGCCGCGCGCTCGTGCCGAGCGTGCGCAGGGCGGGCGCGGCTGGCGTCGAGCAGCCCTCGCCAGCCCCCGAGCTCGCCCGCGGCTAGTCGCCGGCGCGGCTTTTCCTCGCAGAATGCGGGATCGCGCGAGCGCGCCTCTTGCAATCCTCGAGCGGGCTGCCTAGGTTGGTTCCAGACGCGGTTTGGAGCCGTAAAGAGCGAGGCCACTGAGGTGTGAGGCCGCGCCGCCTGGAACCGGAGGGCCCTCGGGCCGGAAGGGGAAGGTTCCTCAAGCGGCTCCGGGCCGCGTCGCTTGTTTTTCTGCCGCGAGCGCGCCCGGGCGACCGTCGCGGCCGCCGCGCGTGCCCGCCGGCCCGCGTCCCAGCCGAAGCACCGACGCGGACGCGCTCGTGCCGCCGCGAACCGGCGCCGCGCGCCACGCGCCTCACCAGCAGGGCTCGAAGCGCTTGCCGTTGAGCGCGAGGTTGTAGCGCGCGCCCATGATCCCGGCGGCTTCGTCGGCCGCGCAGAACCGCTTGCGGGGGAGCTTGTACTCGGCGTTCAGGACGGGCTCGCCGGCCCGCAGGTATGGATCGAAGTCCGCGCATTCGTGGTACTCGTTGCATTGCTCGGTGACGGCCCCGTCGAAGTACGGCTGCAGTTCGGGGGTCTGTTCGCCGTCGTTCTTCTGCAGCACGGCCATGCCGAGCGAATGCACCTCTTCGGCGACCCACTCGTTGTAGGTCAGCTGCTCCTGCGCGGTCAGCGGGAAGCCGGTGTCGTTGGCGTAGCCTTCGATGTTGTCCGGTTCGACCGCGTCGAAGCCCTTTTCCGCGCACATCCGAAAGCGCGCGCTCATGATCGGCTCGAGGATGCTCAACTTGCGGATGTCCAGCCAGCGCTCGCCCGGCCAGCCGTCGGGCTTGCCGAGCACCGACTTGGGGAACTCCTTGTAGTCGGGGCGGAAGTCCTCTGCCGTGCCGACGTCGATGTAGCAGATCACGCGCTTGCCCTGCGCGTGCAGGGTCGCGACCTCGGCGGCGCTGTTTTCAAAGCCGTCGATGTCATAGATTTCGACCGGCTCGTCGTTGTCGACCTTGCCGGTCAGCTGCCAGTACCAGGTCGGACGGGCTGGCAGCGTCCACCAGCCGCCTTCGGCGCGGGCCGCGCCGGCGACCAGCGCCAGCGACGCGATCCCCGCCAGCAGCGCGCCGCACGCCAACCCGAGCGTGGACTGCCGATGCGAGCGGTCGACCATGCTTGCGCCGATCCTAGACGAGCGTGCTCTTAGAGGAGCCTTACCGTCGGGTTAGCGATCGTTAGGCGCCCGCCACCACGATGCGCTCATGCTCGCCACGACAGTCGGCCCGTATCTCTTTTGGATCGCCAGTCGCGCCGCGGGCACGGCCGCGCTGCTGCTCGCGAGCGCGACCGTGTGCGCCGGCCTGCTGAGCGGGGGGCGCCTGGTCAAGGGCCGCCGCGCGGAGCTGCGCGTGACGCACGAGGCGCTGTCGCTCGCGGCGCTCGCGGCGCTCGCCGTCCACGGCCTGACGCTGCTCGGCGACGGCTACCTGCACCCGAGCCTCGCCGACGTGGCGATCCCGTTCGTCGGCGGCTACGAGACGGTGTGGACGAGCATCGGGATCGTCGCCTTCTGGATGATGCTCGTGCTCGGCCTCTCCTACTACGCGCGCACTCGGATCGGCGTCGGACGCTGGCGCAGCCTGCACCGCTTCGCAGCGCTCGCGTGGATGCTCGGCCTGGCGCACGCGCTCGGCGAGGGCACCGACGCCGGCCAGACATGGTTCCTGGCGATGATCGCGCTCGCGGTCGTGCCCGCGCTCGCGCTGCTGCTCGTGCGTGTGCTCGGCCCGGCCGCCCGGCCGCCCGGCGGCGGCGCACGCACCCAGCCCGACGTGGGGGTCTCGCGAGCGACGGCGAGCGCGTCGCAGCCCGCCTCGCGGGCGGCGCCGGCGGGAGCGCTGCGATGAGCGCGCCCGCCCGCGAGCAGCGCCACGCGGACGCGCGGGCGCTCGCGAGCAGACACCGTACCGCGCTGCGCGCGCGCACGCGGCGCATCCGCGGGTCCGTCGCCGCGCTCGCCGTCTCGCTGTTCCTGATCGTGTTCGCGGTCGTGCTCGTGCAGCTCGCCTCCGGGCATGACCCCGCGCTCGTCGCGGCGGCCAGGCGCCGCGCGGCGAGCGCGGGCCTGAGCGGGTCCGCGAGCAAGCGCGCGCACGCCTCGACCAGCGCCGGCCAGCGCTCGAAGAGCGGCGCGGCCGAGTCGAGCGGCGCTTCGGCGGGCTCGGAATCCGCGGACGCGACGAGCTCCTCGAGCGGCTCGGAATCGGCAGAAGCGAGCGGCTCCTCGGGCACGAGCGACTCGCAGGGCGAAGAATCGAGCTCGGGCGCGGCGGCGGTGACGACATCGCAGTCGTGAGCGAGCAACGCGAGGCGATCGAGGAGTTCGAGTGCTTCGGCGGGCGCTGCCTGGCGCTCGTGAGCGGCTCCGGACGAGCGGGCTCCTGCGAGCGGGCGGCGGCGCTGGTCGAGCGCACGCTGCTCGGGTGGCACGAGCGCTTCTCTCGCTTCCTGCCCGACAGCGAGCTCTCGCGCCTGAACGCCGACCCGCGGCGGACCGTGCCGGTGCGGCCGTTGATGGCGCGCTTCGCGCAGGCGGTCCGCGACGCCGGAGCGTCGAGCCACGGACTCGTCGACGCGACCCTCGTGCAGGAGATCGAGCGCGCCGGCTACCGCCACGACCTGCGCGAGCCGCTCGACCTGGCGGCGGCGCTCGCGCTCGCCCCCGCGCGCAGGGCGGCCGCGCCGGCCCCGGCTGCGCGCTGGCGGGAGCTGCGGGTCGATCTCGCCGCCGGCACGCTCACGCGTCCGCCCGGGCTGGGACTCGACAGCGGCGGCCTGGCCAAGGGCCTGTTCGCCGACGTGCTCGGCGCGACGCTCGCGAGCCATGCGTGCTTCGCGCTCAACTGCGCGGGCGATCTGCTCCTCGGCGGAGCCGCGGGCACGGTCCGGGCGGTCAAGGTCGAAAGCCCGTTTGACGGGCGCACGATCCACACCTTCGAGCTCTCGAGCGGCGGCGTGGCCACGAGCGGCATCGGGCGGCGCAGCTGGCTCCAGCACGGGGGAAACCCGGCTCATCACCTGCTGGATCCCGCGAGCGGCAGGCCGGCGTTCACGGGCATCGTGCAGGTGACGGCGCTCGCGCCGAGCGCGCTGGCGGCCGAGGTCAAAGCCAAGGCGGCGCTGCTCAGCGGCCCGCGGGGCGCGCCCGCGTGGCTGGCGCACGGCGGGGTGATCGTCTACGACGACGGCTCGCACCAGGTGCTGCAGCCGCCGCCGACGGTCACGCTCGACCAGCTGTCAGCGTTCGCGCGCGGGCACGCCCGGGCGGCGTGAGCGCGACCGCTCGCTCCTCTGCTCGTGTCGGTCGGGCTCCTCGCGCCCGAAGCGCGGTTGCGGATGCGATACTCGGCGCGCGATGCGCGCGCTCGTGCAGAGGGTGAGCAGGGCCGCCGTGCGGGTCGAGGGCGAGCTGGTCTCGGAGATCGGGCCCGGCCTGCTGGTGCTGCTGGGCGTCGCCCGCGGGGACGAGCAGGCGGCCGCCGACCGCCTGGCGGAGAAGGTGCGCGCGCTGCGGCTGTTCGCCGACGCCGACGGCCACATGAACGAGCCGTTGGGCGAGCGCGAGATCCTGTGCGTGAGCCAGTTCACGCTCTACGGCGAGGCCCGGCGGGGCAACCGTCCGAGCTTCATCGCGGCCGCCCCCGCCGCGCAGGCCGAGCCGCTGTACGAGCGCTTCTGCGAGCGCGCAGGCGCGCGCCGCGGCCTCTTCGGCGCGAACATGCAGGTAGAGCTCGTCAACGACGGCCCGGTGACGCTGCTGCTGGAGTCCCCGCCCGCGGCGCCGTAGTCCCCGGCCGCGGCGCCGGAGTCCCCGCCCGCGGCGCCGGCGTCCCCGGCCGGCTGACCGTGGGCGCTGGCTGTGCGGATCGCGCGTGCAGGCTTCAGTCGGAGCCCGACATCTGCACTTCGACGATCTTGGCCGCGGCGCGCAGCATCCCGAGCGTGACCCACGGATACTGCCCCGCGCGAACGCGAAGGCCGACATTGTCTCCGGGTCTGACGACCTCGACGATCGTGATCACGCGTCCGATCTGGTAGTCGTCGCCGAAGTCCGTTTCGATGGCGTCCATCTCCTCGGCGACTTCCTGCATGAGCTTGGCGCGTGGATCGGGCCGTCCACGCTCGCTGTGCGCCTCGCCGTCTCCCGCGTCTGCCATGACGGACCTCCAATCGAGTGACCAGGGAGGCACATCATGCCACCGCGCCGTGCGCTCACGGGGCCGGCGTGCTCCAGAGGATCGCTTGGCGCGCGAGAGCGCGGCGCCTTTACCCGCCCGCTCACTGCGTCTGCTCGCTGACGACGAGCAACGGGATCGTCGCGCCGGCGAGCAGCTCGCGGGCCACTCCGCGCAGCAGCAGCCGTCCCGCGCTGCGACTGCGGTGATGGCCCATGACGATCATGTCAAAGCCGTGCTCGTGCGCGTGCTCGAGCAGTGCGCGTGAAGGGTCCCGGCCCTCGATGATCTGATGCTCGACGTCGACCCCCGCGCGCAGGGCGCGGTCGGCGACTTCCGCGAACGTCTCCCGCAGATAGCGGTGGGCCGCCGCGGCGGACTCCTCGCGATCTCCGCTGGTCTCGGCGTGCGCGGGAGAGTAGGCGACGGAGACCGCCACGAGCTCGGCGTCGTAGCGGCGAGCGACGTCGATCGCGACGTCGAACGCGCGCAGGGCTGCATCCGACCCGTCCCACGCGATGAGCAGGCGCTGGAACATCAGCGCAGTATCGGGACCAGGGCGAGGGCGGCGATCAGCGCGATCAGCATGTACAGCAGGTAGGCCGACAGGCGCCCGGACTGCAACGCGCGGACGCGGGCCGCCACGCCCAGCGCGAGCGCGGTGACGGGAGCGTAGAGGAAGCGGTCGACCGCGAGCACGACCCGCGTGTCCAGCGTCAACCGCGGAGCCTCGTCCGGGCCGGGAGCGGCGGTCAGTCGGGTGCGGTAGCCCAGCGGACCGCGCAGGATGACGCGCATCGGGTTGGAGTACGCCGAGGGCCGGTACTGCACGGCGGCCAGCTCGGCGCCGGCGCCGGTGACCCACACCGGCGCCCGCCGGAGCGGTGAAGCACGGACGCTGCGCCCGCGAGCAGCGCGCGCGAGCGCCACCGCCGACAGCGCGTAGGCGGGCAGGACGATGCTCAACCACGTCGGCGCGAGCACCGAGAATTCCTTGAACACGGGGCCGAGCACGAGCGGGTGGCTGATGGCGGTGCTGGCGACGTTGAAGCCGACGAGTTCCTGCAACCCCGACCCGAGAGCGTGGATCTCCCACGGCGCAACCGTTCCCAGGAACAGGAGCACCACGCCGAGAGAGAGCAGGCCGAGCGGCCAGCGCGACGGTTCGCGCACCGCCCCGAGCGCGCTGCGCGCGGGGCCGAGGAAGATGAAGCCGTAGTACTTGGCGAACGCCAGCAGGCCGAGCCCGGCGGTGAGCGCGAGCGCCGCGGCGGCCAGCGCGCACAGAAGCTGGGAGGCCAACGTCGGCATCCGAAAGCCCTGCAGCAGCGCCTCCAGGATGAACCACTCGCTGACAAAGCCCCCGAGCGGCGGGATCGCGGCGAGCGTCAGCGAGCAGGCGCCTAGCGCGAGCGCGCTCGCCGGCAGCCGGCGGGAGAGGCCGCCGAGGGGGTCGAGCGTGCGCTCGCCCGTCGCCTGCTCGACGCGGTCGACCGCGATCAGCGCGAGCGTCTTTGCGAGGTTGTGCGCGCAGGCCTGCAGCGTCGCGGCGAGCAGTCCGGCGGCCGCCAGCGTCGGGTTGTGCGCCGCTTGGCCGAGCAGCGCCACACCGAGGCCCGCGAGCACGATCCCGGCGTGCTCGACGGTGGAGTAGCCGAGGAACCGCCTGAGGTCGTCCTGGGTGAGCGCATACACGATGCCGGCGAGCGCGGTGGCGGCCCCGAGGATCAGCAGCGCATCGCCGCACCAGACCGGCAGCGGCCCGAGGACCTGGAACTCGAAGCGCCACAGCCCGTAGAACCCCGCGCACAGCGCGACCGACAGCGACGCGGCGCCGAGCCTCGGCGCCGAGCCGTACCCGGCTGGCAGCCCGCCCTGCAAGGGAACGACGCCGACCTTCGTGGCGAAGCAGACGAGCAGCAGCGCGAACAGCACCCCTCGGGTGCCAGCCGGTAGCGACGCGTGCGTCCAGACCGCCAGCGAGAAGCTGTGTGTGTGCGCGTAGAGCAGGCCGAACGCGGCGAGCAGCGCCGCGCCGCCGACCTTGGCGAGCCCGCCGGTGAGATAGCCGGCGAGCAGGTTCGCCCGCCCGCGTCCGGCGCTCGCGATCAGGTACACGCACACGCTGACCGCCTCCCAGGCGAGCAGGAACAGGAAGGCGTTGTCCGAGCCGATCGCGACGGCGACGAACAGCAGCAGCGCGCTGCCCAGCCCCGTCAGCCAGCGTCCCGCCGGCAGCCCGGCGTACGCGAACGACACGGCCGCGCCCGTCAGACCCGTGAGCGTGAGGAAGATCCCGGCGAGCCCGTCCGCCCGCAGCGCGCTCGCTCCAAAGCCAAGCCAGCCGCCGAGGTCCAGGATCGGCCGCGCCCCGCCCAACGTGGCGGTCAAGCCGACGATCACGAGCAGCACGCAGCCGACCGCCGAGCACAGCGCCGCCGGACGGGCGCTCGAGTCCGAGCCGACGATCCGACCCGAGCCGCCCGATCCCGCCGCCGCCGGGCCGCCCCGGCGCGTGAGCCCCGGCGCGAGCGCGAGCAGCGGAGCGAGCGCGAGCGCGCCCATCGCGAGCGCGAACAGCAGCGTCATGCGACCAGCTCCCCCGCGCGCAGGAGGCCCGTGGCGAGCAGCAAACCGTGCATGATCGCGATCGGGGCGGGCGGCGAGCCCGGCACGTACACGTCAACGTCCAGCACCGCGTCCACGCCGCCGGCGGTCAGCTCGCCGGCGCTGCACAGGCCGCCGGAGCACGCGTCGGTGCCCACGGCGACCAGCGCCTTCGGCTCGGGCATCACCTCCCAGGTGCGCAGCAGCGGCGTACGCATCGCTGCCGTCACCGGGCCGGTGACGAGCAGCACGTCGGCGTGGCGCGGGGCGGCGGTCAGGAAGTAGCCGAGGCGTTGGATGTCGTAGTACGGGTTCCACAGCGCTTGGATCTCCCACTCCTCCGAGCCGTCGGAGCCGCAGTCGATGTGGCGGACGTGGACCGAGCGGCGCAGCGCCCGCGCCTGCTCCCCCAGTGCGCGACGGGTCGGGCCAGGGTCGCCGTCGTCGTGATCGCGGGCGACCAACGCGCGCCGCGAGCGAGCGGCGGTTTGATAGCGCGACTCGAACGCGAAGCGCTCGGGCGCTGCGTCCACGCACGCGCCGCAGAGGATGCAGCGGCCGCGGTCGAGCGCAAGCCGTCCCTCGCCCTCGACGGTTATCGCACCCGTCGGGCACAGCTCCGCGAGCTCGGGGCCGGCGCCCGTCCCGGCGAGCAGCTCGATCCGACCGCGGTAGCCGCGGGGGGCGACCTCCTCGCGCCGCGGGTAGCGGGTCGTGACCCGACCCTGGCTGAGACCTCGGGGAATCCATTCGAGCATCAGCGGTCGGCTCCCGCGGGGGTCAGCCCGAAGCTGTGCTCGATGAACGCGAAGTCGGTCAGCACGTCTTTCGGGAAGGCGTGGTCGAACAGCGCCCAATTGCGCAGCGAGGGCGAGGCGATATGGACGCGGTGGAGGACTCCTTCGCGGATCTCGACCCAGATCGCGAGCTCGCCCTGCGGCGCCTCGGCCCAGCCGAACGCGGCCCCGCTGCGCCCGTCCGGGAGGCTCACCGACAGCTCGCCGTCGCGGCGACGCAGGTGATCGAGCGACTGGCGCAGCAGCCGCAGCGACTCGGAGATCTCGCCGAAGCGCACGCCCACGCGGGCCATCGCGTCGCCCTCGCGACGGGTCACGACATTGAGGCCGAGGCGCCGGTAGTCGCCGTAGGGCCGCTCGTGGCGGGCGTCGGTCGAGGAGCCCGAGCCGCGTGCGAGCGGACCCACCGCGCAGTAGTCCTCTACCAGCTTGCGCTGCAGGCGCCCGGAGCCGATCAGGCGGTCGGTCATCGATGCGGTGGCGAGGAACAGCTGGCGGTCGCGCCGCAGGTCGCGCTCCAGCCCGTCGAGCTCCCGACGCAGCTCCTCGAGCCCCACGGCGCCCTCCGCGCGCACGCCGCCGGGCACGATCATGCCGCGCCCGAAGCGGCTGCCGGTGAGCCGCATGCGCAGGCGCATCACCCGCTCCTTGAGGATCTGAAAGCGAGCCTGTCCGACGTACAGCGCGGTGGCTTCGGCCTGCTTGGCGATCACGTCCAGATGGCACGCGATCCGCTCGAGCTCCGCGTACACCGCCCGCCAGCGCTGCGCGCGCGGCGGCGGCGTGACTGCGAGGGCACGCTCGACGCCCTCGCAGAAGGCGATCGCGTAGGCGGCGCTGGCGATGCCCGCGACCCGCTCTGCGACGTGCACGGCGAGATCGCTCGCGAGGCCGGCGAAGCGCCGCTCCATGCCGCGGTGCTTGAAGAACGGGCGCGTCTGGATGCGCGCCACGTCCTCGCCGCCGGTCTCGATCTGGAACTGGATCGCCTCGAACACGCCGGAGCGGACCGGCCCGAACGGGAGCGCGAACACATCCAGACCCTCGACTCGCCGGTCGAGCAGATCGGCGTCGGGGGCGGTCAGGCGCCGCGTGTAGCGCGCGCCGAGCGGACGCACGTCCTCGCGTTCGACGAGCTCCTGCTCGGACCAGCGCGCCGCGGGCAACCACACGCCGAGCGACCCGTACACGATCGGATCGGGCGCCTGCGCCGGAGCGCGCAGCACGAGCAGCTCGCCCCGCAGCGCGAACGCCGCGACCAGCGCCCGCTCGGGCGTGTCGGCGAGGAACATGCTCACGAAGCGCGCGCCCGCGTGCTCGAGCATCCGCGCCGCGGGCTCGAACGCGAGCGGCGTCACCCGCAGTCGCAGCTCGCCCGGCGGCGCGTCCTCGCTCACCGCACCCACGCGCTCCGCCAGATGGCCCGGATGCTCGATCGGCTCCCGCGTGAGGCCCGTCACGCCGGGACCGCCAGTCTGTGGCCCGCGTTGGCGAGCAGCGCGGAGAGCTCGCCCGGCAGGTGCACGCCGAGCGCGAGCACGACGAACAGGCAGCCGAGCATCGCGGCGACCATCCACGCGCTGCGCTCCCGAGCGGGGCCCGTGGCGCCCGCGGCCGGCTCTGCGGCGGGGCCCAGCACCATCCGTCCGGCGTGCCAGACGACCCCGAAGAACGCGAGGTTCACGAACACGAGCAGCAGCGTCACGCCGACGTACTGCGCGCCGGCAAACCCGCCCGCGACGATCTGAAACTCGCTGCGGAACACGCCCGAGAGCGGTAGCCCGCTGAGCGCCAGCGCGCCGGCGAGGAACATCGGTCCGGTCCACGGCATCGCCCCGGCCGCGGCGGTGACGCCGTCGACCTCCTTGGTGTCATAGCCGCGCAGCAGCGACCCGGCGCCGAAGAACGCGAGGCCCTTCGCCGAGGCGTGGGTGATGACGTGCAGCAGCGCCCCCGCGACCGCCAGCGGCACCCCAAAGCCGACGCCCAGCGCGATGATGCCCATGTGCTCGATCGAGGAGTACGCGAGCAGGCGCTTGTAGTTGCCCTGGCGCAGCACGAAGAAGCTGGCTGCGAGTAGCGACGCCACCCCGAAGACGATCAGCGCGTGCTCGGCGAAGGACCGCTCGCCCGCGGCGACCACGACCTGGAAGACGCGCAGGATCGCGTACAGCGCGCCGGCGAGCAGCGAGCCGGAGAGCAGCGCGGAGACGGGGGCCGGCGCCTCGCTGTGGGCGTCCGGCAGCCACGTGTACATCGGGACGAAACCGACCTTCGTCCCGAACCCGACGAGCGAGAGCACGAACGCCAGGCGCACCGCGTCGGGCGAAAGCCCGTGAGCGTGGAGCAGCAAGCGCTCGAAACGGGGCACGTAGGCGCTGCCCAGGACATGCGTGCCTGCCGCGTACAGCACGACGATCGAGAGCAGCGCGATCCCGAGGCCGCTGGAGGCGATCAGGACGTACTTCCACGAGGCCTCGAGCGCGGCGTCGGTGCGGTCGATCGCGATCAACAGCGCGGACACGATCGTCGTCAGCTCCAGCGCGACCCACAGCGTCCCGAAGTCCGCCGCGAGCGGCACCAGCAGCATGCTCCAGCCAAACAGGTTCAGCAGCGCGAAATAGCGCTGCGCGAAGGCGCAGAAGCCCGGACGCCCCCGCTCCGCTTTCAGATAGCCGATCGAGAACACCCCGGCCATCGCGTACAGCAGTCCCGTCGCGAGCAGGAACACGGCGCCGAGCGAGTCCAGGCGCAGCCAGCCGTCGGCGGTCTCGAGCACGCGGCCGTGCGCGACGGCGACCGCCAGCACGACCGCCAGCGCGAGCGAGGCGAGCCCGGAGATGAGCGTCGCGGCGCGCGCCAGGCGCCAGCCGTCCCGCAACGTGAGCCCCGTGGCCGCGAGCGGGACAGCCAGCAACGTGTACAGCGCCCAGCTCATCCGGTGAGCCTGTTCAGGACGTCGGTGCGCACGGCGGTGCGCGCCACCGCGAGGTACTGGACGAGCACCACGAACACCAGCACGCCGATCAGCACGTCGAACAGCAACAGCAGCGCGAGGATGATCGGCAGTCCCGGCGCGATCACGAGGCTCGCGACCGACACGGCGTTCTCCAGCACCAGGAACCCGAGCAGCTGCGAGGGCGCGTACGGGCGCAGCACCATCAGCAGGAAGGCGACGAGCACGCCGCCCACCGCGACCGGGAGCGCCGAGAGCGGCAACGCGCTCTCGGCGCCGATGTGCACGGGGCGCAACGCGATGAACGCGAACGCGCACAGGACGATCGCGAGCAGGATCGCGCTCGGCGCGCCGATCACGCTCGGCACGCGCGGCTGCGCGTCGAGCCTGCGCAGGACGAAGCGGATCCCCTGCGGGAACAGCAGCGCCTTCAGCGCGATCGTCACGGCGGCCAGCACGTACAGCGAGCTGCTCCCGTGCCCCGACGCCGCGGTCGCTACCGCGAGCGCTGCGACGACCGTCGAGGCGAGCGCGTACAGGCGCAACTGCTCCCAGATCTCCTGCGAGCGCAGCATGTACAGCTCCAGCAGCAGCACGACCACCGCGGTGATCGTCGTGGCCGCGCCGAACACGCTCGGGTGCAGATCGCCGAATCCGGGTCCGAACAGGAAGATCACGACCGCGAGCACCGCGAGCAGGAAGCTCGCCACCGTGAACTCCGGGATCTTGTACAGCCGCAGCTTGGCAAAGCTCGACTCGATCACGACGACGAGCGCTCCCACCGCCAGCGCCTTGACGAACAGGAGCGCGATCGCGAGCGCGACCACGTCGACTCGCCCGCTGCTCGCCATTCCCCACGGGGCGACCAGCACGTTCATCAAGATCGTGAACAGCAGCAGCTGCTTGACGTTCGAGCCCCAGCGCAGGAACGCGAGGCCGGGGCCGGAGTGCTCGGCGACACGACCCTCCTCGATCTGGCCGAACTCGAGCGTCCCACCGTGGCTTGCCACCGGAATGCGACCCGTCTCGGCGAGCACGAGCATGAAGAACGCGGCGAGCATCAGCAGATGGCTCGGGCGCAGCACCTGTACGGTCGCCGAGCGCAACGTCGCACCGAAGGCATACGGCAGGTCGGTGTGCGTGGTCAGCGCGAGCACGAACGTCACGAAGATCACGGTCGGCTCGTTGAATGCGCCGAACGAGCGCAGGCGGCTGGAGCCCAATTGCGCATAGGGGCTGCCGCTGTCGACCGCCGCGAGCGAGACCACGAAGCTCGCCAGCGCGAGGATGAAGCCGACGCCGAGGAAGTCCGCGATGTAGCCAAGCGGCAGCGGGAAGGTGGTCAGCGCGGGGATCAGCAGCGGCACCGTCGCGTACGCGGCGAAGCTCACATACGGCGAGGCTCGGAACAGCCGACCCGCGGGAGCCGGGAGCACGGTCTCCTTTCTCAGCAGCTTCAAGATGTCGTAGTAGGGCTGCAGGACGCGTGGCCCTCGACGCTGCTGAACGACCGCCTCGGCCCGCGCGATGATCCCGCCGAGCAGCGGCGCCAGCGTCAGGATCGTGACGACCTGCAGAACCTGCACTGCCCACTCGGGAAGGATCGGCACGACGCTCTCAAGGCTCCTCTCGCGTTGCTGTGGTCTTTCGCGAAAGGAGCCATCAGCCCTTTTCCGGGAGGGCGGTTCGGAGGGCTCGCGGGCTTGCGAGGCCCTCCGTCAGGGCTCCATCTGAGCCTTCACAAGATAGCGCAACGAGCTTGGCGCTCACGAGCGGACCTGATAGACCCCGCTGAATGGGCGCGCCGCAGAACGTTCGCTTCAGGCCGCGGGTGCCCGCGCTGAGGCGCTGGTGGATCGCGCTGCTCGCGCTGTTGCTCGCCGGGATCGTCGCGTTCGCGCTCTCGCAGCTGAACGTGCGTCGCGTCGGCCATGCGCTGATCACGGCCTCGCCCGGCTGGATCGCGCTCGCGCTCGCGCTGATGGCGACCTCGCTGGCGATGCGCTCGGTCTCCTGGCACGCGACCCTGCGCGCGGCGCTGCCGGACACGCCGATCCGCTGGGCGCCGGTGGTCCGCGCGACGATGATCGGCGTGATGGGCTCGGCGGTGTTCCCCGGCCGGCTCGGCGAGCCGACGCGGGTGTTCGTGCTCGCGCGCAGGTTCGAGGGCCGCACCAGCCGGCTCGTGCCGGTGATCGCCGGGACGGTGTTCTCGCAGACGCTCATCAACCTGCTCGCGCTGGGGATCCTGCTGGCGGTGACCTTCACGAGCGTGCCGCTCCTGCACGGCCACGTGGGCGGGATCGCGGGCGCGCTGATCGTGCCTTTGATCGTGTGCGTGCTCGTGATCGTTGGCCCGCGCCTGCTCGCCCGCGGCGGCCGTTCGCGCTCGCCGCGGGTCGAGCGCGCGACCGCCGCGATCACGCGGCTCTTGCACCTCGCCCGCCAGGGCCTGGTGGTGTTCGCGCGCCCGCGCCACGGCGCCCCGGCGATCTTCTTCCAGCTGCTCGCGTGGGCGTTGCAGTGGCTGGCGTGCTACATGGTCATGCTCTCGCTGTCCTTGCAGTCGCATGGCGGCCTGGTGGCCGCGGCGGCGATCCTGCTGGCGGTCAACCTGAGCGCGGTGCTGCCGGCGACCCCGTCGAACGTCGGCGTCTTTCAGGCCGCGTGCCTGGTGGTGCTCGCCGCCTACGGCGTGGGCGCCGGCGTGGGCCTGGCCTACGGCATCATCCTGCAGGCCGTCGAGGTCGTGACCGCGCTCGCGCTGGGCGTCCCGGCGCTGCTCAAGGAGGGCCTGTCCTGGCGGGACATCCGCGCGCGCGAGGTCCCGCTCGACGGCTCAGCCGGCGAGGGCGCGCAGTGACTGGCGCAGCGAGCGGGTGGTCTGCAGCACCGCGGTCGGCTCGTAGCCGCAGTGGGCCATGCAGTTCTCGCAGCGCGGATCGCGCCCGCGCCCGTACTTGCTCCAGTCGGTGCTCTCGAGCAGCTCCCGGTAGGTCTGCGCGTAGCCGTCCGACATCAGGTAGCAGGGGCGTTGCCAGCCGAACAGCGAGTAGCTCGGGATCCCCCAGGCGGTGCAGTCGAATTCGGCCTTGCCTTCGAGGAAGTCGAGGAACAGCGGGCTGTGGTTCAGCCGCCACCTGCGCCGCCGGCCGCCGGAGAAGGCCTCGCGGAAGAGCTTGCGTGTCTGCTCGACGCCGAGGAAGTGCTCCTGGTCGGGCGCTTTCTCGTACGCGTACGCGGGCGAGATCATCATCTCGTCGACTTCGAGCTCGTCGTTGAGGAAGTCGAGCACGTCGCGCACGGTGTTGGGCGAGTCGTGGGTGAAGAAGGTCGTGTTGGTGGTCACACGGAAGCCCGCGGCCTGCGCCGCCCTGATCGCCGCGACGGCCTTCTCGAAGACGCCCTCGCGCTCGACGGAGGCGTCGTGGCGCTCGCGCATGCCGTCCATGTGGATCGCCCACGCGAAGTACGGGCTGGGTCTGAAGTTGGCGAGCTTCTTCTCGAGCAGCAGCGCGTTGGTGCAGAGGTAGACGAAGCGCTTGCGTTTGACCAGCTCGTCTGCGATCACGTGGATCTCGGGATGGATCAGCGGCTCGCCGCCGGCGATCGAGACCATCGGCGCGCCGCTCTCCTCGACCGCCCCGACCGCCTGCTCGACGGGCATGCGCCGGCGCAGCACGTGCTCCGGGTGCTGGATCTTGCCGCAGCCCGAGCACGCGAGGTTGCATTGGAAGAGCGGCTCGAGCTCGACGATCAGCGGGAACTTCTCGCGCCCCGCCAGGCGCTGGCGCATCAGGTACCAGCCCATGCGCGTGCTCTGCCTGAGACGGGCGGCCATTGGCCCTACCTTAGACCCCCGGCGACCAACCGTGAAGGGCGCCCGCCACGCGCCGCAGCGCGAGCGCGGCGCGCAGCGCGCCGGCGGCGGCCCGGATGCGCAGCAGCTCGTGCTCGGGGCTGTCGAGCACGACCCGCACCACCCCGAACGGGCGGGCGCCGGCGCCGGAGGCGAGCCACACCGACTCCATGTCCACTGCGATCGCGCCGCCCGCGTGCAGCTGTGCGCGGCGCTCCCCGAGCGCCAGGCGCGCAACGCACACGACCTTTCCGGTGCGCACCTTCATGCCGCGGCCGGCCAGCCGCGCCAGCAGCAGGTCGCTCAGATCGCAGCGCACGCGCTGCTCGGCGTGCCCTTCATCGCTCGCCGAGTACACCTCCTCGGCGACGATCACTTCGCCTGGCACCGAGCGCGAGTCAAGCCCTCCGCAGAAGCCGAGCACCAGCATCGCGGCGCCCTGCGCGCCGCGCAGCTCGCCGGCGGCGGCCCGCGAGCGGCCCGGGCCCATCCCGGTCTTGCGCACCGACGGCCAGCTGCTCGCGGAGGAGATCAGCGCGGCCTCGATCCGCATCGGCGCGGCCACCAGCAGCGCGCCCGCGCCTCCGCGAGCGCGCGGGCGCGCGGGCGCCGGGCCGCCGCACGGGGCGTCCGCATCGGGATGCCCGCCTCCCGGGCTTTGCGGCTGGGTGCTCACCGCGCCAGCGCCTGCGCTCGCGGGCTCGTGCCCAACGCTTGCAGCGCGACCTCGGCGGCGGCGTGACCGCTTCGCACCGCGCTCTCCAGCGTGGCGGGCCAACCGGTCGCCGTCCAGGCGCCGGCGAGCACGAGGCCGGGCACGGCGGTCGCGGGGCCCGGGCGCAGCGCGCCCGTGCCCGGCACGCCGCGGAACGTGGCGGCGTGCTCGCGGGTGACCAGGAAGCGTTCGACGCGGGCCTCGCGCGCGCGAGGGAAGAGCTCGCGCAGCGCCGGCTGATAGCGCTCGCGCAGGGCGTCGGCGCTCATGCCCATCTCCTGCTCGGCGCCCGACAGCGACACGGCCAGATACTGCCAGCCGGCGGGCGCGCCCGCGGCGCCGGTGCGGTCGAAGACGTACTGCACCGGCGTGCCGACGCCGGCGGCGAACGCCAGCTCGCACACCGGGCGGTCGTAGACGACGTGCAGGTTGACGATCGGCGAGGCGCCGAGCGCTCGCAGCGCCCGCGCGCGCTCTCCGAGCAGCGGCTCGAGCAGCGCCGCGGCGCGCGTGTGCGGCACGGCCACCACGACCGCCTCCGCGCTGAAGCCGTCGGGCGCCTCGCCGTGCTCGCCGCTCGAGCCGCGGCCCTGCACCTCGAGACCGCCGTCGGTCCGGTGCACGCGCTCGGCGCGCCAGCCGAGCTGCACCCGCACGCCGGCCCGCGAGAGCGTCCGGCGCGCGGGCTCGTCGATCGTCTGCGCGAGCGTCGCCTCGTGAAAGCCGATGTCGCCGGCGTCGGGCTGGGAGAGCAGGCCGGTGCGGAACACGAACGCGGCGAGCGCGAGCGATGCCTGCGCCGCGGGCAGGTTGAGCGCGGGCAGCGCGATCAGGTCCCACAGGGCGCCGATCGCGCGCGGCCCCTGGCCGTGGCGCGCGAGCCATTCGCCGAAGCCGACGCGGTCGAGCGCGGGATCCCCGGGCCGCAGGCGCATCAGGGCGAGCGTCGCGCGCGCGGCGCCGGCGCGCTCCGCGTGCGTCAGGTGCGGGTAGCGCGCGAGCGCTCCCGCGAGGTGAAACGGCGCGGGCAGCGAGGCTCGCCGCAACAGCGCGGGCGGGCAGCCGGGCTTGAGCACGGGGATCGCAAGGCGCGGCTGCACGGAGGTCAGGCGCTCGCTGCCCAGGCGCGCGAGCAGCCGCCGGTAGGCGTGGCAGCAGCGCAGGAAGACGTGCTGGCCGTTGTCGAGCGCCAGGCCGTCGCGCTCGAAGCTGTACGCGGCCCCCCCGAGCCTGCGCCTGACGTCCACGAGCGTCACCCGCGCGCCCGTGTCGGCGCAGTCGAGCGCCGCGGCGATGCCCGCGAGCCCGCCTCCGACCACCAGCACCCGATGCCCGGCGCTCACGCGCCGGTCCCGAGCAGCCCGCGCGCGGCCACCCACGCCTTCTCGCGCGCCGGCAGCGAGAGCCGCCGCCGGGCGGCCTGCTCGGGGTGCTCCTCGATGCGTGCGAGCAGCCGCCGGTAGATCCCGGCCATCGCGAGCAGGCACGCGGCGCTGCGGCGGTCGAGCAGCTGCGCGAGCGCGAGCCCGCGGTCAAACCGCTCGCGGGCGCGCTCGGACTCGAAGCGCACGAGCGCGGTCAGGGGCGCGTCGGCCGGCGCGCCGGCGGCGGTCCGCTCGAGCGCGAGCAGCAGCGCCGCGGCTCGCTCTCCGGGCCCCTGGCCCTCCGCGCTCGCGATCACGCCGAAGCGGCGGAGATCCTCGCCGGGAAGGTAGACGCGGCCGGCGAGCGCGTCCTCGCGCAGGTCGCGCAGGATGTTGGTCAGCTGCAGCGCCACGCCGAGGTCGTCCGCGAGCTGTTGGGCGCGGTGGACGTCCACATGCGCGGCCTCGCGCAGCCCGAACACCGCCAGGCACAGGCGCCCGACGCCGCCGGCGACGCGGCGGCAGTAGACGACGAGCTCCTCGAAGCGCTCGTACGTGACGCCGGCGACGTCCATGCGCACGCCCTCGATCAGCTCGCTCAACGCATCGCCGGGCAGCGCAAAGCGCCGGCGCGCGTCCGCGAGCGCCACCGCCACCGGATCCCCGCGCTCGCCCGGGTGGCCGTCCAGGGCGCGGGCCTCCAGCGCGAGCCGGCGCAGCTTCTCCTCGCGCGCGAGCTTGCCGTCGCCGATGTCGTCGATGCGCCGCGCGAACGCGTACACGGCGCACATCGCACGCCGGCGCTCGCGCGGGAGCAGGCGGATGCCGTAGTAGAAGTTCGCCGCCTGCGCGCGCGTGATCGCCTCGCAGCTGCGGTAGGCGCTGTCCGTGGCGATGCTCGCGCTCATCCGCCGCCACCGCCGCCGCCGGCGTCCCGGACCGCGCTTATGTCCGCGCCTGCGCCGGCGTCCCGGGCCGCGCTTATGTCCGCGCCTGCGCCGGCGTCCGTGCCCGTCCACGCGCAGCTGTCCGCGCCCGCGCGCCCCGCGGCGCGCAGCGTCGCGATAAGGGCGCCGGCGCGGCGCGCGCTGCCAGCCCGCGGCGGTCCGGCGAGCACGTCGTAGCGCGCGCGCTCGATCGCGTCGAGCGCGGCGCGTCCGCCGGCGAGGAAGGCGGCGACGGCGAGCTTGGGGCGACCGCGCAGGGTCGCGATCAGCGGCGCGCCGTCGGCGAGCAGCCGCCGCGCGCGGGCGACCTCGAAGGCGAGCACCTGGCGCAGCGGCGCGCTCGCGTGCTCGAGCGCGAGCTCGCGCTCGCTGCAGCCGAAGCGTCGCAGGTCCTCCGCCGGCAGGTACACGCGCCCGCGGGCGTAGTCCTCGGCGACGTCCTGGCAGTGCTCGGTCAGCTGCAGGGCGGTGCAGATCGAGCTCGACAGCGCGACGCGCGCGGGCGTGGCCGCGGCGAAGACGCCGAGCACGAGCTCGCCGACGGGGTCGGCCGACAGCGCGCAGTAGCCGCGCAGCTGCTCCCAGGTCTGATAGCGGCTGACGCGCTGGTCCGTCCGGTTGGCCTCGATCAGGCGCACGAACGGCTCGCGCGGGAGGCTGCACGCGCGTGCGCTGGCCGCCAGGCGCAGGAGCAGCGGGTGCTGCGCCCGGCCGCTCAGCGCGCGGTCGAGCTCGCCTTCGAGCCAGTCGAGCGCCGCCAGCCGCGCGCCGGGCGGACCGTCGTCACCGAGCTCGTCGACGAGCCGTGCGAAGCCGTAGATCGCGAGCAGGTGCGAGCGCGCGCGCCGTGGCAGCACGCGGCTCGCGACCGGGAAGTTCTCGCCGCCCGCGCGCGCCATCACCGCCTCCGGGCCGGGGGCGTGCTGCGGCGCGTCGGCTATCGGCGTCACCCCCGCGGCTCGGCGCCGTTGCCGTTGGCACGGGCTTGCTGGGAATCGTCCATCGCCAGGCAGCGCCCGAGCGCCATGATCGGGAACGTCAGCCGGTAGAGGTGGTAGTTGATGTAGTAGTCGCACGGGAAGCCCGTGCCCGTGTACTGCGGCTCATCCCAGCTGCCGTCGGCGCGCTGGGTTGCGACCAGCCAGGCGATGCCGCGCGCAAGCGCCTGCGAGCGCTCGCCGGCGGCGTGCAGCGCGAGCAGCGCCCAAGCCGTCTGCGAGGCGGTGCTCGGACCGCGACCGATCCATTTCGGGTCGTCGTAGGAGCGGGGATCCTCGCCCCAGCCGCCGTCTTCGTTCTGATGGCGCTCGAGCCACTCTACGGCCCGCCGGATGCACGCGTGCGCGGGCTCGACGCCGGCGGCGACCAGCCCGGGCACGGCGGCGCCGGTGCCGTACACGTGGTTGATGCCCCAGCGCCCGAACCACGAGCCGTCGGCCTCCTGGTGCTCGATCAGCCAGCGCACAGCCGCGCGGGCGGCGGGCGTGTCGCCCAGGCCGAGCGTGCCGAGCATCTCGACGGTGTGCGCGGTCACGTCGGCGCTGGGCTCGTCGATCACCTCGCCGAAGTCCAGGAACGGCAGCTCGCGCACGAGCGCGCGTGTGTTGTCGGCGTCGAACGCGCCCCAGCCGCCGCCGGAGCTCTGCATCCCCTGCACCCAGCGCACGGCCCGGCCGAGCGCCGCGTCGATCGGCGCGCCGAGGGCGCCGGCGCCGGTCATGCGCAGCAGCGCGAGCACGACCTCGACGGTGTCGTCGACGTCGGGGTAGTTGACGTTGGCGAACTCGAACGCCCAGCCGCCGGGGTCCAGCTGCGGGCGCTTCACGGCCCAGTCGCCGCGCACGGTCACCTCCTCGCCCACCAGCCAACCCGCGGCGGCGAGCATCGCAGGGTGCTCGCGCGCGAGCCCGGCGTCGCTGAGGGCGACGATCGCGAGCGCCGTGTCCCACACGGGTGACTGGCACGCTTCAAGGCGCCTGCTCGGGCCGGCGGGCGCGCCGGGGGGACGAAAGCCGTGCTCCTCGCCGCCGTCCTCGACCATGAAGCTATCGAGGCCTTCGAGACCGCGTCGCATGAGCGGGTGCTCGAGCGGATAGCCGGCGAGGTGCAGCGCCATCAGGGAGTACACCCACGGCGGCTGGATCCCGCCCCAGGAGCCGTCGGCCTCCTGGCGGCGCACGATCCAGCGCTCGGCCCGGGCGAGCGCCAGCCGGCGCAGCGGCGCGAGCGGGCGGCGCTCGTAGGCGCGCAGCAGGCGGTCCAGGCGCCCGAGCCACGCCCCCTTGCGCGAGCGCGTACCCGGCGCCGGCGCGTCCGCGGGCTGGGGCGAGGGGCCCTGCTGCGCGCGCAGCTCGTCGAGCCGAAAGGGCAGCGTGCGAGCGGGACGGTGGGCTTTGACGATCGAGAGCGCGACGATCGTCTGGCGCGCCCAGCAGGCGAAGTCATAGACGTTCAGCGGCACCCGGTCGGGCAGCAGCATGACCTCCGGCGGCAGCGCCGGCACCTGCTCCCAGGACCACAGGCCGAACAGCGCCAGCCATACGTGCGTGAACACGCGGGCGCGCTCCAGGCCGCCGGCGTCGCGGATGAACTCCGCGGCGGCCTGCATGTGCGGGGCCTCGAGCGGGTCGCCGGCCAGCCGCAGCGCCCAGTAGGCCTCGATCGTCGTGGACAGCTCGCCGGGGCCGCCGTGGAAGTTCGACCAGGTGCCGTCCGCGCGCTGCTGCGAGCGGATCCACGCGGCGGAGCGCTCGGTCTCCTGCGCCCGGCGGATCCCGAGGAACTCGCGCAGCAGCATGTCCTCGGCGTCCATCGTGACGTTGGTCTGCAGCTCGCCGCGCCACCAGCCGGCGCGGTCCTGGAGCGAGAGCAACCGCTCGCACGCCATGCCCAGCGCGGCCTTCGCCTCGCTTTGAGCCTCGGTTGTCGACTGGGGCATATGGAAAACCTAAATCTTTTTGTCAGGAGGCGATAGTCGCGCAAGCTCGGCTTGCAAGCACGCCGTCGATCAAAGGTTGGGCGAGGCCCGGTCGCATGCTCAGTCTTACCCACACGTCCGAGCGGGGGTTACTCTGACACGTGCGCGCCCGCGGGCACGAGCACCTCCGGCGGGGCTTCGGGCGTGATCACGTGCCGGCGCAGCGTCGCCTCGCCGATCCTTCGCGGCGCGCTCGAGACGAACCGATAGGCGATCAGGCCGTCGACGTCCAGGCGTTCGAGCAGGCGAAACCCTGGGGCGGGCGGTTCGGCGGCGCTCGCCCGCAGCGGCGCATAGCCGGTCTCGTCGATCTCGCTGACGAGCGCCGAGCTGCCCTCGCGCAGCCCGTGCAGGCCGGGCACGTAGTACTCCAGCGGCGTCGAGCCGAGCTCGACGGTCGTGATCACCCGGTATCGATCGCCGCCCGCCCCGCGCGCGTGTGCGAGGTCTCTGGCCAGCTCTCGCCAGTTGCCGCGCTGCAGGCGCGGGCTGAGCTCGACGTCGATCGAGATTGCGAGGAACGCGAGCGCGATCGTCGCGACGAGCACGCCCGCGGCGAGCGGCAGCGTCCCGTCGCGCGCGCGCGGCCACACGGCGAGCACGGCGATCACGGCGCTTGCCGGGATCATCGCCGCGACCAGGTTGCGCGGCGCCAGGTAGTCGGCGCCGAAGCCGACGAGCACGATCGGGATCAGCACGCCGCACAGGGCGATCGCCAGCGCGAGCAGCAGCGGCCGCCGGCTCCTGGCGGGCGGCTCGCGCATCCGCCGGGCCCCGAGCGCGAGGGCGGCGAGGATCGGCAGCGCGACGAGCAGCTCGATCCCGTGGCCGAGCGGCGCCCCCGAGTAGCCGGTGAGGTAGTACCGGGGGATCGCTTCGAGGCGTTCGCGCAACGGCCAGCGCCCGATCCACTGCGTGCCGTGGCCGCCCTGCGCGGCGATCAGCGGCGTCAGCGCGAGGCCGACGAGCACGAGCACCGCGATCGCCGGCAGCGCGGCGAAGCGTGTGCGCCGCCGCCACAGCAGCCACAGCGCCATCGGGATCAGCAGGAACACGGCGAAGTAGTGGCTGAGCAGCGCGAGCGCCCCGGACAGCGCGAAGGCGGTCAGCCGCGCGCGCGTGGGCTCACGCTCGGCGCGCAGGAAGCACAGCATCGCCAGCGCGCCCATGAGCACGAACAGCGCGTAGGCGCGCGCCTCCTGCGAATACCACACGAACAGCGGGTTGACGGCGACGAGCAGCGCGCACGCGAGCGCTGCGCGGCGGTCGGCGAGCTCGCGGCCGATCGCCCACGCGACCGGCACGGTCGCGATCCCGGCGAGCGCGGAGGGCAGCCGCAGCGCCACCTCCCCGGTGCCCAGCACGCGCGCGTCCGCCCACGCGATCACGTACCACAACGGCGGCGTGTTTTCCGAGTGCGCGACCGAGCGCAGCGTCGCCCACAGGCTCGGGTGCAGCACGTGCACGGGCGTGAACGCCTCGTCGTACCAGAAGCTCTGCAGGTCGAGCGTCGAAAGCCGCAGCGCCGCGGCGAGCAGCGTGAGCGCCGCCAGCGGCCACCATCCCGGCAGCCGCGCGCCCGCGCCGGCGGTCCGCGCCGGCGTGCCCGTCGCCGCGAGGTGCGCCTGCCCGGCCGGGCTCATCGCGGGCATTTCCCGTGACCGGCGGGCCCGAAGCAGCCGTAGCGGTTGGCGGGCGCGTCGGGATGGTAGGGCGGCAGGTACCAGCCGCCGTGGACGCTGCGCCTGCCGTCCACGACCGCTCCCCAGATCGCCAGGCAGATCTGCGTCTTCGAGCCCGGCGCGCCCGGTCTGGTGTTCCCGCACAGCACCTCGCGCCCGCTGTCCAGGCCCAGGGTTTCCTGGTCGATCGAGATGTTGACGTAGTCGTGGTGGGTGTAGTCGCGCCACGTGGCGAGGTCTGCGACCAGGCGGTGGTTGATGTCGACCTCGCGGCCGAGGTCGTTGACGGTCGCGACCGCGAGGAAGACGCCGGCGAGCACCAGCAGCGTCGTCTCGATCGCCCACAGCCGACCGCCGCGCCGCGGCTCTGCCTCGCGCGGGCGCAGCCAGGCGGGCAGCCACTGCCGGCGGCGCTCGGCGGCCAGCGAGGTCTCGCTCATTTGACGGGCGCCAGCAGCGGCGAGATCTGGTGGACGACGAACAGCCCCTGCACCGCGAGCGTGGCGGCGAGCAGCCGCCGGTCGCGCGTGACGAGCGCGAGCGGCAGCGGCCACAGGATGTACCAGGCCAGCAGCCAGGTGCTCGTGACGGAGATCGCCAGCAGCGCCCAGCCGGAGGCGGCGACCCAGTCATAGCCTCGCCAGGTGCGCCACAGCAGCTGCACGAGGATCAGGACGAGCGCCGCCTTGAGCAGGTCGTGGTCGACCGGGAACACACCCGGCTTGCCGAACAGGTGCGCGATCTCGGTGGCGAAGCTGTCGGTCGAGACGAACGCGGCGTCGCGGTTGAGCGCGGCGACGAGGTCGATTCCGTGGATCCCGAAGACGGCGTAGCCGATCACGGCGCCGAGCGCGATCGCGGCGAGCGCGCCGAGGATCGGGGCGAGCCGCCGGCGCGAGAGGATCATGAACGGCAGCAGCACGGCGACGGTGGCCTTGATCAGGGCGCCCGCGACGACCCACGCCGCGGCCGCCGCTTCGCGGCGCCCGCTCGGCGTGCGCGCGCGGGACTCGAGCGTGAGGCTCACGGCGGCCATCATCGCGAGCATCATGATCAGGTCGTTGTGGGCGCCGCCGAGGCCGTAGATCACGTACAGCGGGTTGGCGCCGACGGCGACGAGCGCGAACGCCGGGTCAAACCCGCGCGCGCGGGCGCAGCGCCACGTGAGCGCGAGCGTGCCGGCGCTCGCGAGCAGCGCCTCGAGCTTCATCCCCCACAGCGCGCCGGCCACGCCGAGCGGCGCGAGCGGATAGGAGAGCAGCGTGTAGAGCGGTCCGTAGGCGGTTGCGACGTGGATCCAGTCGCTGCCCACGTACTGGAAGACCGGGTCGCCGGCGATCGCGAGCGGGCCGTTCTGATACGGGTTCAGGCCATGCTCGACGCCCATCCGCGCGTAGGCGATGTAGCTGAACACGTCGGTCGACAGCAGGATCGGCCCGGCGAACACGATCAGTTGCAGCGCGGCGACGAGCACGATCGCCCCGCGTGGGGAGAGCGCCGCGCCGAGCACGCCTGGGGCTGCGAGCTCTCGGCCGGCGGCCGCGCTCGGGTCGCGACCGCGGGAGTCCGCTGCGGGGCCGCGCGCGCGCCTGGCGGCGAGCAGCGCGAGCAGCCCGGCGTACGCGCCGCTGCAGGCGAGCAGCGCGACCAGGAACACGCGATAGCCCAGGCGCTCGCCGACGCCGGACAGCCAGCTCGAGATGTCGGGCGAGAGCGGGATCAGGGGCGAGCGGCCGGCCGCGCCGTCGAGCACTATCTCGGCGACGCCCGCCACCAGCACGAGCGCCAGCGCGCCGGCGAGCGCGGGCGCTAGCCGTCGCGGGCGGACGTCCAGGAGACGGGGCCGCTCGCTGTGCGCGGCGACGCTCACGGAGCGGCTGTGACGGCCCTCGCGCTCACAACGCCGTCCACACGGCCTTGGTCTCGAGACGCGCGTCGAGACCGTCGTGCCCGTGCTCGCGGCCGATCCCGGAGACCTTGAAGCCGCCGGACGGCGCCGAGGGGTCGACGACCCCCCGTGTGCCGATGTGGACCATCCCCGCGTGCAGCATCACGGCCAGGCGGTGGGCGTCGGAGACGTCGCGCGTCCGCACGCCGGCTGCGAGACCGTGCTCGCTCGCGCGTGCGCGCGTCCGCACGCCGGCTGCGAGGCCGTGCTCGCTCGCGCGTGCGCGCGCGGCGACGCTCAGCGCCTCGGGGAGGGTGTCTGCGGAGATAGTGGTCATGCGGGCAGCGTACCTCGCACGCGGACGGCGCACGCTCGGGGGCATGCCGGGCGCTTCGAGGCGGCGCTCGAGCGTCCGCCGCGACCAGCGTCGTTCCGGGGGTCCGACTCGCACGCTGCCACAACGGTGCGGCAGGACTACCGCCTGACAGGCTGAGCGACCCGGTCGATCCCACCCGGTTGAGCGCCACTAAAGAGAACTAAAAGAACTAAAGACAACTAAAACTCAGTGGTAGGCTGCAGGCGTGGCCACCACCAATCCGTTCACGCCCACGTTCGGCTCGCCGCCGCCACTGCTTGCCGGCCGCGAGGAGCTGATCGAGCTGTTCGGCGAGGCGCTCGACGACGGGCCTGGTTCGGCAGGACGGGCGACTCTCTACACCGGAGCGCGTGGCGCGGGCAAGACCGTGCTGCTCAACGCGGTCGAGGACGCCGCCCGGTCGCGGGGCTGGCTGGTCGTCGCCGAGACCGCGACGCCGGGGTTTCTCACGCGACTGGCCGACGATCATCTGCCGCGGCTGCTCGCCGAGCACGACCCGGACGCTCTCAAGCGGCGCCTCAGTGGCTTCGGGCTGCTTGGGAACCTTGGCTCGCTCGACTGGCAGACGATCGAGCTGCACACGCGCACGCTCTCCTTCCGCTCGAAGGTCGAGCTGGTGACCGATCTGCTCGCCGAGAACGAGACGGG
>DATJTT010000036.1:0-6540 GCA_035503075.1 Solirubrobacteraceae bacterium
AACCTCGACACCCTCGCCGTCCGAACCCGCTGAAACACTGAGTTCCGCTCCTCGATCAGAGCGAAACCACTCACTACGCAAACGGCCGCGCTCACCATGGCGCGGCCGTTTCGTCGATCAGGGGTTTTTCCGCGGGAAGTAGGTTAGTTTGAGGTTAGGCAACCTGGGAGCTCTCGGGCAGTGAGCGAGGCGACACTCGAACAAGGTGTTCCGCGAACGGCAGGGTGGTTCGTCGTCAACGCTCGGGATGCTCGGTGGCTGCGCAACGACATGCGGACCGTGTGCCGGTTCGGCGGCGAGGGCGAGGCCCACTTCGATGACCTCGGGATCGGCCTGTACTGGCTGCAGCCGGGCAAGCCGATGGCGCTCTACCACCACGAGGCAGGACAAGAGGACTTCCTGGTTCTGCGCGGCAGCTGCACGCTCGTGATCGAGGGCCACGAAAGGCCGCTTCGGGCCTGGGACTTCGTCCACTGCCCGCCAAGGACGCCGCACACGATCATCGCAGCGGGCAGCGAGCCCGCCCTGGTGCTCGCCGTCGGCGCGCGCAAGGAGAAGGGCAGCGCTCGCTATCCGATCGAGCCGACCGCCGTGCGCCACGGGGCGGGGATCGCGGACGAGTCCGAATCACCTGATGACGCTTACGCCGCCTACGGCGAGCCGGAGGCCGGACATGCGCCCGACACGTTCTTTGGATGAACTCCCGTCGTGCAGCCCATGGCGGCTGCGAGCCGGGTCGCATGCCTTCGCTGGGCGACGAGACTCATCGGGGCGGCCGGATTCGAACCGACGATCTCACGGCCCCAAACCGTGCGCGATACCAGGCTTCGCTACGCCCCGCTGCGACAGCCCGAGTCTACCGCGACTCAGAGCGCAGACAGTCGATCCATGCCTGCATCCGCGCCCGAAATCCGGTGTCGTCGATGGTCACTTGCAACGCGCCATGACGGCAGCGCCGGGTTCGACCGGCCATGCGATGGGGGTGAAATAGTCGTCTCCCGGTGACTCGGGACAGGGCCGCCGTGCCTGGCACCACACCCCGACTGCTAGCCTCCGCGACCGCCATGGCCGACGTCCAACCGCTGCGCGCCGTGCACTACGACCCCGCCGTGGTCGGGCCTTTGCAGGACGTGGTCGCGCCCCCCTACGACGTGATCGACGCGAGCCAGCGCGCGCAGCTGCTGGCGCGCTCGCCGTTCAATGTGGTCGCGGTGGATCTGCCGCAGGCCCATCCGGATGGCTCGGATCGATACGCGAGGGCGGGCGAGCTGTGGGAGAGCTGGCAGCGTCAGGGCGCGCTCGTGCGCGACGACGCCCCGGCGCTGTGGGCGCACGCTCAGGACTACGCCGGCCCGGACGGGCGGGCGCGCACACGGCGGGGCTTCTTCTGCCGCGTGCGGATCGAGGACTACGGGCCTGGCCGCGTGCGTCCGCACGAGCGCACGCACCCCGGCCCCAAGGAGGACCGGCTGCGCCTGACGCGCGCGACCCGCGCGAACGTCTCGCCGATCTTCTCGCTGTACTCCGACCCTCAGAACGCGGCCTGGCAGGCGCTCTCGCCGGCGACCGAGCAGCCGCCGTGGGCGCAGGTGAGCGACGCCGACGGCACGGTCCACCGCGTGTGGCGTGTCGGTGACGGCGAGGCGATCGCGGCCGTGCAGGAGGCGACGCGCGACTCGGAGCTGCTGATCGCCGACGGCCATCACCGCTACGAGACGATGCACGCGTACGCGCAGGAGGTGGGCGGTGAGGGCGAGCACCGCTACATCCTCATGTGCCTGGTCGCACTCGAGGACCCGGGCCTGACGGTGTTCCCCACGCACCGCCTGGTCGGCAGCCTCGACGAGCAGCGCCGCGAATCGCTCGAGCGCGCGCTGCAGCGCGACTTCGAGATCGCCGACGTGCCGATCGAGCAGCTCGCGCCGGCGCCGGGCGACGGGCCCCTGCAGCTCGGCTACTTCGACGCGCGCGACGAGCGCCCGCTGCGTCTGACGCTGAAGGACCAGGCGATCGCGGACGCGGCGCTGCCCGGGCGCTCCGACGCGTACCGCCACCTGGACACCGGCGTGCTGGAGACGCTGCTGCTGAAGGACGCGCTCGGCTACAGCGACGATGACATCGCGCACTTCAACGGCATGTTCTACGCGCGCGACACGCAGGAGGCGCTCGCGATGGTGCGATCGGGGCGGTTCGACGCCGCGTTCCTGATGCGTCCGACGCCCGTCGAGCAGGTGCGCGAGGTGGCGGCCGCGGGCGAGAACATGCCGCCCAAGTCGACGTACTTCTTCCCAAAGCTGCTCACCGGGCTGCTGTTCAACCCGCTTGGCCCGCCGGGGCCGGGGATATCATGATCTGGTACACAGCTGATTCGAGGGGATCGAGATGACTCACACGCCAGGGCTCACACGGATGAAGGCCTCAGTCAGGCGCGACGGCGCCACGTTCAGGCATACCGTGCAGATTCGCGACCATCAGATGGCCGTCGACGAGCCGCTGGATGCGGGCGGAGACGACACGGCTCCGGACCCCCAGGAGCTGCTCGCCGTGAGCCTCGCCTCGTGCGCGGCGATCACGATGGAGATGTACGCCGCGCGCAAGGGCTGGGATATCGGCCCGGTCGAGGTGGAGGTCGAGTACAGCCCGGCCGAGCGCGGGTGCCCGACGAAGTTCCAGCTCGTGATGAGGCTGCCGGACGATCTGCCCGAGGACCAGGTCGAGCGCCTGTGCGTGATCGCCGCCAAGTGTCCCGTGCACCGGGTGCTCGACGGCGAGGTCATGTTCCAGGAGCGCGTTGAGCGCGTTCACCTGGCCGCCTGAGTCCTCGACGGCGCCTGGCGCCGGCAGCCCCGCGGCGAGCGCCGCCGAGCAGATCCCCGCGGCGGTGCTCGTGCCGCTGTTCATCGGCGGCCAGACGCGTGCGCCGCACGTCGTGCTGACCAGGCGCCGCGCGGACCTGCGCCGGCACGCGGGCGAGATCTCCTTCCCGGGCGGACGCAGGGATGCGCAGGACGCGGACCTCGCGGACACCGCGCTGCGCGAGGCCGAAGAGGAGATCGGGCTGGCGCGCGCGCAGGCGAGGCTGCTGGGGACGCTGCCGGCGACCTCGACGTTCGCGACCAGCTACATCATCCACCCGTTCGTCGCCGAGGTCCCACCGGGCGTCGCCTGGCGGCTGTCGGCCAAGGAGGTAGACGCGGTGCTCGAGCTGGCGCTCAGCGACGTGCGCGCGGGCGCGCGGCGGGTGCCGATCGAACGCCGCGGCATCACCTTCCAAACGGACGCATACGTCGTCGCCGAGCACGTCATCTGGGGTGCGACCGCGCGAATCCTCGCAAACCTGTTCGAGCGCCTGGCGCCCCCCGACGCCGACGCGCGTCTAGCCCTGACCGACTCCGGCTGATCGCCCGCGCGGCGGCGCCCCCCGACGCCCACGCCCACGCCGACGCCGACGCCGACGCCGACGCGTGTAGCGTTGACCGACGGCTGATCGCCCGGCGCCTCGTCAGATCGACCACCCCATCCCCGCCGGCCGCGCGATCCGGATCGGCCGCCCCGACTGGCAGCCGTGTAGAGCGACCGGGAGAGCGATCGGGGCGGGCGAGAGCCGGCCCCGATCGCTCGCACGGGCGCGCCCGCCAACTACCCAGTCGGCTGCGGCACGATGCGGATGTAGGGCCGCGGCTCCTCCCAGCCGTCCGGATAGATCTCTCGGGCCTGCTCGTTTGAGACAGAGCCGGCGATGATCACCTTGTCTCCCTGGCGCCAGTTGACCGGCGTTGCGACCTTGTGCTTGGCGGTCAGCTGCAGCGAGTCGATCACGCGCAGCACCTCGTCGAAGTTGCGTCCGGTGGTCATCGGGTAAACGAGGATCAGCTTGATCT
Organism: Solirubrobacteraceae bacterium; assembly: GCA_035503075.1. Taxonomy (GTDB): domain Bacteria; phylum Actinomycetota; class Thermoleophilia; order Solirubrobacterales; family Solirubrobacteraceae; genus Palsa-744. The sequence continues at coordinate 3,882 of DATJTT010000036.1, forward strand.
TCTTGTCGGGCCCGATCACGAACACGTTGCGCACCGTCTGGTTGTCGGCAGGCGTGCGGGTGGCCGGATCGCCGGACGTGCTCGCGGGCAGCATGCCGTAGAGCTTTGACACGTTGAAGTCGCTGTCGCTGATGATCGGATAGTTGGGCGCGACGCCCTGCGTCTCCTCGATGTCCTTCGCCCACTGCTCGTGCTTGTCGAGCGGGTCGACCGACAGGCCGATGATCTTCACGCCGCGCGCGTCGAACTCGGGCTTGGCCTGCGCCATGTAGCCGAGCTCGGTCGTGCACACGGGCGTGAAGTCCTTTGGGTGTGAGAACAGCACCGCCCACGAGTCGCCGATCCAATCGTGGAATTTGATGTGGCCCTCGGTGGTGTCGGCCTCGAAGTCGGGGGCTTCCTCGCCAAGTTGCAGCGCCATGCTGTTGCTCCTTTCTGGACGGTCTGCCGTCGCGAGACTCGGGGCGAAAATCACCCCGCGCGGTGAATCCTGATCGGCTTTACGGGGATTAGTGTCCAGGATAGCGCGCGCCAGCGCGCCGAGCGCTGCCCGCGAGCGGCGCTCGCGCACCGCCCGGCGCTCGGCGCCCGGTGCCGGCGCCTCGCGTCGATCCTTGCGCTGCGCCGCGTCGTCGAATGTCGCGCTCAGCCGCCGACGGTCCAGCCGGACAGGCCGGAGGACCACGCGCCGGGCGCATCCGCGTCGGAGCCCGCCGGCGAGTACACGCAGCGAGGCCACATGCCGCCGAGCACCATCGTGACCGCGCCGAGCAGCGCCAGCCATGCGCCCTCGCGCAGCGACAGCGCGAGCACCTCGCCGGTCAGCGCGGGCAGCTCGAGCATCCTGAACAGCGCGCACGCCGCGGCGATCGTCCCGAGCAGCACCACAGAGCCGCCCGCTCCTCCGGGCACGGGCGCGCCCGTGGAGGCGAGCGGCAACAGCGCGTCGAGCAGCGCGAGCGCCGCGAGCACCAGAAACACGACGCGCAGGTTCGCAAGCGCGTGGAAGGCGCTGACCGTGGCCAAGCGCCCGCCCGCGGACGCGCCGACGCCCGCGTGCGCGGCGAAGCCGACGCCGTACCACGGCAGGAACACAGAGACGCCGAGCACGATCGCGCCGACAGCCGAGACGAACAAGCCGTATCGGGAACGATCGCCAACCATCTCTCACGCAACATCGGTCACAAAGTCCGTCGGCTTGACACGTGTGGCTGTTTGTGCGCGGGCGTTCTACGCGCCGGCGTTCACGCGCCGAATGCGCGCCGACACGGACTCAACCGCGGCCCGGGCACGCGGGCGTTCTACGCGCCGACGTTCACGCGGAACCGAGCAGCGACGCGACCGCGGCCCGGGCGTCCTTCAGCCAGCGATCGGGATCACGGGGATCGGCGGTGAGGAACGCCGTGGGGATGGCGTTGCGCTCGGCGATCGCGCGCACGATCTCCTGGCCGTCGCGCAGCAGGTCGGCCGCGGCGGGCGCCCCGCGGGCCTCGTACACGAAGCCCCGCGCGGTCGTGTCGATCACCTGCGTGAGGAAGAGCTCGAGCCGCGTGGTGTGCAGCTCGCGCAGCGACCGCGCGGAGCCCGAGGCGCACCCGAGCAGCCAGCAGATCACCGTCACGTTCTCGAGCGCGCCGCGCAGCGTGCCAAGGCGGTCCGGCGTGCCCACCCAACACTCGGCGCCGGCCGCCTCGATCGCCGCGCGAGTCGCCTCGGTGCGGGTGCTCACGCGCGCGGCGTGTCCTTCGTGCACCATCGTCGCGGCCAGCCGCCGGCCCCTGCAGCCGCCGGCGACGATCAGGATGCGCGCCACGGCGGCGCATCTTACGCGTACGCCTGGCGCGCCTGCGCGCGCCGGCGCGGGCGTGCGCTTCGCCCCGCCGGGCCGCACGGCCCCCGACACACACGCGGGCCGCGGGCCGCGCGCCGGCCAGCTTCGCCGCGCCGGGCCGCACGGCTTCCCCCACACGGGGCCGCCGGCCAACTAGCATCCGCTGCCGGCGATGAGCGAGCGCTCCCCCACAGACGCGGACGTCGTGACGATGGAGAAGATCGTCGCGCTGTGCAAGCGGCGCGGCTTCGTGTTCCCGTCCTCGGAGATTTACGGCGGCGTGGGCTCGACGTATGACTTCGGCCACTACGGCGTGCTGCTGAAGAGCAACGTCAAGAACGAGTGGTGGCGCGCGATGCTGCAGGAGCGCGACGACATCGTCGCGATCGACTCGGCGATCCTGCAGCACCCGAAGGTGTGGGAGGCCTCGGGCCATTTGGCGGGCTTCACCGATCCGCTGGTCGACTGCCGCGCGTGCGGCCAGCGCTTCCGCGCCGACCACCTGCAGGACCTGCAGTGCGGGCGCAAACCGTCCAAGCACCCGGGCGAAACGGAGGAGTGCGACTTGACGGACGCGCGCGACTTCAACCTGATGTTCGAGACGACGATCGGGCCGGTGAAGGAGTCGGGCGCGACCGCGTACCTGCGCCCGGAGACCGCGCAGGGGATCTTCATCAACTTCAAGAACGTGCTGCAGTTCTCGCGCAAGAAACCGCCGTTCGGGATCGCCCAGGTGGGCAAGTCCTTCCGCAACGAGATCACGCCCGGCAACTTCATCTTCCGCACGCGCGAGTTCGAGCAGATGGAGATGGAGTTCTTCGTGCCGCC
>DATJTT010000037.1:0-10050 GCA_035503075.1 Solirubrobacteraceae bacterium
CCAACCCCAGGTGGGCCGGGATTTCCGCCCAGCGCACCCCGTCACTGTCGCTATGGCGTTCACCGCGCGCGATCGCGGCCAACACCAACACGTCCGCCACAGGCTCAAACCCGCGAGCACCATCCACACCGCGCGCACCCGCACGGGAGCCGCTGCCCGAGGGGCCACGGCCGGCGCCCATCACCGGCCCCCCGTCAGCTTCAGCCACCAGAGCACCTGCGCGCCACTGCGCTGCGGGCTAGCGACCGGAAAGAACGCCTTCTCGACCCGCCCCCCACGAACCACCATCACCAGCCGGCGATACCAACGCACCCCCGCCCAGATGAAGGTCGGCAGCCCGACCGCGTCCGCGAGCGACAACCCCGGGTCACTCCACAGCTCATGACCCACACGATGCTCGACCCTGCTCGCCTCAAGCACCCGCGCGGGCTGGCTGCTCACGCCCACCGCCGTAAGACAGTACGCCAGCAGGTCCTCGCGGTGGCGCTCAAACGCCCTGTGCTGCGCCACATCCCCCAACCCGCTCCCGGACCCCCCATCAGGAGACCACGGGCCGCCGGGGAACAGATAGATCACCCGCCCAAGATCACACTCGCCCTGCAACCACACCACCTCCCCGGTCGACATCTCCAGCGCGAGCCGAGGCAGCGCCCGCCCCGCCAGAGCACCAGCGACCCCCCGCGCGTGCCCGCGCGAGCCCACCCCCACACGCCCACACGGCGACGGACCCTCACCCGCTCCGGCCAGCGGCGCAGCCATCGGGACCACATCCCCGAGGCGCACACCGCGACGCCCAAGCGCCGACCCGCCCCCACGCTCAGCTCCCACGAGCACCACCAACACTCGGCCGAGCCGCCGACGCGCCCAGCACCCTCGGCCGGCGGTAGCGCCGCGAGAGCGGATCCTGCTCGAGCAACCCCACCGCCCGCAACGCATACACATACCGGTGGGTCGTCCCCGGCGAAAGCCCCACCAGCCCCGCGGCCGCGGTCAACTCGAGATCGCTGCCGTCACACGGAAACGCGACCAACACCAACAGCGCGTGCAACGCCGCCCTCGAACACCTCGGGTCACCCAGCAACGGCACCGCGACATCACGCAACCGCTCAAAATCGTCCAGCCCCGCCAGCAAGCGCGCCAAGCCGCCTGCTCCCGCAGCATCTCGCACGACCTCAGCGACCTGCTCCTCGCTCAACGCGACCATCACGCCACGAGCAGCCCTCACCACGAGACCAGGCTCCGACTCGATGTGCGCAGCGCGAAGGTGCGCGCGACCGCCCGGAATCCGTCTTTGGGCGCTGCGCTCATCCTTCCTTGCCTCCGCGGGGTTGTTTGACCTGGGCGCGGCGGTAGCGTCGTGAGTGGGGGTCTTGCTCGAGCAGTCCGACTGCCATCCAAGAGCAGACGTAGCGGTGCGCCGTGCTCGGCGAGCAGCCGAGCTTGGCGGCGACCTCTCTTAGGTCCATTTGACCGCCGTCTGCCGGGAACGCAGCGAGCACCAGCACCGCGCGCAGGGTCGCGCGCGAACACCGCGGATCGTCCATCTGAGATATCGCGCCGCGCACGGCCTCGATATCGTCGACGCCCGAGAGGACTCCTGCGAGACCCGGTCCAGCAGTGGCGTCTCGTACAACCTGGGCGATCTGGCGGTCGGTCAAGGTGATCGTCACGTCATGACTTGGGTCAATCTGTGGGGTCGAGCGGCGCCTTTTGCCGGGAGCGGTCCTGGGGCCCGCCGCCCGGTTGGGATTCTTCGATCCATTCGTCACCGTGGCGCCATGATGGCTGCTCACGTTCCGAGCCGGTAGTCGCGGCTGACTATTTAGTTCTAGTTATCCGATCGGCGTGCCGAGTGCGGAAATAGCTACCGCCGATCAGCGGGAACTGCGTCCTTTGGCGATCACGCGGACCGCTGCGCATATGCGATACGCCATGTCCGCAGCACCGGCAGCAGCAGCTGGGTAAGCGAGCCACCAGCGCGTATCAGCGCCGTCGTTCCGCCGCGCAGCTGCGGTTCGCGCGCGGCGTCCTTGGAAAGGTACATCGCGATCATCGCCGTCGCGACGACGGTGTGCCGGTGACCGTTGCGCAGCGCCTGGGTCCCTGCGACCGATCTGTGGATCAACTCGCAGATTGCGAGCACGGCCGTCGCGGGGTCCGGGTAGTGATCGACGTAGCTATGGTCGCCATTCTCAAGGTCTTCGGCCTGGTCGACGTAGCTGTCGAGCATCGTCGTCGTCGCGGAAAGCCACGGACAGTAGGCGGCGTACACGTCGGCGATCTCGCTGGTAGAGCACCGCGGCTCGGCAGCGAGGGCAAGCAGTGCGTGGATCGCCAGGGGGGCGCTCGCGGCGCCTGAGAGCTCCCACCAGCGCGCGGGCTGTTCGCTGGGGTACTCGCTCGATACCCACCGCTTCAGCTCGGCCTCCCTCTCGCGCGGGTCGGGGTGGTGGTTGAGTGCCAGCACCTGCGCTCGGTATGCCTCGCGAACTGCGAGCTCGCGGACCAGCGGATAGGAGGGAAGGGCTCGGCACGCCTCGCGGCAAGTCTCAACCAGAGCGCGCAGGTAGCCACCGTCGTCGCCCCACGGGTGATGACGGTAGTAGTCCGACACTGGAGCGTTGGGGTCGATCGCCTCGGGGATCGCTAGGTGTAGCTGGCGTCCGTTCAGGGTCCCCACGTGGGCGGCGCGCTCGTTGAGATTGTCGAGGAAGTCCCAGATGAGCTCGTAGGCGATGAGCAGGCGTAGAAGCTCACGGTTGCGTCGTTTGGGCAATGTCCAAAACAGCGCCGCGCCGTGTGCATGGGTGCGCTTGTGCTCGATGACATAGATCGCGTCCTTGCGGATCGGCTCGTCGGGGATCGTCTCGGCGTAGGCTCGCCAGCGACTGATCTCCTTCGAGGCCGCGTGCAGGCCTCCGAGCAGCTCGCGCGCGGCCGCCCGTGCGAGCGCCGACAGCTGGCCGATGCTCAGCGGAGCCGGATTGCACGCTAGAACGCGCGGAATTGTTCTGATTTTAAGCCGATTGCTCGACTAGTCTGAAAGACCGGTGGCCGGCCCACGCGCAAGGAAATACCCGGGCACCGCCGCGATCGCCACCGCGAGCACGCTTGCAAACACGAAACTGCCGAGCGCGAGCGGCACCGCGAGCGAGAAGATCACGGGAAAGCCCGTGACACGGAGGATCGCGCGGCTTCCCACGACCTGCCCGCAAAGCCCGAACACGGCGCCGATCGCGCAGCCGGAGCCGAGCAGTATCACGCTCTCGAGCAACAGTGCGCGCCAGATAGCAAGATCGGAGAGGCCGTCGAGCTTCAACCGCGCCAGACGAGCTCGGCGCTGCCAGACCATGCTGCCCATCGCGGCAGCCATCGCCAGGATGGACGCGATCAAAACGAGCGCCGTAATCGCCGTGAGCCGCGATAGCCCTTGGCTCGCCTCGCGATAGTGCCGCTGCTCCCGTTGAAAGGCGCTTTCGGCGGTCAGGCCAGTGTTTGGACCTAGCGACTTGCCGATCAGACGATCCACGGCGATGCTGGAGCTGCGGGTTGAGAGGATGACCTGGAAGGCGCTCACATCGGCGCTCCCCCACGCGCGGGCGAACTCGTCGGCGTTGAGGATCATCGCTCCGGAGGGCCAGCCGAGGTTGGAGATGACACCCGCAAGACGAACCGTCGTCGGTTCTGGCGAGGGCAGCGTGAAGGCCTGTCCGATCCGAAGGTGATGTTCGGATGCGAGCGCTCGCGAGACGACCACCCACCCGCCGGCGCGGATACGAGCCGTCACCAGCGCGAGGTTCCCTTCGACGAGCTCGGCTGGAGCTATGGGCCGGTGCACGGCGGGGGATGGTGCGAGCACCCACACGCGCCTGACGCCGTAGTCGAGGAAGTCGCCACGGTAGGGGCGCACTTCGCGCACGCCGGACAACGATTCGAGCAGCCGACCCGATTCGTCCGAGAACGGGACCGTCGCGAAGGCGTCGGATTCGGCGGTCGGCGTAACCCAAACATCGGCCGTCGAGTCGATCGCTCTGGCCGATGCGTCAAGGCCCCGTTGAAGATCCATACGCGTGCCATCGATCGCGACGCTGCCGAACACGGCAACTGCCCCAGTCGCAGCGATCGCCACTGTTCGACTCCAGCCGGGGGCCGAACGCAGCTCTCTGACCGCCACGAACGGGGCCGTCGCCTTGAGGTCGAGCGTGAGCCACTCGACGAGCCCAAGGACAGACCTGAGCAAGCTCGGCAGCAGCGACAGCAGCGCGATCGTTAGCGCCGCGACACCAACGACGGCCGCCGCGGGCGCCATAGTCACGACGAGCACCGTGACCGCCAAACAGGCGAGTCCCACCAGCGGCATCACAGGACGCCGCGACCGACGCCAACGGGTTCGCGAGCCCGTGTCCGCATCCGACATTTGCGTGACGACGTCGCGCAGCGGCAGCATCACTCCCGCAGCTGCAGCCAGCATGCCCCCCGCGACAGCGACGGCGACGCTCTGCCACGTGACGATCCGTTGCGAGCCCACAGGAAACGCGAAGGAGAGAAAGCCTGGGCTCGCGTTGAAGACACGAGCCGAGAGCAGATCGCCGAGCGCCAAACCAGCGAGCGACGCGAGCACCCCCAGCACGAAGGAGTCAAACAGCAACACCTCGGCCAACGACCGCGGGTCATAGCCATCTAGCTGAAGGTCCGCGATCAGCGCGCGTCGGGCCGGTACGGTCAGCAGCATCGCGTTGAACGCGAACAGAAACCCGACGAGCGCACTGATCACCGCAAACAACGTCGTCGACTCGTTTGTTGGAGCGGCGGCATTCGCGAACAGCCTCGCGTCGTAGGTCGCCGGCTCCACATTCAGATGGCCCGCGGCTAGCGCAACCAACGCGGTCTTGACCTGCCGTTCCTGCCCAGCTTCCGGCCGCACGAAGATGCGCGAGACGCGGCCCGTCATGCCGGTGATGTGCTGCGCGTAGGCGAGCGGCGCGAGCGCGACGGGGCTGTCCGCGAGCGCTCCCACCTCGCCTGCTTCAAGCGTGACGCCCAGCAACGCCCGGATCATCCTAGCCGCGAACTGAAGCTTGACCACCTGCAAAGAGCTCACACCGATCTGCTTTGCGATAGGTAGCGGCAGCGCCAGCGCACGCTGTCGGGCGAGCGTCACAGCACGGAAGTCCTTCAGCAGCGAGCCGCCAAGCCCCACGAATCCTGGGTCCGCTCCGATCAGCTCGACCGACTTCGACCCGTCGGGCCCCACCACGTTGACCTGCTCTTCAAGCACCGCAGCTGCCGACCGCACGCCCGGAAGCCGCTGGACCTTGCCGAGCAATCGTTCTTCGAATCCGAGAGGACTGCGAGCCTCGAGCTGAAGTCGCGAGCGACCCACGAGCGCACTCGTGAGCTGCTCGACTGAGCCGTTGAGGCTCGTGTTTGCCACCTGAGAGGCAAAGAGCAGCGCGACGCCAACCGCGATCCCGATTGCCGCCAGGGCTTCTTGGATGAGCCGCGAGCGCAGGCGCACCCGGTACAGGTGGATGACGCCGAGCGGTTTCATCCTCGTGCTGGCCGTAGCGCTCACGTCGGCCGCACACGCGAGCGCACACCTTGAGGCTCGCTGCTGAGCCTTCCGTCGCGAAGCGTGTGAACGCGGTCGGCGTACGCTGCTGCCTCCGGATCGTGGGTCACGAGCAGCACAGCCGCCCCGCGCTCACGGCAGAGCTCGCTCAACAAGCCGAGCATCTCACGCCCGCGCTCGCTGTCGAGGCTACCCGTTGGCTCATCGGCGAGGACGAGCTTCGGATCGGTCGAGAGCGCGCGGGCGATCATCACACGTTGGCGCTCACCCATCGACAGCTGGCCGGCCAGGTGCATTTGCCGTCCGGTGAGCCCGAGCCGGCCCAGCAGCGGCGCGACGCGCCGACGCGCCTCGCGCACGCCCGCTGAGCTCGCGATCAGCTTCAGCGCCGCATTATCTAGCGCGCTCGCACCCGGGATCAAGTCAAACGACTGGCGGACAAAGCCGAGCTCGTGCATCCTGTAGCGGGCAGCCTGGCGCCGCGTCAGTGCCGACACGTCGCGGCCCGCGACCATCACCGAGCCGCTGTCCGGACGCAATACCGCCGCTGCGAGCATCAACAAGGTCGTCTTGCCCGAGCCGCTTGGCCCGTAGAGCGCCACGAACTCTCCGGCTGAGACGGTCAGCGACACTCCGTCGACGGCGTTCACCGCTTCTGAATCGTTTCCCGGGTACCGCTTTACGAGAGCGTCGAGTCGCAGCACTTACGCAGACTGCTGCCTGCCGGGAAAGTCGACCACGATCCCCTCAGCCGCCGGCGGCAGGCGGGCGATGACGAGACGACCGTCGCTCAACGAGCCGATCTGATCGGCGTAGACCATCTCGGGCATGTCAGGAACAGTGATCAGGATGCCAAGCCCTTCCTCGTCAGCGGCCCGCCTGAGCAGCGCCGTGACCTCCTCCCGCTGCAGCACATTGAGATTCGCCGTCGGCCCATCCGCAACCAGCAATCGCGGCTCGCGAACCAACGCATGAGCAAGCGCGACAAGCGTCCGCTCTCCGTCCGTCAAGCTCTCCCAGCACGCCTCCGCGCAATCCGCCACCCCGAGACGCCCCAGCATCGAACTCGCACGTCGTCGCGCCGCACGCGGCGAATACGCACCAAGCAACGGCAACGCCACATAATCCACGATCATCCGAAAATCCGCGCTGCGCGGCCCCATGCGATGCACCCAGCCGATGCCCTCGCGCAAACGCGGCGCACCCGCTCCCCGCGAGGCCACCAGACCTTGTCCTTCAAAGCACACAGCGCCTCGGTCTGCTGTCTCCAGCCCGGCCGCGATCATCGCCAGGGTACTCTTGCCCGCTCCACGTTGACCCCACACGGCTAGCACTTCGCCGGCCGACAGCTCGAGCGACACGTCATCGAGCACTGCTATCTCGCGCGCCCCGCGCCAATAGCTCTTGCAGACTCCGCTCAGCGACAACAGCGCCAATTCCACACGCCCCCCTCGCTAGAGGCCACCGACCGGTGCGTCGAGAAGCTCCCGCATCACCGCACGCGCCTTCTGCAGCCACTCGATCCTGACCTGCAGCAGTTTGATCTCCGCGTCCCGCTGCAAGACCACGGCGGCGTCACGCCACGTCGATGGACGCCCGCCCGCCGGCTGCATGGTGCTCGTCAAGCCTCGCAGAGCGTCGATACACGTCTGCTCCTGCGCCCACGTCTGATCGATCAGGCCAGGCACAAACTCCGGACTGGAAAACAGGATCTTCAGATCCAACTCTTGGCGCACGGGGCTCGGCGGCGAGGAATCGAGCATCCAGTCTCGAAAGTAGTCCTTGCCCCGCCCAGTCGGCTCATATATCGCACGCGGCGCCGCCCGCCCGCTTGCGCCCGTTCCCTTCCCGCGCTCGCTACGAACGTTGCCTTCGCGCGCGAGCAAATCAAGCGCGCCGTAGACCCCCGACGGCTCCCATCCCCAGGCACCGCAGCGCTCCTGAAGCCGCCTCGCAAGCTGGTAGCCATAACCAGGACGCTCGATCACGAGCCCCAACACCGCATGCTTCGCGCTCATCGCGTCCGCCTAGCGTCCCTTCATCAGACCCATCAGTTACGCGCCATACCATACCCGAGACCCACGCTGTTCGGATTACTAGATGAGTCTGTCTCGCCAGAAGTCACCGACTCGGACCCCAGGCAGGACTCGACCTACCGGAAACCACGAAGCCAGCAAGCTGCAGCTGATCACTCCCGAGCAGACCGTCGGCGGGCGAACAGCCCTTGCGGCTCATCAGCTACGGCGATCTTGAGGCGCAGCAGCTCCCCGGATCGAGCCACTGGAAGATCCCACTCCCCTCGCTGCTCGCGTTCGAGGCCGAGCGGGAGCGGCGCCGGAACCTCAGCGACGATTGGTCACGCGACCTCGACGCACTCGGCGCCCCAGCCGAGCGAGCGGCAGCGAGCGGCGTCGCGCGGCTCTCGACGCCGACATCATCTACTCGCGCGTCATCCACGAGCTGATCTGGAGCGTTGCCGCAGAGCTGCGACTACTGGACCTGCTCTGGAGTTCCACGACGACGCTGGTCCACGACGCCTCGCCCGCCGGGCGCCCACGGCAAGTGGTTAGCACGCCCGGAGAGATTCGAACTCCGGACTTCCAGTCCCGTAGAGCGCGAGCAGGCGGTTGTGCTCCGGGCAGTCGTCGTCCGTGTCCTTCGAGTGTGCGAGGAGCGCTCTTAGAGGGACAGGACACCGCGAGCCCTCTCACTTGTTCGCTAACGCCGACAAGCGCGCCCGCCGGCTACTCGGCGAAACAGCGTGGTGGCCCATGCTGTTACGCGCAGGCCACCACCCAGACGTGCGTGGACTTTCACAACTTGCCCCGCGCACGTTTCAGCACGTCGAACCCACAGCTTTACTCGCCCAATTTATCGACCGCCTTGCTGCCGAATTCTGGACAAACTACCCCTTTGTAGGGCTGTTCAAGGAGTCCACTAATTTTGTGCGGTTCTTCCAAAACTTCGAGACTTTCCGCTTCCCCTTCGTATTGGACTTCTATTACACAAGACGCCGCCGGTTTCAGTTTCCCTACCACCGCGCAATTATCCGTCGTTATCCCCCATTTTCCGGTTTTCCCCGGTATCTGTTTCTGGAAGATACTAGCGGCTCCGAGCGTAATTTCTTCGCTCGCTGGCCCACCCTTTGGGACCGTTTCATAAGTGAAGGTCACCGGTTCAGGTTTTTCTTTCCCCGGAAAAATAAACGGCTGAGGTGTCGGTCGTAGTCGCCCCAGCGTACAGTTATTCGGGAAGATTCCCCACGCTTCCTTGTTGGTGTCGGTCACTTCGATCTTCTCTTCCGAGGGGAAGGGACCGAGGTATTCTTTACCGCCGTCGATGGAGACTTCGGTGAGAAGGTTTTCTTCGCCCGCGAACTCGGTGTCCGTTTTGAGGCTGTATTCGCCCGGTGCCGGACTTGTGATCACGCCGATCGTGTAGCCCTTCGTGCGGACCAGCAGGCCTTCGCAGTCGAATTCGGCCTGGTAGCCTTCGACGCCGGATTTCGAGACGTACTCGACTGCGGGTTTTCCTTCCTTTTCGACGAGTTTCGTTTCGAGCTCAGCCGTCACGACCGTGCCCGCTTTTTTGCCCGTCTCGCCTTTGCTCGAGCACTTTTTGCCTTCGGTTGTACATTTTTCGAGCGTCACCTTATCTTCGTCGGTAGTCGAGCCGGTGATCTTGCCTTTGTCTTTGCTCTTCGCGCAGATCACTTTGCCGCCGAGATCAGGCGTCGAAAGCACTGCTTCGCCCGTCTTCGAAGTGTACGTCACACCGACCGCAAGCCCGATTTCGTATTTGCCTTTGCCTTCCGACGCTTCTTTGCTGCACGTCGAGTTCGAGTATACGCCTTCGGCTTTTTTCAATTTCAGGCAGGCCCTGTATTCAGGGGCCGCCTGCGCCGCACCCGCAAGCACAGCGGTCATACCGGACATGGCAATGATGCAGACCCCCACAACCCTGATGCGTTTCATCCCCTCCACTACTCCTTTCCCCCATGGGTAAGGTTCGTGGCATCCATTCCCCCAAATCGTCCGTCGCGGCGCGTGACGGAAAACCTACGCGCCGCGCACAGAATCGCACCGACGTAGAGCCCCGTCAACCCCAACGCGCAAATGATCACAACTAGCTGTCCGACCAGCCAGCCCAGCGTTGGCTGCCGGCGTGGCGGTGGTCCGTCAGGACAGAGCGGCGCGGAAACTCGGGTTTGCGTCTGATGCAACGCAGGCGTACTCGCGGATGAGCCCTCCGAGCCGGTGGCGACGTCGCGGCGCGGCATCGGCTCTGGGTCGCATCGAGATCACACGCGGGCGGGGTCGGGCGGTCGTAGCTCGACCCGCGCGGTGGAGCCTCCCCGGTTCTAGGGGCATGAACATGTGGGGTGCTCTCGTTTGGGCTGCGGCTTAGGTTGGTGGTGGTCCTGGGCGGGGCTCGTGAGAGCGCTAGGTGGGCAGGCCGGGACTTCTATGGGCTGTGAG
>DATJTT010000038.1:0-9307 GCA_035503075.1 Solirubrobacteraceae bacterium
CCAACCCCAGGTGGGCCGGGATTTCCGCCCAGCGCACCCCGTCACTGTCGCTATGGCGTTCACCGCGCGCGATCGCGGCCAACACCAACACGTCCGCCACAGGCTCAAACCCGCGAGCACCATCCACACCGCGCGCACCCGGCGTTGTCTCGATGCTTGCTCCTTTCCGGTTCGTCGGCTTCGTCTGATCACCGCTCATTGGCGTCGTATTCGGGTTCGATCGGCTCTACTAGTTGGCTGGGTGGAACTTTTAGGGCGTGCGCGATGCCCAGAACGGTCGACAAGCGCGGGTCTTGACGCCCGAGCTCGAGCCGCGAGATCGTCCCCACCGTCAGTGAGCATTGTTTGGCGAGCCAGTCGGCGGACCAGCCTTTTGCGTGGCGAAGTTCGCGTACCTTCGCGCCGAAGGCTTGCATCCGCGCCCGGTCGTTTTCGTCGCTGGTTGTGAGTGCGTCGACTGGGCGGCGGTTGGCCGTTGCAGCCCGGTTGGGTGGCCGTGATGGGCGCATCAGTGGCCTGTGGCCTTCAGCCACGATATGACCTGGGCAGCGGTTCGCTGTGGGCTCTCGACTGGGAAGAACGCCTTTGCGATCTTGCCGGCAAAGACGACGACCGTCAGTCGGCGATACCCACTTACACCTGCTTGAGCGAACGTCGGCAGCCCCAAGGCGCGAGCAAGCAGCATGTCGGGGTCGCTCCAGAGTTCGTGGCCGATGCGATTTTCGAAGGCGGTCGCGCGCTGGGCGTGCTCGGATTCGCTGCTGAGGCCGATCGCTCTCAGTGCGAAGAGATTCAGCTCGTCGCGGTGTCGGTCGAAGGCCTGGTGCTGGGCGGCGTCGCCGACGCCGCTGTCGCTTCCGCCGTCTGGTGAGCTGACCGTTCCGGGATAGCAATAGATCACGGCTGCGGGATCTGTGTCGCGGCGGAGTTCTCTGTGTGCACCGGTGAAGGCCGTAAGCCGGAGCGCGGGGATCGCGCGCCCAACCAGCGTGTTCGCGAGAGCTCGGTCTTGATCGCGCGGACACGCAGTTGACGCGAATCCGGCTCCAGAACCGCGCTCGGCCTCGAGGGCTCTTTGGCGCCTGATGGGCCGTTGCTCGCGCTCGTCGATCATGCTCGGCAGAGCATGCCGGGCAGCGGCGGCGACGCCAATACCGTTAAGTAGCTGTTTCTGGGGAGCGTTGGCGACCTGCGGGGGCGTGGTAGCAGGTCCTCAGTGCGGCTTTCGACAGTCAGCGCTCGTGTCGTGCGCGCATGCTGTGGACAGCGACATGGCTGCTGAAGGTCCGGCCTGCCGATGCTTGCGGTCGTGCGCCCGATAAGAGGACGCTTTAAGTAGGCGATCGGTTGGAGACGGCAGATGCGGCCGGCAGGCGGGGGGTGTACGGTTCTGATTCGCAGAAAGCTCCCATTAAGGGGCATCGGGCGCGCATGCCATAGGAGGTTGAATGTCGGCGAGATACGCATTGCTGGGCATGTTGCTCGATCGCGGGGAGAGCTACCCCTATGAGCTTGTCGATCGCCTGGCGAGCCGTCTGGGGCCAGCTTGGAACATCAACTCGGGCCAGGCGTCGCAGATCTTTAGAGCGCTTGAGCGCGACGGCGTGGTCGAGCGCGTCGAGCGGCCTGGGCAATCTCGGGATCGCCGCCAGATCTACCGGCTCAGACCGGCCGGGGCCGAGGAGTATGAGCGATGGTTCAGTAAGACGGCTGTGCCGGTGCCCCGATCTCGCCGGCCGCTGATGGTCAAGCTCGCACTCGCTGGCCCTGACCGTCTGCAGGCTGCGCATGAGCTGATCGACGCGTACGAGCGGGCCTGCGCCGCGCATCTGAACGACGTCAAGCTCGAACGAAGCGAGGTCCCGAACGAAGCCCCGTATGTGCGGGCTGACCACGTGCTGCTGCGCCTGAGTCTAAAGGCGGACATCATCCAGCTCGAAGGCGAGCTGCGGTGGGCCAAGGAGGCACATGAGGTGATCGGCTGGCTTTTGGAGCGGGAGGTCATGTGGCCATCTGCCCGCGAGCGCCAGGACGCGGCGAGCGAGGCGGCGAGACGCGCACGCAAGCGCCTATTCGGCAGGATGGCCGCCAAAGCGTCGCTGTCGACACCGCGACGGCTCGTCGATGCCGACGGTGCACCGGTCGAGAGGACGACCGGGGCTCGACGCGAGCCGTCCGATATGGGAGGGTAGTGACGATGATTCTGCGCCTGGAAGAGGTCTCCAAGCGCTATCCGCGGCCTGGCGGCAGGTGCAAGGTCGCGCTGGACGGCATCTCCCTCGAGGTCGACCGCGGTCAGATCGCGGGCGTCTTCGGCCCTAGCGGCGCCGGCAAGACGACGCTCCTACGGATCGCGGCGGGGCTACAGCGGCCTGACGGCGGCGTTGTCGTCTATGACGGGGAGCGTCTTGATCGGATGTCGGCCAGCGAGCGGCTTCGCTTTCGTAGGCGCGAGGTCGCGTGCGTGTGGTCCGGGCGGCCGGTACAGGAGCGCCTTGGAGTGCTCGATCATGTGGCGTTGCCGCTGCTCGTTGACGGGCGCGATCACCGTAGCGCCGAGCGGCTGGCCAGCGAGGCGTTGCTTGCATGCGAGGTAAGACACTGCGCTGGCATGGAGCTGCACGAGCTGTCAGCCGGCGAGCATCAGCGCGTCGCGATCGCACGCGCGATCGTGACCGAACCGCGGCTTTTGCTCGCAGACTGCCCGGTGTCGAGCCTATCGTTCATCGAGCAAGAAGAGATCGTGTCGTTGCTCGCTGACCTCGCCCACGAGGCGAGGACGGCGGTGCTGATCACGGATCGTAACGCCGAGACGCTGATACGCGCTGACCCGATCTTCTATCTGTGCGATGGCAGGCTCGTGAACCCTGCGCCGATGAGTGAGCGCGGAAGGGTCTATCGCTTCCCGTCTGCCAGCTCCCGTCGAGCTTCGGCCGATGCTTGATCTGGAATGCGCGTGTAAGGACTACACAAGCCCCGGCGAGGTCATTCACGCAGTCAAAGACGTGACCATGAGCGTCAGCGCGCCGGAGCTCGTGGCGATCTTGGGGCCGAGCGGCTCCGGCAAGACGACGCTTTTGCTGCTCGCCGCCGGGCTCTTGCGGGCAGACTCGGGCAGCGTGCGATTCGAGGGGCGCGAGCTCAGCGAGCTCACCAGACCCGAGCTGCTCGCCTACCGCCGTACGAAGCTCGGGTTCGTGTTTCAGAGCTTCAACCTCACGGCGGGACTAACTGCCCGTGAGAACGTCGAGCTTCCGCTGCTCATCCGGGGCGTCAGCCATCGCGAGGCGGACAAGCGGGCGCTCGCGGCACTCGAGGACGTTGGGTTGCTGCGCCGCGCCGACCACACACCGGATCGACTCTCAGGCGGCGAGCAGCAGCGCGTGGCGATCGCACGGGCACTCGTCGGGGAACCGCAGCTCATACTCGCCGACGAGCCGACGGGGAACCTCGACACCGACACCGGGGATGCCGTACTCAGGTCGCTGGCGGCGCTGCCGCGCGAGCGTGGAGCTGCCACCGTCCTGGTGACGCACGACACGCGCATCGCACGCTCCGCCGACCGCGTGCTCGCGATGACCGACGGCAGGCTCACCGAGCGCGACCTTCAAACCGAGGCGACGGTCGGCGAGTGACCGGATATCTGCGAACGCTGTTCCTGTTTTACCGGCGCCACCTGCGGGTCCAGCCGCTGCGGGAGCTGATGGCGGTGACCGGTGTTGCAACCGGGGTTGCGCTGCTGTTCGCCGTTCAGGTCGCCCATCGCAGCATCACCGGGTCCTTTGAAGAAATCGCGCACGGCGTCGCGGGCCGCGCGACGCTTGAAGTCGCGGCACGCGGCCCCGAAGGCTTCAGTCAAAACGTCGCTGAAGAAGTCGACCGCATGCGGTATGTACGAGCGGCAGCACCCATCCTCGAGCAGCCGGTCGTCGCCGTCGGACCCAGGGGCCGCCGTGCATTGACGCTGGTCGGCGCGACAGAACAGATCGACGCGCTCGGCGGGAAACTCGCGATCGCGTTTCAGCGCGTGGGCGAAGCCTCCAGGAGCGGGCTTTTGGTGTTGACCGAGCCGACCGCGCGCGCAATCGGCGTGCGAGCCGGAGGCGAAGTCGCTATCCGCGTTGCGCAGCGCACCGAACACCTAGCACTCGACGCGACCGTTTCCGCCGCCAAGATCGGGGCGGCCGCCGAAAGCCCCGTCGCCGCGGCGCCACTGCCGATCGTGCAGAGCATCGCGGCGCTCCCTGATCGTGTGACGCGCGTGTTGATCGAGCCGCGAGCTGGACGCGAAGCATCCCTACGAGGGATGCTCGTTGCTCGCTTCGGCGCCACCTTGAACGTCCGCCCGATCGACACCGAAGCAAGGCTGCTGGCGAACGCCGCGGGCCCCGAACGGCAGGTCACGCTGCTGTTCAGCGCGATCAGCCTCGTCGCGGGCGTGATCCTCGCGTACAACGCGCTGCTGCTCGCAAGCGACGAGCGCCGGCGCTTCGTCACATACCTGATCGACACGGGCACCCCCGACGGGATGATTGTCGCCTCGCTGGTCTTTGACGCACTGCTCCTTGGACTGCTCGGTTCAGTGCTCGGTCTGCTCGCGGGCGAGGCGATCTCGCTGATCGCCTACCGGACGGTGCCGGGGTATATAGCTGCCGCGTTCGCTATCGGTGGCCAGCGCATCGTCGACACGCAGACGATTCTGGTCGCGCTCGCCGGCGGCATGCTCGCAGCGCTCGCCGCCGCGAGCCTGCCGGCGATCATGATCCTTCGCAGCAGCGCGATCGCGGAGCCCGAGTCCGTCGGCCGCATGCTCTCGTTCGCACGCAAACTGCGCACCTCCGACCTGCTGGTCTTCGCGTGCGGCATCCTGCTTGTGGCCACTTCGATCGTTGCTTCCGTGCTGGCGCCATCCACGACGGTGTTCGCCCTGGTCGGGCTCGTCGGCGGGCTCGTGCTATGCATGCCGATGACGTGCCGGCTGCTGCTCGAGCTCGCGCGAGCGGCGATACGACATTCGGGTGACCCCGCGGCGCGTATCTCGATCGCCGAGCTTCGCGGTGCCCCCGCCCGCTCGGTCGCGCTGCTCACCACCGGCACGATCGCCGCGTTCCTGATGGTCTTGATCGGCGGATCGGTCGGGGACGTCAAAAGCGCGGCGAGCAGGGGCGCAAGCGACCTGCTCTCCAGCGCGAGCCTATGGGTCAAGCCAGGCGGGGCTGAGAACGTCTACACGACCGAGCCCTTCACGTATCCAGCGACACAGCGGCGCCTGCAGCAGGTCGCGCTCGTCAGCTCGGTGCTGCCCTGGCGAGACTCGTTCCTCGACCTCCCCGGCCGGCGAGTATGGGTGCTCGC
The DNA here is from genome assembly GCA_035503075.1 of Solirubrobacteraceae bacterium. GTDB lineage: Bacteria > Actinomycetota > Thermoleophilia > Solirubrobacterales > Solirubrobacteraceae > Palsa-744. Next base: position 5,356 of record DATJTT010000038.1, read on the forward strand.
CCCTCCCCCACAGTTGTCCGCGCAGATCGCTCCAAGCCAGCTCATCGAAGGCTCGCTCACCGCCGCCGACACACACCTACGCCAAGGCGGCTGGGCAGCGGTCAGCCAGACGATCGCGCATGAAGATCACCTGCATCTGGGCGGGCGCTTCACGCTTCCGACCCCCGCTGGCTACGCGAGTTTTCGCCTGGCGGCAACGATCGCCAACTACGGCTGGCTCTCCGGTGCGATCGTGATGAACGGCGCCGAACACGCCCGGCTATGGAACGAGGACACCGCAACCGAGCTCGCGGCGACCCTAAAGCCCGGGGTCGGGCTCGAACAGGCCAAGCAAGCTGTCGAACGAGCGCTCCCGCACGGCTCCGCGCTGGCGGTACAGACCGACGCGGAACGGCGCTCAGAAGTCAGCGCTGTGCTCGGCAGCACGCTCACGCGCCTGAACGACACCACCATCGTCGTGCTGATCACCGCGATCGCGTCGGTGATAGCGCTGATGCTCGCCGCGATCTGGCAGCGGCGCGGGAGGATCAACTCGCTCGCGGCGATCGGCATGAGCCGCAGCCAGTTCGCGAGACTGATCAGCTACGAGACCGGCTCGCTGCTGCTCAGCGGATGCGCGATCGGCGTCGCCGCCGGCCTTGTCGGCCAATACCTCATCGACGGCTGGCTACACCACACCACCGGGGCGTCCGTCCGGTATGCGCCCGCGTGGCAGCTCGGGCTGCGCACACTCCTGATCGCAGCCGCAATCTCGGCCGCCGCGACCCTGATCGCGGTACTCCAAACCGCCGGCTTCCAGGCCCGAGCGGCGTTCTCGACCGAGTAGACCGGACGCGACATGCGCTTAATGATTAGGCGAGTACCGTCAAAAGATGACGCGATCAGGCTCGGCGGGCCGGCCAGCGCAGACTGGCCAGCCGGGGCGACCTTGCCGCGACCCGGCAGCCGTGCTGGCCGCGAGCACGTTCAGTTCAGGGCTGATGCTGCTGCCCGGCGCCCTCCAAGCCGACGCGCGCCGCCTCTACCAGCTGCTGCGCACGATCGACGATCTCGTCGACGAACACCACCCACAGGCGACGCACAGAGTCGAGGCGATCGAACGCTGGACGCAAGGAGACCCAGCTGAGACACCCGAGACACGCACGCTGACGCGGCTCGCAAATCGATATCCCCTATCCCGAGAGGCCGTGCTCGACTTCTGCAAGGGCATGCGCCACGACCTCCACCGCAACGCCATCGAAACCGACGAGGACCTCGAACGCTACTGCCACTACGTGGCGGGCACAGTCGGGATCATGCTCGCCGGTCTGCTCGGAACCACCCACCCCTCCTGCGAAGCCAAGATGGCGGTGCTCGGCCGCGCGATGCAGCGCACAAACATCCTGCGCGACATCGACGAAGACCTCGCCGACGGCCGCATCTACATACCACGCACCGCGATCGAGCGCTTCGGCTTCCCAGCACCAGGCGCCCGCGAAGACCTCCTCAAGGACCAGATCGCTCGCGCCGACGCGCTCTACGACTCCGGCCTCGACGCAATACCTCTGCTCGCCCACGGCCGCCGTGCAATGAGCCTCTCGGCAACCCTCTACCGAGAGATCCTGCGCCAAATCGAACGAGACGGATTCGGACGCAAACCAGGACGCGCCACCGTCCCAGCCCGGCGCCGACAGCTACTCGCCAGCAAGCACGGCCTCACGTTCGAGAAAGGCCCAAACTCGCTGCCCAACCAATAGAATCTGCCTCACCATTGCTTGACGCTCAGCCCCCGCAAGCAGAGCAACGCCATCCCTAATGACCGAACCGTTCACGTCGAGTGCAGCCCCTGCGCGAACGCGCCACCGGGGCCTACGGAGCCTCACCGCGTGCGCAAGCCTCATCCTCGCAATCGCGCCACTCGCGTGCGCGCCCACATCCTCGGCTGCGGTGCGCAACCTGGTCGCTCGCGCTGCCTACGTGCTCAACGGCAACGCCACGGCACACCTGCATCTCGTGAAGGCCGAAGGCTCGCAGCTGATCGAGGAAGGCCCGATCTCGGGAGCCCTCACCGGCTCTGCCCGCGCCAAGCTGCGCACCGGGGCGACCTTCACCGCAAGCTTCACGATCTACACCCGCTACGGGTCGATCTCAGGCCACGGCCTGGCAACCCCGCACGGCTCCGGACGCTACCAGAGCTTCGGCGGCTCGTTCATCGCCAGCGGCGGCAGCGGACGCTACGCGCACATCACCGGACGCGCCGGGCTCTACGGCGTGTTCGACCGCCGGACCGACGCGGTACTCATCCAAACAACCGGAAGACTCAGCTACTGAGAAACACAACACGCGCTCGAGGCAGAGCAGCGATGCCTGCAGCCCTCGGCATCCTCACAGCCTCACTCGTGGTCTGCCTCGGGCTCGCCGGCCCGGCACAGGCCGCGCCATCTGCGAAGCTCCGCGTCACGTTCAGCCCAGATCGGCTAGGCGACACCACAAACGTAGAGTTCGACGTCGACATCGCGGCGCCAGCTGGCCGTGTACCCCCACCGCTGACCAGGCTGCAGCTGCGCTACCCACGCGAGCTCGGCTTCGCCATCAGCGGCCTCGGCCTAGAAACCTGTACGCAGCAGCGACTTGAAGCATTCGGACCCGCATCCTGTCCCGCCGACTCCCACATGGGGAAGGGCAGCGCCCTCGCCGAGGTCCCCTTCGGGCCAGAAATCGCCCGCGAGACTGCCGAAGTAGCAATCCTGCGCGCCCCCGAAGACAAAGGACACATCGGCCTACTCTTCTTCGCCGACGCCCACTGGCCCGTCAGCACCGAAGTCGCCTTCCCGGGCGTCCTACTGCCCGCCCCACCCCCACAGGACGAAAGCATAGCCATCACTGTGCCGCTCGTGCCAAGCCTCCCCGAAGGCCCCGACGTGGCGATCGTCGAACTTCACGCCAGACTCGGACCCCGGGGGCTGACCTACTACGAACACACGCACGGCAAGCTCCTCGCGTATCACCCCGAAGGCATTCTCCTCCCCAAGAGATGTCCTAAAGGAGGCTTCGCATTCACCGCCACCCTCACGTTCCACGACGCAGGTCGCACACACATCGCAGCCTCAGTTCCATGCGCAGCACGCCCGAGTGCGGCAAGCAGTGGGTAGGAGCTTATCCCGCCTCACAGATCACTCTCCAGGAGAGGGCCACGGCCGACGCGACCGTCCCCGCGCTTCTCGCAGCCGATTGGCCCAGCCGCTCGCGAGCTCGATTTTGTAGCCCTCAGTGGCCGGGTGGGCGCCACCGCCCGCCATGACCTCCCATCCACCTCTGCGAAGCAAGCAGCGGCTCGACCACGCTCACGAAGGCCGTGCCTGCCCCATGGCAAACCTCAGCGAAGGCGCCGCGAGCCTAGGAATGCGCTCGTTCTGCTCGGGGTCGTCTGCGGGAGCCGGGCCGACCATGAGCACCGGCAGTCCGACCACCGCGGCCTGCTGCAGAATCGCCTTTATTGGCGCGCACCAGCTCCCACGCCCGCTCCAAGACGTCGCTGGGGTAGACCTTGTCATAGAGCGCGTGGAACCCGCGTCCGGGATCGGCCTTGGCCGCCCGGTAGAGCGTTCGCTGCAGTTCTCGGACTCTGTCCTGCTTGGCGGTCCTAGCCACGAGTGGCACGTGGCGGTGGTCCGTCAGGACAGAGCGGCGCGGAAACTCGGGTTTGCGTCTGATGCAACGCAGGCGTACTCGCGGATGAGCCCTCCGAGCCGGTGGCGACGTCGCGGCGCGGCATCGGCTCTGGGTCGCATCGAGATCGCACGCGGGCGGGGTCGGGCGGTCGTAGCTCGAGCGCGCGGTGGAGCCTCCCCGGTTCTAGGGGCATGAACATGTGGGGTGCTCTCGTTTGGGCTGCGGCTTAGGTTGGTGGTGGTCCTGGGCGGGGCTCGTGAGAGCGCTAGGTGGGCAGGCCGGGACTTCTATGGGCTGTGAG
>DATJTT010000039.1:0-18225 GCA_035503075.1 Solirubrobacteraceae bacterium
CCCGAGCTCGGCGGCGAACGCCCGCAGCGCCCCGTCGCGCTCGGGCCGGTCGTCGCCGGCGAGCAGCAGCACGCACTCGACGCTGGCGGCGATCAGCCGGCCGGTCTTGAGCTCGTGCAGCCGGCGCAGGCCGGCGGCGCCGGCAGGAGCGGTCCCGGCCACGTCGACGTACTGGCCGGCGACCATCCCGTCCGCGCCGGTGGCCCGGGCGAGCTCCAGCGTGGCGGCCAGCAGCGCTGCCGGCTCGGCCTGCTGGCGGGACAGGAGCAGCACGAACGCCTCGGCGTAGAGCCCGTCCCCGGCCAGGATCGCCACATCCTCGCCGAACGCGACGTGGCAGGTGGGCCGGCCCCGTCGCAGGTCGTCGTCGTCCATCGCGGGCAGGTCGTCGTGGATCAGCGAGTAGGTGTGGATCAGCTCGATCGCCCCGGCGAGCGGCAGCACGTCGCGCTGGCGCAGGCCGACGGTGCGCGCGGTCGCGAGCGCGAGCACCGGGCGGATGCGCTTGCCGCCGGCGAGCAGCGAGTAGCGCATCGCCTCCTCCAGGCCGTGCGTGACGGGCTCCTGCGAGAAGCGCATGCGGGCGAGGTAGCGCTCGACCTCCTCGCGCAGGTGCTCGGGGAACGGAGCGCTCACGACGCCCGCGCGCGGGGCTTGACGGGCGGGCTCGCGGACGAGCTCACGGCGCGAGCGGTGCAAGCGGACGTGCAGCAAGCGGGGCCGGAGCGAGTTGGGCCGGCGAGGCGGACGCGCACCTAGAGCAGCGTGTCCTGGCCGGGCGCAGGCGCCGAGGCCTCGGCGCGCGTGAGCTGCTCGAGCTCGGCGGCCGCTTGCGTGGCGAGCGCGGCGCAGTCCTCGACCATCGTGGCGGCCGCGTCGGCTGAGAGCTCTCCGGAGCGCAGCTGCTCGCCTGCGCGCTCCAGGCGCGCGATCAGCTCGTCGAGTCGCTCTACGCTGCTCATCTGCTGTGCGCATTCTCGCGCACCTCGCGCAGGACTGCGGCGAGCACGCCGTTGACGAAGCCTGGCGCGTGGGCGCCGCAGAAGGTCTTGGCGCTCTCGACGGCCTCCTCGATCGCGCCCTCGGGCGGTATCGGCTGATCGGCGGGCGCGGCGTCAGGATGCAGCATCTCGACGAGCGCGACGCGCATGATGCTGCGCTCGAGCGGCTGGATCCGCTGCACCGACCAGCCGCGGGCGTGGCGGTCGATCACCTGGTCGAGCTCCTCGGCGCGATCGGCGGCGGCGTGGGCGAGCGCGCGCGCGAACAGCGATGCGTGCGGTTCGAGCGTGTGCGCGAGCGGGCGGCCGGTGAGATCGTGCTGGTAGAGGGCGATCACGGCGGCCCTGCGCTGCTCGGAACGCCGCGGCATGTGGCTAGGCGCGCGCTACGTACTCGCCCGAGCGCGTGTCCACGCGGATGCGCTGGCCGGGCTCGACGAACAGCGGCACGTGGATGACGGCGCCCGTCTCGAGCGTCGCCGGCTTGGTCCCGCCTCCGGAGACCGAGTCGCCGCGCAGCCCGGGATCGGTCTGGGAGACCTCGAGGTCGACGGCGCTCGGCAGCTGCACGTCGGCGGGCTGCTCGTCGATGAACAGCACCTCGACCTCGCTGCTCGGCGTGATCCAGCGCAGCGCGTCCTTGACGGCCGGCTCGGGGATCGCGATCTGCTCGTAGGACTGCGTGTCCATGAAGTGCGCGTCGGCGCCGTCCGCGTACAGGAACTGCATGCCGCGCGTCTCGGTGCGCACGGAGCGAAACTTCTCGCCGGCGCGAAACGTGCGGTCGATCACGTTGCCGTCTGCCGCGCGCCGCAGCTTGGTGCGCACGAACGCGCCGCCCTTGCCCGGCTTGACGTGCTGGAACTCGAGGATCTTGAAGACCGTGCCGTCGACCTCGATGTGGTTGCCGTTCTTGAATTGGTTTGTGCTTATCAGGGTGAATCAGTCCTTCTAGAGCCAAATATCGATGCGGTTGCGGTTGCGCGAGCCTCATCGCGGCCGGATCACGATAGCGCCAGACGGGAGTGGCGCTACACACCGGTCCCCAATTGAACGAGACGTCCCTCTTTAGCCGCAACCACTGCCAGACCTCCGTCGAGCGTCACCAACCCGACATCCAGCCGACGAGCGAGGGCCAGGTACGCGGCGTCATACGCAGTCAGCGTGTCGCGCAGATCCCATATCTCGGCGGCGAGCTCGATCACGGGATAGGCGAGCGTTCGCAGATCGCGTAGAGCAGCCAGCGCCTCCGCAGCTCGTAGCTGGGTGAGCTCGCCTCGAATCGCGTAGCGCCGCAACGCCGAGAGCGCCTCGACGTTGAAGTGCTCGGGCACGTGCAACTCGGAGTGCTCCGCGAGTGCCGCACGCACTTCGCCGGCGCGTGGCATCGCGAGGAGCACCTCAACCATCGCGCTCGCGTCGGCAATGATCACGCAGCGGTGCGCTCGCGCTCCGCAGCAATCACGGCCGCGGGCGGTTCGCTGGTCTCAACCGGCGCCCAACCTTCGCTGCGCGCAAGCCACTCCCGCATCGTAGGTCGCACGGCCAAGGCCTGAAGCTCCGCGAGCAAATAGTCGGAGAGGGTCATACCCGTCTGAGCTGCCCTGACCTTCAGCTCGCGATGCAGCGCGTCAGGCACGTTGCGAATCTGGATCATCGAAGACATGCTGATCGCATTGTAACATGCTAATCGTATGTCGATACCGGAGGCGATCAGGACGATTACGTTCTAGGCGCCTTCTTGAATTGGTTGGTTGAGACCAAGATTTTCCCTGCAAATCGCTGTTTTAGCTCGGACGGAGCCACAGCCCGTCACGCGGAGGGATCGTCTATCCAGAGCGTGCGTACGCCCAGCAGCTCGCCGAGACGCTCGAAGTGATGATCGTAGTGCAGCACGTCCAGCCCTGACGCTTGTGCGGCGACGGCGACGGTGAGGTCGGTCAGCGGCAGCCGGTGGGCTCCGTGAGAGCATTTGTCCGCCAACTGGCGCATCGCCGAGAGCGCATCTCGCTGCACAGCGCGATCGACCGCTATCTCCCGCAAACCCACCAGCGTCCGATCAACTGAGGCGATTCGCTCCGGGTTTGGGGCATCAAAGGTCAGCTCGTAGCGCACGGGCCAGCACCAGGCGAGCTCGCCACGCTCGGCAGCGGCGATAAGCAGCTCCCGCGCGCGCGGAACCCGGCGCGCGAGCATCCATGCGGAGGTGTCGGCGAGCACCGCACCCCGTCCGTCCCACAGCTCGACGCTCACACGCTGCTCGGAGGTGAATTGAGCCGATCGATATCCGCCAGATCGAGATCGAACCCGTCCCGGTCCATCGCGGCGAACAGCGCCTCGATCGCCTCACGGCGTCTGCGCCCCGCCTGCAGCTCGACCTCGGCCCCCTCCACCGCAAGCCTCCGCACGAGCGACGCATCGGCCTCCCGCGTGCCTGTCACTGCGCGCACGCGCTCCAACGCGTCGCCGAGCTCAGGGTCCGCCGTGACGGCGATTCGTGGGTGCTTGCTCGGCATCGCATCCCATAGTGTAGCTCGTAGGTGTTACTCCGGGGCGCCCGATCGACAGCGCCGAACCTGGTCGGCTTCCACGCTCTTACGTCGCACCCGCGACAGCTCTCTGGCGAGCACTACCTGCTCATGCTACAGTATGCTCATGCCGTTGGAGCATCGCTTGCAGCTCCTGATCGACGACGAGCGCCACAAGCGGATCGTGCGCGTGGCGCGCGAGCGAGGCGTGTCGGTTGCGACGGTCGTGCGTGAAGCGATCGACCGCGGTCTCGGCGCCCCCTCCGCCCGCCGCCGAGCCGCCGGGCGCCGCGTTTTGGATGCGCCGGACATGCCCGTGCCTGACCCGGCGGAGCTGCGCGCCGAGTTGGAGGCGTTGCGCGCGCGGCGCACATGATCATCCTCGACACGACGGTGCTCGTATACGCCAAGGGCAGCGCTCACCCCCTTCGCGAGCCCTGCCGGCGACTGATCGATGCGATCGCAGACGGCCGGCTTGAAGCAGCCACCACGGTTGAGGTCATCCAGGAGTTCGTCCATGTGCGCGCCCAGCGTCGCGGACGCAGCGACGCCGCAACCCTCGGATGCGACTACATCGACTTGTTTGCGCCGCTGCTCGCAGTGACGGATGAGCACCTGCGCCGCGGACTTTCGCTATTCGAGAGCAACGAACGCCTCGGCGCGTTCGATGCCGTGCTGGCCGCAACCGCGATGGACCTCGACGCCGGCGCGCTGGTGTCTGCCGACGGCGCGTTCGCCGAGATCGCCGGGCTCCCTCACGTCCTCCCCGACGACGATGGCGTCGAGAAACTCATCAAGGGCTGACGCCGTCGGCACCCCTGCGCCTCGCTGCCCGCTCGGCGATGCGCGCGGATCGGAGCGGCGAGGAGCCCGGCTCGCTATGCGGCCGCCCCGACGCTCGCCAGGTCGATCCCGATCACCTTCAGGCGCCGCTGCAGCGCGGTGAACGCGAACGCGTTGGTTTCCTCCATCGAGTAGTCGAGGATCGAGTAGTCCTCGGGGTCCTCGCCGGCCGGAACGAGCACGGCGGAGGCCAGTGGGATCAGCTCGACGATCCGCTCGGCGATGCGCTGCTTGAGCCCCGGGTCGGCGGCCTTCTGGCGCAGGAACCACGTGCCGTACGCCACGTGGCGGTGCTCGTCCTGGGAGATCAGCTTGAAGCCCTGCACCCAGCCCGGCAGGATCTCCTTGCGTTCCATGTAGTCGGTCAGGAACCATTGGCCGGTGAGCGCGAGCGTGCCCTCGATGATCATGTGGTAGAGCGTCACGAAGTCGACCTTCGCCTCGACGTCACGGGGATTTTCGACCAGGCGCCTGCCCCACTCGACGAGCACGCCGTCGAACATCTCGACGAACGCCGCGTTCAGGTCCTTGCGCGCTTCGCGCAGCCGGTCCTCGAAACTGCCGTCGATCCCCAGCACCTGCTCGTAGAAGCGGTTGAAGTGCTGCGCGTGACGCGCCTCGTCGACCTGCTGGGTGGCGAGGAACGCCTCCTCGCCCTGGCTCTCATACGCCATCACGAGCCCCGAGAACTGCGTGGTGACGCGCTCCTCGCCGATGAAGAACGACGACAGGTTCCACGCGAGCTTGCCGCGCAGCTCCGCGTCCATCTGCTCCCAGTCGCGCCGGTCCTGGGTGAAGTCGATCGTATGCGACTGCCAGTTCTGGCGCTCCCACAGCTCGTACAGCTGCTGCGGGCTCATCAGCTTGACGCTCGGCAGCTTCGACTCGTCGGAGATCGTGCCTACATCCCCCTGGCTGGTCAGATCGAGAAGCGAGGGCATGACCGCTACCTCCCCTGGTCGGTTGAAGTGGCCGCGCCGGCGCGCCGGCGCGATGCGGCGACCATACTCCGATCGAGCAAGCCGGGCCGAGCGGCAAGCCATGGCGCCGATCGGCAGGCCCGGGGCGGACCGAGCAAGCCCCGGGCCGACCGGGCGCCGCGCGCGTCAGTCGACGACGGTCAGCTCGCGCGGCAGGCCTGTCAGCACCTCGCAGCCGTGCTCGCGCACGACCGCCAGCTCCTCGATGCGCACGCCGAGCGCCCCCGGCAGGTAAACGCCGGGCTCGACGCTCACGACGTTGCCCGCGAGCAGCGGCTCCTCGGACGCGGTGCGCGACAGGCGCGGGGCCTCGTGGACCTCCATGCCCACGCCGTGGCCGAGACCGTGGCCGAAGTGCTCGCCCTGCCCCGCCTGCTCGACCACCTCGCGCGCGAGCGCGTCGACCTCGCGCCCGCTCGGGCCCGCGCGCAGCACATCCAGGCCGCGCTGCTGGGCGCGCAGCACGAGCTCGTAGGTCTCCCGCGCCTGCGCCGAGATCCCCTCGCCGGTCGCGTACGTGCGCGTGCAGTCGGAGCAGTAGCCGTCGAGCAGCGCCCCCCAGTCGACCGTCACGAGCACATCCTTGGGGATCTCCCGGGGGCGCGGCTCGGCGTGCGGCAGCGCCCCGTGGGCGCCGGCGGCGACGATCGTCGAAAAGCTCGGCCCGCTCGCCCCCAGACCGCGCATCCGCTGCTCGAGCTCGAGCGCCACCTCGCGCTCGCTGCGCCCGACCAGTCCCGCCTCCAGCAGACCCCGCAACGCCTCGTCCGCGAGCTCGCACGCGGCCCGGATGCGCGCGACCTCCCGCTCGTCCTTGACCGCCCGCATGCGCGCAACGACCCCGTCGCACGGCACGAGCTCCCAGCCTTCCCCGAGCAGCTCCCCGAGCCGGCGGTGCGTCTTGACGCTCACGCTGCCCTCCACGAAGCCGAGCCGCCCCTCGCCGTCCGCGAGCGCCTCGGCGAGCGCGTCCAGCAGCTCGCCCGGGATGATCTCGCGCTCGAACACGTCGGGCACCTGCGCGGCCGACTGCGACGCATAGCGGAAGTCGGTCAGGAAGCGATCGCCGCCGAGGCGTGCGTGCGCGCCCGCCGCGACGGCCAGCACGAGCGCGTGGCTGCCGCTGAAGCCGCTCAGGTAGCGCACGTCCACGAGCGAGTCCACGAGCAGCGCGTCGAGCTCGAGCGCGTCGAGCTCGAGCGCCAGCCGCGACACGCGCGCGCTCTGCTCGCCCGCGCCGGCCGCCGGCACGCGCGTGCCGGCGTCGCTCGCCGGCGCCTGCTCGCCGGCGCTCACGCGCGACCGCGCCTGACCGCGTGCGCCCCCGCCGCGGGCGCGCTCGAGCCGCTGCCCCGGTCGGTCCGCTCGAGCGCCTCGCGCAGCAGCGCGAGCGCCTCCCCGTAGCCGTCCGGCCCGCGCCCGGACACGGTCGCGAAGCACAGCTCGCGGATCACCGACGTACGCCGCCACGGCTCTCGGCTCTCGACGTCCGACAGGTGGATCTCCAGCGCCGGCAGCGCGGCGATCTCCAGGGCGTCGCGGATCGCCCACGCGTAGTGCGTCCACGCGCCCGGGTTCAGCAGGATCGCGTCCGCGTGATCGCGCAGCGCGTGCAGGCGCTCGACGAACTCGCCCTCGTGGTTGGTGTGAAAGAAGCGCGTCGCGAGACCCAGCTCGCGCGCGTCCGCCTCGATCCGGCGCTCGAGCTGCGCCAGCGTGAGCGTGCCGTACAGCGCCGGGTCGCGGCGCCCGAGCTGGTCGAGGTTGACGCCGTGCATCACCTCGATCCGCCACTCGCGCGCGCTCATCGCGCGAGCTCCCGGACCGCCGCGCGCAGCTCATCGGGCTCGACCTCGCAGCCGTGCCGGACCTCGCCGGGCGCGCGCACGAGCACGAACGGCACCGCGTCGGCGCCCACGCGCTTCTTGTCCTTCCCGATCGCCTCGAGCACGCCGTCCACCGATCCATCTTTATAGAAATCGTCGTCGAACGTGACGGGCAGCCCGCGCTCCGCCATCAGGCCGCGCACCTGCTCGCGCAGCTGCTCCTGGCCGGAGAGCCGCAGCGCCGCCAACAGCCCCAGGCCGACCGCTTCGCCGTGGCGATAGCGCCTGTAGCCGGTGGCGGTCTCGATCGCGTGGCCGACCGTGTGCCCGAGGTTCAGCACCTGCCGGCGCCCGCCGTCGCGTTCGTCGGCGGCGACCACGGCGAGCTTCGTGCGCGCGCATTCGAGGATCATGCGCTCGTCCACCTCGCCGCCCGCCGCCACCGCCCGCCACAGCCGCCCGCCGGCGATCAACGCGGTCTTCAGCACCTCCACCCAGCCCGCGGCCAGCTCCGCAGGGTCGAGCGTGGCGAGCAGGTCAGGGTCCACGAGCACGCCCGCCGGCTGGTGGTATGCGCCCACGTAGTTCTTCGCCTGCGGCAAATCGACGCCGGTCTTGCCGCCGTAGGCCGAATCGACCTGTGCGACCAGCGTGGTCGGCACCTGCACCACCGGCACCCCGCGCTGGTAGGTGGCCGCGCAGAAGCCCGCGAGGTCCCCGACCACGCCGCCGCCCAGCGCCACCACGTGATCGGCGCGTGTCGCCTGCGCCTCGACCAGCCACTGCCACACCCGTTCAGCGCTCGCCAGCGTCTTGTGCGACTCGCCCGGCGCGATCGCCAGCGCGCCCGCGAGCTCGCCCAGGCGCTCGCCGTACAGCGCCAGCACGGTCTCATCGCTCACGCAGAACGCGCGCGAGCGCTCGCGGTCGAGCGGCCAGGTCGCCGCCACGCGCTCCTCGCCGCCCTCGGCGAGCAGGCCGCGCCCGACCAGCACCGGATACCCGCCCGCATCGTCCCCGGAGGGGGAGGTGGCGCTGGCCCACAGTAGCCGTGTGCCGCTCGGAGCCGCGACGAGCGCGCGCAGCGCGGGCAGCATGCGCGCCGCTGTTCCACGCGCGAGCGTCGGGAGGAACGCGTCGGCCCGCTCCTCATAGAGCGTCTGGCGCTGGGCGTGCAGCGCCATGAAGGCGTCCCTGTCGCGGGCCAGGGGACGCTCCCCGGGCCGGGCGTGCACGCGCTCCCAGGCCGTACCCGCCTCGATGTCGAGCCACACGACCACGTGACCCCGCAGCGCGGCGCGGACGCGCTCAGACAGCACGCTGCCGCCGCCCAGCGCGATCACCGCGTCGGCTCCCGCGCGCTCCCCGTCGTCGAGCAGCTCGCACACCAGCTGCTGCTCGCTCGCGCGAAAGGCCGCCTCACCGTGCAGCTCGAACTCGCGCGCGGGGGAATGGCCGAAGCGCTCGGTGAGCAGATCGTCGCTGTCGAGCGCCTCGCTTCCCAGCGCGGCAGCGAGTTCGCGGGCGGCGGTCGACTTGCCGGCGCCCATGAAGCCGATCAGGACGAACGCCATGCGATCCGCTTCACGTACGCGTCCACGGCGCCCAGCACGTCGTCGATGTGATCGCCGCCGAACTTGCGCCGGTAGGCGTCGGCGAGCACCAGCGCGACCATCGCCTCCCCCACCACGCCCGCGGCGGGCACCGTGCACGAGTCGGTGCGCTCGCGCAGCGCCTGCGCCGGCGCGTGCGTCTCGGTGTCCACCGAGCGCAGCGGCTTGGTCAGCGTCGGCAGCGGCTTCATCGCCCCGCGCACGATCAGCGGCAGGCCGGTCGTCATGCCGCCCTCCAGGCCGCCCGCGCGGTTGGTCTCGCGAAAGTAGCCGCGCTCCTCCGAGTAGAAGATCTCGTCGTGCGCCTGCGAGCCGGGGACGCCTGCGATCGTGAACGCGTCCCCGATCGACGCGCCCTTGATCGCCTGGATCGAGCAGATCGCCATCGCCAGGCGCCCGTCCAGGCGCTGCTCCCAGGAGACGTGCGAGCCGAGGCCCGGCACCAGGCCGAACGCGCGCACCTCGAAGACGCCCCCCAACGACTCGTTCGCGCGCCGGCGCTCGTCGATCTCGCGCACCATCGCCCGCGACGCGTCCGCGTCCAGGCAGCGCACGGGCGAGCTGTCGACCTCGGCGAAGTCCGCCGGCGTGAGCGCCGGCTCGCGCTCGGGCGCGCGTACCGAGGCGATCTGGATCACGTGCGAGTGCACGCTCACGCCGAGCGCCCGCAGGAACGCCTTGCACACGCCGCCGCCCGCCACCCGCGCGGCTGTCTCGCGCGCGGACGCGCGCTCGAGGATGTTGCGCACGTCGCTGTGCTTGTACTTCTGCGTGCCCACCAGGTCGGCGTGCCCGGGGCGGGGCAGGTGCACCTCGGCCGTGTCATCCGCGACCGGCCACGGGCTCATCCGCTCCTCCCAGTTGGCGTAGTCGCGGTTTGCCACCTGCAGCGCGATCGGGCCGCCGAGCGTGCGCCCGTGGCGCACGCCGCCGCTCACCTGCGCGCTGTCGCGCTCGATCTTCATGCGCCCGCCGCGGCCGTGTCCCAGCTGGCGGCGCGCCATGTCGCGGTTGAGGTCCTCCGGCGAGAGCGCGAGGCCCGCGGGCATCCCCTCGACGATGCACGTAAGGCCCGGCCCGTGCGACTCGCCGGCGGTGATCAGACGGAGCTCCACGGCTCCTTAGCTTATTTTGCGGACACGAGCACGCCCGCCTGCGCCGAGTAGCGCAGGCCTGGCAGGGCCGTCAGCCCGGCCTCGCTGAGCAGCTTCTCGCCGGCCTTGGACGTCTCCCGCATGAGGCCCTTGACCGCCGCGCTCGAGGCCTTGCTCGAGACGATGCTCACGACCTTCAGTTCATACGTTTCGTTCTGGTTTGAGGCAGACACGTATTCGAGCTGCTCGGACTGGCCGCTCTTCAGGCCGATCGCTTCGCACTGCGCCGGGCTCGGCAGGCACGCGCCCTCGCCGTGCAGGATCGCTTCGCTCACGAGCGAGAACGTCGCGCTCGCGCCGCCCGCGGTCACGCCGCGGAAGACCACCAGCGGCTGGCTGGCCGAGGGCAACGGCGTCAGCAGCTTGAGGTTCTCGAACGGGGTCAGCTGAGCGCTCTGCGCGCTGCCGGCGGGCGCAAGCAGGCCGAACAGCACGGCCACGTGGTAGACGCTCGCCGGCTTCGCGGGCTTGGAGGATTTGGACGGCGTGGGGCCCGGCGTCGGCGTGCTCGAGCCGGCCGCTGAGGAGCCGCTCGAGCTCGAGTTGCCCGGTTCGGTCTTCGCCGAGGACGAGCTCGACGACGACGGGCTCGTGGAGGTCTTCGCCGAAGCGCTCTTGGCCTTCGGTTCGGCGAGCGCGACGAACGGGTCGCGCGAGGAGCCGCCGTGCTGCAAGGAGCTCCCTCCAGTCGTCTCGGCGACGGCCGTTTCGGGGCTTGCCTGGCTGATCGCGATGCCCGGGGAGGCGGCGCCCGAGGTCCCGGCGGCGGCGCTCGTCGGAGTCGAGCCTGCCGAGCCGCCGCCCACGACGACGTACGCGACGGCCCCCGCGAGCCCGAGGACGACCACCGCCACGAGCGGCAGCAGGCGCCGGTCTAGCAGGTCGGCCTTCAACGCGTTCAGGAAGTCGGTCATGGGTTCACCCTCACCACTGCGGGGGAGGTCGGGGAGCTCGTCGAGGCCGCACCGGATGCCGTGCCAGCGCCGGCGCCGGCCGGCGACGCGGAGCTGCTCGAGCCGCTGAGGCCCTGGCTCGCGGGCAGCACGTATGCCGAGGCGGTTATCGCGCCGATCAGCTCGCCCGACGGCTTGCCCGACGTCGTCGTCGACTGCGGCGTGAGGCTGACGCTCTCGATCGTCAGCAGGCGGCCGCTGACTTCGATGTTCCCCGACGAGTCGAGGGTCGCGAAGTCGGTGAGCCGGCGGAAGAGGTGTTCGAGATCGAAATAGCTGCCTTCGAAGCTGAACGTGAACGGCAGGTCGGTCAGCGAAGAGCCCGACGCGCCCGCGGCGCCAGCCGCCGTGCCCGACGCGCCCGCGGCTCCGGCCGTCGGGCTCGACCCGCTCGCGGCGCTGTTCACGATCGAGGCGAAGTCGACGTTCTTCTCCTTGGACGCCTCGCTCAGCTGTTCGATCAGCGACGGCACTTCGTCGCTCGGCGGCACCGCTTTGCCGAGGTTCACCATCGCCGCGTACGCCTGCGCGTACTGCGACTGGGCGGCGCGCGCGCCGGACAGCTGCGTCTTGGCGCTTGCAAGCTGTGACTTCGCGGCTTCGACCTGCGCGCTCACTTTGCTCGCCTGGCCGCGCTCGGGCGAGACGACCTCGATCCACACGGCCGCGAGCACGGCCACGACGCCGACGAGCATCACGACTATGCGGTCGCGACCGGTCATCGTTGCGCTCCCGCGGCCGGCGCCGGCGCGCCCGCGGTCGAGCCGGCGCCCGCGGTGTCCGAGACGGCTTTCGCCGCCGCGGCGACCGCTGTGGGGCTGGGCAGCGGGTCGAATGTGATCTGGGCCGTGAAGGTCGGGTCACCGGAGGGACAGCCGCCGCCCGCGCCTGCGCCGGAGGAGCCGCTGCCGCCGGTGGCGGTCGAGCTCTGCAGACCGACTTCCTTGACCCCGTCGATCAGTCGCAGCCGCTGTAGCGCCAGCGCGACTTTCGGCTGGCTCGTGGCGCAGCCGATGAGCGTGAACGTGGGCACGCTGCCGCTCGGCGTCGTCGAGCCCCCCGAGCCGGCGCCGGCGGTCTTCGAGCTCGCGGAGCTCGCGGCGGAGCTCGCCCCGCTCGCGGTCGCCGCGCCGATCGAGCCGTCGAGCGAGGTCACCGAGACGCCGCTCGGCAAGACCCGCCCGAATTCATGGAAGACGTGCGCCCAGTCAAAGCGCGAGTCGATCAGCGTCTCGACCGCCTGCGTGCGCGCTTCGCGCTGCGCGATGAAGCTCGTGTACGGCGCGAGCTTTTCCGCCGCGGCCTGGGCTCGCTGCGCCTGGTCTGTCAGCGACGCGACCTGCCCACGGCTGCTTGAGATCTTGTGGTCCGCGCCGCCGTATAGATAAGCCATCAGGGCGAGCCCGGCGACCAGCGCGAGGACGGCGTAAGCGGCGCCCTGCGAGCGGCCGGCGCCGACCGGCTGACCGCTTCGCTGCTCCGCCGGGATCAGGTTGACGGCTCTCATTGCGGAGCCTCCGCGGCCGCAAGCCCGGTGGCGATCGCGAGCCTGTGCGGCGAAAGCGTCGCCGCGCCGCCGCCGTCGAGCAGCCGAACCTCGCCGCCGCGCACCTCGACGCCCAGCGACTGCGCAAGCGCCTCGACGAAGCCGGGGATGCTCTGCGCGGCACCGCTCATCACGACGTGCGAGACCTCGCCGCCACCCTCCTGCGAGCGGTGGAAGTCCAGCGAGTTGCGGACCTCGCCCGAGATGTCGCGGATCCCGTTTTCGAGCACCGCCCGCAGGTCGGCGTCCGACTGGACCGCGTCCGG
Source organism: Solirubrobacteraceae bacterium (assembly GCA_035503075.1). Classification (GTDB taxonomy): domain Bacteria; phylum Actinomycetota; class Thermoleophilia; order Solirubrobacterales; family Solirubrobacteraceae; genus Palsa-744. The sequence goes on from DATJTT010000039.1 coordinate 12,711, forward strand.
CGCCGGAGCGCCTTCGAGGTCGGCGAGTTCCTCATAGCTCATCGCGCGTTCGCTCGCTTCGGCCTGCTCGAGGCTCTGCGGCGCCGGCTGCCCGTCGCCGGCCTGCGCCTCGGCCTCGCCGGGAGCCGGCTCGTGCGTCTGTCCGGACGCGCCGGCCACGCTTTCGGCCTGCTCGTCTGCGGGCGGGGTCGGCTCGGCGGACGCCGGGGTGCGCAGGTCGACGGAGGCCAGCAGGCCGCGCGCCTCGTTCAGGGCGATGCTGCGACGCTCGGCGATCTCGCCGGCCATCGCCTCGAGCCCGCCGCCGACGACGCGCGTGAAGCGGCAGATCGTGCCCTCGGCGATCGCGAGGTTGGTGAGGCCGTCTACGTTCAGGTACAGCACGCGCCCCGTCTGCTCCGGGTCGGCACGATGCAGCGAGCGGATCAGCGCGAAGGCCGAGAGGTCGACGCCGCCGGCGGTCAGGCCGGCGTTGCGCACGGCCGTGAGCAGACGTTCGATCATGTCGCGCTGGGCGGCGACCAGCACCACGCGCTGGCGCGGCCCCGAGGGCGTGTCGACGATCCCCAGAGGGTGGAAGTCCATCACCGCGTTGCCCAGCGGCATCGGCACCTGGTCCTGTGCCTGGAAGTTGACGGCGGCCGCGAGATCCTTGGGGTCCGTGACCGGCGGCAGCTCGAGCGTGCGCAGCACGGTGCGTTGGTTCGCGACGCCGACGCGGACGCGCTTGTCGAGGCGGCTCATCGCGAAGAGCTCGCGAAGCGCGTCGCTGAGGGCGACCTCGTCCATGACTTCGCCGTCGCGCACGACGTCGGCGGGCAGCGCCGCCGCGGCGGCGCGCTCGGCGCGAATCCCGCCGTTCACGTGCGCCTTGACCGCCGCCACGAACCCGGGCTGGATGTCCAGACCGACGAGCGCCTGCTCGGATCGCCGGCCGAGCGTGAGCGGCCCCGACATCGAGAGCCCGGCCGGGAGCCTGGTCGGGAGCGTTGGGATTCGTGAAGGGAGCAGTCGCATCTGGAGCGGGCTATGACGGCGGGCGGGTCATCCGCACATGGGGTATCGGCGTCACGCCCGCGGCGCTTTAGTGCACGAAGTGGTTGACGTAGACCTCGACCAGCGGATGCCCGACGAATATCGCGAGCAGCGCCCCGAGCGCGAGGAACGGACCGAACGGCACCGCGGTCTTCCTTCCCGCGAGCGCGCCCTTGCGGGCGATGACGACGGCGCCGAGCGCCACGCCGGCGACCAGCGCGATCAAGAGCGCCGGCGCGACGGCCGCGCCGAGGAACAGGCCGATCATCCCGGCGAGCTTGACGTCGCCCATGCCCATGCCGCCGGGGTAGGCGAGCGCGGCGAGCAGGAAGAAGCCGCCGGCCGCGACGGCCGCGATCAGACGTTCGGGCTCGCCCGCGGGGTCGAGCGCCAGCCCGATCGCGAGCGCGAGCACGGCGCCGACGGCGGTGATGCGGTTGGGGATGATCCGGTGCTCGAGGTCGATGAACGCAGCGGGGACGACGAGCAGGATCAGCGTCACGCTCAACGCGATCCCGGCGGCCGAGCGGTGCGTCAGCACGGCGCCCACGCACAGCGCGGCGGTGAGCGCCTCGACCAGCGGGTAGCGCACGGAGATCGGGTCCCCGCAGCCGCGACAGCGGCCGCGCAACACCAGCCACGAGACGATCGGGATGTTGTCCCAGGGCTTGACCGGGGTCCCGCACTTGGGACAGTGCGAGGCCGGCTTGACGATCGACTCGTGGCGCGGCACGCGGTACACGACCACGTTCAGGAACGAGCCGAAGATCGCGCCGAAGAGGCCGGCGAAGGTTGCCTCCATGGGGGACTGATCGACTGCGCCGGCGCTTGGCTTGAGCGTTAAAGGACGGGAGGCGGCCCGAGGGCCGCCTCCCTGCCACCTGAGCTGGTCTCGAGCGTCAGCCCGAGATCAGGCTGCTACCAGTGTTTGGTTTCTCCCACTTTGCCCGGGCATTCGTCCTTCTTGCTCTTGCAAATGTGTTCGATGTTGCCTTCCTTGTTGCGCAGGACGGTGAATTCATCTTCGGTGTTCTGCGCCTTGGCGGTGACTTCGTAGCCTTCGCTTCCTTCCGTGCCGAGCCCTTTCGCGACGACCAACTCGGCTTCGTTGGTGTTGGCTATGTTGATCGAGGGCTCGATTTTCTTGAGTTCTTCCGGTTTGGTGAAGTTGTATTTGCCTTCGTTTTCGGTCGCCCACGTCTCGGCGGCCGTCTGCGCGGTCTGCGCGAGCGTCTTTGCCGAGGAGTCGTAGGCCTTGCTCTTCTGGCTGAGGAACGCCGGAATCGCGATCGCGGCCAAGATGCCGATGATCAGGATCACGACCAGAAGTTCGATGAGCGTGAAGCCACCCTCATCGCTGGTCCGCTGGCGTAGTGATGTGAACATGAATCCTCCTGGATCCGGTTTTGCGCCAGCCCTAGGTAAATCGCTCCGAACGGCGATGCGTCCCCCTCGGATGAGGGCCGCCGGCTTTGCTATGCACCTGCGTCGATGCATGCCATGGCACCTCGGCACTGGCTCTGTTTAGCCGCTGCATCGGCCGGCGCATAAACGGGCTTTACACGTGCACGCCCGCTTGGACGCATGGGCGAAAGCCGCCTACGCGGTGAAAACGCGAGTCACCGAGCGCGGCGGGCGCGCTCGTCAGGCGGGCAGATCCGCGGCCGCGCCGGCAGCTGCGCCGTCGCCCGCCTGCGCCAGCCACCGCGCCTGCGCGTCGATTCCCGGCACGCGCACGCCCGCGCCCTCGCACCACGGGCAGCCGAGCGTGCTCGGCGCGCCGCCGAGGTTCGAGATCACGCGGCCGCTGCCGCGGCAGGCCATACACTCCCGCGGCCCATGGGACGTCTGCCCCTGACCCGCGCCCTCGCCGCGTCCGGCGCTGTCGCTGCTGTCGCTTGCCACGAGCGAATCAGACTAGCGTTCCGCGCGTGAGAGCATCCGCGGGCACGGCCGAATGGAGCGTCCCGGGCGCGAGGGCCCGGACCCGAGCAGCCGAGCTGGCGCTCGTGGGAGCGGTCACGCTCGGCGCGGCGCTCCTGCGTCTCGTGCACATCGGCCAGGTGCCGCCGGACCCGTTCTACGACGCGGCCGTGCGCAGCATGTCGATGTCGTGGCACAACTTCTTCTTCGGCGTCTATGACCCGGGCGGCAGCCTGTCGATCGACAAGCCGCCCGTGGACCTGTGGCTGCAGGTGATCTCGACCAAGCTGCTCGGCTTCAGCTCGACGACGCTCAAGCTGCCGGAGGCGTTCGCCGGGATCGCCTCGGTGCCGCTGTTGTACGTGATCGTGCGCCGCATCTGGAGCGCGGCGGCGGGGATCGCCGCGGCGGTCGCGATCGCGGTGCTGCCGATCGAGGTGATCACCGCGCGCAGCGACACGATGGACGGGGTGATGATGCTCGTGATCGTGATCGCGCTCGGGCTGTTCGTGCGCGCGGCCGAGACCGGGCGCCGGGCGTGGCTGCTGGCCGGCGCGGCGGCGCTCGGGGTCGCCTTCGACGTCAAGCTGCTCGAGTCGCTGATCGCGCTGCCCGGGCTCGCGGTGTTCGCGTACCTGTGCATGCCCGGCTCGCGGCGGCGGCGAGCCGTGAGCCTCGCGCTGGCCGGGGTCGTGTACGTCGCGGTCGCGCTCTCGTGGCTGACGGCCACGCTGCTGTTCCCCGCCCACGATCGCCCTTACGCGATCGGCTCGACCGACGGCAGCGCGTGGAACGCCGCGTTCGTGTTCAACGGCACCGACCGCCTCGGCGGCAAACAGGCGGAACTCGGGGCGGTCGAATTCGAAGCCAACCACCGCTACCCGGTGGCCACGCAGGAGGAGCGCGACCACATCCCGATCGTCCCGCCCTCCCCCACGCGCCTGCTCACGACCGTCGGGCCGCTGTCGGGCGAGCGCCTGGGCCTGGAGCTGCTCGTCGCGCTGCTGCTGGGCATCCCCGCGCTCGGATGGGGACTGCGCGACGATCGCGCCGGGCCCGCCGCGGGCGAGGCCCGGGGCACGGCGGCGGATGCGCAACTGCGCCGGCGCATGCGCCGCGCGGCGGCCGGCGGCCTTGGCGTGTGGATGCTCGCGGGAATCGTGCTCTACAGCCACATGATCAGGCTTCACCCCAGGTACGTCGAAGCGTTCACGCCGGCGGTCGCGGCGATGCTCGGCATCGGCCTCGGGTGGGCGGCCGCGCCCGCGCGCGCCGTGCTGGGCCGCGGGCGCGGGCCTTCCGCGCCCGGCGCGCCCGGCGCCTGGGAGCGCGCGCGCCTGCTCGTGCTGCTGGTGACGCTCGCGGTCGTCGTCTACTACGGCGAGCGGCTGCTGTACGGGACGCCGCCGGTGTGGTGGATCTCGCTGGCTGGGGCGCTCGGCGCCGGCGCGTGCGCGGTGTTCGCGCGCCTGCGTGCCACTCCCGCCCGCGTCCGCGCGCTGCTGGCGCCGGCGGGCGTGATCGCGCTGACGCTTCTCGCGGTGCTGGCGATTCCGCTGAAGGCCGACTCGACCGCGATCACCGACCGCGTCAGCGACGCCGGCCTCGTCGGCCAGCTCCCGGGCTCCCAGCAGCGTCCGCTGAGCGCGTTCCTGCTCTCACACCAGGACGGCGCCTACTACTACGTGGCGGCCGAGTCCGCGACCGCGGTCGGCTCGCTGATCGTCCAGGACGCGCGCCCGGTGCTCGTCCTGACGACGTACGACGCGCGCGTGTTCACAAACATCGCGCGGCTGAAGCGGCTGATCGCGCAGGGCAAGGTCCGCTATGCGTTCCTGAACACGTTCTGCACGGGCCAAGCCCGGTCGGTCAACCCGGCCTGCTCCGCGCCCGCGCGCTGGGTGCGCGCGCACGGCACGGACATCTCGCTGAAGGCCGGCCTGCCCCAGGGCGGGCTGCTGTACCTGCTGCCGGGGGCCAAGCGGTGAGCGTCGCGCTCGGTGCCGGGCGATGAGCGCGAACGCGGATCCGCACGGGCTGCGAGCGCTCGCGCAGGGGGCGCGGACGGCGGGGCGCATGGCGCTCGACACCGAGTTCATGGGCGAGGGGCGCTACCGCACGCTCTTGTGCCTGGTGCAGCTCGCGATCCCGGAACACGCCGAGCAGGCCGAGCGGATCGTCGTGCTCGACCCGCTCGAGGAGGAGCTCGACGCCTCGGCGCTCGCGCAGGCGCTCGCGGACCCGGCGGTGCAGATCGTCGTGCACGCCGGGCGCCAGGACGTCGCGCTCGTGCGCAGGCGCTTTCAGACCGAGGTGAGCAACGTCTTCGACACGCAGGTGGCGGCCGGCTTCGCGGGGTTGGGCGCCCAGAGCTCATACGACTCGCTGCTCGGCGAGATCCTCGGCCTGCGCGTCGCGAAGACCGCGAGCTTCACGCGCTGGGACGCGCGCCCGCTCTCGGCCGAGCAGCTCGCCTACGCACGCGAGGACGTCGTGCACCTGCTCGAGCTCGCGGGCCAGCTCGAAGGGCGCCTGGACGAGCTCGGGCGGCTCGAGT
>DATJTT010000040.1:0-79491 GCA_035503075.1 Solirubrobacteraceae bacterium
CGACGTCAGCCCCACGATCAGGCCGCCGATGATCCCCACCAGCAACGTCGGGACCGGTCGTGGCACGACCTGACTGATGAACGCGGTGCGATTGTTGCCGCCACGGCGATCGAGCACGAACCGCAGCGCCATTGCGCTGGCGCCGACGAGCAGCGCCGCCCCGAGCGCGCGTTCGATGTTGGTCTCGGCGGCGCTCGAGTCACCCATCACGTGCAACAGATACGCGCCCGCGAACGCAGCGGGCACCGAGCCGAGCACCATCCAGCCGACGAGCCGTCGGTTGACGGTGCCCGCGCGAAGGTGCACGGCGGCCCCGATCGGCCGCATCACGACCGCGGCGACGAGGTCCGACGAGATCGCCGCCGACGGGGTCACGCCGAACAGCAGGATCAGCATCGGCGTCATCAGCGCGCCGCCGCCGGCGCCGGTCATGCCGACGAGGAAGCCCACGACGGCGCTGCCCAGGACGATGTACGGATCGATGTGCATGTTCTCGCTCCTCCCACCCGCCGGAGCCCTCCGCGGCGATCGTCGCGGCCGGCGAGCCGATCGCGACGCCCTCGTTTCTCGCCGCGCCAGCTCGGTCTTTGCTCACGTTGCAAGTGCGATTTACGAGGATACGTCGTCTTTGCTCACGTTGCAAGTGCGATTTGCTGGGATACGGTCACGAAATCGCAACATGGATTTCCTAAAGAGGGCTTGCTTTAGGTCGCGGTCGTGTTTATGATGGCGCCCTGAGCAGGGGTCGCTGGATCTCGACGAATGTTCGGGTCGAACCCTGGTCGGAGCTGGCTAGACGGGTTCCGTTCGTGGCGAGCAAGGAGGCGAAGGGCGCGATGGGCGTGGAGACGGGGAGTGGAGCGGAGGCGGGAGTGATCTGGGGCCCGTCCTCGCTGGCCGACTCCGGCACGCCGCTCGCCGGCTCGCGTCCTGCGTCCGGGGCCCCGCGCTGGGGCGATTCCGCCGTTGGTGGGTTGCTTGGTGGTTCGCGGCGGTTGCTTGGGGTGTCGGATGTGGGGTTGGTGCGTGGTCCGGCTGCGTGTTTGCGGCGGGATGCGTTGTTTCGGCGGTTGTTGGTGGTGGGGGATGTGGTGGCGGTCGTGGGGGCGTTTTTGTTGACGGTTGAGCTTTCGCGGCGGTCGTTGGCGTTGACGTGGGCTGCTGTTGCCGGGGTGCCGGTGTTGGTGGTTTGCGCGAAGTTGACTGGTTTGTATGACCGGGATGAGACGTTGTTGCGCAAGACGACGTTGGATGAGGCGCCGCGGTTGTTTCAGCTGGCGACTTTGTGTGCGCTTGTGACTTGGCTTTTGGGGGGGTTGATCACGCATCGGCCGTTGGATCGGCATGAGGCGTTGTTTTTGTGGCTGGCGTTGGCTTTTGGGTTGGTCGCGGCGCGGGCTGGGGCGCGGGCGCTGGCGTTGCGGTTGGCGCCGGCGGAGCGGTGTTTGTTCATCGGCGATCAGGTTTCGGCGCAGACGATCCGCTCGAAGCTCTCGCATGGGGGTGTCAAGGCGGAAATGGTCGCGCACCTCGATCTGGACAAGGTGTCCTCGTGGTCGACTGACAGCTTCTCGGAGGTGCGGCTGGCGGAGATCAGGGATCTGGCGCAGACGCTCGACGTGCACCGGGCGATCGTCGCGCCGCGCAGCGTCGATGGGGGTGAGATGCTCAACCTGGTGCGTACTTTGAAGGCCGTTGGGGTGCGGGTGAGCGTGCTGCCGCGGCTGTTGGAGGTCGTGGGCTCCTCGGTCGAGTTCGATGATCTGCACGGGGTGACGGTGATGGGGGTCAGGCGCTTCGAGCTGACGCGCTCCTCGGCGACGTTCAAGCGCGCGTTTGACCTGCTGGGCGCCTCTGTGGGGCTGTTGGCGGTCTCGCCGTTGTTGCTCGTGATCGCGGTGCTCGTCAAGCTCGAGGACGGCGGGCCGGTGTTCTTCGGCCAGCAGCGCGTCGGCCGCCATGGCCAGCGTTTTCAGATGCTGAAGTTCCGCACGATGGTCCCGCACGCCGAGCAGCTGAAGGAGTCGCTGCGGGAGCACAACGAGGCCAAGGAGGGGCTGTTCAAGATCGCCAAGGACCCGCGGATCACGCGCACCGGCCGGTGGCTGCGCGCGAGCGCGTTGGACGAGCTGCCGCAGCTGTGGAACATCTTCCGCGGCGAGATGAGCCTCGTCGGCCCGCGCCCGCTGGTCGTCGATGAGGACGAGAGGGTCGAGGGCTGGCACCGCCGCCGCCTCGAGCTGATGCCCGGCATGACCGGCCCCTGGCAGATCCTCGGCCCCTCGCGCGTGCCCCTGCGAGAGATGGTCGCGATCGACTACCTATACGTCGCCAACTGGTCCCTCTGGACCGACATCAAGATCCTCCTCCGCACCATCCCCCACGTCCTCGGACGCAAAGGACTGTGAACAGCAACGACGCGATCAGCTCGGGGTGGCGATTCGCCGACCGCGACGCCGCAGCCCGGCCGACGCCGAGCCCTCACGCCTGAGAGCGAGAACGCGGCGTGTCGCAAAGCGGGATCCTCTGTGGCCCGGTCGACGCTCCGGCGCGAGCGCCGCGTCGCCCCTGGCAGCCATCCTGCACAGCAGGATGACGAACGCCACGACGGCGAGCCACACGATCGGGATGACGATAAGGATCATTGGCATGTGCGCGGCCCGAAGCCTCGTCGAGGGAGGGATTCCAGGCACGTCCCGTATCGGTCGTCTTCCCGAAAAGCTTGATACCCACGGGCCCTGCCGAACAAACGTCCTCGACGCAACTCGGAAAATCGACGTGCGACAATCTCAGCGCGATGAACACCTCCGCCGCTGAGCACGCCGCCGACGCGCTGCAGCAGCGCAAGCGCGTCCCCGACTTCTTCATCGTCGGCCATCCCAAGAGTGGCACGACCGCCCTGTGGGCCATGTTGCAGAGCCACCCGAAGATCTACATGCCGGAGAACAAGGAGCCGTACTTCCTCGCCGACGAGCTGCGCCCGCCGGCCGCCACGCCGCGCACGTTCGGCCACACCCCCGCCACCCTCGACGAGTACATGGGCCTGTTCGCGCCGGCCGCCCCCGAGCAGCGCACCGGCGAGGCCTCCGCTCCATATCTGTGGTCGCGCACCGCCGCCCGACGCATCGCCGAGCTGCGGCCGGACGCGAAGATCATCGCGATCCTGCGCGAGCCCGCCAGCTTCTTGCGCTCGCTGCACCTGCAGTTCCTGCAGATGTACGTGGAGCCCGAGAAGGACCTGCGCAAGGCGCTCGCGCTGGAGATCGCCAGACGTGAGGGCAGGCAGCTGCCGGCGTATGCGGTCTGGGGCCCGCGGGGCACGTTCTACTCCGAGTACATCCGCTACGTCGAGCAGCTGCGCCGCTACCGCGCCCACTTTCCCTCAGAGCAGGTGCTCGTGCTGATCTACGACGACTACCGCGACGACAACGAGGCGGTGGTGCGCAGCGTTTACCGCTTCCTCGAAGTCGACTACGCACAGCCCGTCCAGGTCCAGGAGGCGAACCCTACGGTCGGCATCCGCTCGGTGCGAGCGTACACCCTCATGCACGCGCTCGCCTCCGGCGAAGGTCCCGTGCCGGGGGCGCTGCTGCGGACCGCCAGGACGCTCGCGCCGCGCGGGCTCACCCGCCAGCGCGCGATCGCCATCCGCAACCGCTTCATGCACTCCCGTCCGCCACAGGTGGACGAGCAGCTGATGGCGGAGTTGCGCCGCCGCTTCGCGCCCGAGGTGCACGCGCTGAGCGAATACCTGGACCGCGATCTCGTGAGCCTCTGGGGCTATGAGAGCCTCGGCTGAGACACCATCCGCGCCGGCAGGACGGGCTGCCGCACAGGCTTCGTCGGCAGGACGGGCTGGCGCGCAGGCTTCGCCGGCAGGACGGGCTGCCGCGCAGGCCTCGCCCGAGTCCTCGGCGCCCGCGGACGGATTCATGCGCGCTCCCGACCCCGCGTCGATCTCGGTCGTCGTGCCCACCTACAACGACGCGGGGCGGATTGGCGACGCGCTCAGCTCGATCGCCGGCCAGACGCTGAGGCCCGGCGAGATCGTGGTCGCAGACGACGGCTCCGACGACGCCACCGCCGAGATCGTCGGCGAGTTCGCCGCCCGCCACCGCGCGCAGCTGCCCGTCGAGTATGTGCGCCTGTCCTCGCGCTCGGGCGTGGTGGCGGCGCGCAACAGGGGCATATCGGTTTCGCGCGGGCGCTGGATCGCGTGCTGTGACTCCGACGACATGTGGGCGACGTCCAAGCTGCAGCGCCAGGTCGAATTCATCCGCGACTGGCACGGCAGCCGCCCGATCGCGCTGCTGGGCACGCACGGCTGGAACACGAACGACGCCAAGAGGGTCATCTCGCCGGCCGTCATGGGGCCGACCAGCGAGCAGGACTACGAGCAGCTCGTGAATGCGGGCGGGATCTTCTACGTCATCCATTCCTCCGTGCTCTTCACTCGCGCCGACTTCGACGCCCTCGGCGGCTACACCGTCGAGTACGGGGCCGCGGACGACTTCGAGTTCTTCAATCGCATGGCAGAGCGCGGGGTCGTGCTCAACCTGCCCGAGCCGCTCGTCTACTATCGAAAGCGTGCCGGCTCGGTGCAGCTCGCCAGCTTCTGGGACAAACAGGAAGGCCTGCTGCGCCTGGCCGAGAACCAGCGCAGGCGCGCGAGCGGCCGTCCGCCGATCGGGCGCCAGGAGTTCGCCGCGCAGCTCGCGGCGGCGCCGGCCCGGGAGCGCCTCAGACACCGCCGCAAGGCGCTCGGCAACTACTACTACCGGATGGGATCGGCCGACACGGTCAACGGCCGGCGCCTACGGGGCGCCGCCGAGCTGCTGCTCTCAGCGCTCATTGACGCGGCGCGCGTGCGCGCCGGCGTTCGCAACGCAATCCGTTGGCGGCTGTCGCGACGCTGAGCCTGCGTGCCGTCGTTGAGCCTCCCATGGTGGCGCTGAGCCTCCCGTGCCCTCGTTTGCATCAGTGCTGCGGCTGAGCCTCCCGTGCTTCACATAGCCACCGTCCACCACGGGAGCCCCGACTGGATCGAGATCCAGACCCGCCACCTGCGCGAGCACATTGCCGTCCCTTACCAGACGTGGACGTCGCTGCAGGGCATCGACCCCGCGTACGCCTCGTACTTCGACCACGTGGTCGAGCAGGGCGGCATGCACGCGGCCAAGCTCAACCACCTGGCGCTCGAGATCTGCCACGGGGCCGCGCCGCGGGACCTTTTGATGTTCCTCGACGGCGACGCCTTCCCGATCGCCGACCCGCTCCCGCTGATCGAGCAGGCGCTCGCGCAGGCGCCGCTGGTCGCGGTGCGCCGGGCGGAGAACGTCGATGAGCCACAGCCCCACCCGTGCTTCTGCGTGACCACCGTCGAGACCTGGCGCACCCTGCCGGGCGACTGGAGCGCGGGTCCGATGTGGCCCGGCGCCAGAGGTACGCCGACGACCGACGTCGGCGCCGGCCTGCTGCGCCGGCTGCAGTTGACCGGCACGCCGTGGGTGCAGGTGCTGCGCTCCAATCGCCATGACCTGGACCCCTTGAACTTCGCCGTTTACGGCGATGTCATCTACCACCACGGCGCTGGCTTCCGCGGCGGCGGGCTGAGCCCCGCGCATCGCGCCGGCGCGCCCGCGCCGCTGCCCGCCGGGCGGCTGCCGCTGCTTGGCGTTGCCGCGCGCGCGATCGACCACCAGCGCTGGCGGCGCTGGGAACGCGGCGTCGAACGGCGCAACCTGCGACAGGCGCAGGAGATCTACGAGAAGATCCGCGCGGGCGGCTCGCAGTGGCTGGCCGAGCTCAGCTAGGCCGAGCCGCCGTCGCCATCGGCTGAGGCTCGCCGCTCGCACGAGCCGCGCCGTCCACCAGCCGTTCGAGCGCCGTCGAGATCTGCGCGCAGACGACCTCGGGCGCGAACAGCCGCCGGGCCTCCGCGCACGCGGTCGACCTGACCGCAGCAGGATTCGCCGCCAGCCGCGCGAGCAGCTCCTCGACCGCCCCGGCCATCGCCTCAACATCGCCCGGCGCGACCGCGATCGCGACGGACCGATCGACGCCCTCCAGTGCGCCGACCTCGGTCGTGCCCAGCACCGGCACCCCCGCCGCGAGCGCCTCTGCGACGGTCAGCCCGAACGGCTCGTAGCGGCTGGCCTGCAGCAGCAGGTCGGCCGCGGCGAGCTCGCCCGGTATCTCGGGGCCGGGAAGTTTGCCCACGTATTCGGCGTTCTCGCGCGGCAGGTCCTCGAGCAGCCGCGTGTAATCGGACCACAGGCTCGGGCCGCCGACGATCCTGATCCTCACGGCCGCCCCTCGCTCGAGCAGCGTGTGCGCCAGCGCGATCACGCTCTCGACGCCCTTGCGCACGACCACGCGCCCGAGCACGAGCATCACCGGCGGATGTCCGGCAGGCCTGCTCAGCTCGCCCGCGGGTGCGGCGAAGCGCTCGAGGCGCACCGGATTGGGAACCACGATCGTCTTGCTCGCCGGAAAGCTGTAGTCGCGGACCATGTGGTCGCGGAACACCGCGCTGATGCACACCAGCAGGGTGGCGCGCCGGATCCGAAAGCGCTGCACGAGCGAGCGCGTGAGCATCACGCTCAGGACCATCGCGAAGCGCCAGCGCGGCTGGCAGCGCAGGCTGAGCGCGCGCTCGGCGATCAGCGAGCGCAGCTCGCCCGCGCTGTGGGTCTCGGGGTGGATCACCAGCGGCACCGTGCGGGTGAGCGCCGAGGGCACCGCGGGGCTCTCGATCGTCGAGAACTGATAGATCACGTCATACGGATCCTGGCGGTGCCTGCGCACGATCTGCCGGCGCAGCCGCAGCGAGGCGAACGCGGCGGCGAGCATGCCCGTCGCGAACGCCGTGAAGCGGGTGCGGCTGTACCAGCGGTCCCACTGCCATCTGTTGGTGCCGCGCGTGGCAGTGATGTTCGGGTGCTGCTCGATCGCGGGCGGCAGCTGCTCCTCGGCGGCGGGATAGAAGCAGTCGATCCGGTGGCCGAGCCCCGCGAGCCCGTGCAGCAGCTCCGCCGCGACGCCCGGCACGCCGGGCCCTTCGACCGGGTCGGGCCCGAGCCACGCTATGTGCAGCGACCTGCCGGGCATCGCCGCGCACCCTATCGGAGCGTCGGTGCGCTCAGGGCGACGATTCGGCCTGGACGCGCAGCGTGTCCGTCACGTGCCCGGCGAGCGCGCGCCGGAAGGCGGACACCGAAAAGCGATCGGCGTTCGCCACGGCACGCGCGGGGTCGAAGTCGAGCTCGTCGATGCTCTCGATCGCGTCCGTGAACGACTGGACGTCGTCGAGGCTCGCCAGGCGCCCGGTCACGCCGTCGAGCACCGTCTCGAGCGCGCCGCCGGCCGCAGCCGCGATCACGGGCCGTCCGGCGGCCTGCGCCTCGACCGCCGTGATCCCGAACTCCTCCCTGCTCGCCACGATCACCGCGCGCGCGCTCGCGTACAGCTGCGCGAGCTGCTCGTCGCTCGCGCGCCCGAGGAACTCCGCCTCCGGGTAGGCCTCGCGGAGCGCCGCGTAGTCGGGTCCCGAGCCGACGACGCTGATCGGCGCGTGCGCGCGGCGGGCGGCCTCGAGCGCCACATGCAGGCGCTTGTGGCGAACGATCTCCGAGACGACCAGGAGCTTCTCGCCGGGCTCACCGGGCGCAAACCGGTGCGTCTCGACGGGCGGATGGATGATTGGCGCCTCGCGCCCGTAGTAGCGCTTGATGCGCGCGCGGGTCAGCTCGCCATTGGCGACGTATGCGTCAACCTCCCGGCTCGCCGCGAGGTCCCACCGGCGGATGCGTCTGAGCAACGGGCGCAGCGGCGCTCGCAGCAGGCGCGGGGTCTCGGCGAGCGCGCGTCCTTCCTCATACCACGCGTAGCGAAACGGCGTGTGGCAATAGCACATGTGGATCGCCCCGGCGGGCGCGCGCACGCCGTGCGCGAACGCGCTGCTGCTGCTGAGCACCACGTCACAGGGCGGGAGCTCGAGCCGCCGTGCTGCCCACGGGTACAGCGGCAGCAGGCGCCTGAAGGTCCGCTGGTCCACGGGCAGGCGCGCGAGAGTTGAGGTCGTGATCGAGCGCCCCGCGAAGCGCCCGCCGGTGGCGTGCTCGTCGTAGAGCAGCGTGAAGATCGGCGCCTGCTCGTACAGCTGTGCGATCGCCGCGAAGGTGCGCTCGGCGCCGCGCATCACCAGCAGGTAATCGTGTACGAGCGTGATCCGCAGTGGGGCAGCGTCCCGTCGCGTGTGCGCGGGGGGCGCGGCGATGGCTCGCGTATCTGCTTGGCTCATGCCCGAGACGGTACTCGGCAGCGAGCGCCGATTGGCTCGCGACTTTGCTGCCTGCCAGCGCGATCGGGTGCTGCTCGCGGGACGGCGGTCGCAGCGCAGGCGCGGCTGCGCTGACAGCCACTCGTCTCCAATCCTGCATGCGAGATCGCCGCGCCCGCAGCCGATGTCCAGCGGGCGCAGCCCCGGTCGTGGGCGGCCCGCGGGGTCGTCCAGCGAGATCTCGTCCATTGGCGCTCCCGCCGAGGCCACCCGATCTGAGTAGGTGCGCAGTCCGGGTGATCCTCGCCGAGCCGCCGCGAGTAGGCTGGTGCTCTACGGCAGGCCCGTGGGCGCGCGATGCAATCCGACAGCGAGACCGAGCTTGAGAATCATGTGGACGCCGTGGATCGCGCGGCCGCGCCCGCCCTGGCCGATACGGGCGCACCGCCGGTCGAGGTGACCGTCGTTGCGCATGACATCGGTTCGGTCGGCGGCATGGAGCGTCAGCTCACCGAGCTGCTGCTGGGCCTACGCTCGATGGGACACGAAGTCACCGTGATAGCCCGCACGTGTGAGCTGCCGGCCCACGCGGGCGTCGCATTCCACCGCGTGCGCGGCCCCGGGCGTCCATTCGTGCTGGCATACCCGTGGTTCATGATCGCCGGCTCGCTCGCGCTGCGCAGGAGGCGGCGCGGCGTCGTGCAGGCGACTGGCGCGATCGTCCTCGGTCGCGTGGACGTGATCGCCGTGCACTACTGCCACCAGGTCGGTCCCGTCAATCCGAGCCGCTCGACGTGGCTGTTTCGCGGTCACGTCGCAGTGGCTGGGATGCTCAAGCGGCTAGGTGAGCGCCTGTGTTTCGCGACCGCGCGCGCGGTCGCCGTCGTGTGCGTTTCCGATGGCGTCGCCGACGAGGTGCGCGCGCACTTTCCGCGCCTTGCGCCGCGCGTCCTCACGATCCACAACGGCGTCGACGCCGACGCGTTCGCGCCCGGCTCCCGGCCCGGGGAGGCGCACGCCTTTCGGTCCTCGCTGCAGATCCCCGGGGACAGGCTGATCGTTGCGTTCGTCGGCAGCGAGTGGGAGCGCAAGGGCCTCGAGCACGCGATCCGCGCGCTCGGGCTCACGCCCCGGTGGGTTCTCCTCGTCGCTGGCAGCGGCGATCAAGGGCGATATCGGGCGCTCGCCGAGGAGCTCGGGGTTGGCGAACGGGTACGCTGGCTGGGCGTCAGCACCGACGTTGCGCTTGTCTACCAGCTCGCCGACGCGTTCCTGCTCCCATCAAGCTATGAGACCTTCTCGCTCGTCACCTTCGAGGCGGCCGCGAGCGGGCTGCCGATCCTCGCCACCCCCGTGAGCGGTATCAGGGAGCTGATCGATGACGGGCAAAACGGCTTTCTGATCGAGCGCGAGCCGCGTGACATCGCGGCACGGCTCCAACAGCTCGCGGACGAGCCCGAGCTCAGGGAGCGGCTCGGGCGCGCCGCGCGCGAGTCGGTGCTGCGCTTCAGCTCGCGACGGATGGTCGCCGAGCACCACGAGCTGTACGCGCGTTTGGCCGCGCGCGCGGCGACGACCATGCCGCTCGCATGATCGTCGGCCGTCGATGGCGAGCGCCGGTCGCCGGGGCGTTCGCCGCTCCGGCGATGGCGCAGTCGCGGGGTCGCCGCCCTCAACGCGACGTCGCCCGACGCGCGATCGCCCCAAGCAGCAGCTGCTCCAGCGCGTCGGTCGCGGCGGGCACGGAGAACATGCGCTCAACCGCCGCGCGCCCGCTGCTCGCGAGGCTCGCGCGGAGCTCCGGTGCGTCCCTGAGCCTGTTCAGCGCTGCCGCCAACGCGTCGCTGTCGCCCTCCGGGAACACCACGCCGCCCCCGGTCAGCTCAATCAGCCACGGGATCTCGCCTGAGTCCGAGCCGATCACCGGCACGCCGCACGACAGGGCCTCGACGATCACGCGCCCGAACTGCTCCTTCCATGTGCGAGTGGTGCGCGACGGCAGCACGAGCACGTCGAGCTGCGCGTAGCCGTCGGCCATCTGTGCGTGGCTGAGGCTGTCCAGCACGCGCAGCTTCGAGCCTGGGATCGGCTCGCCCTCGAGCTGCCCTCTGAGCTCGCCGTCGCCGATCATCAACAGCTCCACGGGCGCGCTCAGCTTGCGCACCGCGGCGAGCAGGTCTGTGAGTCCCTTGCTCGCCACCAGGCGCCCGGCGTAACCAACGGTGAACGGGCGAGCCGTGTGCGCGTGGCTCGCTTCGGGCCAAGCGGGGACCGCTGGCGGCGCGAGCCCCACCTCACCGCGTGCGCCCCAGCTGCTTACTAGGCGCGCCGCGCTCTGCGAGCGGGCCGCGACGAACGCCGCGTCGCGCAGCACCAGGGAGCGGGCGCGCTCTACCGGATAGGGCAGCGGCCGGTCGATGTTCTCGAAGCAGTGCACGCCGAACGGGATCACCTGGCGCTTGAAAGCCAAGCTCCACTGCAGCGCCGGGAACGAGTACGGCTCGGCCTCGATGAAGCCGACGTCCGGGCGCAGGCTGCGACATATCGAGCGGGCACGCGTCAGGTAGACGTGCCGTTGCGGGCGTCCGGCGAACGCTACCCGGGTGGGGCGCAGCGCCTGCTGCATCCCCTCGAGCGCCTGTGGCGTCACTTGCTGCGGAGAATAGGAGTGCCGCCAGCGGCTCGGCACGACGACCGTCAGCTGCCATCCGCGTCGCCCCAGCTCGCGATAAACAACCTGGTTGACACTGACGACGGCGGGATGGCTGATTACCAGGGCTCGCCGCGCGCTCACGGCTGCAATCGTTGCACCCGCGGTTGCGTTGCGTCGTCCCCGAAACGCTAGCCTGTGGCTGGCGCATTCTCTAGGATGGCTGTTCCCCGGCCCACGGACGGACGCACGGCGATGAGCAACACGACAACCGACGCAGCCAACCTGTTCGCCCCACTGTGGAAGCGCAAGTGGCTGATCCTAGCTGTCGCGGTCGTGGTGGGGCTGGCGACGTACGAGTACTACAAGCAGCAGACGCCGACGTGGAGCTCCTCGACGCAGCTTTACTTCGGCGCCGCCTCCGAACAGCAGGCGAGCGGCGCGGCGAAATCCGGGCTGAGCGGCCGCTCGCTGCAGAACCAGGTCGGCCTGATCGACTCGCCGATCGTCGCCGAAGCAGTGCGCAAGCGCCTGCGCAGAGAACACGACCACCTGGCGTCAAAGGGCACGCTCAAGGTCAAGGCAAGCAGCACGAGCGACTTCATCACGATCTCGACCACCGCCCACAGCCCGCGCGCGGCCGCCACCCTGGCAAACGCGATCGCGCGCACGTACATCGCACGCGAGCGCGCGAACTACGTGCGCAACATCGACACCGAGCTCCTCAACGATCGCCAACAGCTCCTGCGGCTCGAAGTCCCGACCACGACCGCCAAGAAAAGCGCCAACACGACCAGCGCATCGTCGACCCTCCGGGCCACGGATCTCGCCGACAAGATCAGCGAGCTCGAAACGGACCTGTCGACGTTCTCCGGGGTCGAGCAGCTGAGCCCGGCGAAAGCGGTCCTGGCGCCGATCTCGTCGTCTCCGAAGCGCAACGCGCTGTTCGGGTTCGTGCTGGGTCTCGTGCTGGCCGCGATCGCCGCCTACCTGCTCAGCCGCTTCGACCGGCGGCTGCGCTCGCTGTCCGAGATCGAGCAGGTCTTCCAGACCGAGATCCTGGTCGCGCTGCCTTCCGTCAAGGCACCGGTGAAACGACCCGACGGCAGGCGCGCACCCGCGCCGGCGCTGCTCGAGCCGCTGCGCCGGCTGCAGACGACGCTGCAACTCGGGCACGTGATCGACGGCGCCCGTCAGAGCGGGCCGCGGGTGATCCTCTTCCTCAGCACCGACGCGGGCGACGGCAAGTCGACGCTGATCGCCAACCTCGCGCGTGTCCAGAGCGACGCAGGCGAGCGCGTCGCGGTCATCGACGCCGACTTCCGCCGCCCCGCGCTGGCTCGGCTGCTCGACGTCACGGCTCCGCGCGGGCTCGCCGACGTGCTCGGCGGGGAGGTGCCGCTCGGAGCGGCGATCCAGAGCGTCCCGTCCTCGACCCCGCCGGTGCCACGACCCGAGCCCGTCGCGGACGCCGCCGGCGTCTCGACCGTCGTCGAGCCGCTGCGTGCCGGCTCACTTTCGGCGCTCGTCAGCGGCGGTGAGGTGGCCAACCCGCCCGCCCTGCTGGCGGGAGAGGGCATGCGCGAGCTGCTTCGCTCGGTCTCCGAGGAGTTCGACTTCGTGCTGATCGACGCCCCGCCGCCCCTGGAAGTGAGCGACGCGATGCCGCTGCTCGCGCTGGTCGACGGGATCGTGATCGTCGCGCGCGTCGGCCACACCCACCGCGTCTCCGCGGAGCGGCTCACGCAGCTGCTGGGACGCACGGCCACCGCGCCCGTGCTGGGGGCCGTCGCCAACTGCGTGCCGCGCAAGGACATCGAGCGGTACGGGTTCGTCTGGGCGCCCACGGCGCAGGCCAGGCGCCGCAAGCGCAGCCGCCGATGAGCGCAATCCCCGTACGCCTTCTCGGGCCCGGCGGGGGCGTGCACCCGGTCGTTCGCAGTCGCCGCATTCGCGCCTTCGCGCTCACCGGCGCCGCCGCTCTGATCCCGCTCGCGATCGCGCTGGCGATCAGCATCGCGACCCCGGATCCCGACCTGGCGCTGCTGCTTGGACTGTTCCTCGGCGGGCTGGCGATCGTATACCTGGTCGTCAACCCTCGCCTCGAGGTCTCGGTCATGTTGGTGGCGCTGTACCTGGGGCTGCTCGGCGGCCCCGTGAAGCTCGGCATCGGCGGGCACGAATCGGGCTCAGCGGTGCGCGACGTGCTGATCGCTGCCGTCTGCGCCGGCGCGATCGCGCGCCTGCTCGTCAAACGCGAGCCCATCAGCATGCCGCCGCTGTCCGGGTGGGTGTGCGCGTGGGTGGCGATCGTGCTGACCGAGGCTCTCAATCCGCACACGGCGGGGCTCACCAAGAGCATCGGCGGCTTCCGCCAGCTGCTGGAGTGGGTGCCTTTCTTCTTCTTCGGGTACGCGATCATGCGCTCGAAGGCGCGATTTCGCAGGCTGTTCATCGTTCTGGGGGCGATCGCGGTGGCGAACGCGGTCGTCGGCACCTACCAGACGCGTCTGACCCCGCAGGAGCTCGCGGCGTGGGGTCCCGGCTACGCCGAAATCACGCTCGGCGTCAAGGGCCTCTCGGCTCGCACGTTCGTGAGCGAAGGCGTCGCGAGGGTGCGTCCGCCCGCGCTGGGCACCGATGAGGGCGACGGCGGCGACGTCGGCCTCGTCGCGCTGCCCGCGGCCATGGCGCTGCTCGCGCTCGGGGGCCTGCGTCGTCGCTGGTGGATGCTGCTGTGTTTCGCCGCCGCGCTCGTCGCGATCGCGACCTGCGCCGGGCGCTCGCAAGTGATCGGCGCGGTGCTCGCGGCGCTCGCGTTCGTAGCGCTCAGCTTCGGCGCGCTCGCCGCCAGCGGCCGGCATGCCCTGCGACCGCTGCTCACGTTGCTGTGCGTGATCCTGCTCGCGCTCCCGGTGGGTGCGGTGTTCGTCTCGGCGCTCGGAGGCAGCGCGTTCGCCCGCTACAAAAGCATCCTGACTGGGCAAAACAGCGACAACAAGCAGGTCAGCCTCAAACATATCCCCGCCGAGCTGTCGAAGTCGCCGTTCGGCGTCGGCCTCGGCGTCGCCGGCGGCGCCGCCAGCTTCGGCAACTCTGGGACGGCTTCCGCCGGCTCCTCCGGCGAAAGCCAGGAATCCCACAACCCCGACGCGGAGACCCAGTACAACTTCCTCGCCGACGAAACCGGCGTGCCTGGCCTGTTGCTGTGGGTCGGGCTCTCCGCGACGTTGATCTACCGCGTCTTCACGGGGCTGCGGCGCGTCCGGGACGTCGAGCTCCTGCTCGGCATCGCGGCGATGTTCAGCGCATTCCTCGCGATCACGGCCATCGGCTTTTACGGCCCGACGCTGACAGACGCCGTGTTCGGCCCGTTCTTCTGGTTCTTCGCGGGCACGGTCTCCTATTGGTTCCTCGGGCCCGGACGAGCGGCCCTGAGCGCCGGCGGGGACGCACACGCCGACACCGGAATGCCCGCCGGCGCGGGGGTGCTCGCGTGAAGCGCCGAGGACGGTGAGCGTGTCAGCCGAGCCGTCGCCGGCGGCCGGCGCGGCGCGGCTCGTGGGGCCGGACTTCTTCATAGTCGGCCACGCCAAGAGCGGCACGACCGCGCTGTACGAGATGCTGCGCCGCCACCCCCAGGTCCACATGCCCGCGCTCAAGGAGCCGTGGTTCTTCGCGACCGACGCGCGGCCGCGCTTCCAGCCGTCGATCGCGGACATGCCCCCGGAGACGCTCGCGGAGTACCTGTCGCTGTTCTCAGGCGCGGGGCCCGGGCAACGCGTCGGCGAGGCAACCTCTTGCTATTTGTGGTCCGCGGTGGCCGCGCAGCGCATCGCCGAGGTGTGTCCGGAGGCGAAGATCATCGCGATCCTGCGCGAGCCCGCGAGCTTCCTGCACTCGCTCCACCTGCAGCTCGTGCAGGACCACATCGAGTGGGAGAAAGACCTGCGCAAGGCGATCTCGCTCGAGCCCGAGCGGCGCCGGGGCAGGCACGTGCCCGCGCGCTCGCACCTGCCGCAGATGCTGCTGTATTCCGAGTACGTGCGCTATACGGCTCAGCTGCGCCGCTACCACGCCGTGTTCCCGGCGGAGCAGGTGCTCGTGCTCATCTACGAGGACTTCGCGCGCGAGAACGAGGCGACGGTGCGCCGCGTGCTGCGCTTCCTCGACGTGCAGGACAGCGTCCCGATCGAGGTCGTGCAGGCCAACCCGACCGTACGCATGCGCTCGCTGGCCCTCGATGACATGCTCCACGCGCTCACCGTCGGGCGCGGGCCGGTCTCCGGGGCGATCAAGGCGAGCGTCAAGGCGCTCACCCCAAGGACGCTGCGCCACGACGCGCTGCGGGTGACGCTGGCGCGCGTCGTGCGTGCCGCGCCGCGGGCGCCCGAGGAGCGCCTGATGCTCGAGCTGCGCCGCCGCTTCGAGCCGGAGGTGCGGGAGCTCAGCGAGTACCTCGACCGCGACCTCGTCAGCCTCTGGGGATATGACGGTCTCGAGTGAGTCGAGCAAGCCGGCGGCGCCCGCGCGCGCGACGCGCGCGCGAGTTCCCGACTTCTTCATCGTCGGCCACGCGAAGTCCGGCACGACGGCGCTCTACGAAATGCTGAGGCGCCATCCGCAGATTTACATGCCGGCGGTCAAGGAGCCCTACTACTTCGCCGTCGACAATCCGCAGCCGCCGACACGGTCTGGGCGGAGCTGGCGCACGCTCGAGCAGACCGGCACGCGCGCGGAAACGTTCGACGAATACCTCGCGCTGTTCGAGGACGCCACTGACGACCAGCGCGTCGGGGAGGCATCGACGCACTATCTCTGGTCGCGCACCGCCCCGGAGCGCATCGCCGCGGCGCAGCCACGCGCCCAGATCGTCGCGATCCTGCGCGAGCCCGCGAGCTTCCTGCGCTCGCTGCACATGCAGCTCGCGCAGAACGGCCACGAGACGCAGAAGAGCTTTCGCAAGGCGATCGCGCTCGAGGACGCCCGCCGCGAAGGTCGCAACATCCCTCGCCATTCGGTGTGGCCCGCCTGCCTGCTGTACACCGATCGCGTGCGCTACGTCGAGCAGCTGCGCCGCTACCGCGCGGCCTTCGGGCAGGAGCGGGTGCTGGCGCTGATCTACGACGACTTCAAGCGCGACAACCAGGCAACGCTGCGCACGGTGCTGCGCTTCCTGCAGGTCGATGACACGGTCGCAGCACCGCCCAGCCGAGCCAACCCGACGGTCGCCGTGCGCTCGCTCAGGCTGCAGACGTTCTGGCGCAAGGTGCGCAGCGGCCAGGGCGCCGTGCCGCGCGCGATCAAACACGCGACGGTCGCTCTGACCAGCGAACAGCTGCGCCGCGAGCTGATCCATCCGCTGCTGCAGCGGCGCGTCGTCTACCGTGCCCCGCCCGCGCCCGACGAGCGCTTCATGCTCGAGCTGCGCCGTCGCTTCAAGCCCGAGGTCGCGGCGCTGAGCGAATACCTGGACCGCGATCTCGTGGCTCTCTGGGGCTACGACAAGCTCGACTGATCGTGCCCGCGAGCCTGCGCGCGAGCGCGCTCGACGCGGTCTGGCGAGCGCGCGCGCTGCGCGCCCAGGAGCAGGTCCTGCCCGGCGGCGCCAGCGTCGTCTCCTGCCAGGCTCCGCTCGGCGTCGGCGGCCTCGGTCGGCACGTGCAGGAGATCCTCGATGCCTTCGAGCGAACGGGCGAGCCGGCCGTCGGCATCTGCGGCGCCGACCCCGACTCCGAGCGCGCGCGCCCCCCGCTCGACCGCTTCAGGCTGCTCAGACCGCTGACCCCGCTCACCCGCCACCTGCCGGCCGTGCGCGTGCAGCTCGGCAGCGCCAGGTTCGACGCCCGCAGCGCCGCGACGCTGCGCTCGGGCGAGCATCTGATCGCGTTCAACGGCAGCGCCCTCGCGCAATTCCGCGCCGCCCGGCGCGCGCAGTTCGAGTCGGTCTCGCTCGTGTCGGCCAACTCGCACATGCGTCGCGTCGTCGCACGCCACTCGCGCGCATACCGCCAGTACCCGATCGAGCGGCCGTGGTCGCGGCTGATCCTGCGCCGCAACCTGCGCGAGTACGAGCAGGCGGACCGGATCTATGTCGCCTCAGACTACATCTGGGAGTCCTTCAGAGAGGAGGGCTTCGCCGACGAGCGGCTCGCCTGCTTTCCGCTCACACCGGACCCTCGCTACGAGCCGCTGCCGCAGCCGAGCGGCGCATCGACGTTCGACGTCGTCTACGTCGGCAGCCTGCTCGTGCACAAGGGCGTGCCGCTGTTGCTCGATGCGTTCAGCCGCCTGGAGCACCCAGACCTGCGGCTCGTGCTCGTCGGAGGCTGGAAAACGCGCAGCATGAGACGTTTCATCGAAGCGGCCTGTGCCCGGGACGCCCGCATCGCGGTGCGTCCCGGCGACCCGCTCACGCACATGCGCGGCGCGCGCCTGTGCGTGCATCCTGCTTATGAGGACGGCTTCGCCTACGCGCCGGCCGAGGCGCTCGCCTGCGGCGTGCCGGTGCTCGTCAGCGAGGACACCGGCATGAAGCAGCTGATCACAGGCGATCGTGACGGCCTGGTCCTGCCGACCGGCGACGTGCACGCGCTCGCGGAGGCAATCGACTCGGCGTATCGCGGAGAGATCCTGGGTGACTAGCGACCTCGGCGCCAGCCGTCCGCTCGCGCTGGCGGTCATCGGCGTCTCCACGGGCGCGACGTGCGGCGTGCGCGACCACGCGACCCTGCTCGCGCGCGAGCTCGCACACGAGAGCGTGAGCTGCGAGCTGCACTGGCTGACCCGCACCGAGGCCTCGCTGCGCGGTTCGCGCTCGCAGATGCGAGGGTGGTCGAGGCGCCTGGCCGGCGAGCTGCTCCAGCGCCCTCCGGACGCCGTGCTCCTGCATTACTCGGTCTTTTCCTACTCGTACAAAGGCGTGCCCCTGTTTGTGCGCCCGACGCTGGCTGCGCTGGCGGCGCCGGGCCTGCCGATCCTGTCCTTCATGCACGAGTTCGCATACCCGTGGCGTGTCGGGGGCTGGCGCGGGAATGTGTGGGCGCTGACACAGCGGGCGATCCTCCGCGAGCTCCTGGGCAGGAGCGCGGCCGTGATCGTCACCGCGGACTACCGCGCGAGCTGGATCGCCTCGCGCAGATGGCTGCCGACCCGGCCGATGTGCGTCGCGCCGGTGTTCTCAACGCTGCCGGCGCCTAGCACGAGGCCGGCCGGCGCTCGCGGGCACGCGCTGATCGGTCTGTTCGGATACGCCTACGACGGTGCGGCCGTCGCGCCCGTGCTCGACGCCGTCCGGGAGCTGCGCGCGCGCGGGCGGAACGTGCGGCTGAGCATGCTCGGAGCGCCCGGGCGCGCCTCCGCCGCGGGCGAGGAGTGGTCGCAGGCAGCATCCGCGCGAGACCTGGGGGACGCCCTGTCCTTCTCCGGGAGGCTGCCTGCACAGCAGCTCTCCGATGCGCTCGCTGGCTGCGACGTGCTGCTGTTTCCCGACGCCTCAGGGCCGGCGTCGCGCAAGACGACGCTCGCCGCCTCGCTCGCATCGGGCGTCCCAGTCGTCGCGATCGACGGCCCGCACACGTGGGGCGAGCTCGTTCGCGGCCACGCCGCCCGGGTCGTGCCGCCGGGCGCGGCGGCGCTTGCGGATGCGATCTCCGGCCTGCTCGCGGACGCGCAGGCGCGCCGCACGCTCGGCGCGCGCGGGCGCGCCTTCGCCGAGCGGGAGATGGCGGTGGCGCGCAGCGCGAACGCGGTCCGGACGCTGCTCGAGGATGTCCTCGAGCGGGGCTCCCGGTAAGCCCGGCGGAAGTTGCACCGGCGCGCTCAGCCGGCGCTCGTCGTCGGTCGCGCGGCCGTCGCACCCGGCGCGCGCGCCGCCGACCACCGCGAGCGAGCTGCGTGGTAGGCGCCGAGCAGCGTCTCCACGTGGCGCTCGGCGGAGAACCGCGAGGCGACGAGCCTCTTGCCGGCCGCCCCCATCGCCAGCTGCCCGTCGCGATCGGACAGCAGCCGCTCGAGCGCCAGCGCGAGCTCTCGTGCATCTCCCGGCTTCACGCCCACGCCCACGTCGTCTGCCAGCCAGTCGCGGATCCCGCCGGTGGCGCTCGCGACGACGGGCCGCCCGACCGCCAGCGCCTCGATGCCGACCAGCCCGAACGGCTCCGGCCACAACGAGGGGATCGCCACGACCGAAGCCTGGGCGAGCTCGCCCGCGAGCTCCGGCGGCTCAAGCCATCCGGCGAAGCGCACCCGGTCCTCGATCGCCAGCCGCGCCGTCAAGCCCCGCAGCTGCTCGAGCAGCCGGCCGCCGCCGCAGATCACGAGCTCGCAGTCCAGCTCGCGGACCGCGTGGATCAACACGGCGACGCCCTTCGGTGCCTCCAGGCGACCGGCGAACAGCACGCGCCGAGCGGCTGGCGCGGGGGAGCCCGCGGGCATCGGGATCGTGGGGAACAGGGGCACGATCGCCCGTCGCGCCAAGCCGTTGCTCGCCAGGTGGCGGTCGATGGTCCTCGAGTGCGAGACGACCATGTCTGCGAGCCTCAACGCCGCCAGGCCGCGGGTGACGTTCCAATACTTCAGCGGCAGTGTTTTCGGGTGGCGGGTGTGCGCGCAGCCCCGTGCCAGCAGGTTGGGTATGCAGCCCGGTCCGTGGGCGCGCGCGCACTCCTGACCCGGAGCGAAGTAGTGAACGCCGGAGGTGCATCCCGGGTATGTGTGCGCGCTGATCACCACGGGTGCGCTCCTGCTCGTGAGCTTCACGACGGCGGGGTCGTCGAGCTGGTGCAGGTGTACGACCGCCGCCCGCGGGCGCGTGCTCCCGCCGAGCCGCGCCGCCGCTCGCGTGCCGCGCTTGAGCAACCCCGGGCGCTCGTGCACCGTCACGCCGGCGATCGGCTCGCTCGGATACACGTGCGCGGCCAGCACGTGCACCTCGAGCCCATGCCGGGCGAGCGCCGCGGCGCTCGCTTTGACATGCGTCGCCACGCCCCCGTCGCGGCCCCACACCGGTGTGAGGAGCATCACCGACTCCACCTCGCCGGTCACTACAGCTCGACGGGGCCGGACATCAGTGTCCTCTTGCGGCTTCTTCTTTTTCGGCCTTCTTCAGAGCGGCCGCTTCGGAGGCTTCTTCGTGCTCGAGCTGTTCCCGCGCGGTCGCTTCGAGTTTCGATTCGTGTTCCTTGCCGCCTTCAGCCTTTTCATGCTTGGATTTTTCACTCTTGTGTTTGCTGGCGGGGTGCTTGCCGTGCTTGGTGCTCGAGCCCTTGCCTTTGCTCGACTTCTTGCCCTTCTTGGACTTTCCCGATGACCCTCCCTCGGCCGCGAGGGCCGCGCGCTTCTTGGCGATTTCGGCCCGCAGCGCGGCTTCGCGCTTCTTGCCTTCCGCCTCCTGCTTCTTGATTTCCGCTTCTACGGCCGCTTCGGGGTTGCTCGCGCCTGCGCCGGAGCCTTCGCGCGCTTCGGCCGCGTTCGAGCCGCCGCTTCCTCCACAGCCGGCGATCAGCCCAGCGCAGGCGAGCGCCATCAGGCAGGTGAGCACCAGCCGCAGGGTCGCGGCAGACGGCCTGGACGGTCGTTGAGACATCCGCCTAACTGTATTGCTTCCGATCTCGTGGCGGCCCCGGAGCGCTCCCAGCTCGCGGCCGGCCGACCGGCGCCCCGAGCTCATGGTTCACTCCCGTTCACCGTGCCTGCGGATTGCGTGGAGGCGGGGGCGGTGCCGGGGCTCGTGGTGCCCGTGGGCGGCCGGGCGTGCTTGCGCTCCTGTGCCTCTTCTCGCTTTTCCGCCTGTCTGAGCGCGGCTTCTTCGGCTTCTTCGCTTTTTTTCGCTTGTGCGCGAGCTTCGGCTTCGCGGCGTCTGACCGCGCGTTTTGCTTCCTGTTCGCGCTTCTTGACCGCCGCGCGCGCCTGCGCTTCGCGCTTCTTGTCCTTGAGTTCAGCCGCCTTTTCGCGCCGCTTGGCGACCGCTTCGGCGGCTTCTTCGCGCTTCTTGGCTTCGATCTGCGACAGCAGTTCGCGGTTTCTGTCGAGTTCCGCTGCTTCTTCGCGCTGTTCTTCGGCGCGCGCGCTCGCTTCTTCGCTCGGTTCGCTGCGCGGTTTGCCGCCAGAGGGCGCGCTGGAGCCGGCGCGGGTTTCGCCGCCCGATCCCGAGCCGCAGCCGGCGATCCCCACGAGACCTCCAGAGGCGAGCGCGCACACGAGCGCCGCCCTCAACGCTCTACGGCCGTGTGCTGCGTGCATCGGCAGGCCGAGGCTCCATTGCACCGAGTTTAGTGTCAGATCACACAGGAGTCTGCGCGCACGCCTGCTCGGTATGTTGCGCGCGATGAGCCGAGCAGCGGGATCGAGCCAGGCCGCGGCGCCAGCCGGCGCAGAGCTGGAGCGCGAGCGGCCAGCCCGGCGCGAGGGCGCCGCGCGGCGCAGGCCGCGGCTGCTGATCATCACGCCCGACTTTCCCCCGGCGCACGGCGGCATCCAGGTCATCGCCCATCGCCTCGCGGCCGGCCTGAGCGGCTTCGAGCGGGAGGTCGTGGCGCTCGACGGTCCCGGCGCGCGCGCGTTCGACGCGAACAACGCGCTCGTGGTGCGGCGGGTGCGCGCCGCGGGCTCACGGCCGGCGCTGCACAACGCCCAGCTCAACGCGCTGGGCGCCCTCCACGCACTCAGGTTCCGCCCGCAGGCGACGCTGTGCCTGCATCCGGTCGCAAGCCCCGCGACGCTCGCCATCAGAGCCGCGCTCGGCGCGCCGGCCGTGCAGTATTTCCATGCGAACGAGATCGTGGGCCGCCCGCGGCTCGCAGCGTTCGCCGCTCGTCGCGCGGACGTCGTGATCGCGGTCAGCTCTTACACCGCCGGCCTGATCGCCGCGACGGGCGCCGCGCCGGCGGCGCTGCGCATCATCCCGCCCGGCGTGGACCTGCCCCCGGCGCGGCGCTCGCCGCCGTGCGAGCGCCCGACGTTCGTGACGATCTCCCGGCTGCGCGACAGCTATAAGGGCCACGATGTGCTGGTGCGCGCGCTCGAGCTGGTGCGCGCGCGCGTGCCGGACGTCCAGTGGCTCGTGCTCGGGGACGGGCCTCTGCGCACGGGTCTGGAAGCGCTGGCCCGCGAGCACGGGGTCGAGGGCTCGGTGCGCTTCCTCGGCGCGGTCTCCGACGAGCAGCGCGACGAGTGGCTCGCGCGCGCGGATCTGCTCGCGATGCCGAGCCGCCTACCCGACGCGGGGCTCGCCGGCGAGGGCTTCGGGATCGTGTACATGGAGGCGGCTGCATCCGGCAAGCCGGTCGTCGCGGGCGACGTCGGCGGCGCGCTCGACGCGGTCCTCGACGGGCAGACGGGCCTGCTCGTGGACCCGACCGACGCGCTCGCCGTCGCCGAGGCGATCACCAGGCTGCTGCTCGACAGGGAGCTCGCGGGCAGGCTCGGCCGCGCCGGACAGCTGCGCGCGCAGGAGTTCGCGTGGCCGAAGATAGTCGAGCGCGTGGAAGGCGTGCTGCTCGAAGCGCTCGAGTCGCGCATCGGCGCGTGAACGTCCTGTACGTGAACCACACGGAGGTGATCAGCGGCGCCGAGCGCTCGCTGCTCAGCCTGCTCGGTGGGCTGCCGGAGCAGGTCGCGCCGCTGCTCGCGTGCCCCCGCGGCAGCCTGGCGGCGGCCAGCGCGCAGCTGGGGGTTCCCACGACCGCGATCACCGGCACCGCGGGCAGCCTGCGGCTGCATCCGCTGCACACCCCGCGGGCGCTGCTCGAGCTGAGCCTCGCGGCGGCGCAGGTGCGTCGCGCCGCACGCCGGCACCGCGCGCAGGTCGTGCACGCCAACTCGATCCGCGCTGGCATCGCGCTCGCGCTCGCACGCCCGTCGCCGGCGGCGACCGTGGTGCACGTGCGCGACTGCCTGCCGCCGGGCCCGCTCAGCAGCGCCATCCTGCGCCTGATCGCGGCGAGCGCGACGACGGTCGTGGCCAACTCCCACTACACGGCGCGCGGCGTGCGCGCGATGGCGCCGCGCGCCCGCCTGGAGGTGCTCCACAACCCCGTCGAGCTGGAGCGCTTCGACCCCGCGCGCATCGACCGCGCGCAGGCGCGCGCGGCGCTCGGCGAGGCGGGCACGCGCGCGATGCTGCTCGGCGTCGTCGGGCAGCTGAGCCCGTGGAAGGGCCAGGACACGGCGATCGAAGCGCTGCGGCTGCTATGCGAGCAGGGCGTCGACGCCCACCTGTTGCTGATCGGCTCGGCCAAGTTCGTGGCGCGCGCCACGCGCTTTGACAACCGTGGCTATGTCGCGCAGCTGCACGCGCTCGTGGCTGGCGCCGGCCTGCAGGCGCGCGTCTCGTGGCTGGGCGAGCGCACGGACGTGCCCGAGCTCGTGCGGGCGCTGGACGCGCTGCTGCTGCCCTCCCGGGAGGAGCCCTTCGGGCGCGCGCTGATCGAGGCGATGGCGCTCGAAGTCCCGGTCATCGCGACGACCGTCGGCGGGCCGAGCGAGATCGTGCAAGACGGGCGCGAGGGCTACCTGGTGCCCCCGGGTGAGCCGGACGCGTGGGCGCAGGCGCTGGGCCGCCTGGCCGAACACGCCGAGCTGCGCGCGGCGCTGGGGCGCGCGGGGCGCCAACGGGTCGAGCGGGAGTTCACGGTGCAGCGCCATGTGGCGGCCACGCTCGCGCTCTACGAGCGTGCGATCGCGCTAGCGCAGGCATGACGAGCCGCGCCGGCGCCAGCTCGCCGCGCCGGCAAAGGCTTGACAACGAGCGGGTTGACCCTAAAGTTCACAAATTCATTCACAATTGCCGGCGCGAGGGGCCTAGCCTTGGAGCGGCCGGCCTGCTTCATCCCCACCGCCCAGCACGGATGCCAGCCACCTATCACCTAACCCACCTGCGAACGCTCGAGGCCGAGGCGGTGCACGTGATGCGCGAGGCCGCCGCCGAATTCGAGCGCCCGGTGTTGCTGTTCAGCGGCGGCAAGGACTCGATCGTGTTGCTGCGCCTGGCCGAGAAGGCATTCCGACCGGCGCCGTTCCCGTTCCCGCTGATGCACGTCGACACCGGGCACAACTTCCCGGAGGCGATCGAGTTCCGCGACCGCCGCGTGCAGGAGCTCGGCGAGCGGCTGATCGTGGCCTCGGTCGAGGAGTCGATCCGCGGCGGGCGCGTGGTCGAGGAGCAAGGCCCGCGCGCCTCGCGCAACGCGCTGCAGACGATCACGCTGCTCGACGCAATCGCCGAGCACGGCTTCGACGCGGCCTTCGGCGGCGCGCGTCGCGACGAGGAGCGCGCGCGCGCGAAGGAGCGGATCCTGTCCTTCCGCGACCAGTTCGGCCAGTGGGAGCCCCAGCGCCAGCGTCCGGAGGTGTGGAGCCTCTACAATGGCCGCATTCGCAGAGGCGAGCATGTGCGCGTATTCCCGCTCTCGAACTGGACTGAGCTCGACGTGTGGCAGTACATCGCCGAGGAGGACTTGGAGGTGCCCTCGATCTACTTCGCGCACGAGCGCCAGGTGTTCGCCCGCGACGGGATGCTCTACGCGGTCAGCCAGTTCGTGCAGCTGATGGACGACGAGCAGCCGTTCACGGCGCGTGTGCGCTACCGCACCGTCGGCGACATGAGCTGCACCGGCGCGGTCGAGTCGCAGGCGAGCACGCTGGCCGACGTGGTCGCGGAGATCGCCGCCACCGAGGTGACCGAGCGGGGCCAGACGCGCGCCGACGACCGCGTCACCGAGGCGGCCATGGAGGATCGCAAGCGGCAGGGGTATTTCTGATGACCGAAGTCGGCGGATCCGGCTCGGGGCGCGGCTTGGCGGTCAACGGCGACGGCGGCGCGCGCTCGAACGGTGCCGGCGCAGACGCACAGGCGCTCGCCGGGGAGAGCGCCGCGGAGGTGTTCGCCCGCCTCAGCGAGCGTCCGATCGATCTGCTGCGCTTCGCGACCGCCGGCTCGGTCGATGACGGCAAGAGCACGCTGATCGGCCGGCTCCTGTACGACTCCAAGCAGGTGCTCGCCGACCAGCTCGCGCACGTCGAGCAGACGAGCAAGCGGATGGGCCACGAGTTCGTCGACCTCTCGCTGCTGACCGACGGGCTGCGCGCGGAGCGCGAGCAGGGCATCACGATCGACGTCGCCTACCGCTACTTCGCGACCGCGCAGCGGCGCTTCATCATCGCCGACACGCCCGGCCACGAGCAGTACACGCGCAACATGGTGACCGGCGCCTCAACGGCCGACCTCGCGATCGTGCTGGTGGACGCCCGCAAGGGAGTCGTCGCGCAGTCGAAGCGTCACGCGTTCATCAGCTCGCTGTTGGGCATCCCGCACGTGGTCGTGTGCGTCAACAAGATGGACCTCGTCAACTTCGACCGAGCGGTCTTCGATGCGATCGTCGAGGAGTTCGATGCCTTCGCCGCGCGCCTGGAGCTGCCGGACGTGACCTTCATCCCGATCTCCGCGCTGCTCGGCGACAACGTCGTCGAGCGCTCGCAGGCGATGCCGTGGTATCAGGGGCCGCCGCTGCTCTACCACCTCGAGCACGTCCACATCGCCTCCGATCGCAATCTGATCGACGTCCGCTTTCCGGTGCAGTGGGTGATCCGCCCGCCGTCCTCGAGCGTGATCGACTACCGCGCGTACGCCGGCCAGATCGCCGGCGGGATCATCCGCCCGGGCGATGAGGTGGTCGTGCTGCCGGGCGCTCTGCGCACGACCGTCGCGAGCATCGACACCTACGAGGGGCCGGTCTCGGAGGCGTTTCCGCCGATGTCCGTGGCGCTTCGCCTCAGCGATGACCTCGACGTCGGACGCGGCAGCGTGATCGTGCGCGCGCACAACCAGCCGACGGTCTCCGACCGCTTCGAGTGCCTGCTGTGCTGGATGTCAGAGCAGCCGCTGCACCCGAGCCGGCGCTACCTGGTCAAGCACACGACGCGCACGGCGATGCTCGGCAAGGTGGACGTCCGCTACCGGATCGACGTCGAGAGCCTGCGCCGCGACGAAAGCGCGAGCTCGCTCGAGCTCAACGATCTCGCGCGCGTGCAGATCGAGCTGAGCTCGCCGCTGGTGTTCGACTCCTACCGGCGCAACCGCGTCACCGGCAGCCTGATCGTGATCGACGAGGCGAGCAACGACACGGTCGCGGCCGGGGTGATCCTCGACACCGAGGTCGAGGGCGCCGCGGCGACCGGCGCGACCGTGGAGAAAACCGAGCGCAGCCCGAACGTGCGCTGGCAGGGGACGCGCATGACGCGCGAGCGCCGCTGGCGCGAGCTCGGCCACGGCGGCGCCACGCTGTGGTTCACTGGCCTGCCGGGCGCCGGCAAGTCGACGGTCGCGGCAGCCGTCGAGGAGCGTCTGCTCGCCGCCGGTCAGTCCGCCTTCCTGCTCGACGGCGACAACCTGCGTCACGGTCTCAACGGCGACCTCGGCTTCGACGAGAACGCGCGGCGCGAGAACGTGCGGCGCACCGCGCACGTCGCGAGGCTGCTCGCGGAGTCGGGGACGATTGCGCTGGTCAGCCTCGTCAGCCCGTACGCGGCCGATCGGAACGCGGCCTCGGACCTGCACGCGGTCGACGAGCTTGCGTTCCTCGAGATCTTCGTCGACGCTCCGCTCGAGCTGTGCGAGCAGCGCGACCCAAAGGGGCTGTATGCGCGCGCGCGCTCCGGCGAGCTCGCCGGGCTGACCGGGGTGGGCGCGCCATACGAGCGCCCGGCGAAGCCCGACCTCGTGCTCGGGAGCACCCGCGAAACGGTCGAGCAAGAGGTCGAGCGGGTGCTCGAGCTGCTCATCGGCCGGCGGCTGATCGCCGGCGCGCGCTGACTCGCCGCTCCGCCTCGCGGGCTTCTCACCCGAAGGCCCGAGCGGGGCGCCGGCGCCGGCAGGCGGGAGCGGCTGCCGCGCACTCGTCGCACGAGGAGGCCGACTTCCTAAGCCTCGACGGCGCGGTCCTCGGCGCTCATTTTTCTTCTTCGCCCGCGTGCAGCCCGCTGTGCTTGCGCTTCTTCTTGGCGGTCTTGAGCGCGACCGTCTGGCTCTCGCCGGAGGCCAGCGGACCGACGGGCATCTGCACGAACGCGCGGTAGTTGCCGGCGCTCTTGACCTTCACCACCAGGCTGAAATGCGAGAAGCTCCTGGTGGCGCGCTTGACGACGGTGCCGAACTTCGTCACGAACGTCGGCGGCTTTTCCTTTTCCTGCCGTGCTTGGACCTTGGATTCCTTCTGGGGTTTCTCGGCTTTCAGCGAATGCGGTTTGGGTGCCTGTTCGAGCTGGAAGAAGACGTGCGCTCCGGTCGCCGTGGGCGAGACGGTGCCATACAGGCGCACGAGTCCCTTGACCAGCTTGCTCGCATGCACCTTCAGGGTCACACGCACCTCGACCAGCTGTGTGAGCGTGTCGCTGATCAGCTCCGGGGGGCCGAGCATGACGGCGCGGAAGCGCGTGCTGCTCCTGAGGCTGGGGAGGCGGAACGAGAAGGCGCCGGTGGCGCTCGTGAGGACCGGGGCGCCCACGTCGGTGAACCCGGCGCTGTACGGATAGGGGCTCTCCTGGAGCACGACCTCGCGCGCGCCGTTGCCGGTGCCGGTCAGCGAGCCGTCGAACACGAACGCGGCGCCGACCACGGTCGGCTGGAAGGAGTGGGGAAGGTCGAATGCGAGCTTCTTCTGCTTCGTCCGTTTGACCTTTGCGGGGAGGATGGTGCGGTCGCGGCCTTCCCTTTTTTCGCCGGCCGAGTTGATCGCCACCAGGCGGTAGTGATAGCCGGCGAGCACGTGCGACGCGGACGCGCTGATCTTCTCGACGTGCGTGTCTTCGGTCACCTTCACGGTCGGCGTCTGCGAACCGTACAGGTCGGTCGCACCGTACTGGAAATAGTATTCGAACGATTGTTCGTGCCCGTTGATCGTCCCAGTCAGCGTCACCGAGGTCGCGGTGGCGCTGCTCAGGCGCGCCCTGCCCGTCGTCACGGTCGGCGCCCGCGTCCCCGACGCCTGCGAGGCAAGCGACGAAGTGGTGGCCGTGAGGCCGGCGAGCGCCAACGCCGCGAGGACGGCTGCGGGCTTGAACCTGAAGCTGGTCATATCCGAGGTCCCTCCGTGTTCCTAGTGCTGATGCTCGTGATCGGACGCGCAAACCCCTTGCGCGGGCGCACGCAACCATCGATGGTAACCCGCTAGACGGCCGTTCGATGCGCTGCCGCGAAAAAGATCCTCGCGCCGTGTAGGGCGCTCGATGCGGCAAATCCTAGCAACGTGCGGCTTTTTGGAGGTCGCCGATGCAGCCGAGCAGCGGTCGGCGGGGGCCAACTTGACGATAAACCTGATATAGTTAGTGAGGAAAGGCGGCCCGAGCAAATCCCCAAGCCCGAGCAAATCCCCAAGTCCGCAAGTCCCGGCAAAGCCCCAAGTCCCAAAGCGAAAACCTGCAATCGGAGTCTCCATGATCCTCCTCGTCATCATCTCCTCGTGGCTGCTCGTCATCTCGCTGGTCGTGGGCCTGTGCGCGGCAGCGCGAGCGGGCGACGCGCAAGCTCACGCACGAGCGCTGGCCCACGCGCCCTCCGCGCCCGGCGGGAGGCGAGCAGCGTCGCCGACATGCGAGCCGGCGACGCCGGTGCGCGCAGCGATGCCGACGCTCGGGCCAATGCCCGTGCGCGTCGAGGCGCGCGTGAGCGCCCGGGCGGTGGGCGAGGTCGAGGACGCCGCCCCGGTCGCGACCGGCAAGGGCGTCGCGGCGTAGACACCCGGATCGCGCCTTCACAAGATCGTTACGCAACTGCTCGCGGACGGCTCGACCATAGGCAGGCCCGGCAGCGAGAGCGCTGCCGTCGCGACGCGCGTGTAGCCTCAAAGGGCTGCGCGGCCGCAAACCGAAGGTAGCCACCCTGTCCACCGAATCGATCGCCAGCTCATCGCCGCCCGATCTAGGCGGTGCTACGCCGTGCCCGAGCTGCGGCGCGCCGCTCGCGCTCGACCAGCGCTACTGCCTCGAGTGCGGCGAGCGACGCGTGCCGACGAGCGGGCTGTTGTTCGGCGGAACGCCTTCGCACGGCTATGCACAAGCTGCAGCCGCTCCGACGCCGCCGAGCCCGCCGCCGGGTCTTGCGCCGCCGAGCGGCTCCGCTCCCGGCAACAACAACACGCTGACGGTGATCGCCGGCGTCGGCGTGCTGCTGCTGGCGATGGGCGTCGGGGTGTTGATCGGACGCGCCGGCGCCCCCAAGCAGGGTGCGGTCCCGCCACAGACGATCAGCGTCGCGCAGTCCGCTCCGCCAGCCGGCACGTCGACAGCCGCCGAAGCGTCGTTCACAAGCAGCTGGCCGTCCGGGACGAGTGGCTTCACGGTGCAGCTGCAGACGCTGGCGCAGGCCGGGACGGCGGTGAGCGCCGTGGAAGCGGCCAAGACGGCGGCGACGACGAAGGGAGCCAAGGCGGTTGGCGCGTTGAAGTCCGAGGAATTCAGCAGCCTGCCGTCGGGCAGCTACGTGATCTACTCCGGCGTCTACCACAAGCGCGCCGAAGCCGAGAAGGCGCTTGGCGCACTGAAGAAGAGCTTCGCGGGCGCGAAGGTGATCAAGGTCTCCGACGGCGGGTCGAGCGCGGTCGCGGAAAGCGGCGAACCGGCGAGCTCGTCTTCCGGCGCTGTCGGCAGCAGCGAGAGCCACCCGGCGCCGCCGTCGGTGCTCAACACCGAGAAGGGCGCCAAGGGCAAAAGCTATTCGGAAAAGTCGAAGGAGCTGCCTGACGTGGTCGAAACCGGCTAGGCGTATGGGCATCCTCCGCGACACTGGCGACGGCGATCGAAATCGGGCGGATCCGGCGGCGGTCGCGCTCGACGGGGCGCCGGCGGGCTCGCCGGCCGACACGCTCGTGCTGGAGACTGCCGCCGTCCCGCCGTCGAGCGCCGGCGCGGCTCCCGCGGCGCGCGCGGCTGGCGGCTCGGAGCTCGAGCGCAGGCGCGACGCGCTTGCGGCGCAGGTCACCGAATTGCATTGGGACCTGGGCGGTCTCGCGTATGAGATGGCGATCCGCGACCACTTTCGTCTCGACGTGCTCGTGCGCCGCGCCGCGACCCTCCAGGAACGCGACGCCGAGCTGGCGGAGGTCGAGCGCCTGTTGCGCATGGAGCAGGACGGCGTCGCGGGCAGCTGCCCCGAGTGCGCCGCGCCCCACAGTCGCGGTGCGTTGTTCTGCTGGCAGTGCGGGGCGAGGCTCATGCAGAGTCTGCCCAGCGGCGCTGCAAGCATGAGCGAGTAGCGGGGCGATCATCAGCGCGAAGCCGTCACAGCGTTGCCAGGAGTGCCGCTCACCGCTGGCCGCCGACCAGCGCTACTGCCTGGAGTGCGGTGCGCGCGTGGGCTCGCCCGACCCACAGCTGCAGGGGCTGCTCGATCGCGTGTCAGCCGGCACGAACGCGACCGGGCGCCCGCCGGGCGCGATCGCGCCCGACGCCGGCGCGGGAGCGTCTGGGCGAGCGCCGGGGATTGCGCCGGGCGGCGGTGGCCTGAGGCTGCCGCCGCCGCGCGTCTCCGCGCTGCTGGTCGGCGTGTTCCTCGCGTTCGGAGTGCTGATGGGCCGCGTCGCGGCCTCGCGCGTGGCCGACACGCCCGCGTCGGCGCGCTCGCCGCTGAAGCTCCTGCTCCCCGCCTCTGGCACCACGGCTCAGAGCGGCCCGTCCGCTTCCTCGCAGTCGCCCTCCCCGTCCGAATCGCCGGCCGGCGAAACGCCGTCTTCCGAAAGCGAAGCGACCCCGTCCGCGACGCCCACCAATGCGCAGACGCCGGCGAAGTCGCCCTCCCGCGCGGGCTCGAAATCCGCCGGCTCCGAAGGCGGGTCGGGCTCAAAAGGCGGCTCGGGCTCCTCCGAAAGCGCCGCGGGAACCCCCGCCAAGAAGCTGCCCGCGATCAAGCACGTGTTCGTGATCATGCTCTCGGACGAGCCGTATGCGTCGGTGTTCGGTCCCTCCTCCGCGGCCCCGTACCTGTCGACGACGCTCGCGCACGAGGGCGAGCTGCTGATCGGATTTCACGCGGTCGCACATGAGGAGCTCGCGGACGAGGCGGCGCTGATCAGCGGGCAGGGCCCGACCGCGCAGACAGCCGCGAACTGCCCCGAATACACCGAAATAGTGCCCACGGGCGCCGGTCCCGACGAACAGGTGCTCGGCACTGGCTGCGTGTATCCGCGCTCGACGCAGACCCTGACCAAGCAGCTCGAAGCCAAGCGCCTGACGTGGCGGGCCTACATCCAGGGCATCGATGAACCGGGGGCGCAGGCTGGGGCGTGCGCGCACCCGACGGTGGGAGCGTCGGACCCGACCGCCGAACAGACCGCGAGCACGGGGGCGTACGCGACCTTCCGCAACCCCTTCGTGTACTTCGGCTCGATCGTCGACTCGCTGCACTGCGAAGCCGACGACGTTGGTCTGGCGAGCCTGAAAGGCGATCTGGCGACTCCGGCCCGCACGCCCAGCTTCGCCTACATCGCCCCCGACCGCTGCGACGACGCCAACCCCACGCCGTGCACGCCCGGCGCTGCCGCCGGCGTAGCGCGCTCGGAAGCGTTCCTCAAGCATGTCGTGCCCGAGATCACCGGCTCGAAGGCGTACAAGGAAAACGGCCTGCTGGTGATCACCGTCGACGAGGCGCCATCGAGCGGCGCCTTCGCCGAATCGAGCTCGTGCTGCGGGCAGCCGCTGTTCCCCAACGACCCCGCCAAGACGCTCATCGGCACCCCCCGCGGCGGCGGCGTCGTCGGAGCGCTGCTGCTCTCGCCGTTCGTGAAGGGCGCCACGACCAGCCACGAACCGTTCAACGACTTCTCGCTGCTGCGCACGATCGAGGACTTGTTCGCGCTCAAGCACCTCGGCTACGCGGCGCTGCCGGCCGTGAAGTCCCTCGAACCGTCGCTGTTCGTCAACCGTTAAAGCGCCCCGCCGTGCCTGCCGATGAGCACGACATGAACTCGAGCACCGGGCGCGCCCCGGGTCGCCGACCGCCCTCACGCTCGCTGCCCGGGGTGAGCGGGCGCTTCCGCACCCTTGGGCTGCTCGCCGCCGCCCTGCTCGTGCTCGCCTTGGGTCTGCTTGCGCCCTCGGCGGCGCCCGCCAGCGCCCGGCGCCCGGGCGCACACGGCGACGTCCCGAAGGCCGCCTCGAACGAACCCGGCTCCGGGGCGAGCGGGTCGGCGACGGGCGCGGGCGAATCCACCGGCGGGTCGGGCGAGTCCCCCAGCGGGTCGGGCGAGTCCCCCACCGGGTCGGGCGAATCCACCACCGGCGCCGGCGGGGACGGCGCGGCGGCGGGCGGATCGAACGCCCGTGGATCGCACGCCGACGCCGACGCAGGCGCCGGCGCCTGCCGGGTGGCGCTCGAAGCGGCGCCGCGGCGTGTAACCGCGGGCGAAACGGCCGCGCTGTCGGGGTTGATCTCGTGCTCGGATCCCTCGCATGCGGGCGCACAGACCGTCACGATCTACGTCCATTCCGCTGGCACCCCAGGCTCCAGTCCGCTCGCAAGCGTCGACTCCGAAGCGAGCGGCGCGTTTCACCTCACCACCGAAGCGCTCGAGACCGACAGCACCTTCTACGCACGAATCTCCGGCACCCGCAGTGTGCGGGTGCCGGTCGCGGTGGCGCCCCTGGTCACGATCAGCGGCCCTGCGCGCCCGCAGCTCACGATGCTCGGTCGCGACGCCGTGGCGGGCTCGGAAGCGGGGAGCACGGTGACCTTCACCGGCACGGTCAGTCCGGAACAGGAAGGGGCGCTCGTCGAACTCCAGCGTGAAGGTGCCAACGTCGAAGCGAGCTGGCGCACGATCGCCTGGAGCCGGGTCGG
Source organism: Solirubrobacteraceae bacterium (assembly GCA_035503075.1). Taxonomy (GTDB): domain Bacteria; phylum Actinomycetota; class Thermoleophilia; order Solirubrobacterales; family Solirubrobacteraceae; genus Palsa-744. The sequence continues at coordinate 32,758 of DATJTT010000040.1, forward strand.
CCCGCAGGGTTCCTACTCGATCACGCACAGGTTCGGCATTCCGGGACCCGCGAACGTACGGGCGCTGGTCAAGGCCCGCAAACTCCCGCCTGGGATCTCCGAAGTGCTCTCCTACCAGATCGCGCAGCGCCAGAACCGCCGGCTTACGATCGACGCGAGCGTCAGCCCACTCACCTTCGGCGGGGCGCTGACGATCAGCGGAGTCGCCTCCGGAGGTGGACACGAGCCGCTCACGCTGCTCGCGGGCACACCCGGGCGCAGATTTGTGCCGGTCGCCACGACCACCGCCGAAGGCGACGGCAGCTATGCCTTCAGCCCCCAGTCACCGCTGCATGCAACTTGGTATGAGGTGAGTGCGGGACGCGTGCACTCCACGACGATCTTCGAGGGTGTCAAGCGACAGCTGAACGCCCGGCCCTCATCGTCGAGCGTCTCGAGCGGTGAGTCGGTCGCCTTCACGGGCACGGCGACGCCCGCGAGCGAAGGCGAGGTCGTCGATCTACAGCGTGAGAACGCAGCCGGGAGTGGCTTTCATGTCGTGCAGACCGCCACGTTGGGGCCGGGGGGAAGCTTCACGATCGAACACGTCCTCTCCGGCGCCGGCGAGCAGGCCTTCCGCGTAGTGGTCCCGGGCTGCGCCGGGATGCAGGCGACCGCGAGCGCGGTGCTCGAGCTCGCGGTCACGCCCACGTTGGGGACCACGCTGGAAGCGCAAGCGCCGGGCGCCACGTTCGCCGGCTCCTGACGGCGGGCGAGTGAACCTCGGCGAGACGCCGGCGATTCGCCCCGCCGCGCGCCTTGCCCTGGGCGAACGACTTCGTTACACTCCGCGTTTATGACAGCCAGCCCATCCTTCCTCGACGCTCCGCGCCAGCAGGTCGCCGAGCGCGAGATCATCGGGCGCGCCGTCAAGCGAACGGATGGCATCGGATGAGAGCCAAATACCGGCTGCATACCGACGAGAAGTTGTCGCCATCGTCGATGTGGTCGCAGCTCGACGTTCTGATTGGCGACAAGCGCGGGTTGGTTTTCGCGCTCGGGTTCCTCTCGATCATCGGCGCCTTCTTGGAAACCGGGATCATCGCGATCGTCTCGGAGATCGCGACCGATCTGGTCAGCCCGAGACCGCGAAAAGGTAAGCACGGTCACACGGTTGCCGCCAACAACAGCATCTTCCACATACACGCGTCGATCCACACGCTGCTGTGGGCCGGTTTGGCGTTGACGATCGTGCGGCTGCTGCTGCAGTACCCGAACTCGACTCTGCCCGCCCGAATCGCCGCCGATGTTCAGCGCAGCGTGCGGGTGAGGGTCTTCGGGGCGTTCACGCGCGCGTCCTGGGCGGTGCAGTCCCGCGACCGCGAGGGATTGCTGCAGGAGAACATGACCAGCCAGGTATACAACGCGACAGGCGGCGCGCTGCAGGCGACGGCCCTGCTCTCCACATCGCTCACTTTCATAATCCTGATGGGCTCGGCTGTCGCGCTCAGCCCGATCGCCGCCGGCTGTGTCTTCGTTCTCGCCGTCCTGATGTTCAACATCCTGCGGCCGATCAGGGCATTCGGCAAGCGACAGAGCCGCACCCTGTCCCAGGCGCTGGTGCAATTCGCCGGCGGTGTGGCCGAGTCCAACCGGCTCGCCGAAGAGTCACACGCCTTCGGAGTGACGCACGCCCAATACGAACGCGTCTCCAGTTTCGCGGATTTCGCTCGCGATATCTTCTACCGCACGCAGGTGATCATCAGGCTGGTGCCGTCCCTGTATTCGAGCCTGATCTATGTGGCGCTGATCATTGCGCTCTACGTGCTCGACGAGGCCGGGGTGGGTCACGCGGCGTCGCTCGGGGCGGTGATCCTGCTGCTCTACCGCTCCTCCCAGGCCGGGCAGACGGTACAGTCCTGCTACCAGGGCCTGCAACAGTCGCTGCCGTTCATCGAGCGTCTGCGCTCTGCGGAGCAGAGGTACCTGGCCAGCGAGCCTGCGGACGGCGAGCGGGCGCTGTCGGTCGTGCACACGCTGGCGTTCGAGGAGGTGGGCTTCTCATACAACCCCGGTCGCCCGGTGCTTTCAGACGTGAGCTTCACGATCGAGGCAGGCGAGACGATCGGCGTCATCGGGCCGTCCGGGGCGGGCAAGTCGACGCTCGTCCAGCTGCTGCTACGGCTGCGGGATCCCTGCGAGGGGAGCTATCTGCTCAACGACGTGCCGGTACAGGAGTACCTACGCGCGGACTGGCACAGGCTTGTCTCCTATGTGCCCCAGGAACCCCGCCTGATGCACGCATCGGTGACTGACAACATCCGCTTCTATCGCGACATCGACGGGGAGTCGATCGAGCGAGCGGCCCGGCTCGCCCGCATCCACGACGACATCACCGGCTGGTCGGAGGGCTACGACACGATCGTCGGACCGCGCGCAGACGCCGTGTCCGGCGGCCAGCAGCAGCGGATCTGCCTCGCGCGCGCGCTCGCCGCGCGACCGCAGGTGCTCGTGCTCGACGAGCCCACGAGCGCCCTGGACCCCTATTCGGAGAAGCTGATCGGTGAATCGCTCGACGGCCTGCGCAGTGAACTGACGCTGATCATCGTCGCGCACCGGATGTCGACGCTTGACTCCTGCGACCGCGTGATGGTCATCCTCGACGGTCGCCTGGTCGCGTTTGACACAAAAGCGTACCTGCAGGAGAACGATCCTTACTATCGCTCGGCCGTGAAGATCGCCACGGGAACGCTTGGGGGAGTGCTTCCGGAGACGCTATGAAAGCCGCTGCGCGGCGAGCTCCGCCGGCTCGCCGGACGCGGTCCCCGGCTCGCCAATCTCTGCCAGCCAATCCGAGCCGCCGGCGCGGATCTTCTCGAACACCGCCCGTGAGAGCTCGGCGCGCTGCTCGAGCACGCCGTGCTCCCACACGCCCCAGCGCCTGCGGTTGAACGCCCGGATCGCCTTGCCGAGCACCGGCAAGCCCGGCACCGGCAGCGGCTTGGGCCCGAGTCCCGCGGCGTGGTGCACACCGCTCAGCGTCGCGGGCCTGAAGCTCGAGCCATGGTGATACACGACGCCGTGGTAGATCGCGAAGTACATCGGATCGATGCTCGTCTGGTTCGACCTGAGCAGCGCCACCCACGGGGTTCCCGTCAACTCGAGCCTGCGATGCAGATTGGCGCCGACGTCCGTCCACAGCGGCCCACCGGGATATTGCACCCACGCGTAACCCATCGACCAGTCGCCGGGCAGCTCACGCCAGGTCGCGACGGTGGTGACACAGAAGCACGGGTGCGGGTGGGGATCGTCGAGGTGCTCGGCCCTGCGCACTGCGACCAGCGGTGCCCGCGCCAGCGCATCGCTGACCACCGGCATCGGGTCGGCGACGGGAAAGGCATCTCCATCGAGGAACATCAGCAGATCCTCGTCGGCGGCCTCCTGCATGATCTCGACGGCCAGGTGATTCAGCTTGCCGGAGTGCGGGCCCGCCTGCTCGATCACGCGGTCGAAGTGAACCGAATAGGACGAGTCTATGCCCTCGAGCGACGTCCACACCTGATACGGCACAGAGATGTGCTCACGCAAATAGCGCGCCTGGATCTCGATCCACCGCGGCGAGCGATAATGGACGGTCGCGATGTACAGCACCGGACGCGATCATATCGGTTGTCGCGTGAAATCCAGACGCCCGCCGGACGAGCGCTCAGACGCCGGCGAGCTCTTCATATGTGATCGCCGTGCGTCTGCAGGCCGAGCGCGCGAGCACCCACTCCAGCGCGAGCATGTGACGTGTGGACGCGAGGTCTGTCGGGTGCAGGTCCAGGCGCAGCGTGCGCGTCGGCAGCAGCGCGCCGGCGCGCACGAGCGCAGGTGAGAGCGCACGGCTGACCGGGCCGCTCGTCGCGAGGCTCCAGGCGGGGGCCAGCTCAGCGGGCGCCGGCTCGCGGACGCTCTCTGGCGCGAAGGGCTCGCAACTCCCCGATCGCGCGTCTGCGCCGGCGCCCGGCAGTGGCTGGCTGCGGTGCACACGCAGCAGGCTCGCCCACCAGCGGAAGCGCTGCGCGAGCGTCTGGCGCAGCGCCGGCGTATACGCGTAGGAAGGCGCGACGAAACCGTCGGGTTCTATGCCCGCGAGCTTGAGCACGCGCCAGCCGGCGTGCACCGCGCGACGAGTCTCCTGGTCGTCGAGCCCCACGAACTCGCCCCCGCGCTGGCCGTGCGCGCGTGCGAGCAGCCGCCTAGCGGAGCGCTCGGCGCACGGGCGCACGTGCTGAAAGCCGTGCTGGGCGATCGAATCGCCGGCGCGGCGACGCTCGCACAGCCACTCGACCATCTCCGGCGAGCGCGCGCCCACCGGGTGCAGGTCGCGGGCCGGGATCACCAGCAGCGTCACGCGGTCGACGCCGTGGTCGGAGAGCCAGTCGCGGATCACCGCGCAGCGCTCGAACGTCGCCGGCTCGATCCCGTGCAGCGCGACCGCGATCGTTCGCCGCGCGCGCACGGAGGTGTCGAGCGAGGTTGGAGCGACTCTCGGCACGACCGTTGCCATCGCTGCTCGCCCCGCCGCCTCAGGCGGCGCGGTCGCCGGCCCCCGTGCGCAGGCCGCCGCGCTCCTGTGCTCGCGGTTGGCTCGCGCCGGCGCGAGCCGATCCCCCGAGCCGGGCTGCCGCGGTGCGAGCCAGCCCTCCGGAGCGCCCGCCGGGAGTGTCGCCCAGGGCTTGCTCGTATCCGTCGGCGAGCAGCTCCAGGGTGCGCTGCCACGTGCGCTGGCGCACGGCGCGCAGCGCCGCGCGCGCGAGACGCTCGCGAAGCAGCGGCGCGCCCGAGAGCTCGAGCACGGCATCGGCGAGCACCTCGGCGTCCGGCTCGCAGAGCAGGCCCGTGACGCGATCCTCGATCAGCGACAGCGGGCCGCCCCGCGCGAGCGCGACCACGGGCACGCCGCTGGCCTGGGCCTCGAGGATCACCTGCCCGAAGGTGTCGGTGGAGCTCGGGAACAGGAACACGTCGGCGCTCGCGTACACGCGCGCGAGCTCCTCGCCCTCGAGCCAGCCCAGGAAGCTCGCGTGCTGGCCGAGGCGTTCGCGCAGCGCCTCCTGCTCGGGGCCGCCGCCGGCGAGCACCAGGTGCAGACGCGGCTCGCGCGTCCGCGCGAGCGCAAACGCATCGGCGAGCAGCTCGATGCCCTTCTCGCGCGTTATCCGCCCGGAGTACAGGACGTTGATCGCTCCAGGCAGCAGCCCCGGCCGGCGGCGGCCCGGGTCAAAGCGCCCGGTGTCCACGCCGCGGTCCCAGCGCAGCACCCGCTCGGCGCCGAGGCCCATCGCCGCGAGCGCCTCGTCGGAGGCGGGACTGGGGGAGAGCACGACGTCGCACGCGCCGTAGAAGGCGCTGACAGCCATCGCCATCGCAGCCGCCACGCGCTCGTCTCCCGAGCGCGCGTCCGCGTAAGCGGCCAGCTCGGTGTGGTAGCTGCCGAGAAGCGGCAGGCTCATCGCGCGCGCCACCAGCGCGCCGGCGATGCCCGCCGGGCCCGGAGAGCAGACGTGGATCGCGTCATAGCCGCCGCCGTGCGCGCCCGCGATCGTCTGCACCGCCGCCGGCAGGCTGGGGACGCCGATTCGCAGACCCGGGTAGAAGGGCACGTCGATCTCCGCGACCGCCGACAAGCGCCGGTCCACCTCCGGGTCGGTGCCCACGACCTCGACCTCGAAGCCCGGCACGCCGCGTTGGCGGATCTCCTCGATCGTGCGCGTGACGCCGTGCGTGGAGCCGATGCCGTCGGCCAGGATCGCCACGCGCGGGCGCTCGCCGTCGTCCCCGCGCCGCTCGCTCGCCCGCGCGACTCGCACGCGTGCGGTCGTGTCGGGGATCGCGGCGAGCTTCGCCTGCTCGGCGGCCAGGAACGCGCTCGCCGGCGCATACGGGATCGCGGCGATGCACGCCTCGAACAGCCCCTGCGCAGCGGTCAGCACGTGCTCCTGGCCGCTCGCTGCCGCGACCGCTGCCTCGACCGCGCGGCGCAGCTTGCGCTCGTGCGCTCGGCACGCGCGGCGGTAGAGATCCTCGTGGCTGAAGCCGTCCTGCTGCATGAAGGCGATCAACTCGCGCTCGCCTGCCCGTCCTCCTTCATGGACGGCGCCCGCCGGGGTGTCGAGCTCGTCGAGCCCGACCGCGCACAGCCATGCGCGCAGCAGGCAGCGGGCGTCCTCGGGCTTCAGGTCGGCGCCGACCGCGCCATGGCGCGCATCGCCCTCGCGCAGCAGCCGCCGCACCATCGTCATCACGCGCGCCGGGTCCGGGCGCCCGGCGTCCTCGCCGGGCGCGCAGCGTCCGAGCGAGCGCGCCGCCAGCGCGATCGCCGCGTGCGCCCACTTCGCGGCGCTGCCCTGGGCGCCGCGCGCGAGCGCCTCGCCGGCGCGCACGTGCGCGAGCAGCTCGGCGGGAGTCCGCGCGGGCGGCGTTTCGGTGTAGGTGCGGCCGACGTCCACGCCCGCGTGGTCGTCGCTGCCGCCGATGCCGATGCCGTCGCGCGTGGCGATGTAGGTCGCCGCCGGGCGATTGAGCTCGCGGGCGCGTGCCCCGTTGCGGGTCTCCCAGACGCTGAACAGCTCCGCCAGGCGGCGCCGGTGGCGCGCGCTCAGCGGCGCGGCGACCGTGTAGTAGGGATGCGCGAGCGCGCACACGACCTCGCGCTCGAACATGTATGCGGCGCACAGCTCGACGTCGTCGCTGTGGGCCTGCAGCCATTCGTGGTCCTCGCCGGTGATGCCGTAGCAGAGCACGTGCACCGCCTGAGGCTCGCCGCGAAAGCGCGCCGTGAGCTCCTCCGAGACGAACACGTCCGGCTGATCGGCGATCTGCATGACGCCCGCGATCGTGTCGTGATCGGTGATCGTCACGAAGTCCATGCCGCGACGCTTGGCGAGCTCGTAGACCTCCTGCGGCGGCGTCGCGCACTCGGGCAGGCCGACCGCGCGTTGCACCCCCAGCCGCGACACCTGCGAGGCGGTCGAGTGACAGTGCATGTCCGCTCTGCTCGCGCTCCCCCGCACACGCTCCACGCCGTCGGCGTATGACGTCGTTCCTTGACTGTCCATGACAACAGATTCGCCCGCAAATTGCGAGTTCTTGTGACCAAGCGGCAACAATCGTGTGAAGCGGTTGTGAAGATCGCAAGCCGTGTCTCCGAGTGGCGCGGCGCCGGCGGCGCGTTCGCCGTGCGCGGAGCTTCCGCTCGCGCCACCCAATAGGCTCTCCGCCGGATGCTGGCCCCCCTCGTGATTCCGCTCGCCGCGGCGCTCAGCTACTTCCAGGCGATCGTGCTCGGCGCCCTCCAGGGGATCACCGAGCTGTTCCCGATCTCGAGCCTCGGGCACACGGTGCTGTTCCCGACCCTGTTCGGCTGGAACAAGCTCGTCGACGCGCAGTCAGAACAGGAATCCTTCTGGCTCGCGCTGATCGTGACGCTCCACGTCGGCAGCGCGCTCGGTCTGCTGGCGTACTTCTGGCGTGACTGGGTGCAGATCGTTCGGGCGTTCTTCCACACGCTCGCAACGCGCCGCATCGAGACCTCGACGGAGCGCCTGGCGTGGCTGATCGTGGTCGCGAGCATCCCCGCCGGGATCCTCGGCCTGGCGCTCGAGCACGACCTGCGCACGCTCACCGCCAAGCCCGAGATCGCGGCGATCTTCCTGATGGTCAACGGCTGTCTGCTGTTGGCTGCCGAGCGGTTCCGCCGCCGCGCGCAGGTGCGCGAGCTGGCGCTGCGCGAGGGCGCAAAGCGAGATGGCGCGCGCGAGCTCGACACGCTCGACTACCGCGAGGCGCTGGTCATAGGCGCCGCCCAGACGACCGCCCTGGTGGCGGGCATCAGCCGCGACGGGGTGACGATGGGGGCGGGCCTCGCGCGTGGCTTGGACCACAGCGACTCGGCGCGCTTCGCCTTCCTGCTGGCCACGCCGATCATCCTCGCGGCGGGCGTCTTCAAGCTGCCCGACCTGCTCGGGCACAACGGCAACGGCGTCCGCGGCCAGGCGCTGGTCGCGTGTGTGGCCGCCGCGGTCACCGCAGTGTTCACGGTCGCGTTCCTCGTGCGCTATTTCAAGACCAAGACGCTGATCCCGTTCGCGATCTACTGCCTGCTGTTCGGGTTGGCGATGGTGATCTACACGACCACCTGACGCGCAGAAGGACGCGGGGTCGGCCCGGCGGACCGGGGTCGGCGTCGTGCATGCACCATCATTGACAGCCATGCCCGTGCCGCGGACCCCGCCGAAGATGTTCGAGACTCGCAGCCAGGCCTGGAAGGAGGTCGGGCTGCTGCGCCAGATCAGCCCGCGCGTGGTCAAGCGCGCGCGCCTGGAGGCGCTCGTGCTCGTGCCGCTGTTCGTCGGCGTCGTGCTCGTGTACGACAACCGCGTGAGCCTGTTCGGCACGGAGGCGCCGGCGGCGCCGGGCGTCCACGGCGGCCAGATTCCCGCGCACCTGGTGCTCGAAGAACCGTTCGACGCGGTCGTGCGGATCGCGACGGTGATCGCGCTGGTGATCCTCGGTTGGGCGATCGCGCGCGATCTCGGTCGCGGCCTCGGGCCGCCCCTGTTCAGGCGCCTCGAGCCCGCGACCGCCGGGACCGTCGGCTTTCTGATCCGCCTTGCCACGGTCGTGCTCGCGCTCGTGATCGCGCTGCAGGTCGCCGGCATCGAAGCGCGCACGCTCGAGCTCGGCACGGCGTTCACAGCCGTGATCTTCGGCTTGGCGGCCCAGCAGACCTTCGGCAACCTGATCGCCGGCATGGTGCTGCTCAGCGCGCGCCCCTTCCGCGTCGGCGAGCGCGTGCGCCTGCAGGGGGGCAACCTCGCCGGCCAGATCGAGGGCACGGTCAGCTCGCTCGGGCTGCTGTACACGACGTTCGCGACCGGCGAGGACTCGATCATGGTGCCCAACAGCGTGGTTCTCAACGTCGCGGTGCTGCCGCTGCGCGAGCCCGAGGCGGTGAACCTGCGCGCGCGCCTGCGGGCCGGCATGACCCCCGGCGACCTCCAGGAGATCCTCGAGAAGTCGCTGCAGACGCCGTTGCGCGACGCCCCGCGGATCACCCTCGAAGAGCTCGACGGCGAGGAGGTAGTCGTCTTGATCTCGGCGACGCCGCGAGTAGCCTCTCAGGGTCGCCATCTGGCGAGCGAACTGCTGTCGGTCGTCTCGCGCGAGACCCGCGCGCACGTGTCGAGCTCCTAGCCGATCGGGTGCCGCTGACGCTCCCGTGCAGGAACGCGGTAGCGCAGGAACAGGCTCGCGCCGCTGCGCAGCACGCCGAGCAGCTCGAGCTCGACCGGCGGCTGCAGCTCCTCGCCCGCGAGGATCCGCAACGCCTGAGCGTCCTGGGAACCGCTCCGACCCGGTCCTTCGGAGCGTGTGCCCCGGTGCCCCGCGCCGCCGGCGAGCTTTGGCGAGAGCGTCAGGAACAGCTCGTCGACCAGCCCGTCCGCGAGCAGCTGGCAGGCGAGGTGGGGGCCGCCCTCGCACAGCATGAGCCGCACGCCGAAGCGCTGATGCAGCTCGGCGAGCGCCGTCGGCAGGTCGAGCGCCCCGTCGCGCGCCGCGCGCACGTACTCGACGTGCGCGGCGGGCCCCGGCAAGCTCGCCGCCGAGGCGGTCAGCACGACCACCCGCGCGCTAGGCGCCGCCAGCAGCGGGATCTCGCCGTCGAGCGCCATGCGCCCCGAGACGATGCACGCGAGCGGCTCCTCGCTCAGCCCGCGGCTGCGCCTGAGCGCCCTGCGTGCGGGGTCCGGGATGATTCGCCCGTAGCGCTCGGCACGAACCGTGCCCGCCCCCACGAGCACGGCGTCGACGGCGCCGCGCAGCTCGTGGAACAGGGCCCGGTCGGCGTCTGCGCTGATCGGGCCGGAGCGCCCGCCGAGCGTCGCGCGACCGTCGGCGGTGCTGACCATGTTCAGCAGCAACCGGGCTCGCTCACCGGCGGGCCGCTGCCATAGGCCAAGCTCCTCGATGACGTGGGCGGCGCCCTGTGCCGCGCCCGCCGCCGCAAGGCGCTCGAACCGGGGCGTGTCGCCGTGCGCGCTCGCCGGCGGGCCGCCGCCGGCCGGGGCCGCGTCCTGCGGCCCGGCGCCTTCCCGGGCCGCGCGCTCTCCAGCGCAGGCTCGCGACTGGGCTGGCTGGTCCATCGACACGTCACCCTAGACGCTCGCGCGCCCGTGCCGCATCGCCCGGCGACGCTCGCCCGCCGCCCCGGCGCCGGGCGATGCACCCGTGCGTTTGCGCCCGCCCAGAGCCGGCCCGCGCTCGGCGGTCGGCAACATTTCGACAACACGCCATCGCTGTGACGTGCTACGGTCGTCGTGTATGGCCGGCGCACAACAGACCGGCGAAGTAGTGCAAATGCTCGCAGGTCGAAGCTTCGTGAAGCATCCTCCGCGTAGCAGCACGCACAAACCGTGGAGGAAATTCACACCATGCCAACTGGCACCGTAAAGTGGTTCAGCGACGACAAGGGGTTCGGCTTCATCACCCCTGATGACGGCGACAAGGACCTGTTCGTTCATCACACCGGCATCAACGGCGAGGGCTATCGCTCTCTGCAGGAGGGGGCGAAGGTTTCCTACGACCCCGAGCAGGGCGAGAAGGGCCCGAAGGCCGTGAACGTCACGACCATCTAGGCGCGCAACCAGCATGCTGACGTCCGAGGGCCCGCTCCGGCGGGCCCTCGGCGCGTGTGGGCCAACCTCGGATATCGTCTCGGCGCCGACCATGCCGGGCGATGCGAGCACACTTCCCCTCCGGGGCACGACGGCGACGCGGCCGCAGGCTCGCGTGCGGATGCTGCTGCGCGGCCGCGCCGGCGAGCGCGCGGGCGCCGAGCCCGGCGTGCGCGCGGGCGCGCTCGCGCTCGCGACCGTCGTCGCGCTGAGCTTGTTCCTGGTGCTCGTAGCGGCAAACCGGCCCGGTCCGCTGACGCCGACGACGCACGCCGGCTACTTCCCGCGCTGGATGGCCGGTCCGCTGGGCGGCCTGCTGGCTGGCTTCACCGACAACGGCACCACCCTCAGGTGGGGGTTTACGGGCGTGATCATCGTCATGTACGGCGCGTATTTGCTCGCGCTGCGTCACGTGCGGCGGTTGCCCGCGCGCTGGGTGATCGCCGCGATCGTCGCCGTTCACGTGATCTTTCTGCTCGCGCCGCCGCTGTCGCTGACGGACCTCTTCAACTACGTCAACTACGGCCGTATGGAGGTGTTCTACAACCTCAACCCGTACACGACGATCCCGATTCTCGAGCCGCACAGCGACCCGGCGTTCCTGCTCAGCAACTGGCACGAGCTGCTCAGCCCGTACGGCCCGCTGTTCACGCTGATCACCTTCGCGGTCGTGCCGCTCGGAATCGCCGGCTCGTTCTGGGCGTTGAAGGCGATCCTGATGGTCACGAGCCTCGCGACGATCCTGCTCGTGTGGAAGAGCGCGCGCCTGCTCGGTCGCGACCCGTTGCCGGCGGTCGTGCTCGCGGGCATGAACCCGGTCGTGCTCGTGTGGGGACTCGGCGGCGATCACAACGACTTCCTGATGGTCTTCTGCATCGTGCTCGGCTTCTATCTGTTGCTGCGCGGGGGGGTGCGCGCACGGGCCGTGAGCGAGCGCAGCGCACGCTCGCCCGAGGCCGCTGACGCACGCGCCGGGCGCGTCCGCGCGGCGCCGCCGCCCGAGGCCGCTGATGCAAGCGGCGGGCGCGGCCGCGCGGCGCCGCGTGCGCGTGCTTGGACGCGGCCAGGTGGGATGCTGCCGGCGCTGTCTGCGTTCGACATGGGCGCCGGCGCCGCGTTCGTCAGCGCGGTCGCGATCAAGGCGTCCGCGGCGGTGCTGCTCCCGGTATTGCTCGCAGGCGTCGTGCGCGCCCCGCGCAGGCTCGCGAGCGCGGTCCTCGGGATGCTCGTGTGCGGGCTGCTGCTGGCGCTCGCGAGCATCCTCGCCTTCGGCCCCCACCTCCCCGATCTGAGCACCCAGAGTCAGCTGGTCGCCAGCGAGAGCATCCCCAACCTGATCGGCCTCGCGCTCGGCCTCGGCGGCGAGAGCCTGGGCTTGCGCGCGGTCATGGACGGCGCCCTGATCGTCTCGGTGCTGGTGTGCTGCTGGTGGGTGTGGGACCGGCGCGCAGGCGCGCGCAGGCGCGCGCAGGCGCCACTCGACGCGGGCGGCGAGGCCCGCGCGATAACCGCCGCCGGCTGGGCGAGCATGGCGCTGCTCGTGACGCTCAGCTGGGTGCTGCCGTGGTATGTGGTGTGGGTGCTTCCGCTCGCCGCGCTGTCGCGCTCGCGCAGGCTGCGCACGGCGGCGCTCGTGTTCGGGGTCTATCTGATCGCCGTGTGGTCGCCCGCGTCGAGCTCGGTGCTGCACGCGCTGCACTTCCGTCCCGAAAGGACGCAGCTCGGCCGCGTCCACCAGCGCTTCGTCAAGGAGCTGCTGGACTAGCAAGCACGCGCGCGGCCGTGCGTCGCCTGCGTGGCCTCAGACGTAGCCGAAGCGCCGCAGGCCGGCCAGCCCCGCCTGTTCGACCTGTGCGGCGTGTTGCTCGTCGTCGGCGGGCAGCTGCGGCGGGGTCTTCACGCGCTCTGCGGCGCGCGCGACGAGATCCTCCGAGGCGGGGCTGCCGTCGAACGCGAACTCGATCAGCTGGCCGCAGGCGCCTCGCGGGTCTGCGCAGATGTCCTCCAGGCGCGCGCGCAGGTAGCGCCCGTCCATGTGCCGCTCGCCGTACTCGGCGGCGTGTTCGTTGGCCCAGCTCCAGAACTTGATCGCGCGCACCTGCTCATCCCACGTCTCGGCCTCCGCGCCGAAGACGACGTCCGCGTAGCGCCCGGGTTGTTTTTGATTTTTCGAGCGCGCGACACGGCGCCCGTCGCGCACGAGGTGGATGAAACGCAGCCGCGGCATCAGCGAGTCGAGCCACGGCAGCAGCAGGTACGCGTGCGGATGCTTCCAGCCCCACGCGCCCGTGCTCGGGTCATAGCCTTGGAGGTGCTCGCGCACGCTCGCATCGAACTTGCGCCGCATCCTTCGCAGCGGCGGCTTCTTGCCGGAGAGCTCGGCCGCGATATAGCGCTTGCCCCAGCTCCAGTCGAAGTCGGCCAGGGGGAGCGCATCGCCGGATCGGTTCACCCGCGAGCCCATGAACACCCCGGCCTCCGAGAGCACCTCGGTGATGACCCGCGTCCCCGAACCCCCGGTGCCGCCGCCGATTGTCGGGGGAGGGAGCTCCTCCCATAGCGCGCTCATCGCGCCGCGACCCTAGCAGAGGGCCGATCAGCGGATCGACGCCCGCGGGGAAAGCCCCGATCCCCGATCCCCGTGGGGGCAGGCGTGTGGCGCTGCGCGTCAGTCAGCGTCCGTGGACGGCGGCCTGCGCTCCTGCTTGCGCTGGGCCGCGCGACGCTTGTCGGCCAGGCGCGCGGTGCGCGCCGCCTCGCTCGGGCGCGTCGGGCGCCGGCTGCGCGGCACGATCAGCGCTTGGCGCAAGCGCTCGGCCAGCCGCTCGAGCGCGAGCTCGCGATTGCGCGCCTGCGAGCGCCCGTCCTGCGCGACGGCCGTCACCCGCGCGCCCGCGCGCTCGAGCACGCGCGCGCGCTGGCGCTCGGAGAGCGCGCGCGAGGCGATCACGTCGAAGACCGCTTCCACGCGCGAGGCGGTGACGTTCGCGTGCTGGCCGCCCGGCCCCGAGGAGCGGCTCGCGCGCAGCACGATCTCTGTGAGCGGGATCGCGAGCTGCCGGTTGACGCGCAGCGCCCTGCCCGCGCGCGCGTCCGCATCTGGATCCTGCTCGCCGCGCGTCGGACTCACCCGATCACTCCCGGGAGCCGACCAGGAGGGCTGTGCGCGCCGCGCCTCGCGGCTGGGCCCCGGTTCTCAGCCCGGCTGCTCCCGGCCGCCGGCGATCGTGCGCACGCGCTGCTGCTCGCCCTCGGGCACACGTCCGTCGCGGCCGACGTAGCCGTCCCTGCCCCCGGCGCACAAGTACACCGCGTCGCGCTCGCCGGTGTTGCGGATCTTGCGGAGGGTCGCCGCGTCCACGCGCGCGAGCCCGCCTTCGCGCAGCGTCACCACCGAGCCGTCGCCGAACTCCATCTCGATCGTGCCGCGATGCACGAAGTACAGCTCCTCCTGCTCGTCGTGGTAGTGAAAGCCGGTTTCGATCCCAGGCGGCAGGACGATCGCGTTCACGCCGAAGGCGGTCACGTCCAACGCCTTGCGCACCTTGCGAAAGCCCGGCTCCTGGCCGAGGTCCTCGAGGTGCGCCGCCGCATAGCCCGCGCCGTGCGTCACCCCCGGGTAGTCGGTCGATTCCGTCATCTCAGTGCTCGGCCACGAGCCCGCCGGCAGGCGCCAGCGGCCTTCCTTCGCCGGCCCAGCGCAGCAGGCCCCCGCTCATCGTGTAGGCCTCGTAGCCGGACGCGCGGAAGGCCTGCGCGGCCATCTCCGAGCGCGAGCCCGCGCGGCAGTAGAACACGACCGCGCGTCCGCGCTCGACGCTGTCGGCCTGCGCGCTGAGCTCGCCGAGCCGGATGTGGCGCGTGCCCTCGATGTGTCCCGCCTCGCGCTCGTAGGGCTCGCGCACGTCGATCACCTGCGGCGGCTCTCCCTCGGCCATCCAGCGGGCAAGGCGCGCGGGCTCGAGCTCGATCTCGCTGGTCTGCTCGCCGACGCTCATGTCGATGAGCCTACAGCGCGGCGCGCACCTCGCATGATTAAGATCAACCGTGATGGAGGCGCTGGGCGAGCTGTACACGGTCCCGCAGGAGCATCTCGACTTCTGCGAGACGATCGCGCAGATCGCGCGCGAGAAGATCGCGCCGCGCTCGGCTGAGATCGACGAGCGCGCCGAATACCCGTGGGACCTGCGCAAGCTGCTCGCCGAGCATGACGTGCTGGGCCTGCCGTTCGGAATCGAGTACGGCGGCACGGGCAGCGGCACGCTGATGTTGAACATGGCGATAGAGGAGCTCGCGAAGGTCGACGCGTCGGTCGCGCTCATGCTGATGGTCCAGGAGCTCGGCACGCTGCCGATCCAGCTGTTCGGCTCGGACGAGCTGAAGGAGCGTTTCCTGCCCAAATGCGCGAGCGGAGAGTGGTCGCCGGCGTTCGCGCTGTCCGAGCCCGAGGCCGGCTCGGACCCGGCGGGGATGAAGACGAGCGCCGTCGCGAACGGCGATGAGTGGGTGATCAACGGCACCAAGAACTGGATCTCGAACCTGGGGATCGCCGACTTCTATGTCGTGTTCGCGGTCTCCGATCGCGAGAGCCGGCGCATGACGGCGTTTGTCGTCGAGGCTGACCGCGCGGGCTTCAGCGTGGGCAAGCTCGAGCACAAGCTGGGCATCCGCGCCTCGCCGACCGGTCAGCCGATCTTCGAGGACGTGCGCGTGCCGCATGCGAACGTGATCGGCGAGGTCGGCAAGGGCATGTCGGTCGCGCTCGCGACGCTCGAGAAAACTCGCCTGGGCGCCGCGGCGCAGGCGGTGGGGATCGCCCAGGGCGCGACCGACTATGCGGTCGCGTACGCCCGCGAGCGCCGCCAGTTCGGCAAGCCGATCAACGAGTTCCAGGGCATCGGCTTCAAGCTCGCGGACATGGAAACACGTACGGCCGCCGCGCGCGAGCTGCTGTACAAGGCGTGCGCGATGGCCGATCAGCGCCATCCCGGGCGCGCGAAGTACTCCTCGATGGCCAAGGTCTTCTGCTCGGACGTTGCGATGGCCGTGACCGTCGATGCCGTGCAGGTCCTCGGCGGCTACGGTTACGTCAAGGAGTACCCGCTGGAGCGCATGATGCGAGACGCGAAGATCACACAGATATACGAGGGCACCAACGAGATCCAGCGTCTCGTGATCGCCCGCACCCTCAAATAGCGAAGGTGGCGATGAGACGCTTGCCGATCGACCCCGGAGAGCCAAGGTCGCTGCGGCGCGCCGGCATCGCGGCG
The DNA here is from genome assembly GCA_035503075.1 of Solirubrobacteraceae bacterium. Taxonomy (GTDB): domain Bacteria; phylum Actinomycetota; class Thermoleophilia; order Solirubrobacterales; family Solirubrobacteraceae; genus Palsa-744. The sequence continues at coordinate 48,728 of DATJTT010000040.1, forward strand.
CTCGTCGCGATGTCCCTGGGCCTGGTCGTGCTCGTCGTCGGGCAGGGCTTCAGCTCGATCGGCGCCGTACGCGCGCTCGAGGACCTCGCGCTCGGCGTGATCGTCGCCGCCGTGCTGATGGGCGCGGTGGCGTTCGTCGCCGTGCGCATGGCCGGCTGGCGTGACCCGGAGTCCGAGAGCGAGTTCGAAGAGATCGTGCGCTACTCCGAGCGCGTGGCCCGCGAAGGCCTGGCGGTGCCGCCCGACGAAGACGAGTTCATGGAGCTCGATCCGCTCAACGACAACGACTTCGAGGAGCTCGTCCGCGACGCGCTCGACGACCTGCCGGACCTGCTGCGCAACGCGCTCGCGCACGTCGCCGTCGTGATCTCCGACGGCGGGCGCCGGCGGGGCGCGTATGGTCTCTACCAGGGCGACACCGCCGCCCGCGACAACGCTCACGACCGGATCGTGATCTTCCGCGACACCCTGCGGCGCGACTTCGGGCACGACCCCGACCTGCTGCGCGACCAGGTCACGCGCACCGTCCGCCACGAGCTGGCCCACCACGTCGGCTTCGACGAGCTCGGCGTAAGTCGGCTCGACCTCTGAGCCGCGTGGGCCGAGCGGCGCTCGCCGCCCCGCCGGCGGGTGTGGGCGAGGGCGGACACGACTCCGCGCGTCTAACGCGAGCGCTCCTTCGTGCGCCGCCGGATCACGCGACGCACGCGCCTAGGCCACGGTGGCCGGCGCTCTTGCGCCGTGCCGCGCGGGGCGAGTGGGCGCTCGCCGTCGGCGAGCGGGTAGGGAACGCGGCGGCGGTCGAGGTCGCCCAGCCGCAGTTGCAGCTCTCGCGCGCGCGCGGGGCCGACGTCGACGGGTCGCTCGGGGTCCTTGAGCGCGACCAGGCCGATGTCGAACTGGCGCACCACGTTGAGCAGGTGCCGGCGCGCCCACACGCGCATCGCCGCCGGCAGCGCGCCGAAATACCCCATATAGGTGTAGTTGACGAACGCTTTGCGAAACGCGATCTCCTGTTCCTCCGCGGCCGAGCCTTTCAGGCGCAACGGGTCGAAGAAGTCAAACGAGCGCTCACTGAAATTGTGCAAGTGATACGGGTTAATGAGATGTGACTCGGTCAGCGTCACATATGGCAGTTTCAGCAGCAACGCTCCGTCGTGGCGCAACACGCGGTGGAGCTCGCTGAGTGCAAACAGGTAATTGGGGATGTGCTCGAGCGTCCACACGGAGATGATCGTGCTGACGCTGTCATCTGCGAACGGCAGCCTGTCGATGCTCAGATCGAGGGTGACGTCGGCGCGCTCGCTGATGTCGATGTTGACGAACCCGGGGATATAGGTATGACCGGCGCCGATGTTCAGCTGGTGGGGGCCGTCGCTCGCCGGCGCGGGCGTGGCCGGGGCTTGCAGTTCCTCCTCCGCGGGCATGATTGGCGTAACGATATATAGTCCCGCGCACAACTACCAAGGAGCGAGTCACACATGCCAGAAGCAGTGATCGTCGACGCCATCCGCACGCCGATCGGGCGTGCGGCCAAGGGATCGCTGAAGTCCGTCCGCGGCGATGACCTCGCCGCGGTCCCGCTGAGGGCGCTGATCGAGCGCAACCCCCAGCTCGACCAGCGGAGCATCGGCGACGTGATGATGGGCTGCGGCTACGGCGAGCGCGAGACGGGCTACAACATCGGGCGCATGGCGTCGCTGCTCGCGGGCATCGACGACCACGTCCCCGGCTGTACGGTCAACCGTTTCTGCGCGTCCTCGCTGCAGACCACGCGGATGGCCTTCCACGCGATCAAGTGCGGCGAGGGCGACACCTACATCGCGGCGGGCGTCGAGGCCGTCTCGCGCACCGCGCCCGGCGCGCCGTTCGAGTTCCACCCCAAGCTCGACGGCTCCCCGGGCTCTCTCTACAACGCGTACATCACGATGGGCATGACCGCGGAGAACGTCGCCGAGGAGCGGAAAGTCAGCCGCGAGGCGCAGGACGAATGGGCGGTGATCTCCCAGGAACGCGCGGTCAAAGCGGTCGAGTCGGGACACTTCGACAAGGAGATCGTGCCCGTGAGCGTGCCCGCGCACAAGGACCTCGACAAGGAGGGCAACGAGGTCGAGGTGCCCGAGACGGTCGTCAGCAGGGACGACGGGCCGCGCGCGGGCACGACCATGGAGGTGCTCGCGAAGCTGAAGCCCGTGTTCAAGGAGGGCGGCACGGTGACCGCCGGCAACGCCTGCCCGCTGAACGACGGCGCGGCCGCGCTGCTGATCATGAGCGAGGAGAAGGCCGGGGCGGAGGGCTTCCAAGCGCGCGCGCGGATAATCGCCTCGACGGTCGCCGCGATCCGCCCGGAGGTCATGGGCCTCGGCCCGATCCCCGCGATCCAGGCGCTTTTGAAGAACACCGGCATGAAGATCGAGGACGTCGACGTGGTCGAGATCAACGAGGCGTTCGCCGCGCAGATCGTGCCGTGCAAGCAGGAGCTGGGGATCCCCGACGAGAAGCTCAACCCGTTCGGCGGCGCGATCGCGCTGGGGCACCCCTTCGGCATGACCGGCGCGCGCATCATGACGACGCTGCTCAACGACCTCGAGACGCTCGAAGGGACCTACGGCATCGAGTCGATGTGCGTCGCCGGCGGCATGGGCATGGCGATGCTCGTCGAACGGCTCTAGCGCGGCGGCATCCGCAGCGCGCCGTCGAGGCGGATGGTCTCACCGTTGAGCATGCGGTTCTCGACGATGTGGCACGCGAGCTGCGCGTACTCGTCGGGCCGGCCGAGGCGCTGCGGGAAGGGCACGCCGGCGCCGAGCTTCTGGCGGGCCTCCTCGGGCAGCGCCGCGAGCAGTGGCGTGTCGAACAGGCCGGGCGCGATCGTGTTGACGCGGATCCCATACTGGGCGAGGTCGCGCGCCGCCGGCAGCGTCATGCCGACGACGCCGCCCTTGGAGGCGGAGTAGGCGACCTGGCCGATCTGGCCGTCGAACGCGGCGATCGACCCGGTGTGCACGCACACGCCGCGTTCGTCGTCACGCAGCGGCGTGTTTGCGATCATCGCGCCCGCCGCCAGGCGCAGCAAGTTGAAGGTGCCGATCAGGTTGATCGCGACGATGATCTCGAACGGCATCAGCGGATGCGGCCCCTTCGAGCCGGCGACCTTCTGCGCCCAGCCGGTGCCCGCGCACGCGACCGCGATGCGCAGGGCGCCCTCGCCCGCGCCGGCGCGCTGCACCGCAGTCTGCACTTGCCGCTCCTCGCGCACGTCGCAGGCGACGAACTCGAGCCCGAGCTCGGACGCGAGCGCCTGGCCCTTCTCGGCGTTGACGTCCGCGATCGTCACGCGCGCCCCGCGCGCGTGCAGCTCGCGCACGGTCGCCTCGCCAAGCCCGGACGCGCCGCCGGTGACGATCGCGCAGCTACCCTCGATCTCCACGCCGCCAGCCTACATGCTCAACCGCGGCGTCACGAACCAGGATCGCGACCGCGACGTCGAGCGGGCGGCTGCGTCACACGATCCGGTCATAGCCCCACTGGCTCACCAGGTCGCGGTCGAGGTACTCGCTGAGCGCGACCACCTCAGGCTTGTAGCGACGGCGTAGCTCGAGCATGAAGGACTCGTCGGGCGCCGGCGGCTCGGCGAGCACGACGCGCTCGTGGATGGTCGACAGGGCGCCGCGTCGCAGCCGGGTGGTGGTGACCGCCTTGATTGCGTTCTTCGCGATCGCGGCGCCTGGTCCGCGTCCGGTTGACACCTGCTGCAGCAGGCGTTTGAGCTGCCACGAGCGCACGGTGTCGCTCGTGACGTTCAGCTCGACGGCGGCGAGCGGCCGACGCTCGTCGACGTCGAGGAAGCGCAGCACGTGCCGGACCATGGCAGCGTTGTCGCTGCGAAAGTCGTCGTAGATCAAGACGAGCACGCGCTCGCGCGGGAAGCGGGCGTGGTAGCGGCGCAGCTGCTCGACATAGCGCACGTGCTCGGAGTATTGGAGCGTCTGCGGGCGCCACGCGCTGGCGGGGATACGCCTACCCTCGCGCCGGTCGGTCTCCAGCGCAATGGCCTTGCGCAGGTCGCGCTCGTCCTCGTTGCGCCCCCGCAGGAAGTTGAGGTGCAGCGAACGCAGGAAGCTCGCGGGCTCGCGTAGGATCGCGACGATGCGCGCGTCGGGCTGCAGCTCGGCGATGTTCTGCGCGGCGCTACGCGACCACAGGTACATCGTCGAGGCCTCGCCCGCGAGCTGCTGCGGCTCGGCGTCGTCGAACAGCGCCAGGTACTGCTCGAGCGTCTTCGGGAACTTCAGCTCCCGCGTTTTCGTCTCGAACCCCGCGGGAGGGCGCCACTCACTCGCCAGGAACCCCGGCTCCTTCAGCTCGGGCATGTAGATCTGCGGGTGGCGCCTGAGCATCTCGTACAGCGAGGTCGTGCCCGTCTTGGGCGAGCCGACGATGAAGAAGTCGGGCGTCCTCGCGGCGGTGGTCCGGCGGGCGGAGGACGGCGCGGAGGACGCGGAGGACATGCTCGTGGCAAGAGGCTACAGCCTGCGATGTGCCGCCGCAAGCGGTCCGTCGACAGCGCCGAGCCGCCGTCCGAGGGGTTTCCGCGGGTGTGTATGCTGTGACAGTCAGGGCGGTGAGCGAGTCTTTGGAGAATCATCTCAGCGTGCGCCCGAACTTCACACATTTGTGCAATTGAGGGGAGGGAACCCGCGTATGGCCATCGATCCGCTCGCCCAGTCGCAGCTGTACGTGCGCCGCGTAAGACGGCTGCTGCGCCGGCAGGGCGTGCTACCGGCGCTGGTCGACGGCGGCGAGCTGGGCGTGGCGGCGCGCGATCGCTATTTCGCAAAGGGCCGCGAGCAGATCGCCAACCTGGCGCAGCAGATCGAGACGCACACGGGGGCCAAGCTGGAGTCCCGCCGGGCACTGGACTACGGCTGCGGCAGAGGCCGCATGGCGCTGCCGCTGGCCGAGCGCTGCGAGCGCGTCTACGGTCTCGACGTGGCGCCGAAAATGCTGAGCGCCGCCGATCGCAACGCCAAGCGAATGAACATCAGCAACGTCGAGTGGATGGACGTCGGCCAGCTCGAGCGACTGAGCGCCAGTTATGACCTGGTGATCTCCTTCTACGTCTTCCAGCACATACCCTCGCGCGAGGGGGAGCGCATCTTCGCGACGCTCCTGCGCGGACTGCGCGCGGGCGGGGTGGGGGCCGTGCATTTCACGCTTCGTCCAAGCCGCGTGAAGGCCGAGGGCCCGGACCCGGCGAAGTCGAACGGGGCCCTGCGGCGCGGACCACGCCCGGACGCACGTTCGCGCTTCTCCTCCCTGAACCCGTCATACCTGTATCTGCTGATGAACTCCTACTCGCTGAACCGGCTTGGCGCGGTCCTCGCCGACGCGGGGGTCAGCGACTGGCATGTCAACTGGCACAAGAGCAGGTCGGACGCCGGGGAACCGTACCCGTCGGCGGTCATCATCTTCCGCAAGGACTGATGAGCCGCTCGCGTCGCGTCCTTTCTACGGATCCCACCGGCGCCCGCAGGTGAGTGGGAACGAGCCGAACGGCGCGCGCGCGGATGCGCCCGTGCCCGAAGGCGTGGTCATTCTGGGTATGCATCGCAGCGGCACCTCGCTGGTCACGAGGCTCGTCAACATGCTCGGGCTGGCGGTGTGCCGCGACGATGACCTGGTCGTCGGGCGGGTGCGCAACCCGCGCGGGCACTGGGAGTCCAAGTCGCTGGTCAGCTACAACGATCGGCTGCTCGAAGAGCTCGGCGCGAGCTGGTTCTGCCCACCGCCGCTGGGAGCGCGGGAAACCGCGCGGATGCTCAGCCGGCACGCGTCGGAGGCGCTCGCGCTGCTGCGCGAGGCGCACCCCCGGCGACCGTGGGTATGGAAGGACCCGCGCACATGCGCGCTGCTGCCGTTCTGGTCGGCCGTGCTCGAGCGACGCGCCGCCTACCTGCTGGTGGCGCGCCACCCGTTCGAGGTCAGCGACTCGCTTCAGTCGCGCAACGGCTGCACGCCGCTGTTGAGCCTTGCGCTGTGGGAGCGCTACACGCGCCGGGCGATGCTCGACGTGGCCGGCCGGCCGGCGATGGTGTGCACGTACGACCGCGTGCTCGCCGATCCGATCGCGTGGTCCGAGCGGCTCGCCGCGTTCCTCGGCGAGCTCGGCCTCGCCACGCGGCCCGTCGACCGGCTGGCGGTCGAAGCGTTCGTCACCGATCAGCTACGCCACTCGAGCCAATCGTGGACCGAGCTGCAACCCGGGCCGCGGATCTCCCCAGAGCAGGTCGCGCTCGCGCACGCCGCGAGCGAGTTCACCACGCAGCGCTCCTACACGCCGCCCGCGCTTCCGCGGGAGACCCCACGGACGGCGGCGGTGTTCGAGGAGATCGTGCGCGTGAAGCCCGGGCGGCGCGGCCTGAGGGCGCTGCCCGCTCACCTGGCGGTCGTCGAGGCGTCGGCCGGACGCGCCAACGAGGAGTCCTGGCCGCCGGTCTCGGTCGTGCTCGCACGCGCGAGCGCCGCCGCGATCGAAGCGTCACTGACGGCCCTCGGCGAGACGCTGCTCGCCGGCTGCGAGCTGCTGATCGCCGGTCGCGACGCGGCCGGCGCAGCCGAGCGGGCAGGCGCGAGCGAATGGGCCCGCGAGCGCCAGGTCGCGCTGCGCGTGCTCGAGCGCGAGCGCGAGCCGAGCGAAGCCGAGGCGCTGGCGCTCGGGGCGCGGGCGGCCCGCGGGCGCCTCGTCGTGCTGAGCGACGCTCGCGCGACGCGCATCGATCCGTGGTACCGGCACCTGCGCAAGACGCTTTCGACCGGTGAGATTGGCGCTGTGGAGCCGGTGCTGCGTCTGGAGCGGGCGCCCGCGTCCCGTTACTTCGGCCGTATCTTCGACGACGAGGATCTCGCCACGAGCCACCTCGCCGCGGACGCACGCGAAGCCCCGGTGCCGGCCGCCCTGATGGCCGGCGCGCACACGGCGCTCATACGCGTGCTGCTCGACGCCGCCGGCGGCGTCGACAGCGAGCTCGACTCGGCGAACGCGGCGTTTGCCGAGCTCAGCGTGCGTCTGTGGCGCATGGGCTTTCGCTGCTTGATCGACCCGCGTGTCGAGGTGTGGGTCGCGGATGGGCAGGCGGGAGCTGGCCAGGATGGCGCCGGCAGCCTCGCGGGACACGAGGCCGGGCGGCCCGGCGCAGGTGTCGATGAGCATGGACACGGCGACGCCGCGAGCGAGGCCCGGAACCGTAGGGCGGGCAGCGAGGACGACCCCATGTGCCTGCACGACCGGCTGCGGATCGCCGCCCTGCACTTCGGCCCGGAGCGGCTGCAGGCGTTCACGGAGCGCGCGAGCCGCCTGCCCGGCTACCGGGCGGCGAGCGAGCGCCTTGCGGCGAGCGACGTAGAGCTCAGGCGCGTGCGGATCGAAGCCGTATGCGCGTTCCCAGTGGAGTACTTCCTCGAGCGCTTCCCACCGGGTCACACCGAGGTGGTGCAGCTGCCGAGCAGCGCCAGGCCCTCGCGCCGGCCGGCGCTCGCGCGACTGCGCCGGCGCTTGCGCTCGAGCTGAGCGTGCCTCAGTCTGCGTCGCGCACCCGCGCGAGCGACAGCGCGAAAAGCCCGTCCGGGTCCGTCAGCCAGTGCACCAGCTCGAGGTCCGCCGCGTCGAGGTCGCCTTCGACGCGCTCACGCGTGAACTTGGCGCTGATCTCCGTGCGCAGTTCCTCGCCGACGTCGAAGTGCACGGGCAGATCGAGATCGCGCACGAGCGTCGTGTGCTCGCGCCGCGCGCGCAGGCGCATCTCGATCCACTCGTTGTGCGGGTCGAACAACGCCACGTGCTCGAAGTCGTCGGGGTCGAAGTCGGCCCGCAGCTCACGGTTCAGGACGCGCAGCACGTTGCGGTTGAACTCCGCCGTGACCCCCTGCGCGTCGTCGTAGGCCGCCTCGAGCACACGTGGGTCCTTGACGAGGTCGGTGCCCATCAGCAGGTGGTCCTGCGCCGTCAGCAGGTGCGCGAGCTCGCGCAGGAAGCGCCGCCGGCTGCCCGGCGGGAAGTTGCCGATCGTGCCGCCGAGGAAGGCCACGATCCGCGGTCCGGCGGCGGGCGGGACGCGGTCGAGATGACGCTCGAAGTCGCCGATCACGCCATGGACGCTCAGGCCGTCGTACTCACTGGTGAGCGTGTTTGCGCACTCGCGCACCATGCTCTCGGTGACATCCACAGGGACGTAGCGCTCGAGCGTGCCCGCCCCGTGCAGCGCGTCGAGCAGCACCCGGGTCTTCGCCGCTGTGCCCGAGCCGAGCTCGACCAGCTCGACCGCGCCGGTGATTCTCGCGAGCGCGTGCGCCTGGCGCTCGAGGATCGCGCGCTCGGCGCGCGTCGGGTAGTACTCCGGCAGCTCGCAAATGCGGTCGAACAGCGCGGCGCCCCGCGCGTCGTAGAAGTGCTTCGGCGGCAGCTCCTTGAACGGGCGCGTCAACCCGTCGAGCACGTCGTCCGCGAGCGAGCGCTCGTTGGTGCCGTCCAGGTGCGAGTCAATCCGGATGCTCGGCTCGGTGAGCGGTTGGCGGGCGCTCACCGCACGTCCCTCGCCAGCCGCACGCCCGCGAAGATCTGGCGTCGCTGCGGCAGGTCCCAGTTGCGGAAGGTGACGCACGCGACCCGCGGGTGGGTCGCCCACGAGCCGCCGCGCAGGACGCGGTAGTCCCGGCCGAAGAACACCTGCGAGTACTCGCGGTAGGGATATGCGACGAAGCCCGGGTAGCCGGCGAAGTACGAGCTCGTCCACTCCCACACGCGCCCGACGCCCGCGAGGCCGTTCGCGCGCCCGGCGCCCGCGGCGCGATCGACGCCCGCGAGGCCGTTCGCGCGCCCGGCGCCCACGAGGCCGTTCGCGCGCCCGGCGCCCGCGGGGCGATCGACGCCCACGACGTGCGTGTCGCCGGCGGTGTGTGCCGAGCTGTCGCTCGCCTGGGTCCAGGTCGCCGCCCTCTCCCACTCCGCCTCGGTCGGAAGTCGCGCGCGGTGTGCGCGCGCGAAGGCGTCGGCCTCGAACCAGGAGACGTGACACGCGGGCGCCTCCGGGTGGCCTGCGGCGATGCTCGGATGATGCGTGATGTCCTGCTGCTCCTTCCACGCCCAGCCCTCGCGTGACCACCACTCGCGCCGCTCATAGCCGCCGCCCTCGCTGAAGCGCATCCAGCTCGCGTTGCTGACGGGCCGTCGCGCGAGCGCGAACGCGGGCAGCTCGACGAGGTGGCACGGGCGCTCGTTGTCGTACGCGAACCCGTCTGCGTGGGCGCCCATCGCGAACTCGCCCGCCGGGAGCTCGAGCCAGCCCTCGGGCGCGTCGTGCTCGGACAGCTGCGCGTTCAGCTTGTCCCGCTCGGGCGCGGGCAGCAGGCCGGCGATCGCCAGCGTCTGGCGCATCGTCTCGGAGTGCTGGAGCTCGTGTCGCAGGACCATCTCGCACAGCACGCCGTCGCCGAGGCCGCGCTCGCGAAGCACCTCCGCGGTGCGGGCGCTGACCGTCGCCATGTACTCCCCGGCCTCGCTCGCGCCGAGCGCCGCTATCTCGCCGCGCACCGAGCGGGGCGTCTCGAACGCGTCATACATGTCCGCGAGCTCGGGCCGCAGCAGCTCCAGACCGCCGTAGCGGTGTGCCAGCCACAGGTCCTCGTAGGCGGCGATGTGGCCGAGATCCCATGCGAGCGGGCTCATGATCGGCGAGTGAACGCGCTCGATCTGCTCCTCGTCGAGATGCTCGAGCAGCGCCAGCGTGCGCTCGCGCGCGTCGCCCATCGCGACGAGCGCCTGCGCGACGTCCGCCGAGGGCGGGGGAGAGGAGGTCTTTACCGCGCGGGCTGCCATGACCGGGCCGTGCTGGGTCACTCTAGAACTATTGACCGCATGAGGGCGCCCGGCGTTACACCGCGGTCACGACAGGGCGAGGTGCGCCCCGACGAGCCCCAGCGCGGCGGGGCTGCGTGCGCCGCACGGGGCGACGCTCCTCAGCGGGCGTCGTTCCAGCGAGCGAGGATCGGAATCCGATTTTCCGAGCCGAGTACGCAGATCGCCGCCGTGGACAGGCCCAGGTGGCCCCCGCCCTGAGCCTGCAGCCCGATCCAGCGCGCGCCGAGCACCCGCAGCAGGTGCCCGTGAGAGAACGCGGCGGCCGTCCCGCCGGCGGCGGCGAGCCGCGCGATCACGCGGTCGGCGCGCGCCCCCACCTGGGCGGGGCGCTCGCCGCCAGGGCAGCCGTCGCGCCACAGCACCCAGTCCGGACGGAGCGCGCGGATCTCCGCGCTCGTCAGCCCCTCGTACTCGCCGTAGTCCCACTCCTGCAGGTCCTCGCACACCAGCGCCTGATCGCTCAGCCCGCACAGCTCGCATGTTTCGCGGGCGCGCGCCGCGGGGCTGACGAGCACGAGCTCGAAGCGCCAATCGCGCAACCGGCGCGCGAGCTCGACCGCGGCCGCGCGACCGCCGTCGGTCAGCCGGACGTCGGTGCGCCCGGTGTGGCGCCCGTCGCGGCTCCACTGGGTCTCCGCGTGGCGCACGAGCACCACGCCGGGCTTCTCGCCCGCACGTGCGGCGCTCGAGCCGCTCGCGCCGTGGTCGGCGCGTTCGACGCTCACCGCGGCGGTCCGGGCGGCGCGGCAGCATCGTCCACGAGCACCGTCAGGCGCTCGCGCCTGAGCAGGCTCGCCGGCACATGGCGGCTGGGCTGCGCGAGCATCGCGGCGACCGCGTCGGCCTTGCTCGCGCCGGTCGCCAGCAGCACGCACTCGCGCGCGGCGCGCAGCACCGCGAGGCTCAGCGTGATCCGCTCGGGCGGGGGCTTCGGCGCGCCGGTCACGCCCAGGCACACCGCCTGCCCGCCCGCGTCCAGCGTGGCCGCGCTCGGGAACAGCGATGCGACGTGGCCGTCGGGGCCGATGCCCAGCACGATCACGTCGAGCAGCGGCGGGCCGGCCGGCCCGCCGCCCGCCGGCACGGGCGTTCCCAGCTCGTGCGCCGGCACGCGCCGCACGAGCTCCTCGGCGTAGCGGCGTGCGCCCTCCTCAGGTCCTGCCTCTCCGTGCATGCGGTGCACGAGCCGCGCCGGGATCGCCCCGCCCGCCAGCAGCGTCTCGGAGGCGAGCCGATAGTTGCTCTCGGGGTCCTCCGGCGGGACGCAGCGCTCGTCGGCGAACCACACCTCGACGGCCTCGAGCTCCCGGCGCTCGCCCCCGAGCAGCTCGTAGGTGCGCCCCGGAGTGGTGCCGCCGCTGAGCGCGAGGTGAGCGACGCCGCGTTGCTCGCGCGCGCTGCGCAGCTGGCGGGCGATGTGCGCGGCCGCCCGCTGCGCGACGCTCTCCGCGTCCGAACACGCCGTCAGCCGCGTCACGCCGACCGCCTGCGCGTGCACGCGCGCGCGGCGCTCGCGTCGAGCGAACCGGCGAGCCTCACGCGAGCAGCGCGCGCGCGGCGTCCACCGCGGGCACATAGGTCGGATCGCGCAGCAGCGCCTGGCGGATGCCCTCTCCGAGCACGCCCGACTCGCCGCGTGAGGCGCCCGGAATGGTCCATTCGCGCTCCTCGCCGCCGCGCGCGCGCGAGCGGGCGCGCAGCCCGCCGCTGCCGCGGGCGAGGCTCAGCGCGAGCCCCGTCCCGGTCTCCAGCGCCACTCGGTCGAGGCCCGGCACCGCCAGCTCCGGCGCCAGCTCCAGCCGCAGCGCGATCTGCCGGCGCCCCCCGCGCGAGCGCCCGACGAGCCCTTCGCCGTCGGCGCTCAAGGTCTCGCTCTGCCAACCAAGGCGCGATGCCAGCCAGCCCAGCAGCAGCGTCGCCGCGACCGTCGATGCCGGGTGATGGCGCACGGTCACGGCAGCGATGCGTCGCAGCTCAGGGCGCATCCACGGGGGGTCGAAGGCGGCCGCCACGCGCTCGCGCCAGGGAGTCGAGCGCAGCCACGCGAGGTCGACGACGTACACCTGCTTGGCGAGCGCCGAGGCGCGCGCGAGCGCCTCGCCCGCGTCCGGCTCGTCGACCGAGTCCAGCAGGATCGCCTGCGACATCGCGAGCAGCATCTCGACGATCTCGTGGTGGCCGTGCGGCGACCACAGGAGCGTCGGCAGGTCGGTGACGACCAGCGGGTCGGCGATCGTCAGGAGGTCGTCGAGATGGCGGTCGCCGATCTCCACGACGACCGTCTCGCGCAGCAGCGCGAGCTCGCCCGGGCCCGGCTCGCCTTCGGAGGCGATCATCACGCGCGCGTCCAGACGCTCGCGGCCGGGCTCGTAGGAGAGCACGAGCAGGCGCGAGGCGTGATAGCGACCGACGCCGCGCAGCCGGTTGGCGATCTCCCCGCTCCACGCGCGATCGACGAACGCGATCATGTTGAGCACGCGCGCCGGCACGAAGCTCTCGTTTTCGGCGTGGCGCTGGATCAGCAAGTCGCGCAGCGCCGCTTCGATCGCGTCCGGCGTGGTGCCCTGCTCGCTCCAGACGACGTCGCTGGTGGCGACCATCAGATCGCGCGCCAGCGGTCGCCCTCGCACAGCAACTCCTCGGCCTCGCGCGGGCCCTGGGAGCCGGCCTCGTATTTCGGCAGCGGCCCGGCGCTTCGCGGCCGCGAGGGGTGCCAGTATTTGACGATCGGGTCGCAGATCCGCCACTGGGCCTCGACCTCGTCGTTGCGCGTGAACAGCGTCGCATCGCCGCGCATCGCGTCGGTGATCAGGCGCTCGTAGGCCTCGGGCGACTGCGACAGGAAGGCGGTGCCGTACAGGAACTCCATGTTGACCGGGCGGATGATCATGCGCGTGCCCGGGATCTTGGCGCCGAGGCGCAGCGAGACGCCCTCGTTGGGCTGCAGCGTGAGCACCAGCTGGTTGGGCTGCACGCCGAGCGATCCCTGCTGGTCGAAGGCCAGGTGCGGGACCGGCTTGAGCGTGACCGCGATCTCGGTGACCTTGCGCGCCAGGCGCTTGCCCGTGCGCAGATAGAACGGCACGCCCGCCCAGCGCCAGTTATCGACTTCCAGGCGCAGCGCCGCGTAGGTCTCGGTGAGCGAGTCCTCCGGCACGCCCTCCTCTTCCAGATAGCCGACCACGTCCTCGCCGCCGGCGTGACCCGGCCCGTACTGCGCGCGCACGGCGATCTTCGCGATCTCCGCGGGGCGCGGCTCGGGGACGGCGTGCAGCACCTTGACCTTCTCGTTGCGCACGTCTTCGGCGGTGAAGCTCACCGGCGGCTCCATCGCGACGTGACACAGCAGCTGCAGCATGTGGTTCTGGATCAGATCGCGCAGCGCGCCGGCGGCGTCGTAGTAGTCCGCGCGCGAGCCGATGCCGATCTCCTCGGCGGCGGTGATCTGCACGCTGTCGATGTAGTTGCGGTTCCACAGCGGCTCGAACATGCCGTTGGCGAACCGGAAGGCCATCATGTTCTGGACTGTCTCCTTGCCCAGGTAGTGGTCGATGCGGAACACCTGGGGCTCTTTGAAGATCGAGAGCACGCGACGATTGAGCTCGCGCGCCTCCGCGAGCGTCGTCCCGAACGGCTTCTCGATGACGACTCGCACGAGCGCGCCTTTGTGGCGGTTGAGCTTGCTCGCGCCGAGGCGTTCGACGATCACCGGGAAGAAGCTGGGCGCGGTCGAAAGGTAGAACGCGCGGTTGAGCGGCTCCCCGGCCTGCTGCTCGAACTCGTCCAGCAAGTCTGTCAACTCGGCGTACACGGCGTCCTCGTCGAAGGTGCCCGCCACGTACTTGACGTTCTCGAGCAGGCTCGCCAGCACGCTCTCGTCGGGGGTGCGCCGCGAGAAGCGCTGGATCGCCTGTTCGCACTCGATGCGAAAGCCTTCGTGCGCTTTCGCTTTGCGCGCGACGCCCACCAAGTGGAAGCGCTCGGGCAGCGCGCCGTCGTGCGCGAGGTTGTACAGCGCCGGAAGCAGTTTGCGTTGCGCCAGATCGCCGGTCGCGCCGAAGATCACGAGCGTCGTCGGCGGCACGGGCAGCCGCTCGAGGCCCGCGGTCAGCGGGTTCTCGGCCTCGGTGCTCGTCGCCACGGCCATCACTTCTTGGGCGCCGCCTTGACCGCATGGCCGCCGAACTGGTTGCGCAGCGCCGCCAGCACGCGGTCGGCGAAGTCGCCGCTGCCGCGCGAGCGCATGCGCGCGTACAGCGACGCCGTGATCACCGGCGTGGGCACGTCGTGCGCGGTCGCGTCCGCGATCGTCCAGCGGCCCTCGCCGGAGTCCACCGTGTAGCCCTCGATCGCCTGCAGCTCGTTGCCGTCGAGCTCGAACGCGCGCGCGGCCAGTTCGCACAGCCACGAGCGCACCACCGAGCCCTGCCCCCACAGGTGCGCGATCTTCGCGTTGTCGAGCTCGTACTCGCACTTGTCGAACACTTCAAAGCCCTCCGCGTAGGCCTGCATGAGGCCATACTCGACGCCGTTGTGCACCATCTTCACGTAGTGACCGGCGCCCGCGGGGCCGAAGTGCAGCCAGCCGCGTGGGCCGATCGCCTCGCGACTCTGCTCGTTGGTCTCCGGCGCGAGCACGTCGAGGATCGGCGCCAGGCGCTTGACCGCCTTCGGCGGGCCTCCGACCATCATGCAGTAGCCGACCTCCAGCCCCCACACGCCGCCGGAGACGCCCACGTCGACGTATTCGATGCCCGCCTTCTTCAGTTCCGCCGAGCGACGCTTGTCATCGCTCCAGCGCGAGTTGCCGCCGTCGACGATCGTGTCCCCGCGCTCCAGCAGCTTGGCGAGCTTGTCCACCGTGTCCTGCGTGGGATCGCCCGCCGGGACCATGATCCACACCATCCGCGGGGCCCGCAGCTGCTTGACCATGGCCCGCAGCGAGTCGGCGCCCTCCGCGCCGCTCTTGACCGCCTGCCGGACCGCCTTGGCGTCGAAGTCGAACGCCACGACCTCGTGCTCGGAGTCGCGGCGAATCCGATGCACCATGTTGCCGCCCATCTTGCCCAAGCCGACGAAACCAATCTGTGTCATCTGCTGGTCACCTCGCTCCGGCGCGAGCCGGCTGCAGTGGTTGGACTGATCGCACCGCGAACGCACCGACTGCGCCCGCGCACGCCACGATCGTAGTGGCAGCGCCCGCTGGTATAGGTTTCCCGGCGCCGGTGAGCTCAGCCCAACCTAAACAGCTGCCCGACCGCAACCTCGCACTCGAGCTCGTCCGCGTCACCGAGGCGGCCGCGCTGGCGGCGGCGCCGCTGGTGGGCAGGGGCGACAAGGAGGCCGCCGATCAGGCGGCGGTCGACGGCATGCGCTACATGCTGCACTCGATCCAGATGGATGGCGTCGTGGTGATCGGCGAGGGCGAGAAGGACGAGGCGCCGATGCTGTACAACGGCGAGCACATCGGCGACGGCTCGCCGCCGCAGGTCGACATCGCGGTCGATCCGCTCGAGGGCACGACGCTGGCCGCCAACGGGATGCCGAGCGCGCTGGCGGTGATCGCGCTGTCGGCGCGCGGAACGATGTTCGACCCGGGGCCGTGCGTGTACATGGAGAAGATGGCCGGCGCGCCCGACATCGCCGACCTGCTCGACCTCGACCGCCCGCTCGGCGAGACCGTCGGGCTCGTCGCCGAGCGCCGCGACTGCCCGGTCGGCGACGTGATCGTCGTCGTGCTCGACCGTCCACGCCACGAGCGGGGCATCGCCGCGATTCGCGATGCCGGTGCGCGCGTGCGCCTGATACCCCACGGCGACGTCTCCGCCGCGCTGCTCGCCGTCACCGAGCGCTCGCCCGTCGACCTGCTGTGGGGGATCGGCGGCACCCCCGAGGGGGTGATCTCGGCCGCGGCCGTCAAGTGCCTCGGCGGGCAGCTGCTCGGGCGCCTGTGGCCGCGCGACGAGCACGAGCGCGCCGCGGCGATCGACGCAGGCTATGACCTGCGCCGGGTGCTCGACCGCGACGATCTGGTCGCCGGTGACGACGTGTTCTTCTCGGCCACCGGCATCACCGACGGGGACGTGTTGCAGGGCGTGCGCTATCCGAGCGCCGGCGGTGCCACCACCGAATCGCTCGTCACGCGCGCGCGGACGGGCACGATCAGGCGCATCACCGCCACCCACGATCGCGCCAAGCTGCGAGCGGTCGCCGGCGAGCGCTACTGAGCGTCGAGCCGCCCGACACGCGAGGGTGCGAGGTCCAGGCGCGCGAGCGAGCGCAGGAAGCCGTATGTGACGATCACGTGGATGCGCGACTGGGTTGCGTTGTACAGGCGCCGGCTGAGCCCGGAGGCGATCGACGGGTAGAAGTTCGCGACCTCGACCTCGACGTGCAAGCGGGCGTGCTCGGGGTCCTCGCCCGGGCTGCGGCGGACTTCGATCTGCAGGTGCCCGTGCCCGCCGCGCCCGCGCCGCGAGACGAGCAGGCCGCGCGCGATGCGCCAGCGTACGAGGCCGCGCACGGCGTCGACCTCGTATTCGGGCGCCTGAAAGGTGAGCAGCTTGAAGGGACGCGCGAGCAGCACGACCGAGCGCTCGTGCTCGCTGTAGACCACCCGGATCAGCCCGAGCGTCACGCGCGTGAGAAAGCGCCAGTAGGTGCGCGCGAGGCGCTCGAGGTTGGCCGCCGTCCACAGCTCGCGCAGCGCCGCCTCCTCGAGGACTAGATCCGCGCGTTGAACCGAGCGCACCGCGCAGGTGTCCCAGTCGAGCGACGTGGAGTCCCGGAGGTTGGCGATCACCGCCCGCCCGCGACGGGCTCCGCTCGGCTTCAGGCTGCGCACCGACTAGGCAGGCTAGCCGCGCTCGGCGCCGCGGGCGGATCACGTCCCCGCCTGCTGCTATGCAACAGCTGTGCCCGATCGCCTTTGCGCCCACCACGCTCCGCGCGCGCGCGCGCTCGCGGAGCTGCCGCTCGAGGGCTTGTTGACGCGCGCCGAGGAGCTCGCACGCCGCTGGGCGATCGCCCTGGTGGGCGCCCACCCGCTCGACACGCTCGGCGAGCTGCCGCTCGAGGGCCTCGCGCGCGAAGCCCCGCAGGTGTGCGCTCAGGCGCTGCGCGCGTTGCAGTCCGACCTCGAGCTCCGGCAGCTGACCGCGCGGGCGCCGGACGCTCGCGAGCACAGCGCCGCGGCGCAAGGGCTCGCCGCGCTGTGCGGCGCGCGCGACGCGGCTGCGCTGGCGCGCGCGATCGAGGCGTTGCGCGGTGTGCTGTGGGAGGCGCTGCTCGCCCAGCTGCTCGACTCCTCCGCGCGGACGCTCGCCGACCTAGGCGACCGGCTCGCGTACATCTGCGCCGCGATGCTCGTCGCTGCCCTCGAGGCGGCGCCTGCCCTCGAGGCGGCGCCTTACGCGCACGCGCGCGAGGCGCACGCTCAGAGCGCGGCGCCGGCGGCCGGCGATTCGCAGGAGCGCGCGCTCTCGCCCACGCCCGCCGGCCCGGCGAGCGATGCGCCGGGCGCGGCTTTCGTCCCGGCGTCGGGCGGACGTGCGGCGCGCGCGGTGATCGTCGATGAGCTCGCGCCCGCGCCGGCGCGCCCGGCTGCGCGCGCGCCGGTGGCCGACCCCTCCGAGCCGGCGGAAGCGGAGATCGCGATCCGCGATCAGCGCGAGCAAGGACCGGTGGCGTGGATCTCCACGATCGGCTCACAGCTCGAGCGCTTCGCGCACGACGCCGCGCCTTTTGCCGTGCTGCTGATCGAGCTGGCCGAGCTCGAGCGCCTGCGCGCCGAGCAAACTCCCGACGAGCTCTCGCGTCTGGCCCGGGAGGTCGAGCAGGCGCTCGGCCGCGTGCTCGGGGCGTGGCCGGGGACGCTCACGCGCGAGCGCGCAGGGAGATGGTGGCTGCTTGCGCCGGGGACGGACAGGGCCTCGGCCGAACGCCTGGAGCAACGCCTGTGCGCGGGCGTCCCGTCGAGCGCGAGCGCTCGCGGCGTGCCGCTTGCGGTCGTCATCGGCAGCGCCGTGTGTCCCGACGACGGACGTCAGGCGCCAGCGCTGGCCGCGCACGCCGACCTTGGGCTGTACGCCGCGCGAGTCGCTGCGCGGGGAGGCCTGTCAGCCGGCGAGCGCCCCACCTGATGCGCTCGCGCCCGATGCTGGCGCGAGCGAGGAGGAGGGGGCGGCGGGCAGCCCGAGCATGGGCGTGTTGGCGGTCTTGCCCACGATCTGGGTAGCGACCCGCACGGTCTGGGTGACGTCCAGCGCCTGCGCCGCGGCCGCGGTCAGGTCCCAGCTCGCGTCGTGGCTGTACGGGCCGCGGTCGAGCACCGGCACGACCAGGCTGTGACCCGCGTAGGTCACCTGTACGAGCGTCCCGCACGGAAGCGTGCGGTTGGCCACGCCGACGACCTTCGGCGTCAGCCGCTGGCCACAGGCCGTGTGTTTGCCGTACAGCCCGGGCCCGAACCACGTGGCGATCGCGCTCGGGGCGACGCTCGTCGCGGGCCCCGCGCCGGCTCCCGACGGTGTGGTGGTCGCGGCGGCGACCGACGTGCCGCCGGTGGCCGCCAGCGCGCTTGCGAGCGGGCCGCCTGTGGCGCCAAGTCCCGCGCACAGGACGAGCACGACCGTGTATGTCTGGAGCCTCGTCTGCATTCGCCTCGCGCCTACGGGGTGAGCTGACGGGCTCGCGCGACACTGGTAATGCGCGCTACGGCCCTGCCGGGCCGATTCGCCCCAGCGGATCACCGGATCCGCGTTTGGGTCCCCCGCCCGCCCCGGCCTGAGCCACGGCGGTTCGGCGTTGCGCGGCAGTATACAAGCACGCGCGGCTGGCGCGCGGCGCTCAGAAGCGCTCAGAAGGGCAGGCGCGAGAGCGCGTCCTTGAGCAGGCGCTCGCCGGAGGAGACCCCTGCCTTGGCGAGGTCGCCGACGATCTCGACGACAGACGCGACCAGCTCGGCGCCGCCCGGTGGGTGCACAGTCCTGCTCGTGCGCTCGCCCTCGCACTCGAAGCCCTGCCTGGGAGCCGGCATGGCCGCGGTCGCGTGCGCACCGGCCCCGCGCCCGCTGCCGCGGGCGTTGGGCGAGGCGCCGTTGGCTCGCTTGCCGCTGCGGCCGGGGCCGCTGCGTGGACGAGGGCGCGGCGAGCTGCTCGCGCCGCCCGCCGGGCTCGACCGCTTGCGGGCGTTCGCGCGCCCGCCGGCCGGGGCGCCCCGCGAGCGCTGCGAGCGCCCGGGCGCGTGGCCATTGGGGCTCGTCGCCGCCCCCGCCGAGCCCTCGGGCGGACTCGCGGCGCCGCCGCCGGTTGGCGCCGCCGCGGCGCTCGTGCGGGCCGCCGCCCGGCGCGGGCTCGAGCGCTGCGGGCGGGTCCGCGGGAGCTTGGCGAGCACGCCCGCGACCTCGGCCGAGGGGTCCGGCGCTCGCTCGCTCTCGTTCGGGCCGCTCATCGGCACATGATTGCTTAACGGCGGCACGCGAGCGGGCAGGCTCGCTCGCGTGCCCTCGCGTCGCGCTGACGCCGCGAGCGCGTGGGCGCAAGCGCACCGGCGATCGGTGGAATCCCGCCGCGACGCGTTAGCATGAGCGTCTTGAGGCCGACTGACGTGCAACGTCGGCGCGGGCGCGACCCGCTGTCGAATCTAGTCGGTGCTCTCAGCCATAATCTTCACGGGCTCCTCTCGCCCTCGGTCGTCGATTGCGTACGAAATGGAAACACGAATGTCAGTAGTCGAGCTGCAGGAGCTGGATGAGGTCAAGGGCCTGCTGGCCAAGGGCCAGCAGGTGGGCGTGCTGTCCTACGCCGAGATAACCCGGGCGATGTCCGAGCTCGACCTCGACGAGGCGGACGTCGAAGAGCTGCACGGCTTCCTCGAGCGCGCCGAGATCGAGCTCGTCGAGGACATCGATCCCGCGATCGCCGCCTCCGCGCAGCTGGAGCGCGCGCCGGACAAGCGCGGCCGGCGCAAAGCCAAAACCGCGCTCGACCTCAAGCCGGACATGACGACCGACTCGCTGCAGCTGTTCCTCAAGGACATCGGCAAGGTCCGGCTGCTGACCGCCCAAGAGGAGGTCGACCTCGCAAAGCGGATCGAGCGCGGCGACCTGGACGCCAAGCAGAAGATGGTCGAGTCGAACCTGCGTCTGGTGGTGTCGATCGCCAAGAACTACCGCAACCAGGGGTTGCCGTTCCTCGACCTGATCCAGGAGGGCACGCTCGGCCTGGTGCGCGCCGCCGAGAAGTTCGACTACCGCAAGGGCTTCAAGTTCTCGACGTACGCGACCTGGTGGATCCGCCAGGCGATCGCCAGGGCGCTGGCCGACAAGGCGCGGACGATCCGGATCCCGGTGCACGTGGTCGAGAAGCTCAACAAGATCGGGCGCGCCGAGCGCAAGCTCGTGACCGAGCTCGGGCGCGAGCCGTCGGCTCAGGAGATCGCGGACGTCACCGGCATCGATCCCGAGGAGGTCGATTCGATCAAGCGCTCTGCCCAGGCGCCGGTGTCGCTGGAGAAGCCGGTGGGCGATGAGGAGGAGTCGGAGTTCGGGCAGTTCATCGCCGACGAGCGCGCCGAGTCCCCGTACGAGCGCGCCGCCGAGATCCTCACCAAGGAGGCTCTGCGCGAGGCGCTCGAGAACCTCTCCTATCGCGAACGGCGCGTGCTCGAGCTGCGCTATGGCCTGGGCGGCGAGCATCCGCGCACGCTCGACGAGGTCGGCCGCACGTTCAACGTCACGCGCGAGCGCATCCGCCAGATCGAGAACCAGTCGCTGAAGAAGCTCCAGTCGCTCGCGGAGGCCCAGAAGCTCCGCGACGTGGCGTAGCCGTCCACGACCCGCCGGGCGGCGCTCAAGCCGCGGGCGGAGATTGCCGATCAGGGCGGTATGTTCGACGTCCAAGCCGCGCTGCGTGAGCTCGTCGAGAAAGGCGGCTCGGACCTGCACCTGAAGGTGGGCTCCGCGCCGCTGTACCGGCTCAACGGCGAGCTTACGCTCGAGCAGAGCGTGCCGCAGCTGAGCGCCGAAGACACCGACGGGGCACTCAGGACGCTGCTCACCGACGAAGCCAAGCTGGGGGAGTTCGCCCGCGAGCACGAGGTCGACTTCTCCTTCGAAATCCCCGACGTCGCCCGCTACAGGATCAACGCGTTCCAGCAGCGCGGCGTGATCTCGATGGCCTGTCGCGCGATTCCCCACCACATCAGCACGATCGAGGACCTCTCGCTCCCCGACGTGGTGCGCGAACTGGCGGAGGAGGAGCGCGGAATCGTGCTGCTCACCGGCACGACCGGCTCGGGAAAGTCGACGACGCTGGCGGCGATGATCGACCACATGAACCACACGATGAGCAAGCACATCGTCACGATCGAGGACCCGATCGAGTTCGTTCACGGCGACGTGCGCTCGGTGATCAACCAGCGCGAGGTCGGCATGGACACCGCCTCGTTCAAGCGCGCCCTGCGCAGGGTTCTGCGCCAGGACCCCGACGTGATCCTGGTCGGCGAGATGCGCGACGAGGAGACCGTCCAGACCGCGCTGTCGGCGGCCGAGACCGGGCACCTCGTGCTCTCGACCATCCACACGGTCGACGCGACCGAGTCGATCAACCGCATGCTCGACTTCTTCCCTCCGCACCAGCACGGGCAGGCGCGCAGCATGATCGCGGGCACGGTCAAGGGCGTGATCTCCCAGCGACTGGTGCCGGGCGCCGACGGCGGCCGCGTGGCGGTCTGCGAGATCCTGCGTATGACCGGGCGGGTGCGTGACATGATCGTCGATCCTTCGCAGACGGGCAAACTCGTCGAGGTGATCACCTCGGGCGGCTATTACGGCATGCAGACCTTCGACCAGGCTCTCTTCGGTCACGTGAAGGCCGGCCGGGTGACCTTCGAGGACGCGATGCGCGTCGCTTCGAGCCCGCACGACTTCAAGCTGCTGATGCAGGCCGACGGGCGCCGGGGCACGACCATGGATGACGTCGCCTCGGCCGAGGCCAAGCGCGAGGCCGCCGCCAACCCCTCGCTCACGACCGCCTGATCACGGCAATCGGCCCCACGCGCGTCTCCCTGGGGGTCGGGAGCGCTACTGCTCGGAGGTCTGCGAGGAGGGAGCGACGAAGCGCGGATCGTCCGGCTCCATCAGGTCGACCGTCAGGATCCGGCCGTAGTCGTCCACGACGTGGCAATGCCATTCGGGATCGTCCGGGCGCTTCACCAGCCATCCGCTGAGCGAGGCGATCAGCTCGCGCGCCTCATCGGGGGTCAGCGTCAGCCACAGCGTCTCGCGTAGCACGCCGTCGCCGGCGTCCATCATCGGGCACATGAGACGACGCTACTACCCGATGGCGCTAGTGGCAAACCTCCGGCCCGCGGATCCCCCGGACGCGACGCCGCGGTTCGCCGCGAAGGCGCGGCTCCCTCAACACTTCAGTTGGTAAAGTAAAGGGTGAGATGGCTGTCGATGAGACCTGTCCGGTGTGCATGACCGCCGAGATCGTGTGCGGGAAGTGGACGCTGCTGCTCGTGCGCGACCTGGGCGAGGGCTGCTCGCGCTTCTGCGAGCTCGAACGCTCGCTCGCCGGAATCAGCCCGCGCACGCTCTCGCTGCGCCTGCGCGCGCTCGAGGAGCAGGGAATCCTCGAGCGCCACACCTACGCCGAGGTGCCGCCGCGGGTCGAGTACGCGCTGACCGAGAAGGGGCGTGCGCTGCTGCCGATCATCGACGACATGCGCGCGTACGGCGAACACTGGCTGGGGGCCGAGTGTGCCGAGCGCGCAGGCTCGGCTCGGCTGCCCGGGCAGCACGCGCTGGCCGCTGCCTAGCGGCCGGCTGCCCGGCGGCTCCTTCGCTAGCCTTGACGCCCCATGCAGACCGCCAAGGACGTGCTGGACTTCATCGTCATAGGCGCGCAGAAGTCCGGTACGACCTCCCTGTTCGAGTACCTGCGGCTGCACCCGGAAATCACGCTCCCGGCCGGCAAGGAGGCGCCCTATTTCAGCCACGACGGCATCGTCGAGCTCGGCTGGGGCACGTATATGAGGAAACTCGCGCTCGTCGATCCCGCGCGCAAGTGGGGCACCGTGACCACCCATTACATGGCCGGCGGCGTGTACCAGTCGGCGATCGACAATCTCGCCGCCGGCGAGTACGACGAGCGCACGGTCCCCGAGCGGATCCGCGCGCGCCTGCCTGACGTGCGCTTGATCGCGATCCTGCGCGATCCGGTGCAGCGGGCCCGCTCGCATCATCGGATGCAGGCGATGGAGGGTCTGGAGCGGCGCTCGTTCAGCGACGCGATCGATCGGCTGCTGCGTCCGGAGATGCTCGAGCGCGCGCGCCGCAGCCCCGAGGAGTCGACCGGCTACGTCGTCTGGGGCGAGTACGGTCGCATCCTCGGCGGCTACCTCGACGTCTTCCCTCGCGAGCAGCTGCTCGTCACCTTCACCGAGGAGCTCGAGCGCGATCCGGCCGGCGTGCTCGCGCGGATCGAGCGCTTCATCGGCGTACGCGAGGACTTCGAGCCGCCGAACATCGGGACGCGCTACCGCCAAGGCGCAAGCGAGCGCAAGATCCCCTGGCTGGGACCGACCACCCGCCTCAGCCCCCAGGGAGTGCAGCGCGCGCTGACTGGCGACGCGCGCGCGCGCGCCGTCTGGCACATGATCCCGCAGGCGGCGCAGCGACGCATCAGGCACCCATACGAACGCCTTGCGTTTCGGATCGCCCTGTGGAACAGGCGCGCGGGCGCCGAGACGAACGGCGCGAGCGCGTGCGAGCCCGACGAGGACGCTGTCGAGCGCCTGCGCGAGCACTTCGCGCACGATGCGCAGCGGCTGAGCGCCCGGCTCGGGGTGAGCCCGCCGTGGCTGACCGCCGCCGGCACGAGCCCGGGCCCCTGAGCACGGGGCGCGTCAGCGCCCTCGCCCCACCCGCGCGTGCAAGCCGGGCTGCGCCGGGCAGGAGTGTGGCCGGGCGACGCCGAACTCAGCGCAACCATGCGCTCATCACAGCTGCACGCGGCCCTCACCGAGTTCATCGAAGCGGCTGCCAACCACTTGCACGCCGAGGTGCTCGCCGGCGCCGAGGTGCAGTTCGAGCTCGAGCCGCGGACCGCGCGGCGGGGTCTCGCGGGCACCGCGCTGTACTGCTACCGGGCGCTGACCGCCGAGTTCATCGCGGCGCGCATGAGCGGACTCGAGCGCCTACCCAGCCACGCCGAGGCCGCGCGCCTGCTCGCGAGCTACGACGGCCTCGATCGCTATCTGGCCGGCGTCAGCGCCGAGCCCCCGCGCGGCGAGCTCGCGCGGCGCGTACGCGCGGCGATGCAGGCGCTGCTGTGGGACGTGTTCGAAGAACAGAGCGACTTCGAACTTCGTCCCGAGCGGCTGCAGAGCGCGCTCGAGCGCCTGCACAGCTCGGCCGTCGCGGGCGCGAGCGCCGTCACACTGGTCGCGACGCTGCACGGGCTCACGATCGGCTCGCCCGAGCTGCCGCTCACGCGGGGCCTGACGATCGCGCGCCCGAACGAGCTCGAGGGGCTGCCCGAAGGCGCGCTCGGCTCCGGCGACGGCTCCGGCCCCGAGCATCTGGCGGTCGTGCTGGACGCCGGGGAGGGGGAGCCGCTCGAGGCGATCGCGCGGGGGCGCGCGGTGCTCAAGGACCTGTTGCGCGCGCTGCGGCTGTTCGGCGACGGGCGCGTGTCGCTCGGCGCGCTCGCCTGGGTGCGCGTCGGCGAGGGCCGCTGGGGAGCGCTCGCGCTCGGCGCCGGCGGGCGTCCACACGGGATGCTCGTGGTGAGCGCCGAGCAGGAGGACGAGCTGCGCGCCTTCTGCAACCTGGTCTCGCGGCGCGCGCCGCATGGCAACGAGCTCGCGTGGGCGCTCAGGCGCTTCGAGCTCGGCTGCGAGCGCCCGAGCCCGTTCGAGGCGCTCACCGATCACCTGCTCGCGCTGCGCGTGCTGCTCGAGCCCGAGGGCCCGGCGAGCGGCCTGTTGCCCGGACGTCTGGCGGCACTGTGCGCGACTCCCGGCGACCGCCTGGCCCTGACCGAGCGGGTGCTGGCTGCGCTGGCGCTGGAGCGCGAGCTGATCGCGGGGACCGCAGCCGCCGGCGCCGGACTCCAGGAGCTGGCGCGGGACGTCTCCAACCACTTGCGCGCGCTGCTGCGGGATGTGATCTGCGGCCATCTCGATCCCGACCTGGTCGGCTTCGCCGACCAGCTGTTGCTGGCGCCGGCGGAGGACAGCGCGCCGCCGCCGGGCGCGCCCGCCGTGCAGGCCGCGGCGGGCTCAGTCGAACAGATGCTCGGCGACATGCGCCAATCCGAGGAGATCCTGGATCTCCTGATCTAGCTGCGGGACCTCGATCGGCGGGGGGCCGGCCGGGTCCGTGCTCCACGCCCGCGAGAGGCTCGCGACCGTGTCGCGGTCGCGGCGCGCGAGCGTGTCGAAGTCGGCGAGATTGCTCGCGACCCGAGCAGCCATGCGCTCGCCGAGCTGCTGGCTGAGCAGCTCCGCGACCCGCGCCTCGCTGAAGCCGTGCAGGCGGTGCGCGTGCACGCGGTTGACGATCAGCTCCTGCACGTGCATCCCGCTCGCGTGCAGGCGCCGAATCAGGAAGCGCGCCTCGCGCGCGGGCTCGCGCTCGGGCGAGGTGACGATCACGAAGCTCGTGTGCGGGTCGCGCAGGAGGCTCGCTACGTTGCGGGTACGCTCGCCGAAACCGTCGATCACACCCGAGAGCGAGCGGAAGAAGCGCGACAGCTCGCCCAGCATGTCAACCCCGGTGACACGCGCGAAGATCGCGAACACGAGGGCGGTGCCGCGACCGAACAGGCGCGCGCTCAGGCCGCCCGGACGCAGGAACACCTGCAGCGCGCGTCCTTCCAGGAATCCCAGCAGGCGTCCCGGAGCGTCCAGGAAGTCGAGCGCGTTGCGCGACGGCGGCGTGTCGAGGACGATCACGTCGAAGTCGTGCTCCTCGTAGAGCTCGTACAGCTTTGCGATCGCGCTCAGCTCGTGCGAGCCGGCTACCGCCGTCGAAAGCTCGCGATAGACCGGGTTGGCGAGGATCTCCTCGCGGGCATGCTCGTCGGGAGCCAGGCGCGCGATCAGCTCGTCGAAGGTGCGCTTGGCGTCGAGCATCATCGCCCACAGCTCGCCGTCGATCTCGATGCCGTGCTCGGCGAACAGCGCCGGCTGCACTCGGCGCGGCTGCGATGGCAGCTCGCCGAGTCCGAGCGCCGAGGCCAGCCGCCTGGCCGGGTCGATCGTGACGACCGCGACCTTCTGGCCGCGCAGCGCCAGCCCCAGGGCGAGCGCCGCCGAGGTCGTCGTCTTGCCCACACCGCCCGCGCCCATGCACACGAGCACGCGCTTGCCGTGCACGCGAGCGCGCAGGCCGCGAGGGCTGTCGGAGGCGCTCGCAGGCATCGCCTGGGATCGTAGTTCGCGTGCAGGAATCGTCTCGCCGCATGCGAATACCCACCGGACGGGCTTTCCAGCAATCGAGCATCGGAGCCAGCGTGGACGGCAGGGCCAAGGTGATCGCGTTCGCCAACCAGAAGGGCGGCGTGGCCAAGACGACGACGACGCTCAACCTCGCCGCCGCGTTCGCGGAGGAGGGCCACCGGGTGCTGTGCGTGGACATGGACCCGCAGGGCAACCTGACCATGTCCCAGGGCATCGATCCGGACACGCTGGAGAAATCCATGTACGACGTGCTCGTGCACCGCGTCTCGATCCGCGAGGTGATCCGCCGCCGCGAGGTCGACGTGGCGTGCGCGTCGATCGACCTCGCGGGCGCCGAGATCGCGATGTCGACGATGATCGGTCGCGAGCGCGCGCTGCAGAAGGCCTTCGAGCCGATCCGCGAGGACTACGACTTCATCTGCATCGACACGCCGCCGAGCCTCGGCCTGTTGACGATCAACGCCCTGACCGCCGCCGACAAGGTGATCGTCCCCGTGCAGTGCGAGTATCTGTCCATGCGCGGCCTCATCCAGCTCCAGAACACACTCGCGATGATCCGCGAGAACCTCAATCCGAGCGTCGACATCGAGGGTATCCTGCCCACCTTGGTGGACTCGCGCACGATCCACGCGAAGGAGGCGATCGAGATCCTCGAGGAAAACTTCGGCGATCGCGTGTTCGCCTCGCGCATCCGCAAGACGGTCCGTTTCGCCGAGGCGCCCGTGAAGGGGATGTCCGTGCTCAAGTACGAGCCCGACGGCGTCGCCGCCCAGTCCTACCGTCAACTCGCCCAGGAGGTGCTGGCGAACAGCAGGGAGGAGGTGCTCGCCGGTGGCCGGGCCTAGGCGCGCGAGCATGCGCGAAGGTCCGCTCGCGGCGCTCTTCCGCAAGACCGAAGACGAAGTCGCGGACGACGGCGCGCGCCCGGCCGGGCGCGAGGACGTGGCCGCGCAGGAGCGCGCGGGCGAGTCCCAGCGCATGACCGGCGCGGGCGCCCAACGCTCCGGCGCTCCCCCCCATCCGGCGCTCGACGCCCCGGTCGCCGAGGCGGAGCGCGACCTGCGAATACCCTCCCCGCAGGAGCGCCTGCGCCACGCGTTCTCCTCGGAGATACAGGAGAGCCTGATGGAGCGCCCGGCACGCGAGCCCGCCCTCGCCGCGGGCTTTGCCGACCCGCGCCTGCGCAACGACCCGGCGCCGACCGGGCAGCCGGTGATTCGCGTCGTCGGCGTGGGCGGCGGAGGTGTGAACGCGGTCAACCGGATGGTCGAGGCGGAGGTCGAGGGCATCGAGTTCGTCGCCGTCAACACGGACGTGCAGTCGCTGCAGCAGTCCACGGCCGACATCACGCTGCACATCGGCTGCGAGCTCACGCGCGGGCTCGGCTCGGGCTCGGACGCGAACATCGGGCGCCAGGCGGCGATGGAGGACTACGACCGCATCAAGGCTCTGCTGAAGGGCTCGGACATGATCTTCATCACCGCCGGCGCCGGCGGCGGCACGGGCACCGGCGCCGCGCCGATCGTCGCGCGCATCGCGCGCGAAGTCGGTGCGCTGACGGTCGCGATCGTCACCAAGCCGTTCGGCTTCGAGGGCTCGCGCCGCGGCGAGCAGGCCGAGCGCGGCGTCGGCGCGCTGGCCGAAGAGGTCGACACCCTGATCGTCGTTCCCAACAACCGCCTGCTGTCGGTGCTCGACCGGCAGACCGCGATGGTCGAGGCGTTCCGGGTGGCCGACGACGTGCTGCGCCAGGGCGTCCAGGGGATCTCAGACCTGGTCACGCTTCCCGGCCTGATCAACCTCGACTTCGCCGACGTGCGCACGATCATGAGCGAGGCGGGCAGCGCGCTGCTCGGAATCGGGATGGGCGTCGGCGAGAACCGCGCGACCGAGGCGGCCATGCAGGCGGTCTCCTCGCCGCTGCTGGAAACCTCGATGGAGGGCGCGCGCTCGATCCTGCTGTCGATAACCGGGGGCGAGAACCTCTCGCTGTGGGAGGTCAACGAGGCCGCCAAGTCGGTCTCCGAGGCCGCGCACCCGGACGCGAACATCATCTTCGGGGCGATGGTCGACGAGAAGCTCGACGACCAGGTGTGGGTCACCGTCGTGGCCACCGGCTACGGCGAGGAGGGCCGGCGCAAGAGCGCCAACCGCTATCGCGAGCCGGCTGGCGAGCTGAAGCTGGCGCGCGCCGCGCCGACGCGCGCCGAGCGCGAGCCCGTCGCGGGTCCCCGGCGCCGTCGCGGGTTGTCCGTCGATGAGATGGACGTGCCCGAGTTCCTGCCCAACTTCTGAGGACGCGCCGGCGCCTCTTGCGCCGCTGTGGTATCGCTCAGCAATGAGCGAAGCCGAGCGAGGAGTCGTCGCCGCCGGTCACCCGCTGACGGCGCAGGCCGGCGCGCGGGTGCTGCGCGAAGGCGGCAACGCGGTCGACGCGGCGCTCGGCGCGATGCTCACGTCGTTCGTGGCCGAGCAGTTGCTCACCGGCCTGGGCGCCGGCGGCTACCTGCTGGTGGCCGGCGGCGGCGTGCGACCCGCGCTGCTCGACTTCTTCGTGCAGGCGCCGACGCGCGCGGGCGACGGCTCGGAGGCCGAGCTGCAGGCGATCGACGTGTCCTTCGGGAACGCCGAGCAGGTCTTCTACATCGGCCCGGCCTCGTGTGGCGTCTACGGCGCGCCCGCCGGCGTGTGCGAGGCGGCGCGCCGCTGGGGGACGATGCCGCTGGAGGAGCTCGCGGCGCCCGCGGCGCGGCTTGCGCGCGAGGGGGTCGCGCTCAACCACGGCCAGGCCTACGTCGCGGAGATCCTCGTCGAGCTGCTGTCCTCGACACCCGAGTGCGCCGCGCTGTGGGCGCCAGGCGGGCAGCCGCTGCACGAGGGCGGGGTGCTGCGCAACCCCGAGCTCGGCGACGCGCTCCTGCGCCTCGCGCGCGAGGGGCAGGAGCCGTTCTACACCGGCGAGATCGCGCGCGCGGTGTGCGCGTGGCTGAACGAGCGCGGCGGCTCGCTGCAGCCGGGCGACCTGGCGGGCTACCGGGCGATCGAGCGCGAGCCGATCGACGTCGCCTACCGCGACCGGCGCGTCCTCACCAACCCACCGCCCTCCGCGGGGGGCACGCTGCTCGCGTACGCGCTCGCGCTGCTCGATCGCGAGCCCGCGCCGCCGAGCCTGCGCTCGGTGATCGACGCGATGGCCGCGGCGCAGTCCGAGCGCACTCCGGAGTTCCTCGAGGGGCTCGAGCAGGAGGGGTTCCTCACGCGCTTTCTCGCCTCGCGGCTTGGCTCGACCACGCACATCTCCGTGCTCGACGGTCACGGCTGCGCGTGCAGCGCCACGTGCACCAACGGCGAGGGCTCGGGGGTGATCGTGCCGGGGACCGGCATGCACCTGAACAACGTGATGGGCGAGCAGGATCTGAACCCGCTGGGCTTTCACCTGCACCCGGCGGGGCGGCGCATGCCGAGCATGATGGCGCCGTCGGTGGTGACGCGCGACGGGGAGGTCGAGCTCGTGCTGGGCAGCGCCGGCTCCAACCGGATCCGCTCGGCGCTCTTGCAGACGATCGTCGGCGTCGTCGACCACGGCCTGTCCGTGCGGGACGCGGTCGAGGCTCCGCGGGTGCACCTCGAGGACGGCGTCGTCTTCGCCGAGCCCGGGATCGACGTCCAGGGGCTCGGCTCAGGCGCGCGCATCGTCCGCTTCGGCGCTCTCAACCTGTTCTTCGGCGGCGTCCAGGCAGCGTTGCGCAGCGGGCCGCGGATCGACGGGGCGGGCGATCCGCGCCGCGGCGGCGTGGCGGTGAAGGCGTGAAGCTAGCGCAGGCGCTTCGCCCGCCGCCACATGCGCTTGAGCTCGGCCGACGTCCTCCCGCCCTCGACGCGATCCTCGAGCAGGTGTCGCTTGCGCGGTTTCGAGGGGTCGAGCAGATGATCGGCCTCATAGCGGCGCAGCTGGCGCTCGGAGGGCAGCCGGATGTGCTCGGGTCGGACCTTCGAGCGCCAGCGGTGCCAGCCGCGCTCGACCTCGTCGGCGGCGTAGCCGCGGCGCACGAACTTTTCAAGCGCGTGCGCCTCGCTCAAATACATGTAGTGGCGCATGTACAGGGACGTCGGCGCCATTTTCAAGCCCGGGAAGTCGACCACATGTCCGCCGAGCTGTAGCTCCACCGGGGCGTCCTGGCGCTTCCATGCGTTCAGGCGGTGAGGAAACCTCGGAAGCACAGGGTAATACCACCTCATCGTCTTCTGGAAGTCGGGGCGGTCGTGGTCGGGTGACTCGCGCGTGGGTATGAAGGTGAACTCGAGGAAGTTGATCGCGTTGAAGCCGGCGGCGTCGTATTCGGCGATCGCGTCCGCGAGTGACTGCCCTCGTTTGGG